>NZ_BPQT01000011.1 GCF_022179405.1 Methylobacterium marchantiae
CCTCGATCGCGCGACCGGCGAGCTTCTCGTCGCCGAGAAGTTCGATCCGGTGGTGAACTGGGCCACCAAGGTCGACATGGAAAAGGGCTCCAAGAATTACGGTCGCCCGCTGGTCGTCGCCAAGTACTCCACCGAGCAGAACGGTGAAGATACCAACTCCAAGGGTATCTGCCCCGCGGCCCTCGGCACCAAGGACCAGCAGCCTGCTGCCTTCTCGCCGAAGACCAACCTGTTCTACGTGCCCACCAACCACGTCTGCATGGACTACGAGCCGTTCCGGGTGAGCTACACCCCGGGTCAGCCCTACGTCGGTGCGACCCTCGCGATGTACCCCGCGCCGAACAGCCATGGCGGCATGGGCAACTTCATCGCCTGGGACGGCGTCAAGGGTAAGATCGTCTGGTCCAATGCCGAGCAGTTCTCGGTGTGGTCCGGTGCTCTCGCCACCGCCGGCGACGTGGTCTTCTACGGTACCCTCGAGGGCTACCTGAAGGCCGTCGACTCCAAGTCGGGTAAGGAACTCTACAAGTTCAAGACCCCGTCGGGCATCATCGGCAACGTGATGACCTACCAGCACAAGGGCAAGCAGTTCGTCGGCATCCTGTCGGGTGTCGGTGGCTGGGCCGGCATCGGCCTCGCGGCCGGCCTGACCGACCCGAACGCCGGTCTCGGCGCGGTGGGTGGCTACGCCGCTCTCTCGAACTACACCAACCTTGGTGGACAGCTGACCGTCTTCGCTCTGCCGAACTAATCGGTCGCACGAAGCTCGAAGCTTTAGGGTGCCGGCGCGGGTTTCCGCGCCGGCACCTTTATGATTAGATCGTTATTAAGAAGACTTCGAACCTCGGTCGCGTGGACCGAGAATGCTCCTGGGAGAAACGTCGTTGCAGTACGAAAGCAAAGCCGCCATCCGTCCGCTCGTGGCCGCCCTGGTTCTGGCTCTCGCATCCACCGTTGCCGTCCGGGCGGAAGACGCCAAGCCTGCTGCCGATCCTGCAGTGGCCAATCAGCTCGACCCCAATTCTTCTGAAAAGGACGCCAAGCTCCTCGAGAAGTATCAGGCGGTGAAGGTCGAAGACGGCAAGTATTTCGATAAGGACGGCGCTCCGACCTACCACATCACCAACGACGGCAAGAAGTTCGACTGGTACGCCTATTCCGGCTACCGCCGCTATCACGCCGAGTGCCACGTCTGCCACGGCCCCGACGCCATGGGATCGACCTACGCGCCCGCCCTCAAGGACTCGCTCAAGCGCATCTCCTACGAGGAGTTCATCGGCATCATCGCCGGCGGCAAGCAGGACATCAGCTCGAGCGGCACCAACGTCATGCCCGCCTTCGGCGATAACAAGAACGTCATGTGCTACGCCGACGACCTCTACACCTATCTGAAGGCCCGTGCCTCCGGTGCGATGCCGCGCGTGCGCCCGACCGACAAGGAAGAGAAGCCGGAAGCGGCCAAGAAGGCCGAGAAGGAGTGCCTGGGCGGCTGATGGCTGGTTCCGGCTCCGTCTCGACGGCGTTCTGCGCGCTCCTGCTGATCTCGGCAGGGGCGCGTCCCGCCCTCTCTCAATCCCTCCCCGATCTCGTCACCACCGACGTCCTGCGTGTCTGCGGCGATCCCGGCAACATGCCGTTCTCCCAGCGCAAGGAAGACGGGTTCGAGAACAAGATCGCCGCGATCGTCGCCGACGAATTGAAGGTCAAGGTCCGCTATTACTGGCTGACGCAGGGCCCCGGCTTCGTCCGCAACACGCTCGGCACCGGCCTGTGCGACCTGATCATCGGCTCGGCGGCCGGTGGCGAGCTCGTCCAGCACACCAACCCCTACTATCGCTCCAGCTATTCCCTGGTCGTGCGCAGCGGGGAACTGGACGACGTCACGCGGCTGGACGACCCCAAACTCAAGGGCAAGGCCATCGGCGTCATCGGCGGCACGCCGCCCGTGAACCGGATGGGCGAGGTCGGCCTCATCGCGTCGATGAAGGCCTACGCGCCCTATCAGCTCGATCCCGCGCGCAAGTACCAGACGGTCTCCGCCGAGGTCATCGGCGATCTCGCCGAGAAGAAGATCGATGCGGCCATCCTCTGGGGACCGGCCGCCGGCTGGCTCGCCAAGCAGAGCGGCGTGGCGATGAAGGTCGTGCCGCTGCTGCAGGAGCCGGATCGTCCGGCTCTCACCTTCCGCATCGCCATGGGCGTGCGGATGGAGGAGAACGACTGGAAGCGCAGCCTCAATACGATCCTGCGCAAGCGCAGGGCCGATATCGAGAAGGTCCTGCGGGACTACGACGTCCCGCTGTTGGAAGACGAAGGCAACAAGCTGCTCGAGCCGGCTGCCGCTCCCTGATGCCGGGTCTCCTCGCTCTCGACCGGTCGTCGGGAGCGAGGGGATGCCACGAGCGCGCCGGGGGCCACGAGGGGAGGGCGGCGATGTCACGACGACGGACCGGCCTCGCGGCTGCAGCCATCCTCGCCGTCGCCGCGACGGGATTCGTCGTGGCCGACCGTGCCCAGATCGGCCGCGTCGCCCCGGATCTCGTCGCCGAGCCCGAGCGGGCCGATCGTGTTCTCGTGGAGAAATCCGCCCGTCGCCTGACCCTGTTTCGGGACGGCCGGGTGCTTGCGGCATACCCGGTCTCCCTCGGGTTCTCGCCCGTCGGCCACAAGCAGCGGGAAGGCGATGGGCGAACGCCCGAGGGCGTCTATGCCATCGCCTATCGCAACCCGCTCAGCGTCGCCCATCTCTCCCTGAAGGTGTCCTATCCGAACGAGGCCGACGCGCGGGCGGCGCAGGATACCGGCTACGAGCCGGGCGGCGACATCATGATCCACGGCATCATGAACGGCTTCTCCTGGCTCGGCCGGCTGCATCGCCTGAAGGACTGGACCAGCGGCTGCGTCGGCGTCGCCAACGACGAGATGGCCGACATCTACGCCCGCGTCGATGTCGGCACGCCGATCGAGCTTCGACCGTGACGGCCCGGCATCATTCCCGGACGATGCCGGCCGTATCGAGCTTCGACAGGGCCTGACTCACCGTCTCCGGCCCGATCATCAGATCGGGAGCGATCTCGGCCAGGGGGACGAGGACGAAGGCGCGCTCGCGCACGAAACGGTGCGGCAGGACGAGACGCTCGTCGGAGATCGCGGCGCCTTCATAGGACAGCACGTCGATGTCGATGACGCGGGGACCCCAGCGCCGCTCGCGTACCCGCCCCATGGCGGTCTCGATGGCGAGGCCGGTCTCCAGCAGGGCGTGCGGGGTCAGGTCGGTCTCGACGGCGACCGCCGCGTTGAGGAACCAGTCCTGGTCGGTATCGCCCCAGGGTGGCGTGCGGTAGTCGCTGGAGCGCGCGGTGAGCCGGATGCCCGGGCTGGCTTCGAGCCGCCGGATCGCCTCGGCGATGGTCGCCGCCTTGTCGCCGATATTGCTGCCGAGACCGAGATAGGCGGCATTCATCGCGAGAGTCCCGCGCGGCTGCGCATGATCGAGATGGCGACGCCGTCGATCACCGCCGGCACGGGGGCGCTCGGCTTGTCGACGCGAACCCCGATGCTGTCCACGCCCGCGAACCGGTCGAGGATCTCGGCGGCGATGGCCTCGGCCAGGGCCTCGATGAGGGAAAAGCGCCGGGTGGTGGCGATGCGCACCACGATCTCGGTGAGGTCGGCATAGCTCACCGTCTGCGCCATGTCGTCCGACAGGCCGGCCTGGCGCAGGTCGATGCGGCAATCGAGGGAGATATAGAAGCGCTGGCCGATCCGCGCTTCTTCCTCGAGGAGTCCGTGATAGGCGAAGACGGCGATGCGTTCGACGAGGATACGATCGCTCATCGGGTGGTCCGCATCACGGCATCGACGACGCGAAGAGCGTCCACATGGGGTGCCACGTCGTGGACGCGGACGATGTCGGCCCCCAGCGTCGCGGCGAGGACATGGCTCGACAGCGAGCCGAACAGGCGGTCGACGGGTTTCGTCTCGGCATCGTGCAGGCGCCCGAGCATCGACTTTCGCGAGACGCCGACGAGGACCGGAAAGCCGAGGGCCTTGAGTTCGGGCAGTCGCCGCAGGGCTTCGAGATGCTGGGACCAGCTCTTCCCGAACCCGATACCGGGATCGAGCACGATGTCCGCGTCCGGGATGCCGGCGCGGCGGGCGATGTCGAGGGAGCGCTCGAAGAAACGCAGCATGTCGGCGACGATGTCGATATCGGGGTCGATCGATTCCCGGTTGTGCATCACCATGACCGGCGCGCCATGGGCGGCCGCGACGCGGGCGATGTCCGGCTCGCGCTGCAGGCCCCAGACGTCGTTGACGATCCTGGCCCCCGCGCCCAGCGCCGCCTCGGCGGTGGAGGCCTTGTAGGTGTCCACCGAGATCGGGACTGCGAGGCGCGGGGCGAGGTCGCGGATGACGGGCAGGATGCGGGCCTGCTCCTCCGCCGCCGATACGGGCATATGGCCCGGCCGGGTCGATTCCCCGCCGATATCGACGAGGGCCGCCCCTTCCGCCACGAGCGCCTCGGCCTGGGAGCGCGCTGCCTCCAGCCCCTCGAAACGGCCCCCGTCCGAGAAGGAATCCGGGGTGACGTTGAGGATGCCCATGACGAGCACGCGCTCACCGAGGCCGGGCAGGAGGGTTTTCAGGGTCGGGGACGGGGATGGTGGCACTGGGGCTCTTCGACGAAGGATCGGTCTCGATGCTGTAGACCAGGACGATCCCATCGATCCACCTCATCCTGATGTGTCCAAGCAAAGCGAAGGCCTCGAAGGAGGCCTCCCGATCGCACCGCGAGCACGGGAAGGCTCCTTCGAGGCCGCTTCACCGCTTCCCAGGATGAGGCGGAGATGGATCGCCGTGTCCGGGCGGATGTCTGCCGGTCACACCCCGCCGCGATAGCAGCGGATTTCGGCCTCGGCCTGCGCACGGCGGAGGTCCGCCACCTTGTCGTCGAACACCTTGGTCGACTTGAACTCGTTCGAACGGGCGCCGATGCCCTGGCGCATGGACAGGACGGTGCTCGCCTGGACGTATTTGTCATAAGTCAGGATCGAGGCGAGGGCATCGATCGAGCAGGAGCAGCGCGACAGCGATTCCCGCGACTGCCCGTTGGCCGCCATGCAGCCGAAGACGTAATCCGCCCGCGCCTCGGTGGGATAGTCGTTCTCGCTCTCGACCGCATGGGCGGGAGCGCCGGCGAGGCCGAGCATGACGGCGACGAGGCCGCCTTTAGCCAGCGTTCGGATCATAGGTCAGGTTCTCCTGGAGAAGTTCGCCGCCATCCGCAGTCTTCGACTGCGCCTCGATGGAGAGCAGTTCGCCGGGCACGGCAGGCGACGTCACGAAGGTGTATTTCAGGTTCTCGAGGCCGCGCATGCGGTCCTTCATCTTGTCGTCGAGGAAGGGCTGCACCTCCACGCGCCAGGCATCCACCGTCTGCCCCTTCACCGTGGCGGTGGTGGCGGTCACCGTCGCATTGTCGCGAAGCGCCTTGCGGATGCCGTTCTTGATGTAGCGCGGGTTGGCCGAGAGCACCTTGGCGAGATCGATGAGGTGATGCTCGAGGAAGAGCGTCATCACCGGGTTGCCCGGCATGTCCTCGAACGGGCCCGCCGGGAAGCGGTTGGCGCCCGAGAACATCTGCACGCGGATATTGCGCTTCTCCGGCGCCGCACCCGGCTCGATGGTGAGCTTGATCTGGTCGTCCATGGTCGGGCCGAAGGGGCCCTTGGAGATGCCGCTGCGCCGCAGATAGGAATAGGTCAGGGTCGAGCCCGGAGCCACGTTCTTCATCTGCGGCTCCTCGAACAGCAGGTCCGAGGCATTGGGCGGAGTGGCCGTGTTGGCCTTGGTGACGGCGGGAGCGTCGGCCGAGGGCGTGCCCTGTGCCAGGGCGGGCAGGCCGGCGAGCGACAGGGCGAGCGCGACGAGTACGGGCTTCACAGGGGAGCATCCTCTTTCAGGGGCGGCGGCGCAGCGCGATCCACGTTGCTGCCGATCGTCCGGTAGACATAATCGGGCGGCGTCTCGGCCGCCTCTTCCTTGGCGAGTTCCCGCACCTTGGAGTGGAGCGGGGAGAGCGAGCAGGCCGGGTCGGTGGCCGCGGCGTCGCCGGCCAGGGCCAGCGCCTGGCAGCGGCAGCCGCCCCAATCCTTCTCGCGCCTGTCGCAGGAGCGGCAGGGCTCCTGCATCCAGTCCGTGCCGCGATAGGCGGTGAAAGCGGGCGAATTCGCCCAGATATCGGCCAGGGAATGGTCGGACACGTACCAGAATTCGAGCTGCTTGATGGTCTCGGCGGCGTGACAGGGCAAGACCTTGCCGGCCGGCGTGACGTTCATCAGCTTGCGGCCCCAGCCGCCGGCGCAGGCCTTGGGATATTTCGCGTAGTAATCCGGCACCACGAGATCGATGACGAGCTGGCCCTTCAGCCGCTCGCGGGCCGCCTCGACGATGCGGATCGATTGATCGACCTGGGCCTTGTCCGGCATCAGCGCGGCGCGGTTCACGTAGGCCCAGCCGTAATACTGGGTGTGCGCGACTTCGAGACGCTTGGCGCCGAGCTTCACCGCCAGATCGATGAAACCCTCGACCTCGTGGATGTTGCCGCGATGGATCACCGAATTGAGGGTCAGCGGCAGGCCGAGCTGGGTCACCCGCTCGGCGAAGGCGAATTTCTGCGGCTGCGCGTTTTTCAGGCCGCCGATCTTCTCGGCATTGGCGGCGTCCACGCCCTGCACCGAGAGCTGCACGTGATCGAGCCCGGCATCGTAGAGCGCGTCGAGCTTGGCCAGCGCCCCGCCGACGCCGGACGTGATCAGGTTGGAATAGAGCCCGAGCTCGGCGCAGGTCCGGGTGATCTCGACGATGTCGTTGCGGGCCGTCGGCTCTCCGCCCGACAGGTGGACGTGCAGCACGCCGAGACCCGCCGCCTCCGTCAGCACCCGCTGCCACGTCGCGGTGTCGAGCTCGCCCGAGCGCCGGTCGAGTTCGAGCGGGTTCGAGCAATAGGGACAGCGCAGGGGGCAGCGATGGGTCAGCTCCGCGAGGAGCCCGACCGGAGCCGGCAGGGAAGGGGTATTCGGCGTGATGGCGTTCATCGCTCCAGAACCCGTTTGGTGGCGAGGTCGTTGAGCATCGCCAGGACGTCGACCTCGATCACGTCCCGGTCGGCCGCGAAGGTCTCGGCCAGCTTGCCCGCGATGTCGCGCACGCTGCGCTGGCCGTCGACCAGCGACAGCACCGCCACGGCATTGGCATCGAGGTCGAAGGTGCGCTCGGGCGCCAGCAGCACGTGCTGGCCGCGGACCTCGTCGTGGCGCAGGCGCACGCCGCGGGGCAGGCGGGGCACGTCGCCAGACCGGATCGTGCCGGTGCCGACCGCCTGCGCCACCTCGGCGACGAGGCCGGTGCCCGGAATCCACGCATCCGGCGGGGTCATGCCCGGTGCCACGTAAGAGAAGTAGAGGGCGTCGAGCTGCGTCCACAGCACGTTGCACTTGAAGGTCAGCGCATCCATCGCCTGACGCTGCAGCTCGGGCGTGGTGGCGTGCTGCTTGACGTAGGCGATGGCGAAATCGGCATCGCGCGGCGCCTGGGTCAGGCGCTTGTCGAAATAGGCCAGCGTGTCCTTGGTGATGAAGTCGTAGTTCTTCAGCATCCCCGCCACGCGCTCGGAGATGATGGTCGGCGAGAACATCTCGGTGAGCGAGGAGGCGATGGCTTCGAGGAGCGAGCGCTCCTTCACGAAATGCACGTAGGCATCCACCGAGAACCGCGTCGCTGACAGGATGCCTTGGGTCGATTCCACGTAGTCGCGGCGGAAGCCGACGCCCTCGGCGAGCTTGAGCCAGCGCTCGATGCCGCCGTCTCCGGGCGCGTCGCCGTCATGGTCGACGATCCGCTGGCGCCAGACCCGGCGCAGGGAGGCGTCGGTCATGCGGGCGAGCACGGCGGCGTCCTTCACGGGGATCATCGCCTGGTAATAGTAGCGGTTGAGCGCCCAGGCCCGGACCTGATCCTTGTTCAGCTTGCCGTCGTGCAGCAGGCGATGGAACGGATGCAGGTTGTGGTAGCGACGCGCACCGATGTCGCGCAGGGCCGCCTCGAGTTCTTCGGGGCTGAGCAGGCGCTGGGACTCGTCGGTCTTGGGGGTGGGGAAAGGCGCGGTCATGGCGTGGCTCGGCGTTTCGACGAAGGGCGGACGGTAGAACTTTTCTTATAGATGGCGTCGATCCCCGTGAAGGCCACGGGCAGGAATCGCACAATCCCATTGGACACAAGATAAGGCTGCGGCACTAAAATGCCAGCCGAACGTCCGGCTAGAGCGACAGGGTCAGCCCGTCATGGGCGACGGTCCAGCCCTCGGCTTCCACGCGATCGCGCTCGGCGGAGCCCTCCACCAGCACCGGATTGGTGTTGTTGATGTGGACGAAGACCCGGCGGCCGATCTCCACATCGGCGAGGGCCGCGATCGATCCGCCCTCTCCCGTCATCGGAACATGGCCCATCCGCCAACCGGTCTTCACGCCGACCCCGGCGCGAATCATGTCGTCGTCGAGAAGCACGGTGCCGTCGAACAGCAGCGCGTCGACGCCCGCGATGCGCTGCTTCAGCCCGTCCGTCACGCGGGCGCAGCCGGGAATGTAGGCGAGGCGATGCCCGCCCGCCTCGATCATCGCGCCGACCGTGGTCTCGGTCTCGGCGCCGATCTCCATGGTCTCGTCCTCGAGCCAGAGCGGCACCTTGCCCGGCACCGCGAACAGCGTGACCGTCAGGCCGGGAACCGGTTCGAAGCCGCGATCGAGGGCGATCTTTTCGCGCGAGACCACATCGGCGGCCATGACGTCGAAGACGCGGTTGGCATTGACCGAATCGAGGATGCCGGAGGTGGCGTAGAGCGTGTAGGGCTGGCCCTCGCGCAGGGTGAGCAGCCCCGCCACGTGGTCGACATCGCCGTTGGTGAGGAGCACGGCGTGGATCGGCGAATGGCGAAGGCCCTCGCGCGGATGCATCGCCGGATTGTCGAAGAGTTGCTGCCGGATGTCCGGCGAGGCGTTCACCAGGAGCCAACGTTCGCCATCGGGCGACACGGCGATGCTCGACTGGGTCCGCGGCCGCACGCGGGAGGCATCCTCGCGGGCGAGGGAACAGATGGGGCAGCGGCAATTCCACTGGGGAAGGCCGCCGCCCGCGGCCGAGCCGAGGATCACGACATGCATGGCTGAACCGGCGCTGCCTCGATCCTCAAGCGCGACGCATATCTCAGTTGAAGGTGTCGATCTCGGCCGACTCGTAGCTGGTGACTTCCATGCCGACACAGATCTCGGAAACGACGGGGGCAGCCCAGGTCATGGTGTTTCTCCTAAAAGGTTTCTTTGACGTCAGCAGCATCCGGATCCGGTTTTAAGAAGATCCTAAGACACTGACGGCGCAGTCATTTCTGTCGCGGGAGCTATATCGACAATTCCGCCGGACTCTTCAAGCGATAAATTGCCGGATCGTCCCGGAACCCTCCGGAATCCGGCTTGGACTTAGTGTCGGAAATCTTGCCCGCGCAGATCGAGCATGAAGCCGCGGCCCCTCACGGTGACGATCACCGGGCCGCCGAAACGCACGAAATCGGACAGCTTGGTGCGCAGGTAACCGACGTAGACATCGACGACATTCAGCGAGAGCCCGCCCTGGCCCGCCCAGAGCTTGTCGAAGATGTCGCCGCGCGACACCGGCTGGTTGGCCTTGTCCATCAGGAGGGCGAGGAGCTCGGCCTCCCGCGGCGTGAGGCGCGCTGTCGCATCCCCCAGGGAGACCTGCCGGATGTTGAGATCGAGGACGAGTTTGCCGGCGGTGACGATGGTGCGCGGCTGGTCCGATTCCTTGCGGCGCAGGAGATGCGTCTGGAGGCGGGCGAGAAGCTCGTCGAAGACGAACGGCTTCACGATGTAGTCGTCGGCCCCCAGCGCCAGACCCTCGGCCCGGTCGCGGACCTCGTCGCGTGCAGAGAGAAACAGGATCGGGCCGGGATACCCGCCCTCGCGCAGGGAGCGGCAGACATCATGGCCCGAGCCGTCGGGCAGGGTGATGTCGAGGACGACGGCACCGGGCGCATCGTCGCGGGCGGAGGTGAGGGCGTCGTCGACGCAGCCGGCCACGCCCACGGAGAACCCCTCCGCCTCCAGACCCCGTGCCAGCATGGCCCGGATGTCGCTGTCGTCCTCGACGATGAGCACACGCGTCATGCGACGCCTTCCTTCCGCTTCGTTTCCTCTGGAGCCCCGGAATCGAGGTCGAGGACGGGCAGGACGAGCGTCACGCGCGCGCCTTTCCCATCCTCGCCCGATCCGAGGCCGATCGTTCCATCATGGCGCTCCGTTACCCAACGCGCCAGTGCCAAGCCGATGCCGAAGCCGGATTCGCCCGAATGGCCTTCCCGTCGGAAGCGCTCGAACAGGTCCGCGCCGGCTTCCGGAAAGCCCGCCCCGTCATCCGTCACCGTGATCGCGGCGGAGATCCCGTCCTCCACGGCGAGCGCGACGGTGACCCGCGTCAGCCCGGTCGCGTGCCGCAGGGCGTTGTCGATGAGGCTCTCCACCACCTGGCGCAGCCATTCCCGGTCGGCCAGGAGCGTGACGTCGCGCCGGGCCGGTTCGAGGGTGAGGCTCACCCTCCGGCGCGTGGCCTCCGAGGCCGCGCTGTCCACCGCGTCGGTGAGGATGGCGACGGCGCCGGTGGCGCGGCGGTCGAGTTCGATCTGGCCGGATTCCGACCGGGCGACCCGCAGCAGGTCCTCGACGCGGCGCTGCAGGCGGAGTGCCCGCTTGCGGATGGTGGAGAAGACCGGCGCATGGTCGACTCCGGCTCGTCCGGCCGAGCGGGCCGCGATGTCGCATTCGCCGAGGATCACGGTGAGCGGGGTGCGCAATTCGTGGCTGACATCGGCGAAGAAGCGCCGGCGCGAGCGGTCCACCGCCTCGAGGCGCTCGTTGGCGGCGCGCAGGTCGGTGGTCCGCGCCTCCACCGTGTCTTCGAGGGCGGCACGGTCGGCGGCCAGCCGCCCTTCGCGCCGGGCGAGGCGGGCGGCCATGCGGTTGAAGTTCGCGACCAGCAGCCCGAGTTCGTCGCGGGTCGCCACCGAGAGCCGCGTATCGAGCTCACCGCGCCCGACCGCGCCCGCCGCCTGGCGCACCGCCTCGATCCGCGCCAGGGTCGGCCGGGTCACCGCCCGGTAGAGGACGAAGACCAGGACCAGGGCCAGGACGACGGCGGCGAGCGACGCGATGCGCAGGGTCGAAGAGAGCTGGCGCGCCTCGTCCGATCCCGCGATCATCGAGCGGCGCTCCACCTCGATGAGGAAGGAGAGCGGCTGGCCGGTCATGGCGCCGAACCCGTTCAGCGCGCCGCGGATGGAGTTGCGCCGCTGCTCCTCCTCCGATTGGCGCAGGACCTGGGAGACCTGCCGGTCGAGGATGGCCCGCGCCGAGCGGAGCTGGGCCAGCGGCCGCGTGCGCGCGGCGTATTGCATCCGGTCGAGGGGATCGTCGCTGACGGCGATGCTCTTGCCCAGCGCCTCGTCGACGGCGACGAGCGCCCGGTCGACATTGGTGCGGGCGATGGCGAGACCTTCGGGCTGGGCGTCCGGATTGCTCACGGTCTCCAGCGCGGCGAGACCGTACTGGGTCATGCGGCCGGACAGTTCCACCAGGAGTTCGAGCCGCGCCTGCGCCGCCAGCGTCCGGTCGATGGTGCGCTCGGCCGCACCGATGGAGCCCAGCACCCCGAGTGCCGCCAGGACGACCAGCAACGCGGCGCCGCCGAGCAGCAGCGCGAACCTGACCTTCAGAGAGCGCATCGCGTATGGCCGCCCGTGTCTCGCCGTTCCCTCAGGCGGGAGCGATAGCGCAATCCGCCACGGCGTCCAGACCCATCGGGCAGGGGCGGGTGCTCACAGGTCCTTGGGCAGGCTCTCCCGCGTCGCGCAGCGCCAGCGCGTCACGTGCCATTCGGGGTGGGTTTCCTGCCAGGTGGCCAGCGCGCTCTGCGCGGTGCGCAGGCAGATGAACGGGTTCGTCGCCTCGTAGGACAGGGAGATCCTGTCCTCCTTGCACTGGGACGGCTGGGCCGCGAGACAGATGGAGAGCAGGATCAGCATGGGGCAAAAGCCTCGCCTGACGCGGACAATACGGCAATGGTCGGCCAGACCGCCGGGGCGCGCAAGAGGGGCTCGATGACGCGTCTCTCCTCCCCGCGATGGAGAGACGAGACGCGTCATCGACGGGCCGACGGATCAGGCCTTCTTGCGCGAGGCCACCTTCGCCGCCGGCTTCTTGGCAGCGGTCGTGGTCGTGCTCGTGGTCTTGGCGGCCGTGGTCTTCGCCGCCGTCCCGGCCGCTTCCTCGGTGCCCGCCGCCTTGGTCGCCGCCTTCTTCGCGGGAGCCTTCGCCGCCCCCGCCTTGGCGGTGGTCTTCGTCGCTGTGGCCTTCTTGGCGGTCTTGCGGGCCGGCGCCTTCTTCTTGCCGCCGCCCGCCGCCTCGCGGGCGGCGATCAGTTCGAGCGCCTGTGGCAGGGCGATGTCCTCGGCGGCCATGGTCTTCGGCAGGGTCGCGTTGGTGGTGCCGTCGGTGACATAGGGACCGTACTTGCCCGACTTCACCACGATGTCCTTGCCGGTCTCGGGATGGGTACCGAGCGACCGGCCGGGATCGGAGGCCGGGCCGCGGCGTCCGCCGCCCTGCTCCTTGGCGACGATCAGGTCGATGGCGCGGTTGGCGCCGATCTCCAGCACGTCGTCGTCGCGGCCGAGATTGGCGTACATCTTCCCGTGCTGCACGTAAGGACCGAACCGGCCGAGATTGGCCAGGATCGGCTCGCCGCTCTCGGGGTGCCTGGCCACCTCGCGGGGGAGAGAGAGCAGGCGCAGGGCCTTTTCCAGATCCACCGCGGAGGGAGCGAGCCCCTTCGGCAGCGACGAGCGCTTGGGTTTCTCCGCGCCCTTTTCCGTCGAGGCTTCGCCGAGCTGGACGAAGGGGCCGAAGCGGCCGTCCCTGATCGTCACGGGCAGGCCGCTGACGGGATCGTTGCCGAGCACGCGGGTGCCGGGCTGGCCGCCATTCTCCGACGAGCCGTCGCCCTCGCCCTCGACGCCGGAGGCGGCGAGCTGGCGGGTGTACTTGCACTCGGGGTAGTTCGAGCAGCCGACGAAGGCGCCGAACTTGCCGAGCTTGAGCGAGAGCTGTCCCGAGCCGCAGGTCGGGCAGGTGCGCGGGTTCGAGCCGTCCGCCTTCTCGGGGAAGATATGCGCCCCGAGGAGATCGTTCAGCGCATCCAGCACCTCGGTGACCCGCAGCTCCTTGGTGCCGGAGATCGCGGCCGAGAAGTCCCGCCAGAAATCGCGCAGCACCTCGCGCCAGTCGATCTCGGCATTCGAGACCCGGTCGAGCTGCGTCTCGAGATCGGCGGTGAAATCGTACTCGACATAGCGCTTGAAGAAGCTCTCGAGGAAGCCGGTGACGAGGCGGCCCTTGTCCTCGGCCACCAGCCGCTTCTTCTCGATCTTCACGTATTCGCGGTCGCGCAGCGTCTGCAGCACGGCGGCATAGGTGGAGGGCCGGCCGATGCCGAGTTCCTCCATCCGCTTGACGAGGCTCGCCTCGGAATAGCGCGGCGGCGGCTCGGTGAAATGCTGGGTCGAGACGATGCGCTCGCGCTTCAGCGCGTCGCCGGCCGTCATCGGCGGCAGGCGCTTGCCGTCCTCGTCCTCCTCGTCGTCCTTGCCCTCCTGGTAGAGGGTGAGGAAGCCGTCGAACTTCACCACCTGTCCGGTGGCGCGCAGCTCGATCCTGCGCGGACCGACCGAGGCGACGATGTCGACGGTGGTGCGCTCCAGCTCGGCCGATTCCATCTGGCTCGCCACGGTGCGGGTCCAGATCAGGTCGTAGAGCCTGGCCTGCTCAGCATCCACATAGCGGGCTACGGATTTCGGTAGCCGGCTCATGTCCGTCGGGCGGACCGCTTCGTGCGCCTCCTGCGCGTTCTTGGCCTTGACGCTGTATTTGCGCGGCACGCCCGGCAGGTAGCGCTCGCCGTATTCCTTGCCGATGACGCGGCGGGCATCGGCGATGGCCTCGGGCGCCATGTCGACGCCGTCGGTCCGCATGTAGGTGATGAGGCCCACCGTCTCGCCGCCGATCTCGACGCCCTCGTACAGCTTCTGGGCGGCGCGCATGGTCTGGGCGGGGGCGAGGCCGAGCTTGCGCGAGGCCTCCTGCTGGAGCGTCGAGGTGGTGAAGGGCGGGGCCGGGTGGCGCTTGGCCGGCTTGGCCTCGACGCTGCCGACCTGGAAGGTCGCGAGTTCGAGGTCGCGCTTGAACGCGGCGGCTTCGTCGCCGGTGCCGACGTCGAGGCGCTGGATGCGCTTGCCGTCGGCGCCCACGAGACGGGCCTCGAACACGGCGCCGTCCTGGGTCACCAGGGTCGCCACCAGCGACCAGTATTCACGGGGGCGGAACGTCTCGATCTCGCGCTCGCGCTCGCAGACGAGGCGCAGGGCGACGGACTGGACGCGGCCGGCCGAACGGGCGCCCGGCAGCTTGCGCCACAGGACCGGCGAGAGGTTGAAGCCGACGAGATAGTCCAGCGCCCGGCGCGCCAGATAGGCGTCCACTAGGGCCTGGTCGATCTGGCGCGGGTTGCGCATGGCGGTGTCCACCGCCGCCTTGGTGATGGCGTTGAAGGTGACGCGCTCGATCGGCATGCCCTTGATCGCCTTGCGGGCGTTCAAGGCCTCGACCACGTGCCAGGAGATGGCCTCGCCCTCGCGATCCGGATCGGTGGCGAGGATCAGGCCGTCGGCCCCCTTCAGCGCCCTGACGATCTCCGAGACGCGCTTCGAGCCGCGATCGTCCAGCTCCCACAGCATGCGGAAATCCGCCTCCGGGTCGACGGAGCCGTCCTTGGCCGGAAGGTCGCGGATATGGCCGAACGAGGCGAGCACCTCGTAGTCGCGGCCGAGATATTTGTTGATCGTCTTGGCCTTGGCCGGCGACTCGACGACGACGACTTTCATGTGCGGATCAGCCTCTCGTCAGTGCCCGAGCAGCCGCCGGGCCTCGCAGCCGGCAGGGTTCGCACCCGCCGAGGCTCACAAATTATGTGCAAGACTTGAAACGTGGCCTGACACCGTGGCCGGCTCGGCGCTGGGCGTGGGACAAGTGGGTCAAGGGCACGGGGTTGTCAAATCGGCGGCGCACGACGCCGTTGCAAGCCCATCTGGAAGCCCGCTTCCGGATCGAAGCCTCCGTCAGATCCCCGCATACCATTCGTAGCCGCGATCTTCCCAATAGCCGCCCTGGCCGTCGCCGATCCCGGACAGGCTGTCCACCACCTCGATCCGCATGACGTATTTGGCTTGCTTGTAGCCGAGCTGGCGCTCGACCCGCAGGCGCAGGGGGGCGCCGTTCGAGACGGGCAGGGGCTTGCCGTTCATGTCGTAGGCGAGGATCGTCTGCGGGTGGAAGGCGTCGGTGAGGTCGATGCTCTCATAGTACCGGATCGGCCGGCCGGCCGGGCCGCCAGCGGCATCGGCCGCGTCGGTGGCCTTGCCTTCGGCGCCGCCCGAGGTGTCGGCATCGGAAGATGTGGCCTCCTCCGCCTCCTCGCCGCCTTCGAGACCGCCGCCGGCCATCTCCATCGTGTCGGCACAATGGAAGACGACGTAGCGCGCATTCGGCTTCAGCCTCGCCCGGGTCAGGAGTTCGCCGAGGGGCACGCCCGTCCACTTGCCGATGGCGCTCCATCCCTCGACGCAATCGTGCCGGGTGATCTGGGTCCGCGCGGGCAGGGCGCGCAATTCGGCCAGCGACAGGTCCTGAGGCTGCTCGACCAGGCCGTCGATCCGGAGGCCGAAGCGCGCGAAACCGGCCTTCGCCAGTGCCTTGTAGCCCCTGTCCTGAGGGTCGATCGTGCCGTTCGGCTTGAACCAGGGCGAGATGTCGCTCTCGGAAAACTCGCGGGCGAGGGAGGTCGGCGTGAGGAGCAGGCGCTGTACGAACAGGTTGGCATCCTCGCCGAGCTTCAGCGTGCGCCGGCCCCACTCGGTGCCGGCGATGCGGTCGCAGCCGCCGAGGAAGGCGGCACTCAGCAGGCCGGCCGCGCCGGTCAGGATGCCGCGGCGGTTCGGAGGGCGCGTCATCGGATCTTTCCCGAATCGGAGGTCCTGGTCGTCTCGATCACGAACCAGCCGGTGACCATGCCGCGCAGGTTGTTCCAGACGCCCGAGACCAGCACGAGCACGACATGGACGAGGGTGAACAGCACCAGGAGGTTCATCACGATGAAATGAACCGTCCGCGCCGATTGCCGGCCGCCGAACAGGGCGGGCAGGGGCAGCACCGCGTTGAAACCCGGCGACATGGCGAGGCCCGTGAGCAGCATCAGCGGCAGGAGCAGGACGATGACGACGAAATAGGTCATCTTCTGCAGCACGTTGTAGCGCTTGGCCTCCTCGCCTCGCGGGAATCTGAGCGTCAGGTGCTCGCGGACCGAGGTGCCGAAATCCCGTATCTGATCCCTCTGGGGGACGATCCGGCGGCGCAGCTGGCCGCTCTCGATCCCGTAGAGGAGATAGATCAGCCCGTTGATGACGAAGGCCCAGGCGAACAGGAAGTGCCAGCGGCGCCCGGTGGCGAGGTCCTGGTTCGCCGGCAGGGTGATCCAGGCGGGGAAGGCCCGGCTCGCCTGCGCGCCCTGAAAGGCCGAGAGGCCGAGCCAGCCGGTGGTATCGAAGGTATGGCCGCCGACCGTGACGATGCCCCGCGCGGTGCCCTGCGGCGTCTCGTCGTCGGCGATGGCGGCGAGCGGCGTGTCGAAATGCGAGGCCGAGCCCCAGTACAGCGCCGGATGGGCGTTGAAGATCTGCAGCCCGCTCATCAGCAGCACCACGAGGCAGACGAGGTTGATCCAGTGCGCGGCCCGGATCACCAGAGGATGGCGGAAGGACCAGCGGCGGCGGACCGTCTCGATCCGCTCATGCGCTCGTTTCGTGGTGCTCGCGGCCAAGGGGCGGACTCCGGAATCGACAGGTCGAACCCCATCCGGGAACCCGGGATGGGCGTGGGCTGTGACGGGACTACGAGCCACGGGGCGGAAAGGTTACACGCCGCATGCAGTCCGCGGGGCGCGGCCGACCGGCGGCGCGCCCGCCTCCTTGCCGCTCCCCCTTCCTCTCCCTATAGCCATGGTCCCAGAATGACCGTCGCATCCCGTTCCTTTCCCCATCGGCATCTCCTCGGCATCGAGGGGCTGACGCGCCCCGATATCGAGGCCCTCCTCGACCGGGCGGAGGATGCCGTGGCGCTGTCGCGGCAGGTGGAGAAGAAGCGCACGATCCTGCGCGGCCGCACCCAGATCAACCTGTTCTTCGAGCCCTCCACCCGCACGCAGAGCTCGTTCGAACTCGCCGGCAAGCGGCTGGGCGCCGACGTGATGAACATGTCGGTGGCTTCCTCCTCGGTGAAGAAGGGCGAGACCCTCATCGACACGGCGGCGACGCTCAATGCCATGCGGCCCGACATCATCGTCGTGCGCCACCATTCGGCCGGGGCGGTGCATCTCCTCGCCCGCAAGGTCGATTGCGCCGTGGTCAATGCCGGCGACGGCGCCCACGAGCACCCGACCCAGGCGCTCCTCGACGCGCTCACGATCCGCCGCAACAAGGGCCGGATCGAGGGCTTGCGCGTGGCGATCTGCGGCGACGTCCTGCATTCCCGCGTCGCCCGGTCCAACATCATCCTGCTCCAGGCGATGGGGGCGAGGGTTCGTGTCATCGGCCCCTCGACGCTGCTCCCCACCGGGATCGAGCGTTTCGGCGTCGAGGTCTTCACCGACATGCGCAAGGGTCTGGAGGGCTGCGACATCGTGATGATGCTGCGCCTCCAGCGCGAGCGCATGAACGGCTCCTTCGTGCCCTCGGTGAAGGAGTATTTCCGCTATTTCGGCCTCGACGCCGACAAGCTGGCCCTGGCGAGCCCCGACGCCCTGGTGATGCATCCGGGACCCATGAACCGCGGCGTCGAGATCTCGTCCGAGATCGCCGACGGGGCGCAATCCCTCATCCGCGAGCAGGTGGAGATGGGCGTCGCCGTGCGCATGGCGGTGCTCGAAGCCCTCGCGACGCATCTGCCGAACGCGTGAGCCGGGGCGTACCATGCCGCCACGCACCTTCGACTTGGACATCCGGGCCATTCGGAAGCGTCTCGACGGAGAGGGCTGGACCGTACGGGTGGCGACCGGAGACCACGACGTCTACAAACATCCGCAGAAGCCAGGGCGTATTCCGGTGCCGCGTGGGCGGGGAGACCTGCCGCTCGGTACGGCCCGAAACATCGCCCGCTCGGCTGGCTGGCTTGTCTGAGAGGGATGGAGCGATGATCCGGTATCTCGGCATCCTCGAGAAGGACCCAGGGTCCTTGTGGGGAATTTGGTTTCCCGACCTGCCCGGCTGCGGTACCGCGGGCGAGACAGCGGATATCGCTCTAGATCGAGCGCCGGAGGCCTTACGGCTCTGGATCGAAGACGCCCAGGCCGACAACGAGGCGCTGCCGCCGTCGCGGTCTATCGAAGACCTGCGCAGCGATGCGGACGTACAGCAGGCATTGTCGCTGGGGCATGCGGTCATCGTCGTCCAAGTCCCAGAACTCGAACGATTAGCAGGTTAGTGGTGCTTCGAGCGTTTCCTGACGGCGACCCGGGTTCAGCGTCTGCCTACCACTGTCCACTCTCCGTGGAGGGGGGAGGGTTTTGACCGTGCGCCCGCTCCTCCTCGCCAATGCCAGCCTCTGCGACCCGGCCACCGGCCGCGAGGGGCCGGGCCATGTCCTCGTGCGCGACGGCCGCATCGCCGACATCGCCTGGGGTGCGTCGCCCGCCCCCCCCGAGGGCGCCGAGACCATCGATTGCGCCGGCCATGTCCTCGCTCCCGGCCTGATCGACCTGCGCGCCTTCGTCGGCGAGCCGGGCGCCGAGCACCGCGAGACCCTGGCGAGCGCCAGCGCCGCGGCCGCGGCCGGCGGGGTCACGACGCTCGTCTGCATGCCGGACACCAACCCGGTCATCGACGGGCCGGCCATCGTCGATTTCGTCCTGCGCCGGGCGCGCGACACCGCCTGCGTCACCGTCCTGCCCGCCGCCGCCATCACCAAGGGGCTCGCCGGCCAGGAGATGACCGAGTTCGGCCTGCTGCAGGAGGCCGGCGCCGTCGCCTTCACCGACGGCCTGAAGGCCGTGCGCAACGCCCAGGTGATGCGCCGCGCGCTCACCTATGCCCGTGATTTCGGCGCCCTGCTGATGCAGCACGTGGAGGAGCCCGACCTCGTCGGCGAGGGCGTCATGAACGAGGGCGAGATGGCCTCGCGCCTCGGCCTCGTCGGCATCCCGCGGGAGGCCGAGACGGTGATGCTGGAGCGCGACATCCGCCTCGTGCGCCTCACCGGCGGGCGCTACCACGCCGCCATGATCTCGTGCGCCGATTCCGTCGAGATCGTGCGGCGGGCCAAGCACGACGGCCTGCCCGTGACCTGCGGTGCCTCGGTGAACAATCTCGTCCTCAACGAGGGCGATATCGGCCATTACCGCACCTTCTGCCGGCTCTCGCCGCCCCTGCGCCACGAGGCCGACCGCCTCGCTTTGGTGGAGGCCCTGAACGAGGGCGTGATCGACGTCGTCGTCTCCGACCACAACCCGCAGGACGTCGAGACCAAGCGCCTGCCCTTCGCCGAGGCCGCCGACGGAGCGCTCGGCATCGAGACCCTGCTCGGCGCGGCGCTCCGCCTCGTCCATACCGGCGACGTGGCGCTGCCCCGCCTGCTCGCCGCCCTGACGGCCCATCCCGCACGGATCCTCGGGCGCGAGGCCGGCCGGCTCGCCGTCGGCGCACCGGCCGACCTCGTCCTGATCGATCCCGACCTGCCCTACGTGCTCGACAAGCGCAGCCTGAAGTCCCGCTCGAAGAACTCGCCCTTCGACGAGGCCCGTCTCCAGGGCGCGGCGTCGCTGACCATGGTCGGCGGCCGCATCGTCTTCCGCGCGGCACAGGGCACGGAGGCGGCGGCGTGAGCGTGCTTCTCGATACCGGCTGGCCGGTCCTGCTCGCGAGCCTGATCGGCGGCTACCTCGCCGGCTCGATCCCGTTCGGACTGATCTTCACCCGTTTCGCCGGGCTCGGCGACGTCCGCGCCATCGGCTCGGGCAATATCGGCGCGACCAACGTTCTGCGCACCGGCCGCAAGGGCCTCGCGGCGGCGACGCTGCTCGGCGACGCGCTGAAGGGCACTCTCGCCGTGCTGGTGGCCTTCCGCCTCGGCGAGGGGGCGGCCCTGGCGGCCGGGCTCGGCGCCTTCCTCGGCCACCTCTTCCCGGTCTGGCTCGGGTTCAAGGGCGGAAAGGGGGTCGCCACCTTCCTCGGCGTGCTCCTCGCCTTCAGCCCCATCGGGCTCCTCGCCTTCGCGGCGATCTGGCTCGGCCTCGCCTTCGCCCTGAAATACTCGTCGCTGGCGGCGCTGGCCGCCTCGGCCGCGACGCCCATCGTCCTGTGGGCGACGGGACATCCTGCGGTTGCGCTGCTGTTTCTCCTACTCGCGATCCTGCTATGGTGGAAGCACGCTCCCAATATCCGCCGGCTGCTCGACGGGTCCGAGGGGCGGATCGGGCAGAAAGGCTGACCCGATCGGCCATCGGGAGAGGTGCGGGGCATGGGCATGCAACTCAACCCCGCCCAACGCCTCGACTGGCTCCGGCTGATCCGCACCGACGGTATCGGCCCGCGCACGTTCCGCACCCTGATCAACCGGTTCGGTGGAGCCGGTCCGGCTCTGGAGGCCCTGCCGGGGCTTGCCGGACGCGGCGCCAAGCGGGTCGTGCCGGTGACGCGGGCGCAGGCGGAAGCCGAGATGGAGGCTGCGGCCAGGATCGGTGCCCGCCTCGTCGCCATGGGCGAGGACGAGTACCCGACGCTGCTCCAGGCCGCCGATTCGGCTCCCCCGCTCATCGCGATCCGGGGAGAGACGGCGATCCTGTACCGGCCGGCCATCGCCATCGTCGGTTCCCGCAACGCTTCGGCCGCCGGTCTCGGCTTCACCGAGCGGCTGGCACGGGGCCTCGGCGAGGCCGGCCTCGTCGTGGTCTCGGGACTCGCCCGCGGCATCGATGCCCGCGCCCACAAGGCGTCCCTGCTCTCGGGCACGGTGGCAGTGCTCGCCGGCGGCCATGACCGGATCTATCCGGCCAATCACGAGGCTCTGGTGGAGAGCATCCTGGAGGCCGGCGGCGCGGTGCTCGCCGAGATGCCCATGGGCTGGGAGCCTCGCGGCCGCGACTTTCCCCGCCGCAACCGCATCATCTCGGGCCTCGCCTACGGGACCGTCGTGGTCGAGGCCGCCCGCCGCTCGGGCTCGCTCATCACCGCGCGCTTCGCCCTGGAGCAGGGCAGGGAGGTCTTCGCCGTTCCGGGCTCGCCTCTCGATCCCCGCGCCGAGGGCACCAACGACCTCATCCGCCAGGGCGCGACCCTGGTCTCGGAGGTCGAGCACGTGACCTCCGCCATCGCGCCGCTGATCGGCCGGGGAGATTTCGAACAGGGGAGCGGGCAACTCGCCCTCGACCGGCCGGACCTCGCCGACGCGCCGATCTTCTGGGACGAACTCGACGGGATCGGCGGAGCGGCCCCCGAGCCGGAAGAGGAGCCGGAGCCGCCCGAACCGACGGACGACCGGACCCGCCTCATCGCCTATCTCAGCCCGACCCCCATCGGCACCGACGACCTCGCCCGTGCCGCCGGCCTCAGCGTGCGCATCGTCCAGACGACGCTGCTGGAGCTGGAACTCGACGGGCGGATCGAGCGGCATGGCAGCGGAGCGGTGTCGCTCATCGGCTGAAATCCGTCTCCGCTTCCTCCTCCCCCAGCATCCCCCGGATCTGGTCGAGGCAGCCCTGGAGGATGTAGGCGGCGGCCAGCATGTCCACGACCTCGCCGCGCTTGGCCCGCGACGCATCCGCCGCGATCAGCGCGCGGGTCACGGCCGCCGTGGAGAGGCGCTCGTCGCAGAACAGCACGGGCAGGTCGAGCAGGGGCTTCATGTTGCGCACGAAGGAGCGTGTCGCCTGGACGCGCGGTCCTTCGCTGCCGTCCATGTTGAGGGGCAGGCCCATGACGAGGCCGCCGACCCGGTGGGTCTCGCACAGGACGCGCAGGCGGGCGACGTCGGGGGTGAACTTCACCCGGCGGATGGTCTCCAGCGGCGAGGCGATCTGCCGGCCGACATCGGACAAAGCGAGGCCGATCGTCTTGGTGCCGAGATCGATGCCGATGAGGCGTGCGCCCCCTTGCGAGGCCTCCGCGAAAGCCCGCATTTCAGCCTCGTCCATGTCCGTCCCGCTCCCGTGATGGCGCTCCTCCTGCGCGATCCAACTCGAGCCGGCAAGAGTTCATCGAGCCGATAGCACCCCGGCAATCCGCGCACGACGCTCGCGGTCATCCGCTAGTCCCATCAGGTCTTCTTCTGACTGAAGTAAAATCCAGCCGCGGCGCCCAGAACACTGCTGAGAGCCGCCAAAGGCTCTTTCCCAAATTTGTCATTTCCTTGCATGCCTAAAAGAAAAATGAAAACTATCAATGATATAAAAACAATACCTGTTACAAACGACTGGTCCGATATCAGATCAACAATCCACATTTTCGACTTATTCTGCATAAAACGGACGAGTTCCTCGGTAGTGTTAAATATAGTTACATTGTAAGATTTGTCTAAATAGACAACTTCTTCGGTAATATTTCCTGATGGCTCTTCGGCCCGTATGGAGACAAGAGAGCCTGAAAATGCCTTTTCTATGAAATCAGTCGCCGTCACATGAATGTCTTGAGGATATCTCGCCTGATACGCAGCGCAGGCTTTAATTTTCGCTTGTTCGGCATCCATCTCCGCACTCCCGGCTACGAATTTACATAATCCTAAGCTAATAATCGTTCTTGGCTTCGACGCAGGAACATCGAAGAACAAGAGTGAGGAACGCGAAATCAATTTTCGGCGCTTTTATCGATGAACATTGCAGTTGTTCATCAAAATTTTCAATAGCTGTTGCCTTATGGCAAACGAGCGCCACAACGAATAATATCAGACCTCGCCGAACTCGCCTTCATCCCGGTCTGTCCGCGTGACCGCGCGGCGGCGGTCGTCCGCCGGACCTTCGTGAGCCTGATCTATGGGACAGGCTCACCAAGACTTGTCATCATTCGATGACTGCGGTTCAGCATTGAACCAGGAGCGGGCGGTCAGTGCAGGCCGGCCGAGCCTTTGGTGCCGTCGCCCAGGAAGCTGGAGGGCAGCGGTTCGGCGCCCATGCCGAGGATGCCGCGCACGGCGGGGCCCTGAAGCCGGCGCATGAGGTCGTAGAGGTCGGCTCCGCCGAACCGGACCGATTCGAGATCGGCGCCCATCACCCAGATCTCGTATTCCCGGCGCTCGTCCCCGTCGGTGCCGGGAACGACGTCCCAGAACAGGAACTCGCCCGCTTCGGTTTCACCGAAGAAGCAGGCGCGCTCGACCACGGCCGGGTCGTCGCCCTCGACCTCGAAGCGATGCCCCTCCCGCGTCTCGATCACGGAGGCGATGCTGTGGGCGATCAGTTCGGAGCGGGTGACGAGATCCGCACTCTCGCTCGGGCTCGGGATCGCGATGCGGACGGAACCGCCCGCGAGTCCGGCTCCGCAGGCGAGGCAGAAGCTGCGGTAGCTCTCCGGCAGGGCAAACCCGAGTTCCGTCTCGGCGCGCTCGATCTCGGCCGCCTCGGCCTTCGGCCCGGCGGCGAATTCCGCGAACACCGTCTGCCACATGATGCCTGTCCCCAACGCGTTTTAACCATACCTCGGAAGGGGAATAGCCGCACGGGGAGCGAATGCGCCATAAGTCCGTTAAGGATCTGTTAACGATACGGAGGCGGAATGCATCGGCTCGACCGCATGTCGCGATGGCTCGGCACGAGACGGCCGCTCGGAACGGGCGCCACCGCCGCGCGTACCGCGACCGGGGGCGGCATGCCGCTCCGGCACAAGCTGATGCTCGTCCTGGCTTTCGAGATCATGGCTCTCGGTTTCCGGCAGGCGGAGATGAGGCGCCAGGACAAGGGGATCGTGGTCGAGGCGCCGGCCCATGCCGGCAACGCCATCGTCTGACGCGACGCTTCCCTCCGGCCGCGGCGTTGCGGGGCCGCGGAGCCCGGTGCTATAGCCCGGCCCCTGACGCGCGATCCGGCGCGGGGTCCCGAGGTCCGAAGGCAGCATGTCGGTCGACGCAACCACAGTGAGGCGTATCGCGCATCTGGCGCGTATCGCGGTGAGCGACGAGGAGGTCGCCCCGCTCCAGGGCGAGCTCAACGCCATCCTCGCCTTCGTCGAGCAACTCTCCGAAGTCGATGTCGACGGCGTCGAGCCGATGACCTCGGTCACGCCGATGGCGATGAAGAAGCGCGCCGACGTGGTGACCGACGGGGGACATGCCCGCGACATCGTCTTCAACGCCCCCGAGACCGAGGACCATTACTTCCTCGTCCCGAAGGTGGTCGAGTAGCACGCTCGATTTCGTGATGCGTGCCCGGCTCGGACCGCGCGGCGCCTGAGAATGGCGACGGGGTCCGGCGGGCTTTGAGGACAGGCGACATGACCCATCTCAACGAACTCACCCTCGCCGAGGCCCGCGACGGGCTGAAGGCCGGGGATTTCTCGGCCACCGAGCTCGTCAAGGCGCATCTCTCGGCGATCGAAGCGGCGCGCGGCCTCAACGCCTACCTGCTGGAGACGCCCGAGCGCGCTCTGCAGATGGCGGGGGTGGCCGATGCCAAGATCGCCTCCGGCGAGGCCCGCCCCCTCGAAGGCCTGCCGCTCGGGGTCAAGGACCTGTTCTGCACCCACGGTGTGGCCACCACCGCCGGCTCCAAGATCCTCGAAGGGTTCCAGCCGCATTACGAGTCGGCCGTGACCCACAATCTGTGGCGCGACGGCGCGGTGATGCTGGGCAAGCTCAACCTCGACGAGTTCGCCATGGGCTCGTCCAACGAGACCTCGGCCTATGGCGACGTGGTCTCGCCCTGGCGCAGGGCCGGCTCGGATACCAAGCTCGTGCCCGGCGGCTCCTCCGGCGGTTCTGCGGCGGCGGTGGCCGCGCATCTGTGCCTCGGCGCCACCGCCACCGATACCGGCGGCTCGATCCGCCAGCCCGCCGCCTTCACCGGCACGGTGGGGATCAAGCCGACCTACGGGCGCTGCTCGCGCTGGGGCACGGTGGCCTATGCCTCGTCCCTCGACCAGGCCGGGCCCATCGCCCGCACGGTGCGCGACTGCGCCATCCTGCTCGGCTCGATGGCGGGGGCCGATTCCCGCGACACCACCTGCGCCGATCTCCCCGTGCCCGATTTCGAGGCGGCGGTGGCGCGCGGCGTGAAGGGCCTGACCATCGGCATCCCCAAGGAATACCGGGTCGAGGGCATGTCCGCCGAGATCCAGGCACTCTGGGACAAGGGCGCCGCGATGCTGAAGGATGCGGGCGCCACGATCCGCGAGATCTCGCTGCCGCATACGCGCTACGCGCTGCCGGCCTATTACATCGTGGCCCCGGCCGAGGCCTCCTCGAACCTCGCCCGCTACGACGGCGTGCGCTACGGCCTGCGCGTGCCCGGCAAGGACATTGCCGGGATGTACGAGAACACCCGCGCCGCCGGCTTCGGCCGCGAGGTCAAGCGCCGCATCATGATCGGCACCTACGTGCTCTCGGCCGGCTATTACGACGCCTATTACGTCCGCGCCCAGAAGATCCGCACCTTGATCAAGCGCGACTTCGAAGAGGCCTACGCCTCCGGCATCGACGCCATCCTCACCCCCGCCACCCCATCGGCCGCCTTCGGCATCGGCGAGAAGGGCTCGGGCGACCCCGTCGAGATGTACCTGCAGGACGTCTTCACCATCACGGTGAACATGGCGGGCCTGCCCGGCATCTCGGTGCCGGCCGGGCTGGACGCACAGGGGTTGCCGCTGGGCCTCCAGCTCATCGGCCGCCCGTTCGACGAGGAGACGCTTTTCGCCGCCGCCCAGGTGATCGAGACGGCGGCCGGACGGACCAAGCTGCCCGCCGCGTGGTGGGCATGAAGGCGCGGTCATGACCGTCCCGGTCTATCCCTTCGACGTCTGGATCTGGGCCGCGTTCGATCCCGTTCTGATCGCCATCGCGCTGGTCATGGGCTGGAAGTCGGACCAGTTCGTGAAGGTCATCCTCGTGTCGCTGATGGCCTTCGCCATCTCGGTGCTGGTGTCCTGGGCCGTCACAGCCGTCGGCATCCCCTGGCCGGCGCCGATCAGCCATGACGGGCCGACCTTCTTTCCCATCCGCTGGATGGCGGGCTTCCTGTGGGGCACCCTGGGCTTCCTCGCGCACCGCCTCTACCGACTGCGCGCTTGACCGCGCCGGCCCGCACTTCCACCCTCTGGCGCGCCTTTCGCGCCGCGCAACGCTGAACCCGGGCCATCATGACCGCACCCGTGAACCCCAAGAAGCTCATCAAGGGCGGCCTGCACGACTGGGAGGTCGTGATCGGCATGGAGATCCATGCACAGGTCACGAGCCGCTCGAAGCTGTTCTCCGGCGCCTCCACCGAATTCGGCGCCGAGCCGAACGACCACGTCTCCCTGGTGGACGCGGCGATGCCCGGCATGCTCCCCGTGATCAACGAGGAATGCGTGGCCCAGGCCGTGCGCACCGGCCTCGGCCTGAAGGCGCGGATCAACCACCGCTCGGTGTTCGACCGGAAGAACTACTTCTATCCGGACCTGCCGCAGGGCTATCAGATCAGCCAGTTCAAGGACCCCATCGTCGGCGAGGGCGAGGTGCTGGTCGACCTCGCGGACGGCGAGTCGATCACCGTCGGCATCGAGCGCCTGCACCTGGAGCAGGATGCCGGCAAGTCCCTGCACGACCAGAACCCGACCCAGAGCTTCGTCGATCTCAACCGCTCGGGCGTCGCCCTGATGGAGATCGTCTCGCGGCCGGACCTGCGCTCGTCCGAGGAGGCGCGCGCTTACGTGACCAAGCTGCGCACCATCCTGCGCTATCTCGGCACCTGTGACGGCGACATGGAGAAGGGCTCGCTCCGCGCCGACGTCAACGTCTCGGTGCGGAAACCCGGCGATCCGCTCGGCACCCGCTGCGAAATCAAGAACGTCAACTCGATCCGCTTCATCGGCCAGGCCATCGAGGTCGAGGCGCGGCGCCAGATCGCGATCATCGAGGATGGCGGCACGATCTCCCAGGAGACCCGCCTGTTCGATCCGGCCCGGGCTGAGACCCGCTCCATGCGCTCGAAGGAAGAGGCGCACGATTACCGCTACTTCCCCGACCCGGACCTGCTGCCGCTGGAATTCGACCAGGCCTATGTCGATGCCCTGGCCGAGGGCCTGCCGGAACTGCCGGACGCCAAGAAGGCGCGACTGATGAGTGAGTACGGTCTCGATTCTTATTCTGCCAATGTTATGATTGCAGACCGCGCATTTTCTGATTTCTACGAACGAGTGCTGAAAGGCCCTGATGGCAAGTTAACAACGGTAGCGCCAAAACGTGATGCAAAAATTGCAGCTAACTGGGTTATCAATGAGTTCTTTGGGCGTTTGAACAAAGACGGGCTAGATTTATCGCAGGCCCCAGTCGAGCCTGAGCAACTAGGTGCAATTTTAGATCTGCTCGGCGAGAACGTGATCTCGGGCAAGATCGCCAAGGAACTATTTGATATAGTCTGGTCCGAGGGTGGGGACCCGCGCGAGATTGTCAAATCGCGCAGTATGAACCAAGTAAATGACACCGATGCCATCGAGGCGGCGGTGGACGAGATCATCGCCAAGAACCCCGACAAGGTTCAACAGGCCAAGGAGAAGCCGACCCTGCTCGGCTGGTTCGTGGGCCAGACCATGAAGGCCACCGGCGGCAAGGCCAATCCGGCGGCGGTGAACGCGCTGCTGAAGGCCAAGCTAGGGATTGAATAAATTCGCTTTTCTCGCTTAAGATGTACTGGAAAGAAAAAATTCCTGGATGCATCTCTATGGCGAATTCTTCGGCAAAAATCAGCAGATTTGGAAAATGGCTGAAAAAAATTCGAGAAGATAATGAGCTAACTGCTCAGGCAGTAGCAGAACAAGCTGGCGTTTCCAGCGCCACAATTAGATACATTGAGGTTGGTCGGACACAAAATCCAAGCGCTGATACGCAGTCATCAATTGAAGAAGCGATCGAGTACTTAATATCAGGTGGCGTCAGCAAGTTTGGCCAATGGCTAAAATCAGAGCGAGAAAAATCTGGCCTTAGTGCGAGCCAACTATCGCAGAAAGTTGGCATATCTCCGCAGTCAATATATAATATCGAAAATGGCAAAACGCTTAACCCAAGCTATTCCACAAAGGAAAAGATAGAGTCAGTTCTAGGTGTTGAAGCGCCAGAAAATACAACTAAGGAAGATGAGGCGTCGCAATCTGTAGAGGGCTTAGGCTCACTGCAGGATTTCGATCCACATGCGTTTGATCTGATACCGTCAGAGCCTGGGGTATATGTTCTTTATGATATTAGTGATCGGCCGATTTATGTCGGAAGATCTAAAAATGTCAGAAAGCGTCTTATTCAACACTCAAACGCATTCTGGTACAAAAAGCCTATAGTTGTAGCCGCATCATACATTAAAATCACTCAAGACGAGCTAAGGAATCAAATCGAAGAAATAATGATTAAATTTCTTAAAACAAACGCTGTTATTAACAAATCTTATGTCGATAGAAATATGGAAGAAAAGTAATCCTTAGACTCAGTTTCGTCCGAGACAGCGGGCGGCGGAAGCGGTCGAGGTGGGGCATTCTGCGCATTCGAAGTCGTGCCGTATCGGCCGCTTCTGCGCCCCGGAGACCGCTTCCGTCCCGTAATTCGTGTCTGTGCTGCTCAGCGTCCGGACCGAATTAGTCCCGGGCGATCGTCGCAGCGTGCTGCTGGGGTGGAGTCATTCCCGTCTCCTGCCGCTAAGTTGGCCGCGATCGACAACCGATCAGCGCCTCCTCGTTGCTTGAGATGTGCTTTGCATCGAAGCACCCCATCAAGGTGGAACCAGACGGGGCAGGCGTCAAGTCCTTATTTCGTCTTTCGGAAAGCTGTATTCATTCCCATCGCGGCATTCCGGAAACCTGTTGCCCGTCAGACGGTTGACCGGGATGCGACCCGAGCTCCGGGCGTCGCGACGGTGAGAGGGCAGTGTCAGGGCCGGCGGCTCAATGAGCCGTGCCGTCCAGCATCTGGTTCTTCACGAGGTACTTGATGCCCCGGTCGAACGACTCGTCCGTGTTGCCGCGCAGGTCGACGCTGTAGGCCTTCTCCGGCGTGCCGGCCTTCAGGTCCTTCACGTAGACGTTGATGTTGAGGATGAGGTTCGACACCTTCTGCACCTCGCCGGTGATCGCGGCCTCGGCGCCGAGGGTCCGGGCATATTCCTCCGCACAGCCGTTGCAGGCGCGCAGGTCCGCCCCCTTCTCGACCTTCTGGCGGACCGGGTCGGTGGAGACGATGGTGTAGCGCCCGCTCGCCTCGAGCAGATCACGCAACTGGCCGCTGATCCGGGTCAGGCGAGCCCGCTCCTCGTCCGTCGGCGGGGTCGGCGCACCCTTGGCGAACTGGAAATCGAACACGGCGGCTTTCTCCGGCCCCGCGAGGGCCG
Source organism: Methylobacterium marchantiae (assembly GCF_022179405.1). Classification (GTDB taxonomy): domain Bacteria; phylum Pseudomonadota; class Alphaproteobacteria; order Rhizobiales; family Beijerinckiaceae; genus Methylobacterium; species Methylobacterium marchantiae. Next base: position 29,773 of record NZ_BPQT01000011.1, read on the forward strand.
GACCTGCCAGGCCGATCGCGAGAGCGAGGGCGAGGGCAGCGGCACGCGGGAGATGGGCGAAAGGGAGTCTCGTGGGGGGCGTCATCTGTTCCTCCAGGGTCTTGTTCTCCGGGAGGGACGCGACGTGTCGCGATGGCGTCTTGGCGGCCGCGCCCCTGGTGCCGGTTTCGGCCGAGCACCACGGAAACAACGCCCCAGCACGGGATCGGCTCATACCCGGGTGGTGAGAGGCATGAGCCGAGCCGAATTCTCAAGCCACGGTGCGGTAGCGCTCGGCCGCATGGTCCTGCGCGAAATTGGGAAGCATGGCCGCTCTCGCCGCATCGAAACTGTCCCATTGGCCCGCATCGGGGAGTGGGGGGATGGTGACGGTCTCGCGCCGGTCGAAGCCGACGAGGGCGGCGTCCACCAGCTCGTCGGTGTCCATCACGCCCGACATCGTGTTCACGTCGGCACCCGAGCGCTCCCAGATCTCGGTGCGGGTCGCCGCCGGCAGGACCGCCTGGACGTAGACGCCGCTGGGAGCGAGTTCGAGATGGAGGCCCTGGCTCAGATACAGGACGAAGGCCTTGGTCGCTCCGTAGACGCTCATGCCGAATTCCGGCGCGAGACCGACCACCGAACCGATATTGACGATGGCGCCTTCGCCGGAAGCGGCGAGGCGCGGCGCCACGGCGCCTGCGAGCCGGGTCAGGGCGGTGACGTTGAGGCCGATGAGGTCGGCCATGCGCTCCGGCGTCTGGTCGGTGAAGCGTCCGAGGAGGGCGGCGCCGGCATTGTTGACGAGAATGCCGATCCGGGCATCCTCGCGCAGGCGGGTCTCGATGCGGGCGAGGTCGTCGGCCTGCGTCAGATCGGCCTGGACGACGTCCACGGCGATTCCCGCCTCGCGGCGGAGGCGCTCGGCGAGGGAATCCAACCTCTTCACGTCGCGCGCGACGAGGACGAGGTCATGACCGCGGCGGGCGAAGCGGTCGGCATAGACGGCGCCGATGCCGGAGGAGGCGCCGGTGACGAGAACGGTGGGCTTGGTGGACATGGGGGAGGCTTCCTCAAATTCATGATCATCATCATGTAAAATAAACATGACGACGATCATGATAAGCGTCAAGCCGGAAGGCTCGGCCGGGCGTGAGGTTCCGCACATGCAGGCTTGCCCGCGCGACCGCGCGGCTGCGGTCGTCCGCCGGGCTCATTGAGACTTGGTGTCCGACTCGGGTTCGTCGAAGCCCGCGGCCATGCGACGATCAGGGGGCCGGATCGGAAACCCGGCGGTCTTTCTCGGTCGAGGCGGGGGTGGCCGTCCCCGTGAGGCGGTCGCGCAGGCTCTTCCAGAACGCGCCGCCATGGGCTCCCGCCTCGCCGACCGAGACGGTGGCGTTCATGCCGGCCACCAGCGTGACGCCGTCGGGGACCCGGTCGATGCGGATGCGCACGGGAATGCGCTGGGCGAGGCGCACCCAGGTATAGACCGGGTCGACATTGGGCAGGCCCTGCGTGCTCGGCGACGCGTTGGCGTTGCTGATGCCCAGGGTGATGCTCTCCACCCTGCCGTCGATCAGGGGCGCATAGCCGAGGAGCTCGGCCTTCGCCGCGTCGCCCACATGGATGTGGGCCATCTTCGTCTCCTCGAAATAGCCGTCGATCCAGAACGAATCGGTGTCGATCACCGCGACGTTCACGGTGCCGGCGGTGGCGTAGTCGCCGGCGCGCAGGAGGAGGTTGGTGACGCGGCCGTTCACCGGCGAACGCACCTCGGTGCGGCCGCGATTGACCCGGGCCTGGTGCAGCTGAGCCCTGGCGGAGGCCAGCGCCGCCTCCGCGATCTTGGCGGTGCCCGCATATTGCTGCTTCTCCTCCACCGAGGTGGAGAGGGTGGTCAGCGCCTCGCGACGGGCCGCCTGAGTGCGCTTCACCTGGAGGTCGGCCTCGCGGTTCTCCAGTTCCGCCTGCGCGGTGGCGATGGCGATGTCGAAATCGACGGGGTCGATCACGTAGAGCACGTCGCCCCGGGCGACGTTCTGGTTGTCGGTGACGCGCAGCTCGACGATCTGGCCGGAGACCTGGGGCGCCACGCTCGCCACCTGTACCCGGACGCGTCCGTCGCGCGTCCACGGCGCGGTGACGTAGAATTGCCAGACCAGGGCGGCGGCCACGCAGGCGCAGGCCAGGATCGCTAACGTCGCCAGCAGCCTCAACCCGCGCCGAATCCGGCGCCCGGCGCGGGCCGGCGAGCGCTCCTTCGAGGGAGCGGCGTCCGAGAGGTCGTCGTCGGCTGTGTCGTCGGCCATGTCAGTGGGAGACCATGTCAGCGGGAGGCTCCGCTCGGGGGAAGGCGGCGAGGGCTCAGAGGAAGACGATGAGGAGCGCGAGGATGCAGACGAAGATCCCCGCCTCGGCCAACGGCGGGTTGGCGACGTAGCGGCTGAAGCGGATGCGGCTGAAACCGAGGCGCAGGAGCACCATGATCGCCAGGGCCGCCACCACATAGGCGACGAAGGGCGAGATCAGGACGCCGCCGAGATCGATGTCGTGACGCATGGGACGCCTCCATCGGGCGGGCGGTGGGGCGGAGGAGAGGTCCGCACGCTGCTGAGAACCTCACGGGGATCGCACCGGTTGCAGGACGCCGAGGCGGCGCAGGACGCGGCCCTGATCCTCCAGGACGCGGCTCGCCGTCACGAGGTCGCTGACGAGGCGGGCGATGTCGAGGCGTGTCCGCCTGTCCGCCTCCGGCCCGTGTCGGAGGAACAGGCGCGCGGCCTCGGCGATCGCGGTCGCATCCGCGGCTTCCAGCCCTTCCCGGGCCTGCCTCGCGGCCGCGCGCAGGTCCGGCGTCTCGGGGAGGCGGCAGAGCTGGGCATGGGCGCGGGCGGCCGCGGATTCGAGGCGGGACAGGTCGAAGGCGCGGTCGAGGCTCGCCGCGCGGACCGCGCCGCTGCCCGAACTCCATTGCGAGAATTGCAGCAGCCTGTCGCTGTTGAGGCTGGTGCGGGTGGTGGCGTCGCCGCCATCGCCGGCGAGCGCGTCCAGCACCGAGGCCCTGGCCGAATCGAGGGCGAAGGCCCGGCGTTGCGCGTTCGAGATCGGCAGCACGATCCGCACCGCGACGAACAGGATGCCCGCCGCCATGGTCACCAGGAACGCGTTCGCGAGGAAGGTCTGCGCGTCGTAGGTCTGCGGGTTCGACGGGGACAGGAGGACCATGAAGAAGACGAGGAGAATGAAGCCGACCCCGAAGGTCGGCGGATTCAGGCTGAGGAAGCAGGCGACGAAGATCACGGGCGCGATGGCGATGGCGAGCAGCGGGAAGCCCTGCTCGCCCGCCAGCACGCCGAAGAGCACGAAACCCGCGCAGAGGGCCGCCACGGGCATGCCGATCAGCACGCCGCGGGCGAAGGCCTTCGGATCCGGCGCGATGGCCGAGAGCGCGCAGGTCGCCGCCACCTGCACCAGGGCGAAGGAGGTGGCCGGCCAGCCGGCGGCGATGAGGAACAGGGCGGTGGCGGCGAAGGCGATCCCCACGCGGGCCGCCCCGCGAAGGGCCACCGGAAAATCGCGATGCGTCGGCAGGGCGACGTCGCGCCTCGGCCGGCACCCCGTGGACAGGGCGTTCAGGCCATCCTCGGCGAAGGCCGCCGCGCGCGCGAAGTCGAGGCCGCGCTGGAGCGCCAGGACTTCCACCGGGTCGGTCGTTCCATGCCGGATCGCCGCGTCGACCACCGTGCCGAGGCGGTGCGCGGCCTCGTCGGCACCGGTCCCCGCCTCGTCGGTCAGGCCGAGGCAGATCCTGCGGACCTCGGAGACGGCCTCGCTCGGACGATCCAGCATCCCGCCGGCGGCGGTGAAGGCGCGGCTCGCCGCCGCCATGGCGTAGAGCGCCGCGATCGTGCTGCGCGCGCCCGCGGCCCGCCGCGCGCCGTCGTCGAGCTCGCCGCCGATGGCGCCGGCATCGGCGCGCATCACCGCGATCTGCCGGATCAGGGCGGCGGCCCGCTCCGATCCGGGATCTTTTCGCGACAACGTCTCGCGGGCGAAGGCCTTCGTGGCTTTGAGGGCTTCCGAAAGGGGTTTGCGCAGGGTGCGCCACGTGCTCGGTGAGGCCAGCGCATCGTTGATGAAGGTGATGGCGACGATGCCAATGGTGATCGCGGCGACACGGTCGATCGCGGCGTCGAAGACCTCCTGCGGCGCATCGATATGGGCGACGGCGACGATCGCGACGGTATAGCCCGACAGCATCGCCCCGTAGGCCCGGGTATCCTGCAGGAAGTGGGCGACGAAGACGCAGAGGGCGAGCCAGGTCGCCACGGAGACGAGGAGGAGTCCCCTGTCCTGCCCGAACAGGGCGATCAGCAGGATCGACACCGCCGCGCCCGCCAGGGTGCCGAGGAACCGGTACAGCGCCTTGGACAGGGCCTGGCCGCGCTTGGGCTGGGCCAGGATCGCCACGCAGACGGCCGCCGACGAGGCACCGGAGAGCTGGAGCCAGAAGGCGGCGTAGAGCGCCAGCACCATGGCGAGCCAGATCCGCAGGGCGAAGGCCCAGGCGGAGGGCGCCGGGACGATGCGCTCCGCGAAGGAGAGCGCGCGGTCGAGGGGGGAGGGGCGTGTTCCGGCGGAAGCGCCGCTCACGGGGAAACCCCAGTCACAGGCAATCCCCGCTCACAGGCAATTCCCCGCTCACAGGGAATGCGCGCCCGCCGCCGCATCCACGGCCCTGCCGGCGACCCGCATCTGCCAGAGGCAGAGGAGGGGCGTCACCACGAGCTCCATCGCCAGGGCGCAGAGCATCACCGCCGAGGGCAGGCCCGTGAGATAGAGGCCGAGGAGCCGCGCCAGGCCGCCGAGCACGACGACGAGGGTGAGGAAGCGGAACAGCCGCGACTTGGTCTCGATTCCCGGGACGCAGCTCCAGAACAGGATGCCGATGCCCATCAGAAGGCCGGACAGGTAGCGGAAATGGCTGTCGGCCGAGATTTCGGAGAGGCTGTTGCCGCCGACACCTCCGAGCCCGAACAGGATGCCGAAGAGCCCCGACGCGACCGGGACGATCGCGGCCACCGCCACCACGCGCTGCAGCGCCTCGCGCTCCCGCATCCGTCCGCTTCTCCGCTCCAGGCCGGCGGGGCTCTCGCCCGAGCCCCTCGCCAGCCGAACTAAGCAGGCTCGCGTTGGCAAGCCAACGCTTCACCCTGCTTAGCTTATTGATGTGTCGCAGGTTTTTGTCGCAGAACCGGGGCCACTTCTGCGAAGCCTGCTTAGATCAGGCCTTGATCTCCTTCAAGCGCTTGACGCATTTGCTGAAATATTGCGGCCATTTCGGTCCCTGCGCCGCCTTGTCGGCGACCGAGAGCGCGCGCCATTCGGCGCCGCACTTCTTCTGCCGCTCGCGGGCGGCGCTCTGGCTCACCGTCGGCTCCTTCGCGGCGGCGGCGGGGGCCGTGGACGAGGCCGCCGCCGGGTCCTTGGCGAAAGCCGGGTTCACGAAACTCAAGGCGATCGGTGCCGTGATCGCCACGGCGAGAAGGAAACGAAACCGCATCTCTGCAACCCCAGGTCGTCGGACTGCGCTCACGGGATGGCGCCGATCCGCCGCCATCACAGCTAGAAGTCGGGTGGAGGGCAAGTCCCTTCGCCGTGCCGCCGCACACCGTCCACCGTTCGATGTCGGCGTGGATCCTGCAACCATCCGCCCGCCGTCCGGTTTGATCCGGCGATATGATGCGACCCTGACAGGAGCGGAACGTTTCCCATGGCCGCCGCCACCGAGAAGCCCATCGACGTCCATACCTGGGGCACGCCCAACGGCTGGAAGATTCCGATCATGCTGGAGGAATGCGGGCTGCCCTACCGGGTGGTGCCGGTGAACATCGGCAAGGGCGACCAGATGGCGCCGGACTTCCTGGCGATCTCGCCCAACAACAAGATTCCCGCCATCGTCGATCCGGACGGACCCGACGGCGAGCCGATCGCGGTCTTCGAATCGGGGGCGATCCTGCAATATCTCGGGCGCAAGACCGGGTGCCTCTACCCCGCCGACGAGCGCGCCCGCGTGGCGGTGGACGAGTGGCTGTTCTGGCAGGTGGGAGGGTTCGGACCGATGCTCGGCCAGACCCACCATTTCCGGATCTACGCGCAGGAGAAGATCCCTTACGCGATCGAACGCTTCACCACCGAATCGCACCGGCTCTACGGCGTCCTCGACCGGCGCCTCGCCGACAGGGAGTTCGTGGCCGGCGCGTATTCCATCGCCGACATCGCGATCTTCACCTGGGCCAAGCACCACGACAAGCAGGGCGTCGACCTGTCGGAGCTTCCGAACGTCCGGCGCTGGCTCGTGGGAATCCTGGCGAGGCCGGCCGTCAAGCGGGGCCTCGCCGCGATCTGAACGCTACTTCTTGGCGTCAACCTGGGGAGCGGCCGGCTTGGCCACGGGCTTCGGAGCCGCTTTGGGGGCCGCCGCCTCCGGGGTCGGCGCGATGGCAGCCTGCTGGTTCACGTCTGGCACGCGGGTCCAGGTCTCGGAGCCGCACAGGACCTTGAGCAGGCATCCCGACACGCTGAGCTCCGAGCCGGATTCGCGCTCGAGGCTCACCTGATAGATCTTGCCCTCGTCGATATTGTAGATGTCGCCCGAGAACTTTTCCTCGTCGGGGGCGAGGCCCTCGATGAGCTGCAGGCCGATGACGGGGCGCGAGCGCTTCTTCGGGTCCGGGTTCTTGGCGTCCGTGCGCGGGGCGCCGGTCTCGGTGGTCGGCGTCTTGAGCCACACGACCTTGCCGCAGATGTTCGCGCCGCAATGGTCGATGCGGATCTTGGCGCGGCCGTCCTTGGTTAGCCAGGTGCCGGACGGGTCCTTGGACGGGGCCGCGGCAGCGGCGACGAGTCCGGAGAGCAGGAAGGCGGAGGTCAGGGCAACGCGCATGGCTTTGGGTCTCCTGTGGCCTGTGAAGGGCTGCGGCGCGTCGGCGGGAGCGTCGCAAAGGGTCGTGAGCCGTGAGGTCGAGCGGGTGTGGGGTCGAGAAAGTCTGGAGCCAGAAGACCCCCGCAATTGGGCGATTTTCCGGCAGTGTTGCGCCGGCGCCATGGCCAAGCCGTTTCCGCTGTGGATGGGCGGCATCTCCGCCATCGGGTTGAGGGGAGGGGATGCGGCCGCTATAAGCCGGCCGCCGAAGCCGTTTTCGGCTGAGCGAACATAACCGGACTGATCATGGCCACCGAGCGCACTTTCTCCATCCTGAAGCCCGACGCGACCAAGCGGAACCTCACCGGCGCGGTGAATGCCGTGATCGAGAAGGCGGGCCTGCGCATCGTCGGCCAGCGTCGCATCCAGATGACCCAGGCCCAGGCCGAGAAATTCTACGAGATCCACAAGGAGCGCCCGTTCTTCGGCGAGCTCGTCTCCTTCATGACCTCCGGCCCCGTCGTCGTGCAGGTGCTCGAGGGCGAGAACGCCGTCGCCGCCTACCGCACCGTGATGGGCGCCACCAACCCGGCCAATGCCGACGAGGGCACCATCCGCAAGACCTTCTCCGAATCGGTCGGCGAGAACACCGTCCACGGCTCGGACAGCGCCGAGAACGCCAAGATCGAGATCGCGCAGTTCTTCCAGGATTCCGACATCGTCGGCTGAAGGGTTTCCGACATCGTCGGCTGACCCGGAAAAACCTTCGCGCCCGGGCGGGCTCATCGCGGTCTCGCGCATGGAGACCGACCCGGGCGCGTTGTTCGATCGCATCCCATACCCTGAACCGGGATGCGTTTGGCGGAACGATGCTCGGTGTGGCGCGAACGCCCTTGCGTGCGAGTCGTGCGCGGCGTGAAAGGGATTCCCTCATCGAATCCCTTTTACGGACCCCGAATTCCATGCGCTCCATCGCTCCGCGCACCGGCCGGATTCTGCTCGCCGCCGGCCTCGTCGCCCTCCTCGCCGCCTGCAACGCGAACAAGGGCGGTCCCACGGCGTCGCTCGAAGGCTACACGCCCGACCCGGCCCTCAAGACCGCCTCCGCCAGCAACCTGACCGGCCGTGTGCGCCACGCCTGCACCGTGACGCAGTCGCGCCTGCAGAGCGTTCCCGAGGCCTCCCTCGCCCGTCCGTGCGGCTGCTACGCCAAGCAGACGCTGGCGAGCCTCGACCCGGTCGAGCTCGAATCCTACCGCTCCACCGGCTATTTCAACGATTCGGCCCGCGCCAAGGCACTCTCGGCCCTCGACAGCTGCAAGCTGCCGCGCCCGGCCTAGTCAACGGCTCTGCCGACCTCGGTTCTGTGAGGTCGGCAGGTCGAACCGGGCGTCACTCGGAGAGGCTGAGCAAGGCTCCTTCGGCCGCCGCGACATCCTCGGCGAAGATCACGCGCCCGTCCTCGAGTCTCGCCCGTCCGCCTGCGATCAGCGCCAGGGCGCGCGGATAGAGCCGATGCTCCTGGACGAGGATGCGGGCAGCGAGGCTGTCGGCATCGTCGCCCGGCAGGACCGGGACGGCGGCCTGGGCCACGATCGGCCCGGCATCGAGCTCCGGCACCACGTAATGCACCGTGCAGCCATGCAGCCGCACGCCGGCCGCCAGGGCCTGCTCGTGGGTATGGACGCCGCGGAACAGCGGCAGCAGCGAGGGATGGATGTTGATCATCCGCCCCGCCCAGGCCTCGACGAAGCCGGCGGAGAAGATCCGCATGAAGCCGGCGAGCACCACGAGCTCGATCCCGGCGGCTTCGAGTTCCGCGTTCAGGGCGGCATCGAAGCTCGCCCGGTCGGGATAGGCGCGGTGATCGAGGGCCCTGGTCGCGATGCCGGCGCCCTCGGCATGGGCGAGGCCGCCGGCCTCGGGCCGGTTGGAGGCCACGAGGACGATCTCGGCGGGATAATCCGGCGCCGTCGCGGCCTCGATCAGCGAGACCATGTTCGAGCCGCGCCCCGAGATCAGGATCGCGACCCGCGTCTTGGCGCGCGGCATCACAGGGCGAGCTTGCCCTGGAACGTCACCGGTTCGGGTCCGCGCTCGGTGATGAGTCCGAGGCGGATCGGCGAGGCACCGGCGGTGTCGAGGGCGCGGGTCACCGCTCCGACGCTCTCGGGCGAGACCACCGCCACCATGCCGATGCCGCAATTGAAGGTGCGCAGCATCTCGTGCTCGGCGACGTTGCCCTCGCGGGCGAGCCAGCCGAAGACCGGCGGCGGCACGATGGTGTCGAGATCGATCATGATGCCGACGCCGTCGGGCAACACGCGGGGGAGGTTGTCGGGAAAGCCGCCGCCGGTGATGTGGGCGAGCGCCTTGATCCCGTCGGTGGACTTCAGCGCGGCGAGGAGCGGCTTCACGTAGATCCGGGTCGGCTCGAGGAGGGCGTCGCCGAGCGAGCGCGACGGCTCGAACGGGGCGGGATCTTCGTAGGAGAGGCCGGTCGCTTCCACGATCCGCCGCACCAGCGAGAAACCGTTGGAATGGACCCCGGAGGAGGGCAGGCCGAGAACCACGTCGCCGGGCGTGATGCCGGGGCGCGGCAGCAGCTTGCCACGCTCGGCGGCGCCGACGCTGAACCCGGCGAGATCGTAATCCGCCCCGTCATAGAGGCCGGGCATCTCGGCGGTCTCGCCGCCGATCAGCGCGCAGCCCGCGATGCGGCAGCCCGCCGCGATGCCGCGCACGATGTCGGTGCCGACGCCGGGGACCAGCTTGCCGGTGGCGTAATAGTCGAGGAAGAACAGCGGCTCGGCGCCCTGGACGATGATGTCGTTCACGCACATCGCCACGAGGTCGACGCCGATCGTGTCGTGGCGTCCGGTCTCGATGGCGATCTTGACCTTGGTGCCGACGCCGTCATTGGCCGCCACCAGGATCGGGTCGGAGAAGCCGGCCGCCTTCAGGTCGAACAACCCGCCGAACCCGCCGATCTCGGCATCCGCCCCCGGCCTGCGGGTGGAGCGCACCAGCGGCTTGATCGTCTCGACCATGGCGTTGCCCGCGTCGATGTCGACGCCCGCATCCGCATAGGTCATCCCGCCCTGGCTTTCGCCGTTCGTGTTCTCGGCCGTCATCGGCGCCCCGTCTCGCAATCCGCATCTCGCACGACCGGCATCAGGATGTCGGCCAGAGTCGTTGTCGCTCCTCTAAGCAGGTTTCGCAAAAGTGGTCACCGGTTTTGCGTCGGTGACCTGCGGCACACCAAGGAGCTAAGCAGCGTGAAGCGTTGGCCTGCCAACGCTTCACGCTGCTCTAGCCGCTCGCGCCAATCTCGGCGAGTGGGGATCGGGAAATTCGGCAACGGGTGGCGCCTCGGAGTGACGCCTCACCGTGATATCGGACGGCAATCCGGGGCAGTGACGTCATCCTGGCAGCCTTGACCGTAACCGCTCCCGTTCCCACTCTCCCCAACGGCGGACATGACGAGGGGGAACGGGCCGATGCGCGGCAGGGCGGTGATCGGACTGGTGGGCCTCGGCATCGTCGCCCTGTTGCTCTACCTGCTCTCGGGCGTGATGCTGCCCTTCGTGGCCGGGCTGGCGCTCGCCTACCTGCTCGATCCCATGGCGGACCGGCTGCAGCGCTGGGGGCTCGGCCGGCTGTCCGCCTCACTCCTGATCCTGGCCATGTTCGTCGTCGGCCTCGTGGTGGTGCTGCTGATCGTGGTGCCGCTGGCCGCCAACCAGGTCTCGGCGCTGGTGACGACGCTGCCCGGCATGGTCTCGCGGCTGCAGGGGATCATCGTCGAGCGGGTCGGGCCGCTCATGACCAGGGTCGGCGGCGCCGACGTGCTCAACGACCTGCAATCCTCCGTCGGCACCCTGGTGGGGCAGGGTGGGGCCTGGTTCCTCGCCTTCCTCAAGTCCCTGTGGTCGGGCAGCCAGGCGCTGGTCTCCATCGCCTCGCTGCTCGTCGTCACCCCGGTCGTCGCCTTCTACCTGCTGGTCGATTGGGACCGGATGGTCGCCACCGTCGACGGCTGGACCCCGCCGCGCCATCGCACCACCGTGCGTCGTCTCGCCGGCGAGATCGACCGGGCGATCATCGGCTTCGTGCGCGGACAGACCCTGGTCTGCCTCATCCTGGGCACGTTCTACGCCGTCGGCCTGTTCTTCGTCGGCCTGAATTTCGGCGTGCTGATCGGGATGATCGCGGGCTTCCTCACCTTCATCCCCTATGTCGGGACGCTGGTCGGGTTCCTGCTGTCGGTGGGCGTCGCCCTGGTCCAGTTCTGGCCGACATCGGACTGGCTCCATATCGGGCTGACCGTCGCCGTGTTCGTGATCGGCCAGTTCTTCGAGGGCAACGTCATCTCGCCCAAGCTCGTGGGCGACTCGGTCGGTCTCCACCCGGTCTGGCTGATGTTCGCGCTGCTGGCCTTCGGCTCGCTGTTCGGCTTCCTCGGCCTCCTGCTCGCCGTCCCGGTGGCGGCCTCCATCGGCGTCGTCGTCCGGTTCGCGATCTCGCGCTATCTCCAGAGCCCGCTCTACTATGCCGAAGAGCCGATCCTGATTCAGAAGCGCGAGGGATGAGGACGCCGATGCGCGAGGTCGCGCCCCCGAAGCAGCTCGCCTTCGACCTGCCGCTGGACCCACGCTACGGCCGCGAGGACTTCCTGGTGGGGCCGGCCAACGAGGCAGCCTACGGGCTGGTCGAGGCCTGGCCGCGCTGGCCGGACACGGTCTGCCTCATCACCGGGCCGTCCGGCAGCGGCAAGAGCCACCTCGCCTCGATCTGGGCGACGCGCTCCCATGCCTGGACCGTCCCGGCCTCCGAGGTGAATGCGGGCGCGGTGACGCATCTCGTCTCCAACGGCGCTCTCGTCATCGAGGATATCGACCGGCCCGAGGGGCGCGACGAGGCGGCCCTGTTCCACCTCCTCAACCTCGCGCGCGAGCACGGCAGCCCGGTGCTGATCACCGCCGCCGCGCCGGTGGAGACGCTCGGCCTCGTCACCGCGGACCTGCGCTCGCGCCTCAGGCTGGCGCCGGGCGCCACCATCCTGCCTCCCGACGATGCCCTCATGCGTGCGGTGCTGGTGAAGCTGTTCGTCGACCGCCAGCTCGTGGTCGATCTCAGCGTCGTGGAAGCCATCGCCCTGCGGATCGACCGCTCCCTCGCCCGCGCCAGGGCGGTGGTGGCCGAGCTCGACCGCGACGCTCTGAGACGCGGCCGCCGCATCACCCGGCCGCTGGTCATGTCGGTGCTGGCGGCGCTCGGCCTGCCGGACGAGGAGGCGGGTGACGACGAGGCGGACGATGCCCTGCCCTGATCGCGGGCCGTCCCGATTGTCATACGCCAGGACCCTGCCTCATGTTACGAGGCCGGTCGTTCGACCAGAATGAGGAGAAGACCCGTTGCCGGAAATGGATTCGGACGCGATCGCCAAGGACACCGATGCCGAGGACAGGGAGGCGGCCCTGAACGCCGACGACTCGCCCGGCGACAACGGTCCCGGTGAGGACGGCCGGGGCGACGCGTCGTCCGGATCCGACCCGGCAGACGCCACCAAGAACTCCGCCACCAAACGCCCCGCCGCCCGCCGCCGGCCTGCGGGGACCGGTCCGGTGCGGGCCGCGGCCGTTCGGGCGCGGCCGGCCAAGCCCGCCTCGAAAGCGGCCCCGAAGTCTCGATCCGTGGCGGAATCCGCCCCGATCGACGAAGCGGACGAAGCCGATTCGATCCTGGTCGAGACCGTCATGGCCGATGCGGCGCCCGAGCGGGCACATGCCGAGCCCCAGGTGCGGGAGACCGTGCTCGCGGCCGGGCGTGCCCTGCGCCATTCGCCCGAGCGTTTCGTGAACCGGGAATTGTCCTGGCTGCAGTTCAACCGGCGGGTGCTGGAGGAGGCGTCCAATACCAGCCATCCCCTGCTGGAGCAGCTGCGCTTCCTGTCGATCTCGGCCAACAACCTCGACGAGTTCTTCATGGTCCGCGTGGCGGGCCTGCACGACCAGGTCCGCGCCGGGCTGATCCAGCCGTCGCAGGACGGGCTGAGCCCGGCCGAGCAGCTCGCCCGCATCGGCTCCGAGGTCTCGCGCCTCGCCCTCGACCAGCAGCGGCGCTGGCGCGAATTGCGCGACGACCTGCACGGTGTCGGCATCGATCTGGTGGAGCCCGGCGACCTCACCCCCGAGCACAAGGCCTGGCTGGAGGAGTATTTCCTCAGCCACGTCTTCCCGGTGCTGACGCCGCTGGCCATCGACCCGGCCCACCCGTTCCCGTTCCTGTCCAATCTCGGCTCCAGCATCGCTCTGATGATGGTGCGGCCGCGCGACGGGCGGACCCTGCGCGCCCTGATCCGCCTGCCCTCGGTCCTCGGCCGCTTCGTCCGCCTTCCCGATGTGGCGGGGGATTCCACCGCCCGCTTCATCACCATCGAGCAGGTGATCGTGCTGTTCACCGGCCGCCTGTTCCCGGGCTACTTCGTGAAGGGGCAGGGGGCGTTCCGGGTCATCCGCGATTCCGACCTGGAGATCGAGGAAGAGGCGGAGGACCTCGTCCTGCATTTCGAGAGCGCCCTCAAGCAGCGCCGCCGCGGCGTCGTCATCCGGCTCGAAGTCGAGGCCGGGATGCCGGAGGACCTGCGCGCCTTCGTCGCCGACGAGCTCGAGATCGGCTACGACGCGATCTTCGTGGTGGAGGGCATGCTGGCCCTCAACGAGCTGTCGCAGATCGTCGGGATCGAGCGGCCCGACCTGAAGTTCAAGTCCTACAACCCGCGCTTCCCCGAGCGCATCCGCGAGAGCGGCGGCGACGTCTTCGCGGCGATCCGGCAGAAGGACTTCATCGTCCACCACCCTTACGAATCCTTCGACGCGGTGGTGCAGTTCCTGGCCCAGGCCGCCCGCGACCCGAACGTGGTGGCGATCAAGCAGACCCTTTACCGCACCTCGTCGAACTCGCCGATCGTGGCGGCGCTGGCCGAAGCCGCCGAGCTCGGCAAGTCGGTCACGGCGCTCGTCGAGCTGAAGGCGCGTTTCGACGAGGAGGCCAACATCCGCTGGGCCCGGAACCTGGAGAAGGCCGGCGCGCAGGTGGTGTTCGGCTTCATCGAGCTGAAGACCCACGCCAAGCTGTCGATGGTGGTGCGCCGCGAGGGCGACAAGCTCGTGAGCTACTGCCATGTCGGCACCGGCAACTACCACCCGATCACGGCGCGGGTGTACACCGACCAGTCGTTCTTCACCGCCGATCCGGCGGTGGCCCGCGACGTCAGCCGCATCTTCAACTACATCACCGGCTACGCCGAACCGGCCGAGCTCGAACGGATGTCGGTCTCGCCGCTGACGCTGAAGCCGCGCCTCATCGAGAGCATCGAGGCCGAGGTGGCCCATGCCAAGGCGGGGCGTCCGGCCGCGATCTGGATCAAGTGCAACTCGCTCGTCGACGCGCAGATCATCGATGCGCTCTACGACGCCTCACAGGCCGGCGTGCAGATCGACTGCGTGGTGCGCGGCATCTGCTGCCTCAGGCCCGGCATCCCCGGCCTGTCGGAGACGATCCGGGTGAAATCCATCGTCGGGCGCTTCCTGGAGCACGGACGGATCTACGCCTTCGGCAACGGATTCGGCCTGCCGCACCCCAAGGCCACGGTCTCGATCTCGTCCGCCGATCTGATGAGCCGCAACCTCGACCGCAGGGTCGAGGCGCTCCTGCCGATCACCAACCAGACTGTGCACCAGCAGGTGCTGGACCAGATCATGCTCGCCAACCTCCTCGACAACCAGCAGAGCTGGCGTGTACTGGCATCGGGTGCGAGCGAGCGGGTCCAGCCCTCCGAGGGCGAGGAGCCGTTCAACGCGCACAAGTACTTCATGACGAACCCGAGCCTGTCGGGCCGGGGCAAGTCCTCGAAGAAGTCGAGCCCGCGTGCGCTGAGCCGCAGAGCCCAGCGCCCGTGAACGGACGAGCCCAGCAGGAGCCGGTCATGGGACGTCCTCGCGACGGCAGGGCAGGGTTCGACAGGGCGGGCATCGGCTTCACGACCCAAGGAGATCCCGGCGTGCAGGATCGCGTGGAACCGGTGGCGATCATCGACATCGGGTCGAATTCCGTGCGTCTCGTGGCCTATGACGGCCTGAACCGCGCGCCCACCCCGCTCTACAACGAGAAGGTCCTGTGCGGCCTCGGCCGCAACGTGCTCACCACCGGCCGGCTCAACGAGGAGGCGGTCCGTCGCGCCCTCAGCGCGCTCGCGCGCTTCCGTATCCTGTGCGAGACGATGAGGGTCGGGCGCGTCTTCGTGCTGGCCACGGCCGCCGCGCGCGACGCCCAGAACGGTCCGGAATTCCTCGCCGCGGCGGAGGCCGCCTGCGGCCAGCGGATCGAGCTCCTGTCGGGACGGCGCGAGGCGGAGCTCTCGGCCCTCGGCGTGGTCTCGGGCTTCCATACGCCGGACGGGGTCGTCGGCGATCTCGGCGGCGGCTCCCTCGAACTCGTGGACGTGCGCGGCGCCACGGTGGGGCAGGGCGTGACCATGCCGCTCGGAGGGCTCGCCCTCCAGGACCTCTCCGGCGGTTCCGTGAAGAAGGCCCTCAAGATCGCCCGGGAGAACCTCGCCAAGGCGGCTCCCCAGCTCGAGACCCTGCGCGGGCGCAGTTTCTACGCGGTCGGCGGAACCTGGCGGGCCCTGGCCCGCCTGCACCAGGCCGCGCGGGGATATCCGCTCCACGTCATGCACGGCTACACGATCGAGCCGTCCGACGAGCTGAGCTTCCTCGAAGTGGTCGAGCGCACCGACGCCGCGCTGCTGCAGGACGTGGAGGCCGTCTCCGAGGCGCGCCGGCCGCTTCTGGCCTACGGCGCCGTGGTGCTGGAGGAGATCATCCGCGTCGGCCGCCCGCGCGAACTCGCCATCTCGGCGAGCGGCGTGCGCGAGGGCCTGCTCTACGAGCAGCTCGACCGCGACACGCGCCTGACCGATCCGCTGCTCGCGGCGGCGGCCGAGCTCAACCGGCTGCGCGCCCGCTCGCCGGGACACGGCGCCGATCTCATCGCCTGGACCGACCGGTTCGTGGCCACCCTCGACGGGCCGGAGACCGCCGACGAGCGCCGCCTGCGCCACGCCGCCTGCCTGCTGTCGGATATCGGCTGGCGCGCGCATCCCGATTACCGGGGCGAGCAGAGCATCAACATCATCACCCATGCGGCCTTCGTCGGGATCGACCATCCCGGCCGGGCCTATCTCGCGCTGGCGGTCTATTTCCGCCACGAGGGCGTCGCCGCCGAGAAGGCGAGCCCGATGCTGCGCAGCCTCGCCGGGCCGCGCCTGTTCGAGCGCGCCCGCCTCCTCGGGGCCCTCCTGCGCATCGCCTTCCCGGTCTCGGCGGGGATGGAGGGGGCGCTCGCGCGCCTGCCGGTGCTCCTGGAGGACGGGCGGGTGACGCTGACCCTGCCGGCGGACATGGCCGCCTTGCCGGGCGACCGCCTCCTCAACCGTGTCCGCGGCCTCGGCCGGATACTGGGGCTGGAGGGGCGGATCGCGGTGGTGTGAGCGCGACCCTCATATAAGAAAAATTTCAAGCAGAAAGTTATTTTTCAGATTTTGTACTATTAGCCAGTGCTCTTTTTAAGCGTCGCCCCACCTTGGCGATATCTTCTGCTACTGGAAGGTTTTCTGGCATGGTTCCTCCAATGTCATGTATTGCTTGTCTGACTTTTGCGCCAACCTCGAAATGAGCTGCATTTGCTGCGCCTTTGCCTTTGATGTCCTCGCGTCTTAATTTCTCTTCAGTTTGCGTTGCGCGGAATAGATTCGCAGCTAGCTCAGTGCTCCCCATGTGATCAAGGATATGCTGTTTAGATTTTAGGCCTTTTCGCCGCTGAATCCCATTTCGATCCAAGCCTCCATAAAGACCTTTATAGCCAAATGTTTGGAATACGGCGAAGTCAAATGGATCGATAACACCAGCGCCTTTAGCCGCACTCGCAAGCTTTTTGTTGTGATCTTTTATTTCCTCGCGGAGGAGTAGTCGTTTTTGGTCTTCTGAGAGCGGGGCATACTGCGAGGAATCCTCGTCCTGAACTTCCTGACGACGAGTTTGGATTGCAAAGTATGTTTGAGCAAACGCAATCGGCTTCTTGCGTGAGTCGCCGTTCTGGGCGGTAAGGTAACAAGCGTAGCGTGTGAGGTGAATGTCTGGGATCGCGCGCTCGGCTCCCGAGCCGATAGAGACCATTTTCCGGGCGTCCGCAAAATGGTCTTCAGGCGCTTGGCCCGTTGAGCGACAGGCGATTTTCGCTTTCTCAATTACTTCGACAAAGCTATCCCATTTTGAGTACCCAAGTAGATCTTGAAGATCTCGCGCTGCCCAAAATTCGACGCCACGTTCATCGACTTGACTTGCATTCTCAAAGCAATCAATTAGGCGTTCGATTGCACCGTCTTTTAGCGATGCGTTTGTGATGTTCGCAAATTCAAGAGAATTATTGGTCGTAAGATCTTCAATAGTCTTTCCAAGGGCCATCTCAGCTAGCTTTCCGGCATTTCTATCTCTGTTCATGCGATTTATTCCTGATGGTGAAATAGCGCTAGGCAATAATTAATTTACTGTCGTAGTTCGGGACGTGCTTAAAATGGCCCATCGCAGACGGTGCCAGAAATTTGGTGCAAATTTGCCTGGAAAGGCTCGATAGTGCCACATGCGATCATCGATCTCATTAGATACAGATGAGATTTCTATCAAGGGTTGTAGAAGAATTTTAGATTCTCACTCCGGCCGATCCGCAAAGATCGCCTTCTTGACGATGGCGTGGACGCCCCAATTGCCGTCCACCACCTGGGTGATGCCGAAATCGACGGCGATGGACATGAGCGAGATCGCCTCGTCCTCGGTGAGACCCTTCGCCTGCATCAGGAAGGACCGCATCTTGCGGAAGGCGTCGCGCATGGCGAGGTCGATGGAGGATTTGGCGAAGATCTCGCTCTGCGCGTCGGGGCCGAGATCGGCGAGGTAGTTGGGGTAGCTGAAGCCCGAGAGCACCCAATCCTCGGCGGTCTCGATCATCGGGAAGTCGAGGGTCTCCAGGGCCGTGCCGGCGAGGTCCGCCTTCTTGTGAAGGACGAACTGGAACGTGCCGGTGAGCGAGCACTCGATGGCGGTGCCGCAGAGTTCGGAATCGCCCTGGCTCGCATGCGGGTCGCCCACCGAGAACAGGGCGCCCGGCACCGCGACGGGATAGTACATCGTCGCGCCCTTGCCGATGCGCCAGTTGTCGATGTTGCCGCCGGTGTAGCTCGGAGGGATCGAGTTCACCATGTCGGCCTCCTTGGGCGCGAGACCCATCGTGCCGAAATGCGGGCGGATCGGCACGCGCACGCCCTTGAGGACGTCGAAATTGCGGTTCGTCCTGGTGTGGTCGACGGGGATGCCGGGATAATCGATGGTGGGATGCGCCACGCCGAACGGGTCGGTCACGCCGGGCCAGCGGAAATTGTAGACCGCCTTCGCCCAGTCGCGGGCGCCGCTCGCATCGACCTCGTAGATGGTGATGACCTCGCGCGGCCGGTCGCCGGTGATCATGTCCTTGTAATGGTAGCCCCACCAGGCGGCGGCGTTGCTGCCGAAGCTGCGCCCCTTGAAGGCGGGATTGGCGCAGGGGCGGGGCGCCACGTCGAGGATGCGCACTTCCAGCACGTCGCCGGGCTCAGCCCCGCGGATCGCCACCGGCCCGGTGCAGATATGGACGCCGAGGCCGCCGCCCGGTCCGAGCGGGCCGGTCTCCGGCCCGGCGCCGCGGCGGGCGACGCCCTTCTTCTCCCTGGTCCAGAGGAACACGCTCTCGGCGCCGGGATCGCCCGTCACCATGCGCTCGGCATCGTCGTTGGCGTGGTGGGTCAGGGTCTCGATGGTGACGTAGTCGCCGGACGCGATCTCGACCTGGGGCTTCAGCAGCTTCGAGAAATAGCCCCAATGCACGGTCTCGGCGGTGGCCGGCAGGTGGTAATGCGCCGTCTGCCGGATGCCCTTGGCGCTGGTCTGCGCCAGGGCGGGGCCGACGAGGGAGAGGCCTCCGGCGGCGAGGGCCGCGGCACCCCCGGTGGCCACGAACCCGCTCTTCAGGAAGGCGCGCCGCTCGGGCGCCAGATCCCCCAGGAAGCGGCTCCGATGCTCGGCGAAATGCGCGCAGTTCGGGTCGTCACCGAGACACATGGGTTTTTCCCGCTGGAAGGGTCGATCGCGAATTCCTCATGCAATCCGGCGGCCAGGCGCCTCAGGGTCCGCCCCTGTTTCCGGGCTCGCAAACGGGAAAGGCCCCCGAGATCTCGGAGGCCTTTCCCGTGGTCTGGCCGCCGATGCGGCGTCCGCGAAGACCCTCACTCGGAGATCGGCGCCGCCCCGGGTTCGGCCGTCACCGCGGTGGGCTCGACGGAAGTGGCCTGGGCCTCCACCACCGCCGCGGCGGTGACGTTGACGATGCCGCGCGCCGTCACCGAGGGCGACAGGATGTGGGCGGGTTTCGCCGGGCCGATCAGCAGGGGGCCCACGGGGAGGGCGTCGGCGAGGACCTTCGAGAACTGGAAGGCGATGTTGGCCGCGTCGAGATTGGGGAAGATCAGCACGTTGGCGGCACCCTTGAGGGGCGAGCCCGGCAGCACCCGGTCGCGGATCAGCTCGGAGAGCGCGGTGTCGGCCTGCATCTCGCCGTCCACCTGAAGGTTCGGGGCGCGTCCCCGGATCAGGCCCAGGGCCGTGCGCATCTTCATGGCCGAGCGGGAATCGGACTGCCCGAAATCCGAATGGCTCAGCAGCGCGATCTTCGGGGTGAGGCCGAAGCGCGAGACGTGGCCGGCGCAGGCCACCGCCACGTCGGCGATCTCCTCGGCGCTCGGGTCGGGCCGGACATGGGTGTCGGCGAGGAAGTAGGCGCCCTGCTTGGTGACGATGAGGCTCATGGCGGCGAAGTCGAGCACGCCCGGCGCGAGGCCGATCACGTCGCGGATCACCCGCAGGCGCGTCTCGAACCGGCCTTCGAGGCCGCAGATCAGCGCGTCCGCCTCGCCCCGGCGGACCGCGATGGCGCCGATTACCGTGTTGTTGGTGCGCACCAGCGTGCGGGCGGCATCCGGCGTGATGCCGCGCCGGCCGGCGGCTTCGAGATAGGTGGCGACGTAGTCGCGGTAGCGCGGATCGTCCTCGGGATCGATCAGGTCGAAATCCACGCCCTGCTTGAGCGAGAGGCCGAAGCGCTTGATCCGGGTCTCGATCACCCGCGGGCGTCCCACCAGGATGGGCCGCGCGACCTTGTCCTCGGCGATGGCCTGGGCGGCGCGCAGCACGCGCTCGTCCTCGCCCTCGGTGTAGATGACCCGTTTGGGGTTCTCCTTCGCCTTGGAGAAGATCGGCTTCATGATGAAGCCCGAGCGGTGGACGAAGCGGTCGAGGCTGTCGGAATAGACCTGGATGTTCTCCAGCGGCCGGCCGGCGACGCCCGAATCCATCGCCGCCTTGGCGACGGCCGGGGCGATGCGCAGGATCAGGCGCGGATCAAACGGGCTCGGGATCAGCGAGCGCGGGCCGAAGGGCCGGGCCTCGCCGCCATAGGCGCGGGCGACCACGTCGGACGGCGTCTCGCGGGCGAGCGCGGCGATGGCCTTCACGGCGGCCTGCTTCATCTCCTCGTTGATCGAGGTGGCACCGACGTCGAGCGCCCCGCGGAAGATGTAGGGGAAGCACAGGACGTTGTTGACCTGGTTCGGGAAGTCGGACCGCCCGGTGCAGATCATCGCGTCGGGGCGCTTCTCCTGCGCGAGATCCGGCATGATCTCGGGATAGGGGTTGGCCAGCGCCATGATCAGCGGCTTCTCGGCCATCTTCTCGAGGTATTCGGGCTTCAGCACGCCGCCCGCCGAGAGGCCGATGAACACGTCGGCACCGGGAATGACCTCGGCCAGGGTCCGGGCCTCGGTTTCCTTCGCGTAGATGTCCTTCCAGCGGTCCATCAATTCGGTGCGGCCCTTGAAGACCACGCCCTTGATGTCGGTGACCGTGATGTTCTCGACGCGGGCGCCCAGCGACACCAGCAGGTTGAGGCAGGCCAGCGCCGCGGCACCGGCGCCGGAGGTGACGATGCGGACGTCGGAGAGCTGCTTGCCGGCGAGTTCGAGGCCGTTGAGGACGGCCGCCGCGACGATGATCGCCGTGCCGTGCTGGTCGTCGTGGAAGACCGGGATGTTCATCCGCGCCCGGCACTGCTCCTCGACCTCGAAACACTCGGGTGCCTTGATGTCCTCGAGGTTGATGCCGCCGAAGGTCGGCTCCAGGGAGCAGACCACGTCCACCAGCTTGGACACGTCGTTCTGGTCGACCTCGATGTCGAACACGTCGATTCCGGCGAACTTCTTGAACAGGACGGCCTTGCCCTCCATCACCGGCTTCGAGGCCAGCGGGCCGATATTGCCGAGGCCGAGCACGGCGGTGCCGTTGGTGAGCACGGCGACGAGGTTCTGGCGGATGGTGAGGTTGGCGGCTTCCTGCGGATCCTCGTAGATCGCCATGCAGGCGGCGGCGACGCCGGGGGAATAGGCCAGGGCCAGGTCGCGCTGGTTGCCCAGGGGCTTCGTCGCCTGGATCTCGAGCTTTCCGGGCCGGGGCAGGCGGTGGTAGACGAGGGCCCCGGACTTGAGATCGTCGGACATGTTGTCGCCCATGAGCCTCACTCCCTCGATGGCGGGCCTTTTCGGCTCCGCCGGACTCTCCCGCCGGACGTCGGGATGCGTTGGTTGACGTCCCTGTTGCACCGCCTGCGGAGTGGGCGCAACCCGCACAACGAGACCCGCCTCCATCTCGCGAAACTGGTGAAAACCTACGGGTTCTCCATCGGAGCCTACTCCTATGGCCGCCCGAAAGTCCGCTTCCCGGAAGCTGGGCGGCACCTTACGATCGGCCGGTATTGTTCCATCGCCGACAAGGTCGAGATCCTCCTCGGCGGGGGACATCGCCTCGACTGGGCCACGACCTATCCGTTCGCGGCCATGGCGGGGCTGTGGCCGGGAGTGGACGCCTCGGCCGACCACCACGCCTCGCGCGGCGACGTGACCATCGGCAGCGACGTCTGGCTCGGTTCCGGCTGCCTGATCCTGTCCGGTGTCACCATCGGACACGGCGCCGTGGTGGGGGCCCATGCGGTGGTCTCCCGCCACGTGCCGCCCTACGCCGTCGTCGCCGGAAACCCCGCGCGGGTGATCCGGTCCCGCTTCGCTCCGGAGCTCGTCGCGGACCTGATCGAGACCGCGTGGTGGGACCTCGACCCCGCCGCGATCCGCCCCCTGGTGCCGCTCCTCCAGAGCGAGCGCGTCGCCGAGCTGGTCGCGGCCGTGCGAGCGGCCAGGGCTGTCGGCGCTGTTGGCGGCGTTGCGGGCGGAGCCTGAATCCCTTACCCGGTCAGCTTGGCTTCCCGACAGACGATCGATCGACCTCAACGCTATCGATCGACCCCAAGGCAAAGACGATGTCCGACACGCCCCCCGACCGCCTCGCGGTGAACCCCAACAGCCCGTTCTACAACGAGGCCATCCTGGAACGCGGCATCGGCATCCGCTTCAAGGGCGTCGAGAAGACCAATGTCGAGGAATATTGCGTGAGCGAGGGCTGGGTCCGCCTCTCGGCCGGCAAGACCCTCGACCGCGCCGGCAACCCGATGACGGTGAAGCTGAAGGGCCCGGTGGAGCCGTATTTTCGCGACGATGCCAGCGAAGGCTGACACGCGTCAGCCCGGCGCCGTCTCCAGCGGGAACGGCGTCGGTTCCCAATAGGGCTCGATCTTCGTGCCGCGGATGTTGTCGGCCTCCCAGCCGTGCAGGATCTCGGCGAGGGCGGCGCGGTCGTTGGCGAAGAGCGGCTCGGCGACGGCCAGGACCTTTCGGCGGCGCTTCTGGAACCAGGGATCGTCCGGATAGCGGTTCTCGCGAATCTCGGGCTCCAGCGACTCGCAGAGAATGCGCGCCTCGTCGAGGTCGCCGAGCGCGATGTCGACGATCATCCGGTTCTCCGGCCATTGGTCCCTCCGGTAGAAGGGATTGTCCGCGTAGAGGGCCTGGAAGGCCTGTAGCGAATCGATGGCGCGAAGCCGGGGCAGGGCCTCGGTCTCGATGGCCGAGATCAGCGCCGCGACGATCGTCGGGTCGGACCAGATCCAGTGTGGCACGGGGGCCGATTCAGGGGGCATCAGGTAGCCCGCCTGGCCGATGCTCACCGTCAGATCGACGCCGGGAATGAAGGTCTTCACCATCGTCCATTGCGGCGTGCACATGTCCTTGTGGGAGCTCCGCTCGATCAGGACCCGCAGGGCCACATGCCGAACCGGACGAAGCCACAGATAGCCTGCGCCGAGATGCACGAGGTCGTCGTGCCGCTCCATCAGCGGCTTGAAGACCTGCCTGATCTGCTTGGCGTTGGTCATCGGGACGGCCTTACCTCAGTCACGATGTACGCTGCGTGCCGGGAAAATTTCGCGCAACCATTGCCGCGATGCTCGCCGCACGCAGAGCCGTGAAGCCGCTCTCGCCCGTCTTGTGATCGTGGACGCAGACCGTCGAAGGCACGCTGCGTTCGAGCGCATCGAGACGCAGTGAGAACTTCGTGCCGTAGGGAACGGGTTCTTCCGCGCCGTAAATATATGAGACCTCCGGGACGAGGTTCTGATCGTGGAGCGCGCGGATCTTTCCGGCCGCGATGGCGTGCACCCGGTTGCCGAAATCCTGCGCGTCCATGAAGTCGCCGGTGCCACGTGCCTGGGCGACGGACTCATCGAGGATCTCCTGAACCTCGCCACGACGCGGACAGGCGGCGTCCAGTTCTTGTTGGTCGACCCGGCCTACCCACATCGCAGGATAGTTCGGATCCGGCCCTGGCTCGTATGCGCTAGCCGGCGCATCGAAAATCGCCTTTCCATCTCGGCTCTTCCGCAGCGCGAAGACCGAGAGCAAGGCCAATGCCGCCTCAACCGCTGCCTTGTGTCGTGAGGGGGATGGGCGCGAGGCTCTTGCGTTCTGAGCGAAGGCCTCTGGCACCGCCCGTCCATCGACCATGGTGCTGCGCGACAGGATTTCTCCCGTCTCACCATCGCGGATGGTCTGGGTTCGCCCTTCCATCTCGAAGACGGTTCGCGTTCCGTCCGGCGCGATGACGGTGTGCTGCTCGTCCCAGCCCTGAGAGGGATGGCTGCGGATGCGAAGGGAGAGGACGCGCGAGCCGTCCTCGGTGATGGTCTCTTCGCTGTCCGGCGATGTATCCGAACCGAGAGAGCCCGTCGTTTCGGGATCCGCTGATCCATCGTCGCCCAAGGCTCCTGAAGTCCAGCGTCCGCCGCCGGACTGGCCTGCCGGCTCGCGGGGCTGATCGGGGCTATATTTGCGGGCAAGGACGCGCTCGACGCGGACCAGTTCGACCTCGACGGCGATGCCGGCTAAGTCCGAGCGGATCGCTGCGGACTCATGCTCATAGGTTGCGAGCCGCGACATGGAGAATGCCCCGTAAGATGATGCCTACGGACGCATTTTTAGCAATAAAGGCAGATAATAGCAATTAAAACCTAGTGCGCTGAGCGCTTCCGAACGGAGGCGCCCTCGAGACACCCCTCACCCCTCCCGCTTCCGGCACTCCCCCGCGAAATTCCGCAGGGCCTCCGCCACCATGGCATCGACCTGGGCCGCCGTCTTCGGCTGGCGGAGGACGAGGCTCGTCACCGAATCCGGGTGGTTGGCCCGCTGCTTGGGCGTCCGCGCGTGGTTCGAGACCCGCAGGGCGAAGGCGCCGCCCTCCGGCTTGAGATAGACGCTGTCGCCGCGGGTGTTGCGGGCGACGATGGCGAAGCCCTGGGCCGCGATGCCGGCCACGGCCCGCGCCAGGGCGTCCTTCGGGCCGAGCAGGCTCATGCCAGCCCTTCCCGGGCGAGGGCCGTGCGGCCGCGCAGGGCGGCGAGGGCGCCCGCCGCCGAGCCGGCATAGCGCTCGATCAGCGGGCGGCGGAAGCTCAGGGATGCCAGCGCCGCCTTCGGGGCGTTGACCGCGAGCATGGTCGGGCTAGGGTCCGGCAGCCCGTATTTGCGCGCGACGTAGGCCCGCGACCAGGCCTGATGCCAGCGGGTGCGGAACACCCGGCCGGGCTCCGGCTTCGACGAGCGCCCGCGCCCGTGCACCGCCACCGCCCCATGGACATGGACCAGCGAGCGGCCGGAATCGGCGATCCGGCGGCACAGGTCGTCGTCCTCGTAGAACAGGAAGATGTTCGGATCGAACCCGCCGAGATCGAGGAACAGGTCGCGCCGCATCATCAGGCAGGCGCCCGAGAGGAAGGGCGCGCAGGCATCGCCCTCGGGCAGGGCGCGGTTGCCGGGCGGGTTGGTGAGATAGGGCGCGAGCAGCGAGCGCGACTGGTAGAAGAAGCGCCCGTCCGGCTCCATCAGGCGCGGCGCCAGCAGGCCGGCCTCGGGATAGGCGGCGGCCGCGCGCAGCAGGGCATCGACGGCGCCCGGCTGCAGGACGATGTCGGGGTTGAGGATCAGAACGCGCTCGGCCCGCTCCGCGGCGCGGATTCCGATGGTGTTGGCCCGGCCGTAGCCCTCGTTGCGGGCATTGCGCACCACCCTGGCGCCGGCCGCTAAGGCGACGCTCGCGGATGCGTCGCGGCTGGCATTGTCCACGACGACGGCCGGCACGTGCTCCGCAGCGAGCGCCGAAAGGCAGGCCGGCAGCGCATGGGCGCTGTCATGGCTGACGACGACGGCGACGAGGGAGGGCAAGACGGGACTTTCCGTTCTGACGCAGCGGGATCGCACCTCAACCCGATGGGCGCAGGGCCTCGATCACAGCGGCCGGGTTGCGGCCGATGACGGTGAGATAGGCACGGGCCGCCGCGTCCGGATCCTTGCGGCCTTGTTCCCAGTCCCTCAAGGTCCCGAGAGGGATGGCGAAGCGGGACGCGAATTCTTCCTGCGAGAGCCCGAGGGCTCGCCGGATCACCCGGGTCTGCGGCGAGCGCCGCATGAGCGGCATTGTCTCCGCCATCAGGGGGTGGGCATCGGGATCCGCGAGCGCTGCCGCGTGCCGCTCCGTCCCGCCCATCGCATCGAAGCGGCTCCAACCATCGGGAAGGCCAGCCTCAGTCGCCATCCTATTCATGAACCTACGACTCCCCTGAAGGTCGTCGACGAGTCGCCGACATGTGTCGAGTCGCCGAATTGAGGTCGACGAGAGAGGCCGAGCGTCATCCAGTTCCTAGTCCGTCTTTCCGGGGCTGCGTAGCAGAGCCCGGAATCCAGAGACGCAGTATGAATTCGAGCTTACACAACCTGTGCTTCTGGATTCCGGGCTCGCATTCGGCGCCCCGGAAAGACGGATCGCCTTTCTATGGCTCGTCGCGAGCGTGGATATCACGTGATCGCGTCGACCCACGCTCGAACTCCGCCGTCGTCACCCCTGCTTTTCCGGCAGGTTCAACCGGATGTGGAGTTCGCGCAGCTGCTTCGGCGTCGCCTCGGCCGGCGCCCCCATCATCAGGTCCTCGGCGCGCTGGTTCATCGGGAACAGCACCACCTCGCGCAGGTTCTGCTCGCCGCAGAGCAGCATGACGATGCGGTCGATTCCCGGCGCGATGCCGCCGTGCGGCGGGGCGCCGAGCTTCAGCGCGTTGAGCATGCCGCCGAACTTCTCCTCCAGCACCTCCTGGCCGTAGCCGGCCAGGCCGAAGGCCTTCTCCATCACCTCGGGGCGATGGTTCCGGATCGCGCCGGACGAAAGCTCGGTGCCGTTGCAGACGATGTCGTACTGGAACGCCTTGATGCCGAGGATCTTCTCGGATTCGCTCGGATCGAGGGCGAGGAAGTCCTCGCGGTCGAAATTCGGCATCGAGAACGGGTTGTGGGAGAAGTCGATCCGCTTCTCGTCCTCGTTCCACTCGTACATCGGGAAGTCGGTGATCCAGCAGAACGCGTACTGGTCCTTGTCCGACAGGTTCAGCTCGTCGCCGATGCGGATGCGGGCCTTGCCGGCGAGCGCCGCCGCCTTGGCCTCGGTGCCGGCGGAGAAGAACACCGCGTCGCCGGCCTTCGTGCCGGTCTTGGCGGCGATCAGAGCCTGGACTTCCGCCGGGATGAACTTGGCGATCGGCCCCTTGCCGGTGAGTACCCCGTCGACATCCTCGAAGACGATGTAGCCGAGGCCCGGTGCACCCTCGGCGCGGGCGAAGTCGTTGAGCTTGTCGAAGAACGAGCGCGATTGCGTGGCGGCCCCCGTCGCCGGGATGGCGCGGACCACGCCGCCGGACTTGATCACGCCCTTGAACGCCTTGAACTCGACGTCGTCGCGGGCGAATTCCTCCGTCACGTCGGCGATGACGAGCGGGTTGCGCAGGTCCGGCTTGTCGACGCCGTATTTCAGCATCGCCTCGGCATAGGGGATGCGCGGGAACTCCCCCGTGACGCGCTTGTCGCCCGCGAATTCGAGGAAGACGTCGCGCAGGACCGGCTCCACCGACTGGAACACGTCTTCCTGCGTGACGAAGCTCATCTCGATGTCGAGCTGGTAGAACTCGCCGGGGCTGCGGTCCGCGCGGGCATCCTCGTCGCGAAAACACGGCGCGATCTGGAAGTAGCGGTCGAAGCCGGCGATCATCGTCAGCTGCTTGAACTGCTGGGGCGCCTGCGGCAGCGCGTAGAACTTGCCGGGATGGACGCGGGACGGCACGAGGTAGTCGCGCGCGCCTTCGGGAGACGAGGCGGTGAGGATCGGCGTCTGGAACTCGAAGAACCCGCCCTCGCGCATGCGGCGGCGGAGCGAATCGATGATCGCGCCGCGCTTCATGATGTTGGCGTGCAGCTTGTCGCGGCGCAGATCGAGGAAGCGGTACTTGAGCCGCGTCTCCTCCGGGTAATCCTGGTCGCCGAAGACCGGCACCGGCAATTCGCCCGCGGGGCCGAGCACTTCGATGTCGTCGATATAGACCTCGACCATGCCGGTGGGCAGGTCGGCATTCTCGGTGCCGGCGGGCCGGGTGCGGACGCGGCCGTCGATGCGGATCACCCATTCCGAGCGGGCGAGGTCGGCGGTCTTGAACGCCTTCGAATCGGAATCGACCACGCATTGGGTGCGGCCGTAATGGTCGCGCAGGTCGATGAACAGCACGCCGCCATGGTCGCGGATGCGGTGGCACCAGCCGGAAAGGCGGACGGTCTCGCCGACGTCGGACGGGCGGAGCGCCCCGCAGGTATGGGTACGATAACGGTGCATGACGGGCTCGTGCGATTGAGCGGCGCACCATTCACGCGGGGGCTGGCAAGTCAAGGCGAGGCCTCCCGGGTGGAGCGATCCCCACATCGGTTCGCACCCGCGCCCTCGCCTCCGGTGTCAACCTCCGATATAGCCGATTTTCATGGACCTGATCGATACCACCGCGGCGCTCGCCGACGCCTGCACCCGTTTCGCCGCACATCCGTTCGTCACCGTCGACACGGAGTTCATGCGCGAGACGACCTATTACCCCAAGCTCTGCCTCATCCAGATGGCGGGGCCGGACGGATCGGGCGTGCTCGTCGACCCGCTCGCCCCCGAGATCGACCTCGCGCCGTTCTTCGCGCTGATGGCCGACGAGGGCGTGGTCAAGGTGTTCCACTCCGCCCGCCAGGACCTCGAGATCATCTGGCTGCTCGGCGGCCTGCTGCCGCACCCGTTCTTCGACACGCAGGTCGCCGCCATGGTCTGCGGCTACGGCGATTCGGTCTCCTACGAGCAGCTCGTCAACGACGTGGCGAAGGCCAAGATCGACAAGTCCTCGCGCTTCACCGACTGGTCGCGCCGCCCGCTCTCCGACGCCCAGTCGAGCTACGCGCTGTCGGACGTGACCCATCTGGTGACGATCTACGAGATCCTGGCCGGCAAGCTGCTCTCCACCGATCGCGGCGAGTGGCTCGACGAGGAGATGAGCGTCCTCACCTCGCCCGAGACCTACAAGGCCGATCCGGCCCAGGCCTGGCGCCGGCTGTCCGGCCGCATGCGCAAGCCGCGCGAGATCGCGGTGCTGATGGAGGTGGCGGCCTGGCGCGAGCGCGAGGCGCAGAGCCGCAACGTGCCGCGCGGGCGCATCCTCAAGGACGAGGCGGTGATCGACATCGCCACCTCCGCGCCCCGCGGCGTCGAGGCCCTGGGTCGCCTGCGCTCGATTCCCGCCGGGTTCGAGCGCTCGCGCACGGGGGGCGACATCCTCGCCGCCGTGGAGCGCGGCTTCGCCCGCGACCTGTCCGAGATCGCCCTGCCCGAGCGCAGCCGCGGCCGGGGCGGCAACGGCGCCGTGGTGGAACTGCTGAAGGTGCTGCTCAAGGCCGTCTGCGAGGCCGAGCGCGTGGCGCCCAAGATCGTCGCCACGATGGATGATCTCGAAGCCATCGCCGAGGACGACGAGGCCGACATCGCCGTCCTGCACGGCTGGCGCCGGACCCTGTTCGGCGAGAAGGCGCTCGCCCTCAAGGCCGGCCGCCTCGCCCTCTCCGCGGAGGGCGGGCGCGTGGTGGTGCGCGACCTGACCTGATCGCTTCGGCCGCCGCGCGAAGCTCCTGCCGCCGAGGACCGGACCGATGGAGCTGAAATGGCTCGAGGACTTCCTGAGTCTCGTCGAGACGCGCAGCTTCTCACGCTCGGCCGAGGCGCGTCACGTGACGCAGCCCGCCTTCAGCCGGCGCATCCAGTCCCTCGAACTCTGGCTCGGCTTCCGGCTCGTCGACCGCAGCACCTACCCGACCACCCTGACCGCCGAAGGGCAGCGTTTCCGCGAGACCGCGGAAGAGACCGTGTGCATGCTCCAGGAAAGCCGCCTCGACCTCGCGGCGGAGGGCGCACGGCGACGGAACGTCGCCATCGCCGCCCTGCACACCCTGTCGCTCACCTTCTTCCCGCGCTGGCTCCGGGAGATCGAGACCCGCACCGGTCCGATCGGGACCCGCCTCCTGCCCGACGATTTCCATGCCTGCCTGCAGGCCATCGTCGAGGGCGGCTACGACTTCCTCCTGACCTTCCACCATCCGAGCGTCGCGGTCCCGCTCGACCCTAACCTCTACCCGCACCGGGTGGTGGGAACCGATCGGCTGGTGGCGGTGCGCGCTCCGTCGCTGCCGGCGCCGAGTGCGGCCGCGCCGCTGCCGCTCCTCGGCTATGCCGAGGCCTCCTTCCTCGGCCGGCTGGCCTCCCTCGCACAGACCCAGGAGGGCGCCCCGCCGACAGGCCTCGCCCACAGGACCGAGACTCCCGTCAACGAGCATGCCCACATCAACGAGAATGCCCACATCAACGAGAATGCCCTGGCCGAGGCGCTCAAGTTCATGGCCCTCGAAGGTCACGGGCTCGCCTGGCTGCCCCACAGCCTCGTGATCCGCGAACTCGCCGAGGGAAGCCTCGTCCGCGAGGGACCCGACCTCGGCATGGAGATCCGGCTCTACCGCAACGGCGCGCGGATTCGTGCGGCCGTCGAGGCGGTGTGGGCGGCGGCCGGAGCCATCGCGGCCGAGGCTCATGCCGAATCCGCATGAGGCGTGCCGAGACGGCATTGGCCTCCGCCGCCACGTTCCGTCATGCCCGGTCCGGTTCGACGGGAGCGCGACATGCTGGGGATCTTGGGGGGAATGGGGCCGATGGCGACGGTGGATTTTCTGCGCCGCCTCGTCGAGTTGACACCCGCCCTGCGCGACCAGGACCACCTGCCCTGCATCGTCGCCCAGGCGACCGGCATACCCGACCGTACCCGCGCGATCCTGGGGGAGGGCTCCGATCCGCTTCCCGCCCTGGAGGCGGCGTTGCGGCAGCTCGAAGGGGCGGGCGCGACCTGCATCGCGATGCCCTGCAACACCGCCCACCACTGGCACGGCGCGCTCCAGGCCCGCACGACCCGCCCCATCCTCCACATCGTCGATGCGGTCGCCGATACCCTGATGCGAAGCCGGGCGGGCGATGCCCCGGTGGGGCTCCTGGCCAGCACGGGGACGGTGCAGGCCGGGCTCTATGTCGAGCGCCTGGCGCGGCGGGGGATCGCCTGCCGCGTGCCGGAGGACCAGGAGGCGGTGATGCGGGCGATTCGCCTCGTCAAGGCCGGCGCCCTCGCCGAAGCCGGAATCCTGCTGTCGGCGTCGGCCCGGAGCCTGCTCGCTTCCGGATGCGGGCAGGTGGTGCTGGCCTGCACCGAAATTCCCATCGCGCTCAGGGAATCCGACCCCGAGCTGCGTCTCCGCCTCGTCGACGCGACGGAGGCGCTGGCCGAGGCCTGCCTGCGCGCCTGTTCTCGACCGCTCGCAGCGGCGAGACTCGCCGCCTGACATCGCGCCGTGCGCGCGTCAGTTCGCCTTCGCGCTCACGTCCAGCCTGTCGAGCACGGCGCCCGGGGTCGGGGCCGCGCTGAATTCGAGCATGCCGATGCCGCCGGCATTCTTCGCCTTGGCGCTGACGACGAGGGTGCCGGGCTTCGTCACGAACTGCCCCATGGCCGCGCCGATGGCCTTGGCGCCGGCCGAATTGCCGAGGATGGCCGGCACGCCCAGGGTCGTCGCGGTGACGTATTCCTGCGTCAGCTCCTCGGGCTTGAGGCTCAGGCTCTTCGACTGGGACGCGATGAAGCGCTCGAACAGGCCGCCATTCTGGATCTTCAGGTCGAGGGTCTTGGCGGTCGCGCCCAGCATGGCGAAGGTCGAGACGCTGGGATCGGGGTCGAACACCGCCGGGCCGATGCCGCCCAGCGTGCCGTTGATCCTCACGCTGCCCATGTCCTTGCCCGACACCGACACCTCGCTGAACGCCAGTTCCTTGGACGCCTCGTTCCAGGCGGTGTCGGCCACCACGTCGAGGTCGAGGTCGCGGTAGCCGTAGAGGCCGAGCGAGCCGAGCCCCGGGATTCCGGCCACCGCCGAGGCGGGGAGGGTGAGGCCGGAGAGGTTCGCCCGGCCGGTGGTGGGCACGCCGTCACGCAACGGTCCGAAGGCGAGGGCGCCGTCGCGCAGGCCGATATGCAGGGGCGCGGTCGCGGCCGACGGTGCCAGCGGATCGCGCGGTGCCGCCGGCGGCCTGGTGCCGGGCTTGCCGCCGGCCGCCGGCTTGTCGTCCGGCGGCAGGTCGAGGCTCAGGTCCTTGAACGCCAGGGTGCCGAGCATCGGCGTCATCTGGCGCATGTCCTGTTCGGTGGGCTCCCCGGCCTGCGTCGAGAGCTTGCGCATGGCCGCGACCGTGGGGGCGAAGGAGAAGCCCGCGAAGGACAGCCGCGAGAGCTTGCCGGCGGTGTCCCCCGCGGTGAAGCCGAGATCCTCGAAGCTCAGGTTTCCCGAACTGAAGGCCATGCGTCCCATGGTCATCGCCATGGCCTCGCCGTCGCGGTTCTGGTCGATGGTGAGGCCGCTGGCCTGGAGCGAGCCGACGGAGAAGCCGTCCAGAAGATCGGCCAGGGTCCCCAGGATCCGCGCCCTGTCGGCGGGATCGGCTTGTTTGGGGTCCGTGCGCGCGATCGAATCGAGAGCGCCGGTCCAGGTCGCCGGGATCTGCCGGCCGCTGAGGTCGCTGCCCTCGAGGCGGGCGATCTTCACCACGGTGCCGTCGGCCTGCATCGCGACGTCGGCCGCCGTGAACGCACCGTAGATGCGCATCATCGGGCTCTTGGCGTCGCCGGCCTCGCCGTAGAGGCGCGCCATCGCGACGAGATCGACGTCCTTCATCTCCATGCGCCCGTAGCTGGCGCTGCGTGGCTTGTCGCCGCCGGCCTCCGCGGCCGTCGCTCCGGCGGCACTCGCCTGGGCGATGCGGCCGCCGCGCACGTCCCTGGCCGTGATGTCGCGATAGGTCGCGGTCTGAGCCCTGTCGCCGATCCGGGTCTCGGAGCGCAGTTCGGGGATGACGATGCTCGCCGCATCGAACTTGGCGAGGCGTGCGGCCAGCGGCTCCGGGCCGGCCTTGAGCAGGGCGAGGAGATCGTCCTTCGTCAGGCGCGTGCCGCTGACGACGATCTGCGGTGCGGTGAGGGTCGTGCCCCCGACCGTCATCGTCACGTTCTGGAGGGTGACGTCCTGGACCGCCGAGGCCGCTTCCTGCGCCCAAGCGGGCAGGGCGCCGATCGGACCGCCTCCCCCGAGGACGAGGAGGGCGCAGACCGAAAGGCCGGCCGCCCGCACGAGGAAGGGACGGCCTTGTGGGACGATCATGGGCTGATCCGGGTCGCTACGGAAAAAGGGGCCGCGTGCAACGGTGCCGCGCCGAACCGCATCCGTGCCGCTTTTTCCGCGGCGAGGCAATCGCGACGCCCGCCGCGAATGCCACCACGCGTGAAGCGGCGCCGTGACCGTTGCGGACGGGACTCAGAGCGAGAACGAGGTGCCGCAGCCGCAGGACGAGGTGACCTGCGGGTTCTCGATCTTGAAGGCCTGGCCGATCAGGTCGTTGGCGAAATCGATGGTCGAGCCGCTCATGTATTCGAGGGAGACGGGGTCCACCAGGACGGTGGCGCCGTCCCGCTCGATCACCACGTCGTCCTCGGCCCGCGCCCGCTCGATGTCGAAGGCGTAGGAGAAGCCGGAGCAGCCGCCGCCGTTCACGCTGATCCGCAGGGACGCGCCGGGCGGCTCCGTCCCCATGATCTCGTTGATGCGCTTGGCCGCGCGGGGAGTCAGGGTGATGTCGGCCATCGTGATGCTCGGGTCCGTCGATTGCCAGAAGCGCTGTGCATCGTCCTCGACGATGCGCTAGCCCGCACAAGATATGCGCCGTAGAGACGCGCTGCAACGCGGCGGGAGCATGGCGGCTCCGGAATGACAGGCAGGGTGTGACGTGCGGCACAGGGGCGAACGCTGGCGGGCGCGCTACGCCACCGATCCGGCGGCCACGCGCGGGCGGCTGATCCCGGAGGCGATCTCGCCGACCCGCAGCGATTTCCAGCGCGACCGCGACCGGATCATCCATTCGGCCGCCTTCCGCCGCCTCAAGCACAAGACCCAGGTCTTCGTCCACCACGAGGGCGACCATTACCGCACCCGGCTCACCCATACCCTCGAAGTCAGCCAGATCGCCCGGGCGCTGGCCCGCGCCCTCGGCCTCGACGAGGACCTCGCCGAGGCCTTGGCCCTCTCGCACGACCTCGGCCATACCTGTTTCGGCCATACCGGCGAGGATGCGCTCGACGCCCTGATGGCCGCTCACGGCGGGTTCGACCACAATGCCCAGGCTCTGCGGATCGTGACCCGGCTCGAGCGGCGCTATGCCGGTTTCGACGGGCTGAACCTCGCCTGGGAGACGCTGGAGGGCCTCGTCAAGCATAACGGGCCGCTCCTCACGAAGGAGGGCCATCCGACCCCGCGCTGGGCGGGACGGGGCATTCCCGCCGCCATCCTCGAATACGACGCGCAGAACGACCTCGACCTCGCCCGGTTCGCCGGGCCCGAGGCGCAGGCGGCGGCTTTGGCCGACGACATCGCCTATGACAGCCACGACCTCGACGACGGCCTGCGCGCCGGCCTGTTCGAACTCTCGGATCTCGACGGCGTCCCCTTCCTGCGGGACATCCTCGACGAGATCGACGCGCTGCACCCGAATTTGGAGGAATCGCGAAAGATCCACGAACTGGCGCGGCGCGTGATCACCCGCTTCGTCGAGGATGTGATCGCCGAGAGCACCCGGCGGATCGAGGCCCTGGCCCCGGAATCCGTCGCCGACATCCGCGCGGCGCCGGAGCCCGTCATCGCCTTCTCGCCGGCCCTGGAAGAGGCGGATGCCGCGACCAAGCGTTTCCTCTACGCCCGGATGTACCGCCATCCGAGCGTGCTGGCGGTGCGGGCGAAGGCGGACGTGATCGTGGCGGACCTGTTCGAGGCCTTCACCCGCGACCCCGCGACGATGCCGGAGGAATGGCGGGCCGGGCTCGACCGCGCGGAGGAGGGCCGTATCGCCCGCCGGGTCGCCGACTACATCGCCGGCATGACCGACACCTACGCGGTGCTCGCCCACAAGCGCCTGTTTCCGACGACGCCGGACCTGCACTGGAGCCCGGAGAGCCGGGGCCTGCCGCTCGCCGAGGAGTGAGGTCCCGCCTCCCCCTGCGGCGATCCCCCTCGACGGCACTTCACGAAAGCGATCGTTCCGTGGAGCGCGGCCGGCCAAGCTCGATTCTTGCGTGCGGGTTCTGCCTCGCCTCTGAGCTCGGCGTGTCGCGACGGATGGAATGGCTGCCTTGCGAAAGATCCCTCCCGGCGTCGGCCCCAAATTCCCGCAGGTGGTCGTGCTGTTCGGCGCCACCGGCGACCTTGCCCGGCGCAAGCTCCTGCCCGGCCTGTTCCATCTCGCCAATGCCGGGTTCATGCCCGGCTGCCGGATCGTCGGTGTCTCCCTCGACGATCTCGACGCCGAGGCGTTCCGGACCTTCGCGCGCGAGGCCCTCGACCAGTTCTCCATGCGCAGGCCCGACCCGGCCGACTGGGCGGTCTTCGCGGAGAGCCTGGATTATGTGCCGCTCGCTGGCGGTGCCGAGGCGGTGAGGGCGGCCGTCGCGCGGGCCGAGGCCTCCCTCGAGGGAGAATGCCGGCGCCTCCACTATCTCAGCGTACCGCCGAGCGCGGCGCTGTCGGCGGTGAGGCTGCTGGGCGAGGCCGGGCTCGTGCCGCGCTCGCGGATCGTGATGGAGAAGCCCTTCGGCACCGATCTCGACAGCGCGCGGGTGCTCAACGCCCGGCTGCACGAGGTCTTCGCCGAGGAGCAGATCTTCCGGATCGACCATTTCCTCGGCAAGGAACCGGCACAGAACATCCTCGCCTTCCGCTTCGCCAACGGGTTGTTCGAGCCGATCTGGAACCGCAACTTCATCGATCACGTGCAGATCGACGTGCCGGAGACCCTGGGGCTCGGCAAGCGCTCGGGCTTCTACGAGAGCACCGGCGCCTATCGCGACATGGTGGTGACCCACCTGTTCCAGATCCTCGCCTTCATGGCGATGGAGCCGCCCACCGCCCTGGAGCCGATGCCGATCGGCGAGGAGAAGAACAAGGTCTTCCGCTCGATGCTGCCCCTCGACCCCAGGCACGTGGTCCGCGGGCAGTATATCGGCTACCGCCAGGAGGAGGGGGTCGATCCGGAATCCGACACCGAGACCTTCATCGCCCTGAAATGCGGGATCGACAACTGGCGCTGGGCCGGGGTGCCGTTCTTCCTGCGCACCGGCAAGCGCCTGGCGGAGGGCCAGCGCATCATCTCCATCGCCTTCCGCGAGCCGCCCAAGAGCATGTTCCCGGTGGGCTCGGGCGTCGGCGCGCAGGGACCGGACCACCTCACCTTCGACCTCGCCGACGCCTCGAAGATGTCGCTGTCCTTCTACGGTAAGCGCCCCGGGCCGGGGATGCGCCTCGACAAGCTCTCGCTGCAATTCGCCATGCGCGATACCGGGCTCATCGGCGAGGTGCTGGAGGCCTACGAGCGCCTGATCCTCGACGCCATGCGCGGCGACCACACCCTCTTCACCACCGCCGAGGGGATCGAGCGCCTGTGGGAGGTCTCGACCCCGCTCCTCGAAGCGCCGCCGCCGGTGCGCTTCTACGCCCCCGATTCCTGGGGCCCGAAATCGATCCACCAGCTCGTCGCCCCCAACGCCTGGCGCCTGCCCTTCGAGCGGGTCTGGCGTGACCCGGACAAGGCGGGGAGTTGAGGGGGAAGGCTGAGGCTTGCGTCCGCGCCAGACACCTCACACGTCTTCACAACCGAAGGCCGTCCAGCTAACTCAAGGGTGTGCCGCGCGGGAGTGATCGGTGGATTGGCTGGCCAAACTACTCGACCTGGGCCTGGGGGGATTGCCGAGCGCGGCTTCCGCCTTGTGCCCGGCGCATCTGAAGCAGCGGGCGCTGGAGCGTCTCGGCGACCACAACCCGTTCAAGACCATCTCGGCGAACCATGACCTTACGCGCGCCACCCGGCTCGCCTGGATCGAGGCGGCGCAGGAGATCATGAAGGCGGCTCGGGCCGCGGTCGGCGAGAGGGAATGGCGGGCCGAGGCCGACGCCGTGGCGCGGTTCCACGGCCTGGTCGAGGACGCCCTGCTCGATGCGCGCGCCCTCGCCCTGGACAGGCGGAAAGACCCCGGCGCCTCCCCCATCGACCGGCATGTCCAGGCGGTCATGGACGGCGTTCCCGAGTTGGTCTCGCCCGGCCGGCATGAGGGACTCGGGCGCGCCGTCACCGGCGGCTTCGTCGAGGCGCTGGCGGCGCTGTCGGGCTGGCCCGAGCCCGAGATTCCCACGGTCTATGGGCGGATCGCCCTGTCCGGGCTGATGACCAAAGGCGACGGCCCGGCCCGCGCCTTCGGCGAGTTGGTGTTCGCCGCCTTCGCCGAGATCATCAAGAGCCCGAAGAAATATCCCGAGGCGCGCGAGGCGTTCTACATCGCCATGGAAAAGGTCGCGCGCGACATCGGGCAGGCGACCCTCGACGCGGTCCAGGGGCAGGACGCCAAGCTCGACGCCGTCATCGCCGGGCTCGACGGGCTGGAGGTGCTGCGCGCCGGGGCGCTGCGCTATCTCGACCTGCTGCCGCGGATCGCCGAGGACGCCGCCGCGGCGCGGCGGGCCGCCGAGGGCGTGAGCGCCCAGTTCGAGACGATCCAACGGCAACTGCATGCGCTCGCGATCGAGAAGGGCGTGCCGGAGGCGCCGTTGCAGGCTGTGCTGCGCAGGCTGGGCGAGACCGATGTGCCCGCCTCGGAGATCCCCGCCCGGCTCGACAAAGCGGCGGAGGAGATCCTCCGCCTGCGCGATGACCTCCTCCGCCTGACCAACGACAGGCCGGAATTCGCGGCGATCCGCGAGCGCGCCTTGGCTCTGATCGATGACGGCAGGCTCGACGAGGCGAGAAGCGCCCTGCGCGAGGGCCGCGAAGCCGCCCGCGCCCTGCGCGAGGAGATCGGCCGGTCGGAGGCGCGGTTCCTCTCCGACGAGGCCCGCATCGACAGGCTTCAGCTGAGTCACGCCGCCGCCTGCGACAAGCTCACGGAGGCCGCCCGTCTCGATCCCGGCGACGTTTGGATCGCCATCGATCTCGGCGACCTCTGGATCCTTCGAGGGTCGCTCGATCGCGCCCAAACCAGCTTTCACGGGGCGCTGAGAGCGGCCAAGTCCGGTGGAGACGAGCGCGACCTGTCCGTCTCGCATAGCAGGATCGGCGACGTCCTCCGCGCTCAGGGCGACCTGTCCGG
>NZ_BPQT01000012.1 GCF_022179405.1 Methylobacterium marchantiae
GGTCGGATGCAGCAGGCCGCTTCTCTTCAGGTCGTGGAGGCGCGAAGCCGGTCTCCTCGGACGTGAATAGTCCAAATCCTCCTGCCGTATCGAGACGACTATCGGATCAACGTGATCACCATCATCGCGCCTTCATCCCGGAACAGGCGCGCGCATCGCGAGAAGGTCGCATGCGCTAGGATTCTCACAGAGAGAATGGAAAGCCACTAGCCATAACGCCGATGATTGGCAGTCGATCAGCTCCAATTTTAGTATAATTTATAATAACTGAAAAATATTCTGACTAAAAACCGAAAACTGGGACGCTCCGAGTAGAGTATTTCATTTTCCCATCGCGCGTATCATCTGGACTATCTACAGTCTGTATCGCCGGGTCAGATCCGGCACGCTCCCTCAAGCGCCGTATTCTCCGCTTCGGTGAAGATCCGCGAGCGGATGAGGAAACGCTTGTCACGGCCGTTTTCCAGAGAAAACATGCCGCCTCGGCCGCGTACGACGTCGAGGATCAGGTGGGTGTGCTTCCAGACCTGAAATTGCGGCCGGCTGATCCAGAAATCGGCGCCGGCCACTTGGCCAAGATGGACGTCGCTATCGCCGGTAAGGAAGTCGCCGACCGGATAGCACATGGGCGATGAACCATCGCAGCACCCGCCCGATTGGTGGAACATCACCGGCCCATGCTCGGCGCGCAACTCGTCGATCAGTTCGAGAGCGGCAGGAGTCGCCGTGACGCGAAGGGGCGTGCCGTCGGCTCCGACCTGATCGGCCGTGGTCGCTTCGATTGCGGTCATCGGGCACTCCCTCCAATGTTCCATCCTCGGCCCAGCATGTGCCGGGCCGAGGCAGGCGATCAAGCTGCCTTTTTGGCCGAAGCCTCGCCGTAGAAGGTCCCGCCCGTCTCGGCCATGCGCAGAAGGTTATCCGGCACGGCGAAGCGGTCGCCGTGCTTGGCCTCCAGGCTCTGCGCAAGCCCGACGAAGACCCTCGGACCCATGAGGTCGATGTAGGACAACGCGCCGCCAGTGAAAGGGGCGAAGCCGAAACCGAGGATCGAGCCGACATCCGCCTCGCGCGGATCGGTGATCACGCCTTCTCCCACGGTGCGGGCGGCTTCGAGAGCCTGGGCCACGAGGAAACGCTGCTTCAACTCCTCGAAATCGACTTCGTCGGGGTCGAGACGGGTCGGCTGGAGCTCCGCGAGACCGGGCCAGAGGCGCTTTGGAGCACCTTCGGGGTAATCGTAGAATCCCTGTCTATTCTTTCGGCCGAGCCGACCCTCGCCCTCGACCAGGGTCGTGAGCAGCGCCTTCTGGGCAGGGTCGATCGCCTCGGCGCCGAGTTGAGCCTCGGTCGCCTTGACGATCTTCAGCGCCAGGTCGACGGCGACCTCATCGGTGAGCGAGAGCGGGCCGACCGGCATGCCGGCCTGACGACCGGCATTCTCGATCATCGCGGCCGGGATGCCCTCATTGAGCATCTTGTGGCCCTCGTAGAGATAGGCACCGACGCAGCGATTGGCGAAGAACCCGCGGCTGTCGTTGACGACGATCGGCGTCTTCTTGATGGCGCGGACGTAGTCGAGAGCGGTGGCGAGCGCGGCATCGCCGGTCGCGTCGCCCTTGATGATCTCCACCAGCATCATCTTCTCCACCGGCGAGAAGAAGTGAATGCCGACGAAACTGCCTGGGCGCTTCGACGCCTTGGCCAGGCCCGAGATCGGCAGGGTCGAGGTGTTGGAGGCGAAGATGACGTCCTCGCCGATCACGGCCTCTACCTTGGCGATGACGTCGGCCTTCACCTTGGGGTCCTCGAACACCGCCTCGATCACGAGATCGCATGAGGAAAGGTCGGCGTAATCCGCGCTGGTGGTGATGCGCGCCAGCAAGGCCTCGCGATCGGCGGTCTTGGCGCGGCCTTTGTTGATCTGGTCGGTGACGAGCTTGTGGGCATAGGCCTTGCCCTTCTCAGCCGCCTCCGTCGATTGGTCGACGAGAACCACATCCATGCCGGCATTGGCGGTCACGTAGGCGACTCCTGCGCCCATGAAGCCGGCGCCGACGACGCCCACTTTCTTGACGCTGGTCTTGGCGATGTCCTTCGGCCGGCGGGCGCCCTTGTTCAGTTCGCCCATGGAAATGAACAGCGTGCGGATCATCGCTGCGGCCTCTTTCGAGCGCAGGATCTTGGCGAAGTACCGGCTCTCGACCTTCAGGGCGAGATCCATCGGAAGCTGAAGACCCTCGTAGACCGAGGCAAGGATGGCCTTGGCGGCAGGGTAATTGTCGTGCGTCTCGCGGCGGTAGATCGCGTTCGCGGGCGGCCAGATCATCATGCCTGCCGGCGAATAGACCTTGCCCGAGGGGGCCTTGAACTTCGGCTGGTCCCAAGGCGCCACCGGAGAACCGCCGGCCCTGATCCAGGCCTTGGCCTTCTCGACGATCTCGTCCTTGGGAGCGACTTCATGGACGAGACCCATGTTCTTCGCCATGAGCGGACGGATCTGCTCGCCCTTGAACAGCATCTGCAGGGCGTCGCCCGTTTGCATGAGGCGCGGCACGCGCTGGGTGCCGCCCGCACCCGGAAACAGCCCGACCTTGATCTCGGGCAGGCCGACACGGGTCTTCGGATCGTCCGACAGGACGCGGTGATGGCACGAGAGCGAGAGTTCGAACGCGCCACCGAGGCAGATGCCGTTCACCGCTGCT
Source organism: Methylobacterium marchantiae (assembly GCF_022179405.1). Taxonomy (GTDB): domain Bacteria; phylum Pseudomonadota; class Alphaproteobacteria; order Rhizobiales; family Beijerinckiaceae; genus Methylobacterium; species Methylobacterium marchantiae. The sequence continues at coordinate 2,706 of NZ_BPQT01000012.1, forward strand.
ACGAAGGGCTTGCCACAGGTCTCGAGCTTGCGGAACACGAGCGTGAGCTTGCGCGACTCTTCGAAGAAGTGGCGCATGGCCGCTTCCTCGCCCTTCTCTGATTTCAGCGCCTCGTAGGCCTTGCCGAGGCCCTGGAGCATCGTCAGATCGGCGCCGCCCGAAAAATTGTCCTTACCCGAGGTGATGACGCAGCCCTTCACATCCGGGTTGCCCGCCACGGCGTCGATGACCTGATGCAGGTCGCTCATCACCTGCTCGGTGAAGACGTTCATCGATCGGCCGGGCATGTCCCACGTCGCGAGGGCGATGCCGTCGGAATCGATCTCGAAGCGGAAGTTCGTGAGATTCATTTCTGATCCTCGGAGGTTCGGCTCAGGAATTCCATCCATTAAGGCGTTCTAAAACCTTCGGATGGATGGTCGTCCCAGAGAGATTGAAGGTTGTAACTTAGGATAGTTCGGACAATGATCAGAAAGGGCTGCCCGGGTTGCGGCAACGGTACCGAGCTGGATTTCAGTTTCACGATGGCGTTTCAGCCGATCGTCGATCTCCAGCATCAGCGAATCTGGGGGTACGAGGCGCTTGTCCGCGGTCCCGAGGGCCAGTCCGCGGGTTCGATCCTCGACCGTGTGACCGAGGCGACGGTCTACCGTTTCGATCAGGCCGCGCGGGTACGGGCGATCGAACTCGCCGGCCGCCTGTTTGCGGCGGACGATGCCACGCGGCTCTCGATCAACTTCATGCCCAACGCCGTCTACGAGCCCGCCGCTTGCATCCGCTCGTCCCTCGAGGCGGCGCGGCGCGCCGGCTTTGCGCATGACAGAATCATGTTCGAATTCACGGAGAACGAGAAATTCCGCGACATCGGCCATCTGCAGCGCATCGTCGACGAGTACCGCAAGCAGGGATTTCTGACCGCGCTCGACGATTTCGGTGCGGGTTTCGCCGGTCTCAGCCTGCTCGCCAACTTCCGGCCCGACCTCATCAAGATCGATATGGATCTCCTGCGCGGCATCGACACGGATAAGGGACGTCAAGTGATCACCGCGGGCATCATCTCGATCGCGCGGCAACTGGGCGTGGAAGTCATCGCCGAGGGAATCGAGACCCCGGCCGAACTCGCGACCCTGCGCGATCTCGGTGCGACCCTGTTCCAAGGCTACCACTTCGCCCGTCCTCAACTGGAAGCCCTCCCGAGCGTCTCCGGTTTCGAGGCGCGGGAGCCGCGCCTCGATCTCGTGCATTAGGGCGTCGTCCCGAAGGAAGCGGGGACCTCCGCCCCGAGGGACCCTGCGGTCACTTCGCGCCGGGCATCGGCATCGGCGGGGCGCCCGCCGGCTTGTCACCGGCCGAGGCGATCGCCAGCATGTTCAGGATCTTGGTGACTGCCCCCTGAGAGATCACGGTGACGGTCGAGGCCGGGTCGGAATTGATCGCCTGGAACTTCTGGTAGATCTTATCGTCGTAGATGCCGCTGAGATGCTTGAGTTCGTCGAGAGAGAATTTCTCGGCATAGGCCTTCGACAGGCCGTCGATCATCACCTCGCGCTGCTTGTCGAACTCGGCGCGGACTTCCTTGCGCACCGCCTCGGCCTTGTCCTCGGCCATGGGCTGCACGGTCTTCTCGAGGGCGCCGGTGAAGCCGGTTTCGAGGTTCTTGATCAGGGTCTTCTGGACCAGTTCCTTGGCGATCGTGACACGGTCGGACATATCGTCGGCCCGAGCGGTCAGCGGAGCCATCAGTGCCGTGGTCAGCATCAAGGTCGCGAGAAGTCGTGTCATCGTGGCGTGTCTCCCGGTGTTTATGTTTGCGCCGCCGGCATCGGTGGCGGGAGTGCGCCGTTTAGCAGCGTTTCGAAGGGTTTGGGAGGCGAATGCTCGCGACGAGCACAGCGAGCACCCAGGCGGATCGCCCCTCACACCCGCTCGATGATCGTGGCGGTGCCCATACCGGCGCCGATGCAGAGCGTCACGAGGGCGCGCTCCTTGCCGGTGCGCTCCAGCTCGTCGAGCACTGTGCCGAGGATCATCGCGCCGGTGGCGCCGAGGGGATGGCCCATGGCGATGGCGCCGCCATTGACGTTGACCTTCGAGGAATCGAGGCCGAAGGCCTGACAGAAGCGAAGGACGACGGCGGCGAAGGCCTCGTTGACCTCGAATAGGTCGATATCGGCGACCGTCATGCCGGCGCGGGCCAGCACCTTCTTCGTCACGTCGACCGGGCCGGTGAGCATCAGTGCCGGGTCGGACCCGATATTGGCGAAGGCGCGGATGCGCGCACGCGGCTTCAGCCCGGCCTTCTCGCCCGCTTCCTTCGAGCCGACCAGCACGGCGGCGGCACCGTCGACGATGCCCGAGGAATTGCCGGCATGGTGGACGTGGTTGACCGCTTCCACGTCGGGATGCGCGTCGACCGCCACGGCATCGAAGCCGCCCATCTGGCCCATCTGGACGAAGGAGGCCTTCAGCCCGGCCAGCGACTGCATGTCGGTGGAGGGGCGCACGTGCTCGTCGGTATCGAGCAGGGTAATACCGTTGACGTCGCGTACCGGGACGATGGCGTTTCGGAACATCCCCTCGGCCCAGGATTTCGCCGAACGCTTCTGTGACTCGACGGCGTAGGCGTCGCACTCGTCGCGCGAGAAGCCGTATTTGGTGGCGATGAGGTCGGCAGAGACGCCCTGCGGCATGAACCAGGACTTGATCGCGATGGCGGGGTCCACCGGCCAGGCGCCGCCCGACGCGCCGAGGCCGACGCGGCTCATGGATTCGACGCCGCCACCGACCGTCATGTCGTGCTGGCCAGCCATGACCTGGGCCGCGGCGAAGTTCACCGCGTCGAGTCCCGAGGCGCAGAACCGGTTGATCTGCACGCCCGGAACGTGGGTACCGTAATCCGCCACTAGGGCAGCCGCGCGGGCGATGTCGCCTCCGGCCTCGCCGACGGGATCGACGCAGCCGAGGATCACGTCGTCCACCAGCCTCGTATCGAGGTCGTTGCGCTCCTTGAGGGCGCGCAGGGCCGTCTCGGCGAGGCGCAGGGCCGTCACCTCGTGCAGCGCGCCGTCCGGCTTGCCGCGGCCGCGCGGCGTGCGGACGTGATCGTAGATGAAGGCTTCAATCATACTTCTCTCCACTGCGGGTCGGGACGGTGGCGAACCATGCTTCGAGGTAGAGCCAGCTGAGGTCCAAAGACATCCACGAATCCCGCCAATCTCTCGCCTGCATCTGATATTCGTAGGAGCGACGTCGGATTGTAGCTTTCCATTAATGAGGACCCAAAATGATCAAGAAGTTGCCAGCCGGCATTCTTCTCATCCTCGGAAATCACAAGAAATACGACGTCTTCTCGCGTTTCTACATGCTTGGCGCTAAGAGCATAAACTGCAGGCATATCTAAAACGCCTCGGCGCCCAACGCCATGGTCGTCTCGGCGCCGGCCTTGATCCGCACGAGGCGCATGGCGGTCTCGGGTAGCATGCGCTCCATGTAGAAACGGCCGGTGACGAGCTTGTCGTCCATTTGCGGCGAAGAACCCTCCGCCTTCCGCATCAATGCCGCCTTGGCGATTCGCGCCCACATGTACCCCATGGCGACGAGACCGAGGAGATGCATGTAGTCGGTGGCGCCGGCGCCCGCATTGTCGGGTTTCGCGAAGGCGTTCTGCATGAACCACATGGTGGCGCCCTGGAGATCGTTCAGCCCGGCCTGCAACGGGCCGGTGAACGGCTTCATCGCGGCGTCCTCGTCATGATCCTTGATGAAGGTCTGGACCTCGGCGAGGAGGCCCATCATCGCCCGGCCGCCATCCTTCGGCAGCTTGCGGCCGATCAGATCCATGGCCTGGATACCGTTGGCGCCCTCGTAGATCATGGCGATGCGGGCATCGCGCACGAACTGCGACATGCCCCATTCCTCGATGTAGCCGTGGCCGCCGAAGAGCTGCTGGGCTTCCACCGCGTTGGCGAATCCCCTGTCGGTGAGCACACCTTTCACCACCGGGGTCATCAGGCCCATATGGTCCTCGGCCTTCTGGCGCTCGGCCTCATCGTCGGAACGATGGCCGATATCCGCCTGCAAGGCGGTCCACAGCACCAAGGCGCGGGCCGCCTCGTTGAAGGCGCGGATCCCCATCAGGGTGCGGCGTACGTCAGGATGGACGATGATCGGATCGGCGACCTTGTCCGGCGCCTTGGCACCAGTCAGGGCACGGCCTTGGAGCCGGTCCTTCGCGTAGGCCACCGCATTCTGATAGGCGACCTCCGACTGGGCGAGGCCCTGGACGCCGACCGCGAGGCGGGCCTCGTTCATCATCACGAACATGGCGGCGAGCCCGCGATTCTCCTGGCCGACGAGCCAGCCCCTGGCTCCATCGTAGTTCATGACGCAGGTGGAATTGCCGTGGATGCCCATCTTGTGTTCGAGGGAGCCGCAGGAGACGCCGTTCCGCGCTCCCACCGAGCCGTCCTCGTTGACGAGGAACTTCGGCACCACGAAGAGCGAGATGCCCTTCGTGCCGGCCGGAGCCCCTTCGATCCGGGCGATGACGAGGTGGACGATGTTCTCCGACAGGTCGTGCTCGCCGGCCGAGATGAAGATCTTGGTGCCGGTGAGGTTGTAGGAGCCGTCGCCGTTCGGCACCGCCTTGGTCTTGAGAAGTCCGAGATCCGTGCCGCAATGCGGCTCGGTGAGGTTCATGGTGCCGGTCCAGGCACCCTCCACCATCTTCGGCAGGTAGGTCGCTTTCTGTTCCTCCGAGCCATGGACCAGAAGGGCCGCCATCGCGCCCTGCGTCAGGCCCGGATACATCGCCAGGGCGAGGTTGGCGGACGAGGTGAATTCCGAGATCGCGGTGTTGATCGTGTGCGGGAGGCCCTGGCCGCCGTATTCCTCCGGCACAGAGATGCCCATCCAGCCACCCTGGGCATAGGCGTCGTACCCGGCCTTGAACCCCTTCGGCGTAGTGACACTGCCATCGGGATTGCGGGTACAGCCCTGACTGTCACCGATCGCGTTGAGCGGAGTGAGTACCCCTTCCGCGAGCTTGGCGCCTTCGGCGAGGACGGCCTGGATCAGGTCCGGCGAGGCATTAGAGAAGCCGCGCAGATTGTTGCGGCCGTGGAAGGCGAAGACGTCATTGAGGAGAAACTGAACGTTCTCGACCGGTGCCCTATAGCTCGGCATCTCGTCTGTCCTCCGCTGGCTTCGCCATATGCTGCGGGCGTGCTTGACCTGATCTAAGGACCGCTGCCCGCTCGATAGTTCATATATAAACTATCAACGCGAGAAGGGGAAGGGGCGCATCGTCCCGCGCTGGCGCCCAGCCAAGATAGCCAATTTGGCACAGAGCTTAACCTGCTGTTTACCAAGAACGCCAAATGTCGGCGTCAATCGATCCGTGCCGTTGCCGCGACGCCGTTCCAGCGTTTCACAATGACAGACCGGATTGGGTCACGGACCTCGCTGCCCCGGGTTTGACGATGAAACGCACCGCGACGCTCGACCTGGAAGGGTTTGATCCGGAGATCCTCGATGCCGCGCGCGACGTGGCGCGCCGCGCCGGCGTTCCGGTGGAGACGTGGATCGCGTCCATCGTGTCGCCGGAGCAGAAGCCCAAGGCGCGTCGCCGCCGCCTCTCCTCGTCCGTGCAGCATCTGAACCGGCCAGTCTCTGAGAGTCGTCCCGCCGAAGCGGCCTCCGAAGCCACGCCGTCTCTGAACACGGTCCCGGAAGGTCCGGCGACGCCCAAAGCCGCGGTATCCCGTGCTCGCGAAACCGCGCCTCTGCCGGACCCGATCGCGCCGTTCACCAACTCCATCGCCGAGATGATGCGCCGTCTCGACCAGATCGATCACAAGATCGCTCAGGAGCACCACGTGTCGCACGAGGCGGCGACCAGAGCGATCGAAGGGATCGAGGCTCGGATCGGCTCGGTGCTCGACGCCGGCCTGTCTCCAGCCGTGCAGATGTCCGAGCGTCTGGTTCAGATCGAACGCCGCATGACCGAGCTCGGCGAGCAATTGGCTTTGCCGCGTCCGATCGGACGGCGTGGTCGGGGCGCGGAAGCGGAAGTGCGCGACGCAGTCGCCGAGATCCGCCAGCGCCAGCGCGAGCTCGATTCCGACGGAGTGCCCTCTCTTTCGTCCTCCGATGGGAAGGCGGCCGGCGGCATCGTGCAGCGGAATGCCGGCGGCATCCGGATGCCGTCGCCCGCCATCACCGAATTGCAGGCTGAGACGAGCCGGCTGCGGGAATCGATCGGCGGTCTCGCCACCGGTCGCGATGTCGGCGCGCTCGAACAGGCCATGCGCTCTCTCGTCACCGGGGTGCAGCGCGCCCAGGAGCCGGCCGACCTTGCCGCCATCGCCGCTCCCATCGAGCTGATCCGCGTTCAGGTCGCGCGCCTCGCCGACGACGTGGCAGAGAACGTCCATGCCCGCGTTGCCACCGATGTCGAGCGGCTCGCCGCCAAGGTCGACGGCGCCCTGAGCGGAAGCACGCCGGGCTTTGCCGACCGAGACGCGCTCGGCGATCTGTTTCGCGAACTCGATGAGATTCGCCGCCTGATCGCGTCCCTCGCCGGGCCGGAGCGGATCCAGAGCCTCGCACAAGGCCTCCAGGCCATCAGCGCCCAGATCACCGAGCTGCAGGGTGGTGTCACTGGCGAGGGAACCAACATGGCCGAGCTGCGGCCCCTGCTCGAGGAGATTCGCACGGGCCTTCGGACTCCGCCCTCCGGCGGTATCGAGGAGCAGATCCAGGCGATGGGTGCCAAGCTCGACGCCCTTCGCGACGGCAATTCGGCGGGCGGCGGCAACCACTCGGACGAGATCATCGGGCGCATCGACGCCCTCGCCGACAAGGTCGAGCGGGCCAGCGTCAACCCGGTCGGCGACCTCATCGGCCGCCTCGAAGATCTTGGCGAGACCCTGCGCCGTCCGGTCGTTCCCGGCGGCGACCTCGCTTCGATCCACGGCATGCTCCACGATCTCGCCGAGAAACTCGATCGCGTCGGCGGTTCCGCCGGACCGCGTGCCGAGGGCCTCGACGTCTTGGAGAAGCAGGTTCTGGCGCTCGCCAGCCGCATCGACACCCGCGATGCCGACCCGGCCCTGGCTGGCCTGGAGCGGACCATGTCCGACCTCCTGACCCAGGTTTCGGCGCTTCGTGACGAAGCGCCGATCGAGGCGGCCGTCGAGCGTGCGACGCGCAATGCCGTCGCCGAAAGCATCGGGACCACCGGCGATACCGGCGAGCTGGGCCTGCTCCGGGCGAGCCTCGCCGATCTTCGCGCCCAGCAGGCGGCGTCCGAGCAGCGCATGCAGGCGACCCTCGACGGCGTGCATTCGGCACTCGACAAGCTCGTCGGCCGGCTAGGTTCGCTGTCGGGCGACGCGCCGTTGTCCGGAGGCCGGTCGGCGACGCCGCAGGATCTCGCCGACCGGCTCATTGCGGCGACGGGCCGCGTCGATGAGCGTGCACCGATGCAGGTCGGCCCGGTCGCTCGCCGCCCCGACGCGCCGAGGATCAGCCCCACGACGGAGCCGTTCGAACTCGGCCGCGTGAGTGACCAGCCGCTCGAACCCGGAGCCAGGCGTCCGAGCCTGGAGCGTTCTGCCGAGGCCACGACCGAAACGGCACCGTCGATCGACAGCGACATCAAGACCAGTTTCATCGCCGCGGCGCGTCGCGCGGCGCAGGCGGCTCAGAACGAAGCGGCCATCGCCGCCCGCTCGCCCGATATCCGCACCCGCGTTTCGTCCGACATCGCACCGGGAACGGCTCCGGGCGGACGGACCGCGCGCCTGCGCGCCGAACTCGACAAGCGCCGCAAGCCGCTGCTTCTCGGTCTCGCCGCCATCGTCCTGGCTCTCGGCGCGCTGCAGGCGGTCAACAGCCGCCGTATCGAACCGGATGCCTCGTCCGCCCAGGTCGCCGAGGCGAAGGTGGCCCCGGTGGAGCCGGCCGAGAGCGAGGTGAAGCCCCCCGCCGCATCGGCTGCCCGGCCGGATCCGGAGACCACCCAGTCGATCTCCGAAGCCGCTCCACAGGCGCCTCCCGCGACGATTCCATCCGAGAAGGCGACCCAGCCAGTCCGGCGTTCCGTGCCGCGGGTCGCGGCGCTGACCAATCTGGCGAACGACCTTAGTGCCGTGCCCACCGGTCTGGCACAGCTTCGCAAGGCCGCCATCGAAGGCGACGGCGCATCTGTCTACGATCTCGCCTCGCGCGCCGCCGATGGCCGTGGCATGCCACGCGACTTCGCGGTCGCCGCGAAGCTGTTCGAGGCGCTCGCCGAGGCCGGCTACGCCCCGGCTCAGTACAAGCTCGGCGGCCTCTATGAGAAAGGCTCAGGCGTCGTACGCGATCTCGCGCAGGCCAAGCTCTGGTACGGGCGCGCGGCCGAACAGGGCCATGCCCGCTCGATGCACAACATCGCCGTGATCTATGCCGAGAACCCTTCGGCCAACGGCAAGCCGGACTACACCACCGCCTCGCAATGGTTCAGGCGCGGCGCCGAATACGGCATGCGGGACAGCCAGTACAATCTCGCCGTGCTCTATGCCCGCGGGCTCGGCCTGCAGCAGGATCTCGTCCAGTCCTATCTCTGGTTCTCCGCCGCCGCCGCCCAGGGCGACGACGATGCGGGCAAGAAGCGTGACGACGTCGCCGCGAAGCTGTCACCGAGGGATCTCGCGACGGCGCAGGCATTGAGCTCCGCATTCAAGGCCAATGTGCCGGTTCCCGCCGTGAACGAGCCTCCGGCGCCGACGAGTGCAGGCGCTGAGAGCTCGATGAGCCTGATCGGCGCGCCGCCTCCGGTCGCGCCGACCGTCACTTCGCGTCGCACCACAGGCGCATGAGGCGGACGCGCGTAATAGCGACGCGCGTCTCGTCAAAGTGAGGGGCGTCGAGGCGGATTAGGTTTCGATGCCAAGGAGTTGGCAGAGTTTCACTACCTCGCCGTCAAACGTCAACGCTGAGTTCGGGTAGGAGTCCTGCGCCGCGAGATACGTGTATACTCGGGACTCATGCGACCCTGCCTGCGGATGGCGGACGATACAGCGGAGCCCCGATGGCGCGTGTGACGCCCATACCGACATCTGCCCTCGTTCTCGGCGTTGCCGGCCTCATTCCCTTTATCGGGTTCGCGGCTCTCTCGCTGAGCGGCAGCGACGGCGGCCTCGGCAATGTCGGACTCGCACCCCGCACGATTCTCTCGACCTATGGAGCCGTCATCGCCTCGTTCCTCGGCGGAATTCGCTGGGGCGCGGCGGCATCCGGTGATGCGGAAGGACGGGACTACATCATCGCCATTCTGCCGTCTCTGGTCGCCTGGGCGGCGCTCGCCTTCCCCACGCCGTGGGATCTCAGAGTGCTCGGACTGCTCGTCCTCGGCTGGGGCTTCATCGATCTCGATCTCGTCAGGCGCTGCCTCGTGCCGACCTGGCTCGGCCGCCTACGGCTGACCTTGTCCGTCGTTGCCGGCTGCGCCCTCCTGATCGCGGCTTGATCAGTCACGCCCGGTCGGCGCTCAAGCTCGACAGGTAGCGTTCCGCGTCGTCCCACGCCGCACCCGAGCCCGAGAAGCCGACATAGCCGTCGGGCCGGACGAGGATGAGCCTGTCGTGGTCGGGCAGCCTGCGCGGCGCCGGTTCCAGCAGCAGGGGAAACCGCGCGGCCAGGGCGGCACCGCTTTCCGCATCGTCGGTGTAGAGGACGAAAAGCGGTATCGTGCCGGAGCCTGGCGGCAGCCCGTCATCGTGTTCCGGAGCCCAGCGCATGCCGGCATCGAGACCCTGCGAGAGCGGGCTATCGGAATAGGCGATCCCCACTTCGCTCATCGTGGCAGCCATCTTGTCCTGCACCGCGTGGAAGCCGAGCATGAAGCGGATGGCGAGGTTTCGCGCCGCCTGTGCCACGGGGTTCGACAGGGTCGCGATGTCGGTGAGCCGACCCGCATTGCGCAGGACCATTTCGCCGACTGCGTTGCGTTCGGGGCCATAACTGTCGAGGAGCGTGGAGGCGGCCTGGTCGCGCGCCACCATCGCCAGTTTCCAGGCGAGGTTGATCGCGTCTTGCATGCCGGTATTCATGCCTTGGCCACCGGCAGGGCTATGGATATGCGCGGCGTCGCCGGCGAGGACGACGCGTCCCTGCGAGTAGCGCGAGACCTTGCGTTCGTTGATGCGGAAATGCGTGAGCCAGACCGGATCAGTGACGCGGAAACCGCCACCGGCGCGATGGTCCGCCAGGGCCTGGACCTCTGCCAGCGTCGGATCCGATCGGGGCTGGGCCGGATCGGATTTGCCGATATCGGCAATCAGCCGGGCGCGACCGCCCGGAATTGGGAAGATCACCAGCGGGCCGTCCCGATGGAGATAGGTGGCGATCTCGTCGCCGGGCGGGGCACCGTCGCCCTCCACGCGGATATCTGCGAGCAGCCAATCATCTCCTTGGGCCTCCCCCTCGAAGGACAGGTCGAGCCCGTGCCGCACGGTGCTGTGCGCGCCGTCGCACCCAATCAGCCACGACGCGGATACCGTCTCTTCCCTGCCATCCGCATGACGAAGCGTCGCCTCCACGGTGTCGCCGGCTTGCGTGAAGCCCGCCAATTCGACCTGCCGCTCCACCGCGATGCCGAAACTGCCGATATGCTCGATCAGAAGGCGCTCGGTATCCCGCTGGGGAAGCATCAGTGCGAAATTGTAGGTGCTGGCGATGGCATCGAACCGGGCATGGCCAAGGACGCTGCCGCCACTGCGGAGAGTCGCCCCATGGGCCCGCAATCCGGCATCGAGGAAGGCCTGCTTGCAGCCCATCCGATCCATGAGTTCGAGGGTGCGTGCCCAGACGACGAGGGCTTTCGAGGTCTGCGTCGGCTGTTGGCTCTTGTCGATGAGGCGGGTGTCGATGCCGTATCGGGCGAGTTCCGCGGCGAGAGTGAGGCCGACCGGCCCGGCTCCGACGACGAGGGCTTGAAGCATGATCGTGTCTTCCCTTCTCGGAGACTCGTGCGTACCTCGAATTGTATCGGAATGTTCGATCGCGATCAGGCGTGCGATCTCAGGCCGGACAAGAAAGTATCGGCTTCTTCCTCGTCACATCCTGCTGGTGATGACGCTTAGAGACGACGGGCATTGACCATCCATCGCCGCCTCGAGTGTTTTCGATGGGTGACTTTTCCACAACCAGTCCGTTCATTCTGCCGCCGGACTACGTATTTTCATCAGACTACCTTGGAGCCATTCGAGATTTGGTCATAAGTCGCCGTCTAGAAGAATCGGATCTCAACCATCCAAAGCCGGGGGAAGCGATGGACGTCAAGATGGCAGCGTGGTGGCTTCCTATCGGTTGTGGACTGGCCTCCCTGAGCGCGGCGTTGCTGTTCGCCTTCGTACTCGGCCGCGCGCTCGCCTGATCGAAGAAGAGCGGCTTCCAGACTATCGACAAGCCTGCCATCTCTGCGTGCCGACGCCGGTCTCGTCCCTGATACCCTGACAGTCCTTCCTGCCGCAGATGCGAGCCGCACCATGCGGAGTTCGACTCGAGGCCCACCATAGGTGGCTGGAGCCGATACTGACGCCGAGGAGGCGTTCGTCAGATGCGCCGGGCGATCGGGTGCGCGATGCGATCCTCAAGATGATGGGCACCACCGAGGACGAGTTGGCGGGGCCGCCCGCCGAAAAACAGCAGGGCATCGAGGTTGCTATCAAGGAAAAGCTCGTCGGCGCCCTCGCCGACGTGAACATCTGAATGGACGCCTCGAAGCCGGCCGGCATTCAGTCCCGCGCCAACATCGCCTTGCCGATGGCGAAGACGCGGCCGTCACCCAATAGGTGTGCCGTGAAGCCTCCGGGAAACAACGGGTCGAAGACCGGGTTGCGCACGTTGAGGCCGCCCGCATAGGCACCGAAGGCCGGCATCACCAGGCGTTTGCCATCGGTCACGAAGCAACGGCGCCGAACGGCGCGTCCGCGCATCGCGACCTTGCCGCAGGGATGCAGATGACCGGCGATCTCCCCCTCGGATGCATCCGGCGACGGTTCGTGCCTCAGCGTCAGGCCGCCCATAACCAGGGTCTCTGCGTAGCGTCCGCCGACGCCTTCCGAGACGGCATGGTCGTGGTTGCCAGCGATCCAGATCCAGTCTCGACCTGCCTGAAGAGCCGCGACCATGGCACGGTCGCCCGGCTCCATCCGCTCGGGCCCGCGGGAATCATGGAAGGAATCGCCTAGGGCGACGACGCGGGCCGGGTCGAGCCGTGCCACCGCCTCGTGAAGGCAGGCCAGGGTCTCGCGGGTATCGTAAGGCGGCAGGAACTGGCCCGAGCGCGCTGCATAAGCCGACCCCTTTTCCAGATGCAGGTCGGAGACGATCAGTGTCCGGTGTGCGGCGAGCCACAACCCGCCGCAGAGGTCGAGGATGAGGGCTTCCCCGGCCAGCGTGAGGCTGGGGGTCTTGATGGTCCGTTCGAGTCTCTGGCCGAGCGCCAAGATCGCATCCTCTTGTCCGGGAAAGGGGCGCTTCACCCGGTCGTCACCCCAGCGCTTCTTCGAGAAGCTGCGCTTCGGCTTCGGCCAGGATCTCGTCCGCACCCTCGCCGTAGACCTTCTCACGCCCGATCTCGAGCATGACGGACACGGAGAGAGGCGAGACGCGATCGAGCGCCTTGTGGGTGATTCGCCCCTGGATGCGCCTCAACATCATGCCGAGGCGGGCCACGTCGAGGAGTCCGGTTGCCGCATCCTGCCGCGCGGCGCGCAGGAGCAGATGATCGGGCTGATGCTTGCGCAGAACGTCGTAGACGAGATCCGTCGACATCGTGACCTGTCGCCCGGTCTTCTTCTGACCGGGATAACGCCGCTCGATCAGTCCGGCGATGACGGCGCATTGGCGAAAGGTGCGTTTCATCATCGAGGATTCGTCGAGCCAGGCTTCGAGATCGTCGCCCAGCATGTCCTCGGCGAACAGTTCGGCGAGGAAGCCGGGCGCCCGGGCGATGGCGTCGCTGATGTCGCGGGTCATCCAGATGGCGATGCCGTAATCGTTGGCGGCGAATCCCAGAGGGCGCAGCCGCGCGCGCTCCATGCGCCGGGTGAGCAGCATGCCGAGCGTCTGGTGCGCGAGGCGCCCCTCGAAGGGGAAGGCCGTAAGGTAGTAGCGGCCGCTGCGCGGAAACGTCTCCACCAGCAGGCCGTCCGGCCCTGGCAGGATCGAGCGCTGGCGCTGGAGCAGCAGGTAATCCGCCACCTGCTTCGGCAACCTGTCCCATTCGAACGGATCGGCAATCAGCGCGCGTACGCGGGCTGCGAGAAAGGTCGAGAGCGGGAACTTTGCCCCCGCATAGGACGGAATCGCCGGATCGGTGCCGGGGCCAGCTCGTGTCGCCAGCGCCTCGTCTTCGGATAGACCTTCGAAACGGAGCACTTCGCCGGCGAAGAGGAAGGTGTCGCCCGGTGTCAGCGTGTCGGCGAAATCCTCCTCGATCTCGCCGAGCACGCGCCCGCCCTTCGGCAGGATCGCGCCGGGCTTGCCGCGCACGCCGCGGGCGAGGCGTACCTTAACCTTGGCGGATTCGACGATGGTGCCGACATTCATGCGGTATTGCTGCGCGATCCGCGCGTCGCGCACACGCCACAACCCATCCGGTCCGCGCACGATCTTGGCGAAGCGCTCGTAGGCGCGCAGCGCGTAGCCGCCCGTGGCGACGTAATCGACCACGGCTTCGAAATCTTCCCAGGACAGGGTCGCGTAGGGCGCGGCCGAGACGATCTCGTCGTAGAGCTCGAGCGGGTCGAACGCGTCTGCGCAAGCCATGCCTAGGACGTGCTGGGCCAGCACGTCCGGCGCGCCGAGACGGGCGTCGGGCGTGTCCTGAGCCGCCTCCTCAACCGCGTCGAGGGCAGCCTGGCATTCGAGGATCTCGAAACGATTGCCGGGTACGAGATAGGCCTTAGACGGCTCGTCCATCCGGTGGTTGGCGCGCCCGATCCGCTGCATGATCCGGCTTGCCCCCTTCGGCGCGCCGATATTGACGACGAGATCGACATCGCCCCAATCGATGCCGAGATCGAGGGTGGCAGTGCAGACGATGGCCCTCAACTGCCCGGCCGCCATGGCGGCCTCCACCCGCCGCCGCTGGGTGGCATCGAGGGAGCCGTGATGGAGTGCGATGGGGAGAGAGGCCTCGTTGATCCGCCAGAGCTCCTGAAAGGTGTATTCGGCCTGGAGCCGGGTATTGACGAAGATCAGGACCGTGCGGTGGGCTTGGATCAGGTCGTAGATGGCCGGCATTGCCTGGGTGGCGGTATGGCCGGCGAGCGGCAGGGTCAGGCCGGTATCGAGCAGGTGCAGGTCGGGTGCCGCACCTCCTTTCACCACCACGAGATCGGCCATGGGCGTCGGCCCGGGCGCCACAGCGTCGTGGACGCCACGGCGCTCCCTCTCCTGGAAGGAGAGGGACCCGCTTTCTTCCGTCGAACGTGAGCGTTGCGGCACCAGATACCGCCGCAGATCGTCCGGTTCGCGCACGGTGGCGGAGAGGCCGATGGCGGTGAGGTTCGGGCTGAGGCGGTGCAGCCGCGCCAATCCGAGGGAGAGCAGATCGCCGCGTTTCGACGTGACCAGCGCGTGCAACTCGTCGAGGACGACGCAGGACAATTCGGAGAACAGCTCCTCCGCTTCGCGATGCGCGATGAGGAGGGCAAGCTGCTCCGGCGTCGTCAGCAGGATGTCGGGCGGACGCTCGATCTGGCGAGTGCGCTTGTGCGACGGCGTATCGCCGGTGCGGGTCTCGACCCGGATCGGCAGGCTCATCTCGGCGATCGGCGCTTCGAGGTTGCGGGCGATATCGACCGCGAGCGCCTTCAGCGGCGAGATGTAGAGCGTGTGCAGCCCGCGTGCTTTCCGCGATGGCGGACGTTCCGACAGGGCGACGAGGCTCGGAAGGAAGCCCGCGAGCGTTTTGCCCGCCCCCGTCGGCGCTACGAGAAGGGCCGAGCGTCCCGCCCGTACGATGCTCAGGAGATCGCGTTGATGCGGCCGGGGCGCCCAGCCGCGTGCGGCGAACCAGGCCTCGAACTCCGTGGGAAGCCGGCCCTCAGGCAAGGGTCATCAGGCGAGCGCCATCAGGAACCGGTCGATCAGTTCGAGGGCGCGCCCGGTCATGGCGCCGGGGTAGCGTACGAAGACGTGGCAGCCGCCGGGATAGATCGCGGTATGGCCGCCGTTTCCGGCCGCCGCCCAGCGCGACGACATGTAGAGCGTGTCGTCGAGGAGCGGATCGTGCGTGCCCACCGAGAACAGGGCCGGTGGGAGGCCCTTCAGATCGGCATAGAGCGGCGAGACGTCGGGCCGCCGACGATCGATGCCGTCGCGTACGTAGTCGTTGGCGAAGGTGGTGAGGTCCTTGGTGTTCACCACGAGGCGGGTATCGCCCCAGTTGCGGACACTCGGGGTCAGGCCGAGATCGAAGAAGCCGGCATTGAGGTTGGCCCCGCGGAAGGCGCGCGGCAGGTTGTGGCGGTCGCGCAGCCGTAACAATGTCATCACCGCGAGATGCGCGCCGGCGGATTCTCCGCCGATCGTCAGGGCCGTGATTCCGAATTCGGCTTTGCCGGGACCGACGAGCCAGAGGGCGGCCGCCTCGCAATCCTCGAGGGCTGCCGGATAGGGATGCTCCGGGGCGAGCCGGTACTCTACGGACAGGCAGACGAAGCCGCAGGCATCGGCGATCCGCTCCAGCCAGGGATCCTGCTCGTCGGCGGCGCCCCAGACCCAGCCGCCGCGATGGATGTGGAGATAGGCTCCACGCAGCTTCGGCCATTTCTTCGCGTTGGGCCGGATCAATCGCAACGGGATAGGGCCGCCGGGACCGTCGATCGTCAGCGTCTCCGCCCGCGCGCTGCGCGGCATCGCTGGCGACGCCTGCGTCCCCTGGCGTCGACGCGCGCGGACCTCGCCGATCGGGATCGACCACGGATCCGCCTGCGCTGCGTGGGCAGCGACGATCTCGGCATTGAGCCGATGGGTTTCCGGATCGATCGTCGCCGGGTCGAAGAGGGCGTGGTCGATCATGGATCGGTTCGTCTCATCCAGGGTGGGGCCGAAGCGGCTTCGAGCATGACGGTCGAATGTGGGCGAAGCTCCCAGCGATGCCAGACGCCTTGCCGGCACGAAACGGCCAAACGCCCGAGTGGGCGGACGGTTTCGTCGCGGTGTGTCGCATCGGTCACGCTTCCGCCGGGTTCGCCGGCTTCAGAGGAGCTCACGCGGCCCCATATGTCCGAGAGGATAGGCCCGAAAGGATGAAGTCCATGATCGTCGACAACGACCCGAACCGGCAACCGCCCTATGGCGGCCGTCCCTATCCCGGCCAGGCCTATCCCGACGGAGAGTTGCGCTCACCCCTGCGGCGCTTCCTCGGCGGCTCGCCCATGGCGGTCCTGCTGAAGCTGGTCTTCCTGTCCATCCTGGTCGGCGCCATCATGGCGATGCTCGGGATCACACCCGGCCGGCTGTTCTGGCAGGTCTACGATGCCGGACGCGCACTCATCGATCTCGGCTTCGAGACCTTCCACGATTTCGGTCGCTGGATCCTCGCGGGCGCCGTGGTGGTGGTGCCGCTCTGGCTGCTGTCGCGGTTCTTTGCGGTCTCTAAGTAGGAGCTTTATCGCCTTCCCCCTCGAAGCTGAGCGCCTGTGGCTTAGGCGGGGAGGAGAGCGAACCTCCTCGAAGGTGGTGCTCTCCTGATCCGATCCGGTTTGCGAGCAACCTTCCGCCATCTTCGAGGTAAGGGATGCGACCATTAAATCGCGCGACCTCGACCCGCATGAAAAAGGCCGGCGTCTCCGCCGGCCTTTTGTCTTTCAGGACCTCGATATCCGCTCAACGCTGGACGATGACCTTCGCACCGACCTTGGCGCGGGTGTACAGGTCGGCCACGTCGTCGTTCGTCATGCGAATGCAGCCCGAGGACACGGCCGTTCCGATGGTCTCCGGCTCGTTGGAGCCGTGGATGCGGTAGATCGAGCCGCCGAGATACATGGCGCGGGCGCCGAGCGGGTTCTCGATCCCGCCTTTCATGAAGCGCGGCAGATCGGGACGGCGGCGCAGCATCTCGGCCGGGGGACGCCAATCGGGCCATTCCCGCTTCATCGTGATGGTCTGCGTACCACCCCAGGTGAAGCCCGGACGCCCGACACCAACACCGTAGCGGAGAGCCTGACCACCGCCGAGCACGTAGTAGAGGCGGCGCTCGGCCGTGGAGACGATGATGGTGCCGGGAGCGTAGTTGCCGGCATAGGCGACCTGCTCGCGCTGGATCGCCGACATCTGCGGCACCGCCGAGGCCATCGGATCGGCGGGGTTGAGCGAGGCATTGGCCGTGGGCACGGGCACCACGGCGACAGCAGCAGGCTCCGCCTGCGGACGCACGCGCAACACCAACGCGTTGTCGAGAGGCTGGCGGGTAAGAGGGTCGATCTCGTAGGCAGCGGCTGGGGATGCCCAGGCACCAACCATGCAGACAAGCCCGGACAGGGCGGGAGAGATACGGCGCATCAAAGCCTCTCGAAGGCAGGCGAAAATATGAGGAAACACGGTCGGTAACGCAACGCAGGATACCGTTTCCCGATAGCCAAGACGTAAACGCTACCGCTTCAAAGCCAAGCTGAATTCGTGATGACGCAACGGTTGCGGCAACGTCGTGACTCCGTGGCAACAGTGTGGCGGCTTAGCCGTATCGGAAGGATTATAACTTCCGCCGGACCACAGCATGGGAACCAAATCGAGATACGGCGCAGACGGATCGGTGGCTCCGCGGCGAGTTGGCGGTTCGACGCCTGGCGTCAGATCGCGTCGAGGCCGAGATCGATGATCGGCGCACTGTGAGTGATCCAGCCGCTGGAGATCAGGTCGACGCCCGAGGCCGCGATGGCACCGACCGTGTCGCGGTTGATCCGGCCCGAGGCCTCGGCGATGGCGCGCCCATCGATCATCCGAACGGCCTCGCGCAATTGATCGGGGCTCATATTGTCGAGGAGCACGGCATCGGCGCGGACCGACAATGCTTCCGCGAGTTGATCGAGCGTGTCGACTTCGATCTCGATCTTCACGAGATGGCCCGAATAGGCCCGCGCCCGTTCGATCGCCGGAACGATGCCACCGGCAACCGCCACGTGGTTGTCCTTGATCAGGACGGCGTCGTCGAGGCCGTAGCGGTGGTTGGAGCCGCCTCCGGCGCGCACGGCATGCTTCTCCAGCGACCGCAGGCCCGGCGTGGTCTTGCGGGTGCAGACGATCCTGGCCTTGCCGTGTGGGCGAGCCGCCTCGACGAGACCGGCGGTGGCCGTGGCCACGCCCGACATCCGACAGAGAATGTTCAGCGCCACCCGCTCAGCGGTGAGGATGGCACGTGCCGGGCCGTCGAGGCGGATCACCACGTCGCCAGGAGAGACCCGCGCGCCGTCGCTGCGTTCGACGATGACCGACACGGCTGGGTCGATCAGCCCGAAGGCGATCACCGCCGCGTCGACGCCGGAGATCACACCGTCCTGGCGCGCTGCGATCACACCCGACAGGCGGGCATCCGCCGGCACGATCGCATCGGTGGTGATGTCACCGGCCCGGCCGAGATCTTCCAGCAGCGCCGCGCGCACGATCGGCTCGACCAGCAGGCGGGGGAGGGAGACGAGGACGGTATCGCTCATGGGTCGCTCACGAGGTGATCGATTGGGTGGATCCGTTCGTCCCGCCACGGACTCCATCCTGGGTTGGCGGAGCGGCGCGGGCCTCGAAGGAGGCTTACGGCCTTGCACGACGGGTTCTGGAACATTCCTTCGAAGCCCGCTTGCACGAGCCGCCTCAGGAAGACAGGTGCGGGCTGGACCGTCCCTGGACGGTCCAGGTATTCTGGTTCAGGTGCCTGCCGGAATTCCTGCGGCCGCCGCTTCCGTCATCCGCCAGACATCGGCCAGCGTGACCGCGCTGTGACGGACCGGTGTCTGGTCCGGATGATCGCTGCGCCAATGGGACCCACGACTCTCGATGCGGGACAGAGCCGAACTCGCGACCACCAATCCGGTGAGCGCCGCGTCCGATCCGCGCCGGGCTGCCGGAGCCAGGCGGCGCAGGGCTTCGGTGAGGCCATCCGCCTCGCGCACAACGCCGACTCGGGTCTCCATGACCTGCCGGATCGGCGCGATCTCGTCCGCGATCTGCTGGCGCGGTTCGGCGAAAACCGCAGGGCCAGGCGCAGGGATCGAGGAGATGCCCTCGGCGATCCAGGGCGCGAAGGCCATGGCTTCCAGGAGCGAGTTGCTGGCGAGACGGTTCGCGCCGTGCAGGCCGGTCGAGGCGACCTCGCCGCAGGCGAACAGGCCGGGCACGGTACTGGCGCCGAAGCCATCCACCTTGATGCCGCCCATATGGTAATGCGCCGCCGGCCGGACAGGTATCGGCTGGCGCTGCGGATCGATGCCGGACGCGGCGCAGAGGCCCGCGACCGTGGGAAACCGGCTCTGCATGCGCGCACCGAGAGCGCCGCGGCAGTCGAGGAAGACGTCGGTGCCACGACTCCTAGCCTGGAAGATCGCACGGGCGACCACGTCACGGGGAGCGAGATCGCCGCCAGCGATGCCCGCCATCACCGGAGCACCGTCGGTGTCGATCAGCCGTGCACCTTCGCCGCGCAGGGCCTCGGTGGCGAGCGGCATCGGATCGAGCCCCACCGAAATGGCGGTCGGGTGAAACTGCACGAATTCCATGTCGCGCAAGATGGCCCCAGCACGTGCCGCGAGGGCGAGGCCGCGGCCGGTGGCGCCGCGCGGGTTGGTGGTCGAGGCGTAGAGGGCACCGATCCCGCCTGTGGCGAGGACGACGGCCCGCGCGGCGATGTGGACCGTGTCGCCGTCGCGTTCGCAGACGATGCCGGCGACTGCGCCGTGCTCGTCTTGTGAAAGACCGCGCACGGTCGCGACAAGCATCTCTATGGACGGCGTCGCCGCCGCCGCTTTCAGCAACGTGTCGAGCACCACGCGGCCGGTGGAGTCGCCGCCGGCCCGAACAATACGGCGTCGGGAATGCGCCGCTTCGAGCCCGAGCGCCAGGACGCCCGCGGCATCGCGGTCGAAGGGGGCGCCGAGGCCGACGAGCCATTCGATGAGTCCGGGGCCGGCTTGGGCCACGCGGGCTGCGACGACAGGATCGGTGAGCCCGGCTCCAGCGGCCTCGGTATCGGCCGCATGAAGTGCCGCCTCGTCGTCCTCGGCCATGGCGGCCGCGATGCCGCCCTGCGCCCAGCCCGTCGCGGTGCCGCTTCCAAGGGGCGAAGCGGTGATGAGCGTCACGGGACGCGGGCTGAGTCGAAGCGCCGTAGCGAGGCCGGCGACGCCGGCTCCGACTACGATCACGCGGTCGGAGCCGAGAGCCGAGAAGGAGAGGGGGGAGTGCGCGTTCATCGCGGACGCACCGCCAGCATGCGTTCCACCGCCGCGCGGGCTCGCCCGGCGAGCTCGGGCTCTACCGTCACCTCATGGGTGAGGGTCTCCAAAGCATGGCGGATGTTCTTCAAAGACATCCGCTTCATGTGCGGGCACAGGTTGCAGGGCTTGATGAACTCGATATCCGGGTTGGCCTGAGCGATGTTGTCGCCCATCGAGCATTCGGTCACCAGCACCACCTGCCGCGGGCGCTTCTGCGTGACGAAGTTCATCATCATCGCGGTCGAGCCGGAGAAGTCCGCTTCCGCCACTACGTCCGGCGGGCATTCCGGATGCGCGATGACGGTGACGCCGGGATAGCTCTCGCGGACCTCGCGGATATCGGCCGGGGTGAATTGCTCGTGCACCTCGCAATGGCCGGCCCAGGTGAGGATCTCGACCTCCGGCACGAGCACCTGGACGTTCTGAGCCAGGAACTCGTCGGGGATCATCAGGACGCGCGGCGCATTGAGGGAGCGCACCACGTCGACGGCGTTGCCGGAGGTGCAGCACACGTCCGATTCCGCCTTCACCGCAGCGGATGTGTTGACGTAGGTCACGATCGGAACACCGGGATACTTTTCGCGCAGCCCGCGCACGTCGGCGGCGGTGATCGAGTCAGCCAGGGAACACCCGGCCCGCATGTCGGGAATCAAAACGGTCTTGCCCGGATTGAGGAGCTTGGCCGTCTCCGCCATGAAATGAACGCCGGCGAGCACTATCACGTCGGCATCCACGTTGATCGCCTCGCGGGCGAGCGCCAGGCTGTCGCCGACGATGTCGGACACTGTGTGGAAGATCTCCGGCGCCTGATAGTTATGGGCGAGGATCACCGCGTTCCGGGTCTTCTTCAGCTCCAGGATTGCCGCCACGTCGTCGGCCAGTGCGGGCCACTCGATGGCCGGAATATGCCGGCTCACGCGGTCGTAGATATGTGGCAGGGGCAGGATCGAAGCCCGGCCGATCGGGAGACTGGTCGCCGCCATGGACGCGTCCTCATTTATGCTCAATCTGAGCATTGTGCCGACTAAGGTAGGCGCGAGAGGATCGCTTGTCTAGATATGCTGAGGCTGAGCATATTCATTTTGCGATGCAAAAATTCTTGAGCCGTTCCAGGCTGATGACGGCTAGGAGGAGCGCCGTGACGGTGTGAGCCTGAAGCCGGGAGCAGGACGTTCGAGAAGAACTTCCCGCCGGAAACGGACGAGGCGGGCAGGGCGTCCGGCGGTGCCACTGGTGACTTCTTCGGTCTCCTCCACGAGACCCTGCTGGGCGACGAGGCGGCGGAAGTTCTGTTTGTGGAGGTTGGCGCCGGACAAAGCTTCCACGGTGCGTTGCAGCTGGAACAGCGTGAAGGTCGGCGGCATCAGCTCGAACACCACCGGGCGATACTTGATCTTGCCGCGCAGGCGTCCGATCGCCGTGGCCAAGACCCTGCGATGGTCGAAGCCCATGGGCTGGCCGGTTGTCGCGATATCCGTCGAGCCTGCTTCGCCCGTCTGTCCGTGAGCCTCTGGAATCAGGCCGGCCTCGAACAGGAGTTCGTAGCGCTCGAGCACGCGCTCCTCGTTCCAGGCTCCGCCGCCGAGGCCGAAGGTCAGACCAAGCCTGTCTTCGCGGCGGCGCCTGAGTTTGGGGTCCGGAGTGCCGCCGGCCCAGGCCAGAAGCGCGGCTTCGATCTCGTCCAGCGCGGTCGGCCGGCCCGCGCGCCAATCTTCCCAGGGGAGAAAGGCGTACCAGTTGCGCCACGATGCCTCGGCGAGACCCGCCGAGCGCATCTCTCGCACAAGGGCGAGGTAGGCGACGGAAAGCGAGTGGAGACCGCCCGAATCGTCGCCCTGACGGTCGCGGTCACCAAAGGTGTAGAGTTGCTCGACATAGCCGAGGCGCGCTTGCGTCTGGCGCTCGACCCAGGCGCGTAGGCCGCGTTCGAGGGTGGGATGCTCGGGAACCAGCGGGCCGGCCGGCAATCCGGTTTCGCGCCCGGCCGCTTGGCCCGCGACCTGGACCGTGAGGGCGCGTGGCTCGCCGTCCGTCGCCGCGACGATGACGGCGACGAGTCCGACCGCAGACGGATTGGGAAGCGCATTCGGCTCCCCAGCCGCAAGCCCGTCCTGCCCCCTCGTCACTTGCCCCCCTCAGTCCACGCTTTGGCCGTCATGGCAGATTGTGCGTGGGAATCAACGCGCCGCGGGCGCGCCGCCTCACGCCTTTCTGGATACCGGCCGCGCCGGGTTGCCGACAACGGTCGCGCCGGGAGCCACGTCGCGGGTGACGACGGCACCGGCACCGATGATCGCATGGTCACCCACCGTAACGCCGGGCAGGATCAGCGCGCCGCCGCCGATCCAGACATTGCGACCGATGGCGATGGGCCGTGCGAATTCCATTCCGGCTTCGCGTGCCTCCGCCTCGCGGGGATGGTCCGCCGTAAGGATCTGGACGCCCGGACCGATCTGCGTCCGGTCGCCGATCGTCACCGTGGTGCAATCGAGGATGAGGCAGTTGAAGTTCAGGAAGACGTTGGCGCCGATGCTGATGTTGAATCCGTAATCGCAGTGGAAGGGCGGCCGGATCACAGCCTGGTCGCCGACCGCTGCAAAGATCTCGCGCAGGACCACCCGGCGCTCGTCAGCGGGACGCCCCAGCATCGCGTTGTAGCGCGCGAGCCAGACCTGGCAGGTGCGCAGGTCGGCAGCCAATTCGGCATCGTCGGGATGGTAGAGATCACCCGCGATCATCTTCTGCTTCGGACTGCGCTCCGCTTTCGCCGTCATGCCGATCTCCGTGTGTCGTGGATACGGGGAGTAGGCCGGCGGACAGGCAGGCTGCAAGGCATGAGGACGTATGACGATACCAGGCGGATCCACTTTTCGCTGCGCTGCCTCCCGCCTTAGGATGCAGCCGCTTCAACATATCGGAGGATGAACGTGATTGGACGCGACACTGCCATGGGCTCGACCGTGCCGGTCGACCTGCGGCTCTACGGCATCCTCGACGTTGACGTCTGCGGGGATGACGGCGCGGATCTCGCCGACATGGCGGCCGAGGCCGTCTCCGGCGGCTGCACCCTGCTGCAGTATCGCGAGAAGTCGATCGTGAATGCGCGCGAGGCGCTGGCACGCATTCGTGCCATCCGGGAAGCCATCGCCGGGACGGGGGTACCGCTCGTCGTCAACGATCGCTGCGATCTGGCGCTGGCGGCGGAAGCCGAAGGTGTCCATCTCGGACAGGCCGACCTGCACCCAGCCGAGGCACGACGCATCCTCGGGCCGCGAGCGATCATCGGCCTGACCTTGAAGACCGGGGCGCAGGCGGACGAACTCTATCGCCTTCCCGTGGATTATGCCTGCATCGGCGGCGTGTTTGCGACCACCAGCAAGGACAACCCGGACCCGCCGGTGGGGCTCGACGGTTTCGGCCGCATCGCCTTCAGGGCTCGCCTCGCCCGCGGCACCGAATTTCCGGTGGGCGCGATCGCCGGCATCGACGGAAGCAATGCCGCCGCCGTCATCGCTGCGGGCGCCGACGGC
The DNA here is from genome assembly GCF_022179405.1 of Methylobacterium marchantiae. Lineage (GTDB taxonomy): Bacteria > Pseudomonadota > Alphaproteobacteria > Rhizobiales > Beijerinckiaceae > Methylobacterium > Methylobacterium marchantiae. The sequence continues at coordinate 26,722 of NZ_BPQT01000012.1, forward strand.
ATCGCAGTGATCTCAGCTCTATTTTCCGACGATTCAGTGGAAGGACGGGCGAGCGACCTGCGCCATCGGGTGGATTCTGCCCTCGTTGCGAGGGGCGCGAGTGGCGCGGCACGGGCACCGGGGGCTCTTCGATAAAATTCTCTAAGTCTCTGTTCTAAAATCATTTTCAACCGAGCTGGATTTCCCCGTTGGGGCCGATGCTCTAGGATTGGCACGACGAGAAGGACAAAGATTGCCATGACCCCCATCGCTGTGACCATTGCTGGCTCCGATTCCAGCGGCGGAGCCGGCATTCAGGCCGACCTGAAGACCTTCGCGGCCCTCAAGGTCTATGGTGCCAGTGTCATCACGGCGCTGACGGCACAGAACACCCTCGGGGTCCAGGGCATCCACGACGTGCCGGCGGATTTCATCGCTGCCCAGATCGACAGCGTGTTCTCGGACCTTGCCGTGAAGGCGGTGAAAATCGGCATGCTCTCCCAGCCCGCCGTAATCGAGGCGGTGGCCGCAGGCCTTGCCCGCCATGCCTCCCGCATCCCGATCGTGCTCGACCCCGTCATGGTGGCGACGAGCGGCGACCGTCTCATCTCCGACGAGGCGGTCGACGCCCTGCGCCGCCACCTTCTCCCTCTGGCCGATCTGGTGACACCGAACCTGCCCGAGGCGGCCACACTGCTCGATGCCGTCGTTGCGACGAGCGAGAACGCTGCCGTAGTCCAGGGACGGAAGCTTCTCGCGATGGGAGCCCGCGCCGTTCTCATCAAGGGAGGCCACGCGGAGGGCAATGAGAGCGTCGATCACCTCATGAGTGCCGACGGTACGATGCGGCGCTTCGCATCGCCGCGCATCGATACGAAGAGCACTCACGGCACCGGCTGCACGCTGTCCTCGGCCGTAGCCGCGGGGCTCGCACGCGGCCTCTCGCTCATCGATGCCGTGGCACAGGCCAAGCGCTACGTGACCGCATCCATCGCCGCAGCAGGTTCCGTGTCGGTTGGACAGGGGAACGGTCCGGTCCATCATTTCCACGCCCTTTGGCATTGAAACGGTAGGGAAGTCGGCCGTGTTCGCCTTGCATCCGGGACGTGATTGCGTTTGAAGTACCGCACGATCGTTCGATGTACGGAACGAGGCGATGGGTCCCGGGACAATGCAAGATCAGGCGACGACGCCCGAACGTGGACGACAGCGGGATATCCTGAACGGGGCGCAGGTCCTGTCCGGGCAGCTCGGTAAGACCATTCAGCGCCTGCGCAAGGCCTACAATCTCTCGCTCTCCGAACTCGCCGAACAATCCGGTGTCGCGAAGTCGATCATCAGCCAGATCGAGCGCAACGAAACCAACCCGACGCTGGCGACGATCTGGCGCCTGAGCCAGGCTCTCGATGTGTCGATCGAGCGGGTTCTCGCCACAAGCGACGAGGAACCCTTCATCGAGAAGACCTCGCGCGCCGATACGCCGATCCTGCTCTCCGACGACGGCAAGGTCCGTCTCGCCATCGTCGGCTGGATCAAGACGGTGGAATGGCTGCAGTGGTACGAAGTCACCGCCGACCCGGGAGGCGTACTCGATTCCGACCCTCACCAACGCGGATCGGTAGAATCCCTCACCGTCACCGAGGGGACGCTCGAAGTCGAAGTCGCCGGCACGTTCCAGCGGGCACGGATGGGAGAGACCCTGCGCTACCGCTGCGACCGGCCGCACACCGTGCGCTGCGTCGGCACGGAGCCCGCCAAGGCGATCATGGTCGTGATCATGAAAGCCGCCGTGATGGAATGAGCGGTCCGCTTCCGCAGGACGGGAGTGGTGTTGCTACTCTCGTGCGCGGACAGGGTATCGATACGATCGGCAGACCTGTCGGCCAGGAATATCATCGTAGGCAGGCTGACCAAGGCCTGCGCTGGCTTACCAGGCGATGACGCTCCATCGCCGAATGGCAACATGCCTCCCCAAATGAGGATAACCGGCACATCTCCGTCCTTGTCACCCTTTTCCTGAACGCGGCCCGTCAGCGCCCGGAATTCACCCAGCGAACGATGTCGGCGAGCACGACGCTGAGCGCGGCATCGAGGCTCGCAGCAGCGTTGCCGGCCTCCACTTTCGCCACCGGCACCCTCGCGGTGAAGATGCGTGCGGCCACGACCTTCCCGGTGCCGTCAGTGATCAGTTTGGCGGAAATATCCACCACTGCCTCGCCCGAGCCCGATGCGATGTCGAAGGCGCGGATTTCACTGATCAGAGCGTAATCGGAGACGATCTTGTCGCCGGGCCGGCTCACGGATTTCAGACGGCCGGAATTCTCCAGACTCTGAATCAACCGCGTCTGGACCAGACGCGGAAGGCGGTCGGCCCATTGGCCGCCGCCTAGGAACGAGAGGGCACCGCCATTCTGGCGAACGATGATGCGATCCTGCTCGAACGGCTGGAGACCGACGGGCTCCGCTACGGAAATCGACCGTGCGGCCACGCTCGGCCGGCCGGAGCTCGGCAGAGCGGCGAGATCGAAGGTCATGGGTGCACCGCCGCCGCAGCCGCCGAGGAAAGCGGAGATGCAGGCGAGCGCGAGGATATTCGAGCGAAACGTCATCCGGTGGGCCTGGAAACCTTTGCAGTGCGGCACGAAGCGCAACCGTAAACTACCGCAAAGCGGTTTTCGTGCCGTGTCGCCTGACACCTACGGCCTGATCCGCCGAGGTTCAGCGGCCACCGTTGTATTCCGGCAACGAAGGCTTGCCGCCGAAGATGACCTGCGACGGATCGCGTTCGAGGCTCTTCACCGTCCGGTTCAGGGTGTTCAACGTGCGCTGTCCATCCGAGGATAGGGCCTCGACCTCGCGCCTCCCGGTGCCGCTGAGTCGGTTGAAGCTCGACGCGATGGTGGAAGTGCGCTTGTCGAGATTCTCGGACAGCGTGCGGAAGGCCTTGCCTGCGTCACGTACCGAGATCGCTGCGTCGCGGACTTCGGCGAAAGTGCTGCTCCCAGCCTGGCCGGAGGCGGAGCCGAGGAAGTTTTCTGCGCCCTTGAGCACATTGTCGACTCGATCGGCGGAGGCGTTGAGCTTGCCTGCGAGTGAGCGGGCGTCCTTCACCGCGCCCTCGATATCGGGGCTCGCCGTGTTGAGCGCCGCCGAGAAGCGCTCGGCATTGTCGATCACGCGGTTGAGCTTTTGCCCGTCGACGGCCTTTACCAACGCGCTGACCGCCGGACCGGCATCGTTGAGAGTCTTGGAGAAGGATTCGACGTTGGCGAGTGTCCGGGTGATGGCGCCTTCGTTGCCAGCGACCAGCTTGTCGAGGCGCTGGAGCATATCGTCGGCCCGCTGGGCGATCTGTTTGGCGGCCGCCATCATGTCTTGGATGTCGGAACTGTCAGCGAAGATCGTCGGTGTCTGGTCACCGGAACCCGGGGGCAGGGGCGGTGAATCCGCGTTGCCACCCGAAAGCGATATCGTCGATACGCCGGTGAGCATCGCCGAATCTAGGCGGGCGCGGGTGTCGGCGCGAAGGGGCGTCGTCCGGTCCACTTCCACCATGGCGACGACGCGGCGCGGATCCTGCGGAAGCAGGCGCACATCCATCACCTCACCGACCTTGATGCCGTTGAAGGCCACGGTCGAGCCCTTGGCGAGGCCACCGACGCTGCCGGAAAAGACGATGCGCACGCCTTGGCGGACCTGACTGCGCGATCCGCCCTGGAGCCAGAACACGAAGCCGAAGGCGGCCACCACGACCGCGAGGGTGAAGGCGCCGACGAGGGCGTAGTTCGCACGAGTCTCCATCGGTTCAGCCATACTCCGGATGGGCATCGCCCGCGCGGTGCGCCACAGCACGCAAGGCGTAGGCCGGGACCAGGGGGAATTTCGGTTCAGGCATGAGCGCTCGCCGTGTTCGTGACGATGGCGCGGGCCCGCTTGCCGTGGAAATACGACCGCAGCCAGGGATGGTCGCTCGCCAGCATGGCGTCGATCGGCCCCTGCGCAATGATCTGTCCGTCGCCGAGCGCCGCGATGCGGTCGCAGGCGGTGTAGAGACTGTCGAGATCATGGGTCACCATGAAGACGGTGAGGCCGAGCGTCTGTTTCAGCGTAGCCACGAGTTCGTCGAACTCGCCGGCACCGATCGGATCGAGGCCCGAGGTCGGCTCGTCGAGAAAGAGAATTTCGGGATCGAGGGCGAGGGAGCGGGCGAGCGCCGCGCGCTTGATCATGCCGCCCGACAGTTCCGAAGGTAGCTTGTCGGCGGCATCGGGCTTCAGGCCGACCATCTCGATCTTGAGGCGCGCGAACTCGTCGAGCAGGCGCTCGGACAGGTTTAGGTGCTCGCGCATCGGCATCTGGATGTTCTGCTTGACGGTCAGGGCCGAGAACAGCGCGCCCTGCTGGAACAGCACGCCCCAGCGCTGTTCGATCTTTCGGCGGCGGGCCATGGTCATGGCATCGACATCCTCGCCGAACACCTCGATCGTGCCAGAGCGCTTCGGCACGAGGCCAAGGATCGTCCGCGTCAGCACCGACTTGCCTTGTCCGGAAGGGCCGACGAAGCCGAGAATCTCGCCGCGATAGATGTCGAGGTTGAGCCCTTTCATCACGATCTTGTCGCCGAAACCGACCACGAGATCGCGTACGCCGATGATGACATCGCGAGGCGGGGCGCGGTCGAGCGGCGCTGGAGGCGGAGATATGTGATTCACGGGATCAGAAATCGATGGCCGCGAAGAATACGGCGAAAAGTCCATCAAGGACGATGACCATGAAGATAGACTTCACGACTGAGGCCGTGACGTGGCGCCCGAGGGATTCTGCCGATCCTTCGACCGCGAAGCCTTCGATCGTGGCGATGATTCCGATGATGAGCGCCATGAACGGCGCTTTGATCAGCCCTACGGCGACATGGTGGAACGAAACCGCGGCCTGGAGCCTCGCCAGGAATGCATCGACGGTCATGCCGCCATAGAGCGAAGCGGTGAGACCTCCGCCCGCGAGCGCAGCGAGCGAGGCCAGGAAGGCGAGTATCGGAAGGCCGATCACCAGAGCCAGAATGCGCGGGACGATGAGGATCTCGATCGGGTCTAAGCCCATCACCCGCAGGGCATCCACCTCCTCGCGCATGCGCATGGAGCCGATCTCGGCGGTGAAGGCCGAACCGGAGCGTCCTGCCACCATGATCGAGGTCAGGAGGACGCCGAGTTCGCGCAGGATCAGCAGGCCGATGAGATTGACGACGAAGCTCTGCGCGCCGAAGCGTTGCAACTGGAAGATGCCCTGCTGAGCGACGATGCCGCCCACCAGGAAAGAGATCAGCATGATGATCGGCACGCCGCGGAAGGCGACGTGTTCGAGCTGGTTGACCAGCGCGGTGCCGCGGAAGGTGCTGGGACGGGAAGCGACCCGGATGCACGCCGTCACCACCTCTCCCAGGAAGGCGAGGCCGCTGACGAGATCGGACTTTGCTCCGACCACCCGGACGCCCAAATCGTGCAGGAAGCCGATGACGCGGCCGCGCTTCGGTTTGCCGACATAGCTCTCGTCGCGCAGCTTCATCTCGCCGAGGAGGATGCGGTGCTCGGGCGTAGTGCCGGCATAGGCGAGGCGGCCGCCGGCGGCCTCGATCTCGCCGCGGGTCCGTTCGAGCACCCAGGCGCCGAGCGTATCGAGGCGCACGACGTTGGAGAGATCGACGAGGATCGGCGTGCCGCCAGCGTTGCTGGCGATGCGGGCCGCCGCATGTTCCACCGACGAGCCCTGATCGGCGGTCCAGCGTCCGCTCAAGGCGACGCGGCCGTCATCGCCGAGGAAGACGGCGTCGGCAGCGTCGGAATTCGTCTTGGCTTCCGCGTTTCGCACGAAGCGCTACTCCCGGTTCGTGCCTGAGAAAACGCAGATCAAGGTTACGGAGTGGTCAAGACCCTCACCCGCTAGCGGAGTGCTGACTCACAAACGTGGCGGTGTGAAGGGCTGTGCGAAGGCTACGCGCGTGGAAAGTGTCACCAGGCACAGGCCGGACAGAGCCAGCGGCGCCATGAGCGCAAAGGCGAGGCTACCTCCGCCAGCCTGATAGGCGACACCGCAGAGGATCGTGGCGCTCGCAGACGCGAAGGCGTTGACGGCGCTCGACATGCCCTGGGCGCGGCCCCGGGCGCCGTCCGGCGCGAAAGCCGAGATCGCCGTCATCGCGCCGAGTTGCGTCGCGCCGAAGCTGAACGCGTGCAGCAACTGCAGCATCAAGGCCGGAACGAGATCGCCTCCGACCTGGGACAGCCCGACCACGCGTACCAGTGACGCGACGGCGCCGAGGGCGATGAGTCGGAACGGCGTGCGCCACGTCGCGGGCCAGCGGCTGACGGTTGCGAAGAAGACGATCTCGGCGGCGACGCCCGTCGCCCAGAGGATTCCGATCCAGGAAGGTGAGATGCCGTTGGCCTGCCAATGAATGCTGCCGAAGGCGTAGGTCGCCGCATGGCTCGCCTGGATCGTCGCCTGCGCGCCGATACAGAGCCAGAGCACACGGGGCAGGCGCGGGCGTAGGCCGGGCTCTCTACGCGGCCGGGGCACTCGAGCTTCCACCGGACTCACGAAGATGGTGGCTGCGGCGACGAGGGCGAGGCCGGTCAGCAGGATTGGCACAGCGAGGCGTTCGCCCATGGCGCTGAGAGCCGCCCCTCCGAGCAGGCTCGCGATCAGGAAGCCGATGGACCCGGCCATGCGGATTCGAGCGTAGTCGAGGCGGCTGCTCTGCCGGACGGCGGCGAGAGTGAGGTAATCGATGGTCGGCACGAGCGGGGCACCGGCCGCGGCGTTCACGGCGACGAGCAGAGCGAGGATCGGCCAGCCGATCGCGGCGCCCGCCGGCATCAGCGCGTAGGTGGCCGCCACCGCCAGGCTGCCGATGAGGAGGAGACGGCGGGCTGCCACGCCCCGATCGATCAGCCCGACGAGGGGGGCCGTCGCGATGATCTTCATGGCGATGGGCAGCGCCAATAGGGCGCCGATGATCCGCGCGTCGAGCCCCAGGGCATTGAGCCAGACCGGCATGAACGGCATGGCGATGCCGATCTCGACGAAGACCACTGCGTAGAGCAGCGATAGGCGCGTCGCGTTCGGCTCCGTCCGAGGGGGATGTGACAACGATAAAATCGCTCGGTTGAGGGTGCGCAGCGGCCATTGGACGAGGCGTTGCGGGTCGCCTACGAAAATTCACCCGTAAAGCCGGCGTTAAAGCCGCCGTGTCAATCTGAGGTCGCTGGTCCCCGCGGCGTCGCGCAACAGCGCGGGCATCCTCAAGGACACGAGTTTCATGTCGGTTATGCGTTCGCTCACAACCATCGATGAGTCGGAGTACGACCGTATCGAAGCGGCCATGAGCGAGAGCGAGCGCGGCCGGTGGTTCCTCGCCGAATATGCCCGGCGCAATCGCAGCGCCGATACGGACGTCCTGCTCGGTGCGATCTCGCGCCTCGAAAGCGTCGTGACGGCCGATCGTCCTTCGGATCGGGAGAGCGAGCGTGTCGGTCGGATGCGTGGTGACCTGATGGACATGGCCCATGCCATCGCCCGCACCAAGGCCGAGATCGCCGCGATCAGTACCGTCGACCAGGATCACAGCCGTCTGGGCATCGCTTCCGTGGCCCTCGACGCCATCGTCCGCTCCACCGAGCGCGCCACGTCCGATATTCTCGGCGCCGCGGAAGAGGTTCAAGAGACCGCCTGGACCCTGCGCGAATCCGGCACCGATGCGGCGATCTGCGACGTGCTCGACCGCCGTGCCACGGAAATCTATACCGCTTGCTCGTTCCAGGATCTCACGGCGCAGCGCACGGCCCGCATCATCCATACCCTGCGATATCTCGAGGAGCGTCTCGCGGCGATGATCTCGATCTGGGGCGGCGAGGTGGAACCGATCCCGCCGGCTCCCGGCTCGACCGTGTCGAACGTTGCTCAGGATCTCGATCAGTCCGATGTGGATCGGTTCATCGACATGGATGTCGACCGGATCGAGATCAGGCCGGCAATGCCGCCGCTTCCGCCTTCGGAGAGCATGCACGACGAAGTGCTGTTCGTGGATACCGCATCGTCCGACGCGACGGAGGAGGCCGTGTCTGAGCGCGCGATCTCCGAAGAGCCTGCCTTCGTGGAGCCGCTCGCCGACGAGGACAGCGAAGAATCCGCCCAGGCCGACGCCCACGGGGATGAGAGGCGCGGAAAGGAGACCGAGCCGACATCCACTGTGCCTGAAAAGACCGACATCGCCACGGCCTTCGCCGATATCGACGGCCTCAGCGAGGAGGAGAAACTCGCGCTGTTCTCCTGAACCGGACGAATGAACCGCGCGCATCGTCGCCGACGCTGATAAAAGGGCCGTCATGGCCCTTCACCTTCTGAAGCTCTGCGTCGGTCCCGCGACGATCGAGGATCTCGAACAGCGCATCGCTCGACACCGGGACGATGCGCTGCAGGCCGGCCGCGATCCGTCCACATTCCACGTGACGCGTATGGTGCCGAAGCGTGCGTCGGCCATTGCAGGCCAGGGCTCGATCTTCTGGGTCATCAAGGGGACGCTGTGCTGCCGCCAGGCCATTACGGCCATCGAATCGTTCACGGATACGGACGGAATCGGCCGCTGCCGTCTCGTACTCGACCCCGTCGTTGTGCCGGTCAATCCGCGCCCCTGCCGGCCATTCCAGGGCTGGCGCTATCTCACCGTGAGGTCCGCGCCGGCCGATCTCGACATGCGCCGCGCCGATGGCCTCGCCGACATGCCCGAAGCACTGCGCCGCGAACTCTCCGTCCTAGGCCTCATCTGAATTCGTAACGATGGATCGGCGGAGCGGCATTTGCCGCCCCGCCGATCTGATCTCAGGCGCCCTCGAAGCGGCCGCTCGCATGGGCGAGCATCGTGTAGACCTTGCCCGTTTCCGAGGTGAGATAGGCATCGGCCCGCCGCGAGTCGCGATCGTTCTTAGAGACTTCGCCGAGCAGGCGCTCGAACTCGCCGACATACCGATCCACCGTCCGCCGGAACTCGGCATCGGCCGCGTAACGCCGGCGGATCTCCTCGAACGTCTGCCGACCCTGCGTCGTGTAGAGGCGGCGATCGAACAGGTTAGGCTCACCACGCCGGTAGCGCTCCCACAACTCCACGGCTGTCTGATGGTCGATCATCTTGGCGATGTCGGTGGAGATCGTCTCGAGGGCGGTCCGGCTCCGCTCGACGGCAGCCTTGCTCTGGTCGGCCTTGGCAGTCCCCGGCTTGGCCTGCTCAAGTTTCCCCTGCGCCGGTTTCCCTTGCTCCGGTTTCACTTGCTCGGATCTGGCCGGAGCCGACTTGGCCTGTTCGGGACGCCCGGGGGCATTCGCCTGATCTGATCCATCCGCCTCGTCGTCGAGGGAGGCGCGAGTCAGGAGATCCGAAAGCCAGCCACGATTGTCACGTCCGTCACGCCCGGCCGGGGCGGGGATGCGAGCGGTCTCGCCGGGACGCAAGGCAGGCTGGTTTCCCACCCGGCTCGTGGCTGCCGGAGCTGAGACGATGCTCATCTGCTGGGGCACGCGAGGTTCGGGGGCCTTCTCCTCGCGAGCCTTCTCGGGGGCATTGCCGCGTATCGCCGTCCCGGCTGTATCGGTCTCTGCCGATTTGGGCTGAAGAGAGCGGTTCGCCGCTACCCGTGCTTCCTGAGGTTTGGTGGCCGACGCGTCGGCCCTGGGCTGGAGAGGAGCGGGCGCAACCTGCGGCGGAGCGACCGGCACCGGGTGACCTTCGGCGGATTCGGCAACGTCGATTCCGCGTCGCGACCGCGACACGAGCGAAGACAGTTCGTTCAGCGCCTTGATCTGGTCGGACACGACCCGGCGCATTTCGCTGGTGGCTTCCTCGGTCTCGCGGGGAAGCTCCAGCACGCCGCGTTGTAGGTCCGCCCGCGTCGCTTCGAGTTCGCGACGGATCTCCGCCGCCATTTCCCGCATCCCGGCAACCGAGTCGCCGAAGCGCCCAGCCGCACTCTCGAACACGGTCATCATCTGTTCGGATGCTCCGGAGATCGCTGCCCGCACGGCGGCGGCGGTCCGCTCGCCCTCGCTGCCGGCATCCTTGCGCAGGCTCTCGAACGCCCCACTCACACTGGCACCGGCACTCTGCGCCGCCTCGGACAGGTTCAAGGCGATGCCGCGCGCACGCTCCTCGGCGGACCGAAGAGTCTCGGCCATAAGTGTGCCGAAGCGAGCGGTTTGCTCTTCCAGGATGCCGGAGCGTGCCTCGATGCGCGTCAAGACTTCTTCGACGGCCTTGTCGCGGCCGGCGAGCAGATCGACCAAGCGCGTCTCGACGGATTCGAGCGAGCCGGCCGCATCGGTGAGCGTGCCGGAATGAGCACGCGTGATCTCGGCGAGCGAGGTTCCACGGGCGTCCAGCGTCGTGGCGAGGTCGACAGCGTCGTGCAAGGCTCCCTCGGCCACTGCCTTGAGCCGTTCGACCTGTTCGGCCACGCTCCTGCTGGCGCGCTCGGTCTCGCCGCTGATGGCAGATAGCGTCTCCTGCACCTGTTCGACCCGGCCCGACAGGGCCTGTTCGATGGCACCGAGATTCTCGCCGGCATCGCTGACGAGTTCGCGAAGGGCCGCGTTGGCCACTTCTACCCGATGGAGAACGCCACCGAGTTCACTGCGGAGCCGATCGTTCGCTTCGTCGAGCGTCGCCAACGCACGGGATGCGCCGCCATCGATGGCTGCGAGCAATGCGTTGCGGGATGCGTCCGACTGTTCGGCAAGATCACGAACCCTCTCGCGAAGGGTCTCCGCGAGTGGTGTACCGCTCTCGTTGAGGATGCGCTCTATCTCCTGGCCGCGCTCACCGAGCGACACCGCGAGTTGGGAGGCCGGCCCTTCGACGATCTCGCGAAGGCGCTCGGAATGCGTCGCCAACGCTTCGACGACGAGGTTGCCCCGACCGTCGATCGTGTCCACGATCGATCCACCGCGTTCCTCTATCGCACGGGTAATGGTCTCCGCGCTCTCGGCGAGACGGCGTGCCAGGGACTGCCCTCGCGCCTCGATCAGCGTGGCCAGGGCCGTCGACCGGCGGTCGAAGCCGGCGACCATGTCCTGATTGCGACCGTCGATGAGGGCGGCGACGGCTTCGTTGCGCTGGTCGAGCGCCGCGGCGAGGGCATCGGCATGGACCTGGGCGAGGGCGGCATGGCGGTCGACCCGCTCGTCGAAGGCGGCCAGCATGGTCGCACTGCGCTCGTCTACCAGTGCCGCATAGGCGTCCTGGCGGTCGTCGAAGGCGTTGGCGAGGTCGTCGCCGCGCGAGGCGACGAGGGATGCGAACACCTTCATCCGGCTGTCGATCCGGTTCGTGAAGGCCTCGCTGCGGGCGTCAACCGCCTGGGTCAGGGCGGCGCTCTGGTTGTCGATGGTTTTGGCGAACGCCGCCCCGCGACCTTCCACCAACTGATCGAGCGCCCGCAGGCATTCGTCGAACAGGGCTGCGATGGCCTGGGTGCGGGCATCCACCGACTGCGTCAGCGACAGGCCCTGGTTGTCGATGGTTCGGGCGAACTCGGACGTGCGGTGGTCTACGAGCTCGTCGAGTGCGCGAAGGCGCTCGTCGAATACCGCAGCGATGGCCTGGGTACGGGCATCGACAGATTGCGTCAGCGACAGCCCTTGGTTGTCCACGAGGGCGTCGAGGGTCTCGAGGCGTTCGTCGAAGAGCGTGCGTAGCGAGCCTGTCTGCTCTTCGAGCGACCGGGTAAGGGCCCCGCCTTTGTCGTCGACGGTGTGAGCGAGTTCCGCCGTCCGGTTCGCGACCAGGTGATCGAGGGCGCGCAGGCGCTCGTCGAAGAGGGTCGTGAGCATGGCCGTTCCCGCATCGACGGAACGGGTGAGAACAGAGCCCTGCGTGTCCAGGGTCCGGACAAACTCGGCCGAACGATTTGCGACGAGGGAGTCGAGGGCCTGCAGGCGGTCGTCGAACAACGCGGTCATCGCGCCTGCGCGGTCATCAACGTTTTGAGTCAGGGCTGTGCCCTTGGTGTCAATGGTGCGGATGAACTCTGCCGCGCGGTTCTCGACCAATTGGTCGAGGGCGCGCAAGCGCTCGTCGAACAGAGTACCCATGGCATGGGTACGCGCATCGACTCGGTCGGTGAGAGCTTCGGCGCGGCTGTTCACCAGTCCGTCGAGGGCGGTGAGGACGTCGTCGAACAATGTCCGCAGACCATGGGTCCGGGTCTCGACTGCTTCCGCGATCTTGGCGCCGCGTCCATCCACGAGTTCGTCGAGAACCCCGATCCGCTGATCGAACAGGGCGACGAGATCACGCGTACGGGCTTCTACCGCCCCGGCGGCACCGCCCAGGCTGGCTTCGATCGTATCGACGAAAGTACGCCCGCGCTGGTCCAGCGATTCATGAAGGGGCGCGAGCCGATCGTCGAAGCTATTGGTGAGAACCTGCGAGTGATCGTCCAGCATGGTCCGGATCTCGTTGGTCCGGTTATCGAGGAGCTGATGGACGGTACGCACGCCCTCGTCGAGCAGGCTGCTGATGTCGGTGGTCCGCTGCTGGAGCGTGGAGCCGAGACGGCCTTCGCCTTCTCCCAGCAGCCGGTCGGCATCGGCGACGATCTCGCGCAGGCGGGTGATGACGGTGTCGCCGCGCTGCTCCAGAAGCTCGGCCAGCGAGGAGCCGCCGCGATCGAACAGATGCGCGAGCTCGGTGATGCGGGTACCGAGGGCGCCGAAGACGATACGCCCCTTCTCGTCGAGCTCCTGGCCCATCGCCGCCGTGCGCTCGTCGATGAGCGAGGCCAGGGCTTCCGCGCGGTTCGAGAACGATGCACGGATGGCCTCGGCCTGCCCAGCGAGCGCCTCGTTGGCATGGCTCGTCCTGCTCTCGATCATCTCGACGAGCTCGCGGGTGCGATTGGCGAGATCCTCGTCCACGGCCCGGGTGCGGCTCTCGATGAGGCGGATGGCCTCGAAGGCCTGCGCACCGAAGGTTTCGTCGATGAGGCGGCTCCGCTCCTCCAGCGCCGCGGCGATTGCGTCGAGGCGCCCGATCACGCCGGTGTCGAAGCGGCCGACCCCCTCGTCGAGGCGACGCGACAGGTCGATGGCCTGATGCTCCAAGCGCTCGGCGATCTCGGCAGAACGACTGCCCAGGGCGTCGCCCAGGCTGAGGCTGCGGGCGGCGATGTCCTGAGCCATACCGTCGGCCCGGGTATCCAGGGTCTGTACGAGATCGCGGCTGCCTTCGACCATGACCCTCGCCATCTCGCCGGTGCGCAGGATCAGGGCCTCGTTGAGGGCCGTTGCACGTGAGCCGAGCTGCCCGTCGATCTGGTTCACCAAGTGGGTGAAGGTCTCGCCGATTTCGGCGCTGCGCTTCAGGGAACGCTCCTCGAGGGCGCCGAGCTGGCTCTCCACGGTCTCGCGGGCTTCGCGGGTGCGCTCGACGATGGTCTCGGCCACCGCCTTGCCCTGGACCGTGATGACGCGATCCATCTCTTGGAGCTGACTGGAAACGGTCTCGCTCAGGCTCGATGTATCGCGTGCGATGCGGTCGGCGAGAATGTCTCCCCGCGCGATCGTCTCCTGGAGGGCGGCGAGGCGATCGCTGAGCACTGTGTCGATGGCTCTGGCACGGCTCTCGGTCGTCTCGGCGAAGTTCGCGCCGCTCTGGGCGAGGGCATCGTTGACGCGCGCGCTCTGGGCGGTGACCGCCAGTACGATCTCACGGCCGGTATTGGCGAGTTGGCCATGCGCCTCATCGGCATGGGTAGTGATCAGGTCGGTCAGGCCGCGGCTATGGGTGCCGAAGGAAGCCTCGACGTCCCTGATCCGGGCGGTGAGTTCGCCGCCGACATTCTCGGCTGCGCGAGCGATGGAGCCCGTCGCCTCGGTGGCGCGGTCAGCCAGGGTCTCGTCGATCTCTGCGAGAGTTCGGCGCAGTGCCTCCATCGCTTCCTGCGCACGCCCGCCGACCTCGCCGCTGAGGCCGCTGGCCGCCTGTTGCAGGAACCGGGCGGCTTCTTCAGTACGGGTGGCGAGTTCGCCGGAAGTGGCGGCGAGCCGGCGTTCGAAGATCTGAACCGCCTCGACCGTGCGGGCTTCGAGCTCGCCGGTGGCGCTTGCAGAGGAGCGGCGGAACGCCTGAGTCGCTTCTGCCGTGCTGGCGCCGAGAGCCACGGTGGTCTCCTCCGCACTACGGCGGAAGACGTCCGCGGCTTCGCTGGTACGGGAGCCGATCTCGTTGGCGAGGGCGTCGAGGACGGCACGCAGGCTGTCGATTGCACCGCCGGAGCGGGACTCGAATGTGCTGCCGAGGACGCCGAAGGCACCGGTGAGGGTGAGGGTCGCGTCCTCAACCTGCTTGGTAACAAGGCTGCCCACCTGCTCACCGGCCTTGTTCAGGCGGCGGATGCTGGCGTTGACGACGGCAGCCGTGTCCTCGGCACCGTTGCGAATCGCGGCTGCGGCTTCGGCCGAGCGGGCGTCGATTTCGCCGTTGAGGCTCGCCACGGTGCCGCGGAGGTTGTCCACCGTGCCCTGGGCCCTGGTCTCGAAATTGGTCCCGAGCGAGGCCAGCGCGCCATCCATGGCGCTCGCGGCTTCCTGTGCGCGAAGGGTCACGAGGTTGCCGATACGCTCGCCGGCCGAGTTCAGGCTGCTCTCGAGCGAGCCGCCCTGGACGGTCAGGGTCTCGTGCAGCCGGGCGGATACGCCATCGATGCGCTCGACCAGGACACCGGCCCGTTCGTCGACTCCCATGCCGGCTCCTTCGATCGAGCGAACGAGATCGTCGCGCAGGGCGCCGGTGCGGGCGGCGAACGTCTCGACGATGCCAGCGGAGGCCAGGGCCAGACCGGCCTGCGCCTCGCGGGTGCGGGCCTCGATCGCTTCGGAAACGCCGCTGCCGGCGGCCTCGATCTCGCTGCGCAGGGCCGTGCCGCGATTGGCGATATCTTCGGTGAGCGCGGCGCCCGTCGCCGCGAAATGCTCGCGCAGGGCGGTGCCTGTTTCGGCGAAGCGTGCGGTGATCTCACCGCCGGTATTCGAGAAGTTCGTGGTGAGTTCGTTGCCTCGGGCGAGGAACACGCTCTCGAGTCCGCGTGCCGATTCCTCGAAAGTCTGACGGACCTCGCTGCCCTGACGGTTGAGGGTCTCGATCACCTCCATCCCGGTCTGGGCGAGGGTGCGCGCCACTTGGCCGGCATTCTCGGCGAGGGTAGCGGTGAGCATCCCGCCGGTCCGCTCGAAGGCGATGGTCACGTCCGCAGCGCGGCTCTCCAGCGATTGCGTCAGTGCGTTGCCGACCTCGGTGAGGCTGCTGCGAACCCCATCGCTGGTGCTGGCGAGGCGCTGGACCAGGTCGTCCCCTCGATCGGTCACGAGCCCGACAACACGGTCTCCTGCCTCGCCCAGGGCCGCCGTGATGGCATCGCCACGATTGCCGAGCGCCGAAGTGATGGCCTCGCCGCGTGCATCGAGGGCGCCGGTCACCCGTTCGCCAGCGCCGGTCACCGCGGCGACGATGCGCTCTGCGGCGCCGTCGAGCTCCTGGGTCAGGTTCTGATGGGAGCCTGTGATCGCACCGCGGACGCGCTCGGCATTGGCGACGATCGACTCGCGCTGGGCGACGAGCTCGTCGACGAGCGAGCGGATGCGGATCTCGTTGTCGGAATAGGCGCGCTCCAGGGTCGCGATCTCACCCCGCACCAGGGTCTCCAGCTCGCCGGCACGGGCCAGCGCCCGCTCGACGCCGTCGCCCACGGCCGCGACCTCGCGGCGGACGGTCTGCGACATGGTGAGGACGGCATCGGTCGAGAAGTTCTCCGGCTCTGCGAGCCGGATCGCCACTTCACCCACGGCACGTGCGACGAGACGCATTTCCTGCGCACGGACCGCGAGCATCGCCATGATCGCGAACAGGACGATCGGGCCGACGATGGCGGTCGCGCCGACGGCGGCCTGCAACGCGGTCATCCCTGCGATGAAGGCCCTCAACTCGCCGCCCGACTGGTTCCAGGCGAGAGCGAGGAGGGCACCGAACCACAGGGCGGCGGCGAGTGCAGCGAAGATATAAGGCTTGCCGGACGGCCGCACGCGCAGGGTCTGCTGCAGGATGCCGATGTTCTGGCGGTCGTCATTGGCCACCATCGAGCGGTCCGGCGGCAGCAATCCGCCTTCCCGCCGCGGCCGGTTGCGGTCCGGCGGCGGCAGATCGGAGGCGAGCGGCTGGTCGAGGTCGAGGCGCGGGGGAGCGAGGCGACCGCTCTGCTCGTTCAGAGGATCACCGTCGCCCACATCCGGAAGCCGCGGCTCTACACGCGGATCCGTCGCCTGGGTCGAGGGGAAGTCCAGGTTGAGGGCCTGCTCGATGGCGGAAAGAGCCGCCTCGGCCGGGTCCTTGAGCTTCTTTTCCGTGGCCATCCAACGCCTCGTCACGCAGGTCGTCGAAGCCGGCCGCATCCGGTGATCGACGACATTTTTACCAATTTACCAAGGAAGTTTAGACCTCGGCGCGAGACCCGGATACCCGAGTGGGTCGAACCGTCCAAAAAACCTTAACGGAATGGTTACCAAGCCTGCGGCCGGGTTCATCCCGTCGGGTTTATGCATGATGCCCCAAGGCTTAAACGGATGCGAACGATCTCGGCCGCACCTGTGGATAGACCAGCGGAACGACGCCCGATCATGAGGCTCGGTTAAGGCGAAGAGACGAGTGTCCCGGTTGATCGATCACGCGTACCTCGCCGAACAGACTTTCGGCGACGACGAACTCGCCCGCGAATTGCTCAGTCTCTTCGAGGCTCAATGCCGCCGGCTGCTTCCGGGGATCGTCGATACTGGTCTCGATCGATGCGAGCGTGCCGATCTTGCCCATACGTTGAAGGGATCGGCTCTCGGTATCGGCGCGGCGCGGGTCGCCGAACTCAGCGCCGCGATCGAGGACGGATTGCGGGGGAGCGACGGTATCCCGGCGATGGTGCTCGCCGATCTCGCCGACGCGGTGAATGCGACCCTGGCGGAAATCGACGCACTTGCCTGATCTCCCATCCTGCAGAGGGAACGGCTCGGCGTTTGCGACGTAAGCGCAGGAATGTCGAGCGTCGGCGTCGGTGCCGCTTGCATTCGATGGTCTGCGCCTTCAAGGCAGTCGCGCGCTGCACAACCGGCCACAGACGTGTTGTACGAGCCTGGAGTCTTCGATGCCCAAGATCACCTACGTCGACCATGCCGGAACGGCCAGGACCGTGGAAGGCGACGTAGGATCGACCGTGATGGAGGCGGCGATCCGCAACAACGTGCCGGGGATCGACGCGGAATGCGGAGGCGCCTGCGCCTGCGCCACCTGCCACGTCTATGTCGATGCCGAATGGGTCGATGCCGTCGGCCCGGCCGAGCCGATGGAGCAGGACATGCTCGATTTCGCCTCCGACGTGCGCGCCACCTCGCGCCTGTGCTGCCAGATCAGGATCAAGCCCGAACTCGACGGTCTCACGGTCATCACGCCCGCCCGCCAGGGGTGAACGGGCGCCGATCGAGGCTCTCTGCGAGGCCGGTCCGAGCTCGTTTTTGACCCGATCGCGAGCCTCTTCAGTGCCGGATTCCGGGGCGTTTGGATACCGGATCGGAGGGCCTCATCGACCGGATCGCGGACAGCCACCGTCGTCGGGAGGTTCATTCCGCGTTTGAGGGAGCCGGTCCGCCGTTTTCAAGCGGCGCCGGCCTCACCGCACCAGGGCCCGCATCGCCCCGTCGATCCCCTCGATGTTCAGCGGGAACATCCTGTCCGACACGATCCTGCGGACCATGCCGATCGACTGGGTATAGGCCCAGTGCTCGGCCGGAACCGGGTTGAGCCAGACCGATTTCGGAAACCGCTCCAGCACCCGCTCCAGCCAGACCTGACCCGGCTCCTCGTTCCAATGCTCCACCGAGCCGCCCTGCATGGCGATCTCGTAAGGGCTCATGGAGGCGTCGCCGACGAAGACGACGCAGTAATCGGGCGGGTAGGTGCGCAGCACGTCGAGGAGCGGGATCGCCTTGTCGTGACGACGGCGGTTCTCCTTCCAGACACGCTCGTAGGGGCAGTTGTGGAAGTAGAAATGCTCGAAATGCTTGAACTCGGCCCGCGCCGCCGAGAACAGCTCCTCGGCCAGCCCCACATGCCAGTCCATCGATCCGCCGACATCGAGGAAGAGCAGGACCTTCACGGCGTTGCGCCGCTCGGGGCGGAGGCGGACGTCGAGATAGCCCTTGCTGGCGGTCTCGCGGATGGTCCCGTCGAGATCGAGCTCGTCGGCGGCACCCGAGCGGGCGAAACGGCGCAGGCGGCGCAGGGCCACCCGCATGTTGCGCGTGCCGAGCTCGACGCCGTCGTCCAGATCCTTGAACTCGCGCTTGTCCCAGACCTTCACCGCGCGGAAGTTGCGGTTGCCGTCCTGGCCGATGCGGATGCCCTCCGGATTGTAGCCGTAGGCGCCGAAGGGTGAGGTGCCCCCGGTCCCGATCCATTTGTTGCCGCCCTGATGGCGTTCCTTCTGCTCGGCGAGGCGCTGCTTCAGGGTCTCGAACAGCTTGTCCCAGCCGAGTGCCGTCAGGTCCGCCTTCTCGGCATCGGTGAGGTACTTCTCGGCGAGCTTGCGCAGCCATTCCTCGGGGATCGCCTGCGGCTCCGCGGCCTCGCCGAGGGTCTCGAAGCCCTTGAACACGGTGCCGAACACCCGGTCGAACCGGTCGAGATGACGCTCGTCCTTCACCAGGGCCGTGCGGGCGAGGAGATAGAACTCCTCGACGCGCTTGTCGGCGAGGTCCCGGTCCAGGGCATCGAGGAGCGTGAGGTGCTCGCGCAACGTGACGGGGAGCTTGGCCTCGCGCAGGGCCGTGAAGAAATGCAGCAGCATGGGGCAGAGAACGCGCGAACCGGGCCTCCGGGTCAAGGCCGTTCACGAAGGGTCCAGTGGTCGAAATCCTGCGTTTGGCATCGCCCCGAACGACCGATTTGGGTGGTTTTCGGTCCCTCCGCTCACGGAACCAGCCACAAGGAAAGCCGCCGCTCGCTGACGCGGCTGGAGCGCCAACGGTTGGCGGTCTCGTCACACCGCTCGTTGGAAGACGAGGCATGCCACTTTGAGGACTATCCCCAACCAAGCTCCCTTACGGCCTGGGCGTCGTTCCAGATCTTCGTCATCCCGACGATCCTGTCGCCCTCGAACTGCATGACGTAGACGTAGTCAATCGACGTGCTCTTGCCCGTCGGCGGGCACGGACCGCCTTCCCCGGTATGGGTTCCGCGGAAGATGCCGTAAGCCGCGACGTTCCGGCGCTCCTCGTCCGTGGCGAAGGATTTCACCTCGTACCGACCGTCGGGGACGAAGGTCAGAAGCCCCTTCATCCACTCCGTATAGTCCCGTAGCGAGGTGATGCCGGCCAAGGCGTCGGCCTGGGCCGCGAAGGTCGCGTCAGGGGTGCAGTAGCGCTCGCAAGCCTCCCAGCCACCACCCGTCTCGCAGGCGTCGAAGAAGGCCTTCGCAACCCTGGCGATGTCGCTCATGTCGGGGTCATTCCCTTATCGTCGCTTCGGACGCCGCCTGTCGCGGATGCCCGTCCGGGGGCATGCCGCATAAAGGCTCGCCTCGTGAGACTCCATCGAACGGAGCAAGACCGTAGACGCAGGCCTCCCCGGAAGGACGCCTGCGTTGATCATCGTTCGGCTAATTCGCCCGGGCGACCTCGACGAGGTTGTCCGAGAACGACGGGGCGTGGCCCATGTCGGTGAAGGCGCCCGACGAGATGCTGTTGACCGTGCCCTCGTTGAGCTGGCGCCAGTAGCCGAGCGTCGCGACCACGATGCCCGCCTTCACGTCCTCGGTGATGCGCGCCACGCCCTTGAAAGCGCCGCGGTCGTTGGCGACCTGCACCCGGTCGCCATCCCGGATGCCGCGCGCATCGGCGTCGGCTTGACTGATCATCACGAACTGCTCGCCCTGGCCCTTCTGCTTGTCCTCCATGTTGGCGTAGCAGGAGTTCAGGAAGTAGTGGCTTTTCGGCGAGACGATGTTGAGCGGGAAGCGCTTGGCCAGTTCCGGGTCGTTGGTGTGGGACTCGCGGGGCCCGAGGTAGTCGGGCAGCGGATCGAGCGCCTCGCCGGGCTGGAAGCCCTCGTACATCTGCCGGAACGGCGGCGCGACGAAGTTCGTGGCGCCCTCGACCATGAACATGCACTTGCCGGTCGGCGTCGGGAAGTTGCCCTCGCGATGGGGCGCGCGGTCGTCCGGCGTGCCGACCTTCAGCCGGGCGAAGCCGTGCTCGCGCATGTACTGGAGGTCGATGCCCTCGCAGGCCGGCGCGTTCCAGTCGACGTAGTGCTCAAGGCACTCCGTGTCGGTCCATTTGAAGTTCTCTTCCTCGAAGCCGAGGCGGGCGGCGAGCTGGCGGAAGATCTCGTTGTTCGGGATCGCCTCGCCGGGCGCATCCGCACACTTGGTGTTGTAGGTCAGGTAGAGGTGGCCCCACGAGAGGATCATGTCCTCCATCTCGGCGCCCATCGTGGCCGGGAGCACGATGTCGGCGTAGGAGGCGGTGTCCGAGAGGAAGTGCTCGGCCGAGACCATGAACAGGTCCTCGCGCATCAGCCCTTCGACGATCTTGTCGGTCTCCGGCGCCTGGGTGACCGGGTTCGAATTCCAGCACATCATCGACATGATCGGCGGATCGAGCTTCAGCTCGCCGGTGAGGGCCCGTCCGATCTGAAGGTTGCTGATGACGCGGGTGCCCTCGGGGATCAGGTCGGGCCGGCACATCACGTCGAACTTGTAGGGATGCTCCCAGACCCCGAACTGCGTGACGCCGCCACCGACATGGCGCCAGGCGCCTGTGAGCGCCGGGATGGACGACACCGCCCTGATGGTCTGGCCGCCGCCATAGTGCCGCTCCAGCGCGACGCCCATGCGGATGCCGACCGGCTGCTCGGTCGCCATCTCGCGGGCGAGCTTGCGGATGTCCTCGGCCGGGACGCCGGTGATCCCGGCGGCCCATTCCGGCGTACGAGTGCTGGCACGCTCCTTCAGCTCTTCGAAGCCGACCGTGTAGTTGTCGACGTAGTCCTGGTCGACGAGCCCCTGCTCGATGATCGAGTTGATCAGCGCCATGGCCAGCGCCCCGTCGGTGCCTGGCTTCGGCGCGATGTGCCAGTCGGCCGCCTTGGCGGTGCGCGAGGCGTAGGTGTCGATGACGACGACCTTGGCACCCTTCTTTTGCGCGTCCTTCACGATGGCCCAGTGGTGCAGGTTCGTGCTGACCGAGTTGCAGGCCCAGATGACGATATACTTGGAGTGGATATAGCTGTCCGGGTCGAGCCCGGCGGTCGGGCCGACGGTGAGCAGCCAGGCCGTGCACGAGCCCTCGCCGCAGAACGTGCGCTCGGTCACCGTGGCGCCCATGCGGTTGAAGAAGGCGTCGCCGCCGTTCAGCCCATGCACGAGGCCCTGGTTGCCGAGGTAGCTGTAGGGCGCGATGGCTTCGGGCCCGTACTGATCGATGATCGCCTTCCAGCGCGTGACGATGGTGTCCAGCGCCTCGTCCCAAGTGATGCGCTCGAACTGCTTGGAGCCTTTCGGACCGACGCGCTTCATCGGGTAGAGCAGCCGGTCCGGGTGATAGTGGCGCTTCTCGTAGTCCTTCAGCTTCACGCAGAGACCGCCGCGGGTCATCGGGTGGTCCGGGTTACCGCGCACGCCGAGCAGCTCCCCGCCCTTGACCTCGAAGATCATCGAGCAGGTGTCGGGACAGTCGTGCGGGCAGCCGCCGAAGAAGGTTTCGGTCAGGCTCTCGGCCTCGGCGACGATCAGGGAATCCGGCTTGACGATCTCGTTCATGTTTCCTCCACGGCCGAGCGTCCCACTTTATTGTTCCTAGTGGGCCGGCCCGGTACGCCAGCAGAATGCACTCAAGTGCAAACAATTCCAAATTTTGGCCCGGTGGAAGGGCCAAAGGAGTGCTGAGCCATGGTACCAACCGTTTTGTCGCGGATCGTGAACGTGTCCTCACGGCCCGGATCGCGGCGGCCTGGGCGCGGTGCGCTCCGGCGAATGGCCGCTCTCGGGCAGGATGGACCCTGTGGAACTGACGCTCACGCTGGACCCCAAATCCGAGAAGCCGCTCCAGGCGCAGGTGTTCGATCAAGTTCGAGAGATCATCCTGGACGGGCAGATCAAGGCCGGCATGGCTCTGCCTCCGAGCCGCCTGCTGGCGGAGCGACTGCGCGTGTCCCGCAACACGGTGATGCTGGCCTACGAACGACTAGCGGCTGAGGGCTACGTCAGGGCGCGCGGCACCGCAGGCCTGTTCGTCGAGCCGATCTCGCCGGACAGTCTCCTGCTGATCCAACAGGGAAGTCGGTCCTTCACGAACGGCCCTGTCCCGGACGTTTCGAGCGAGCCCCTGCTCTGCTTCGCGGGCTCGCCCGGCGGGGGCGGCGACCGGCCCGAACTCGACTTCTGGGTCGGGCGGTCCGATCCGGCCGGGTTCCCGCTGGCCATCTGGCGACGGATCGTGACGCGGCTCCTGGTAAGGGAGACGGCTTACCTCACCGATTACTGCGATCCGGCCGGCCTCCCGGATTTGCGCGCCGCCATCAGCACGCATCTACGGCGCGCCCGAGCGGTGGCGGTGACCGAGGATCAGGTCATCGTGACCACGGGCGGGCAGGACGCCCTCAACCTCGTGTTCAACCTGCTGAAGGGACATACCCGGCAACTCTGCATCGAGAACCCCTGCTACCTCGGAGCCTCGCTGATCTTCCGGAACGCCGGCCTGGAGATCCATCCGGTGCCGGTCGACGGCGAGGGGCTGCAAACGGACCTCCTGCCGACGTCCAAGGGCAGCCTGCTCTACGTCACGCCCTCGCACCAGTTCCCCACCGGGGCCACCATGCCGTTGACGCGGCGCCTGGCCCTGCTGCGATGGGCGGAGGAGACCGACAGCTACATCGTCGAGGACGATTACGACAGCGACTTCCGGTATGACGGGCCGCCGCTGACGGCCCTGGCCGGTCTCGACGGAGGCCGGCGCGTCTTCTACGTCGGGACGTTTTCGAAGTCCGTGGGCGCCGGCCTGCGCATCGGCTTCGCCACGGTCCCGCGCCTGTTCTGGGACGAGGCGCGGATGCTGAAAGCACGGATGAGCAACGGCCAGGCCTGGCTCGAGCAGGCCGCGCTCGCCGCCTTCATCGACGAGGGGCATTTCGACCGGCACCTGCGCCGGCTGAGGCAGGTCTACAAGGCGCGTCGGGACTGCCTCGTCGGGGCGCTACGCAAGACGTTCGACGGGGCCGTCGTCCTCGGCGGCGAGAGTGGCCTGCATCTGGTCTGGCGCCTCCCGCCCGGCTTTCCGCCAGCCCGGCAGATCCAGTCCCTCGCACGCGGGCAGGGCATCGGGGTCTACGCCCTTTCGAGCGGGGCCGCCTACGATTTCGACCCCGGGGCACGGGACGACATGCTGGTCTTCGGTTACTCGTCGCTCACAGAGATGCAGATCGAGACCGCGATCGGCGAGTTGCGGCGGATCTTGCTTGGGAACGCGGACCGGGGCGAAGGCACGGTCTAGGTCTGCTTCAGACCACCCATCGAAATGGCGTCTGCGGCGTAGTCGGGTCGCGACTGGACCCAGGGCCCGGGTCCCATCCGTCAGATTTGGATCACTGGCGGCCGCACCGGAGGCGGAGTTCGCACCTGCGGTTTCGTGAGCCGGATAACGGATAAAATCTTGAATTCACCGGGACATGCGGCCCGATCCGGTCGTTCGTCGGCGACGAAGCTGGGTATAAGTCCGGTTTTCTGTTGATATCCACCGCAACTGTGTTCGTCACCCCTCCAACATTGTCATTGGAATCAAACAGCTGAGAGCCAGAGTGATCGTCAAGTCAGGGCCGGTGTATTTGGCAGAGTAAGGGTGGACGTGATGGCGCTCGTCTTGCGCTCCTTGAGTGATTTCAAGCGGTTTCTCGCGAAGCCGGGCGCGACGATTCAGATCGTGCGGAACACCTTCATCGAGCGCCAGCCCGCCTCGTTTCAGGAGGCCTATCGCGAAAAGGGCATGTACGAGCCCCGTACCGTCCAGGCGATCTCCAAGAAGGCGGCGGTCTTCGCCGTCAAGGGCCATCCGACGACCGTGTGGCTCTACTGGGACAAGGGAACGCGACACTGGCGCTATTCCGGCGATACCCTGGCGGTGCCGCTCAATACCGGCGTCGGGCCGCCCGACGAGATCGTCTATCGCTGCAGCTTCGCGCCCGGCTTCGAGCCGAAGATCCGTGCACCGGCCCGCCCCCGTGCCCCGGCCGCCGAACCTCCTCCGCCTGCGGACAAGCCGACCCCGACGATGCCCGATCACGGACAGGGCCGCCTGTTCTGACCGCGCTCGAGACGGACGGGAAACCCGGCGACCTCGCCAGATCGGCCAGCCATCCGCGCAGCAGGCGCCAGAGGGTGCGCCACCCGTCCCAGGTCGAACCGGCGACCATTGGCCAGCGATCCCGATAAGTTCGTCGACGTAACGCAATCAGAGTATCGCAGGATTCGACGTTCTCAATAGCATTCGTCATGCGTGCGAATGGAATCCGATCGTTGTCGACAGTTATCCACGTGTGGAAGAGTCGTACGACAGGTTTCGTCTAAAACTATACGTATCGATGTGCCGAAGAGATCGGTCCGAGGCCGCCGGAAACCTGCCTATCACGCGCTCTTCGCTGACGGCTCTTCCTTCGCAGGCGCGTCCCTGGCGTCGACACCTTTCCCCGTCTCGACGTTCTTGCCCACGGTCCGCCGGGCCCGGAAGGCGGGGCGTACTTCCGTCTCCTTGCGCTTGAGCATGGCGCGGTACTCGTCGCGCCGTTCGTGGATCGAGGCGATGACCAGCCCCATGGGGACGCCGACATCGACGAGCACGGCTTCGGACAGCTGCAGGGAGGCTTCGATCGTCTCCGGGACGGCATCGTCGACGCCCATCTCGTAGAGGGCCGTGGCGTGGCGGGCATCGCGGGCGCGGGCGACGATGGTGATGTCGCGCCGCTCCGCGCGGGCCGCTTCCACCACGGCTTCCACGGCGCGCGGATTGTCGAGGGTGACGACGAGGGCGCGGGCATTGGCGATGTCGCAGCGTCGCAGCAGCTCCGGGTTGGAGGAATCGCCGAAATAGACCGGGTTGCCGAGGCGGCGATGCTCCGAGACGCGGGCCGCGTCGGCATCGAGGGCGAGATACGGGATCTTGTGGCGGGCGAGCATCTCGCCGACCTGACGGCCGACACGGCCGTAGCCTGCGATGATGACGCGGTTCTGCTGCTTGTCCGGCACCGGCTCGGCGCGGGCGCGACCGAGATTGGAGCGGGACATCCGCTTGCCCAGGCGGCGGGCGAGGCTCGCCAGCCCCGGGATGGCGATCATCGTCACCGTGGTGACGATCAGGGCCGCCTGTCCGAGACCGTCCGGTACGAGCCCGCCAGCGATGGCACCGCCGATGAGGACGAAGGCGAATTCGCCGCCAGGGCCGAGGAGGAGGGCCGCCTCCAGGGCGACGCCGCGCGAGATGCGCAGGAACCGGGCCGCGACCAGGATCACCGCGCCCTTGATCAGGATCAGCCCGATCGACAGGCCGAGGATCGTCTTCGGCGCCGCCATGAGCTGGGCCGGGTCGAGGTTCATGCCCACCGACACGAAGAAGACGCCGAGCAGCAGGCCCTTGAACGGATCGATCGTCGCCTCGATCGCCCGGCGATACTCGGTCTCGGCCAGGAGCAGCCCCGCCACGAAGGCGCCGAGCGTCATCGAGAGGCCGCTCGCCGCCGCCGTGAGGGCGGTCGCGACGATGACGAGGAGGCAGGCGGCCATGAACAGCTCCGGCGAGCGGGTCCGGGCGACGAGCTGGAACAGGGGGCGCAGGGCGAGGCGGCCCGCGACCACGATGAGGACGAGGGCGATGGCGGCCTGCCCGAGGGCGATGGCCAGCGCGCCTCCGACATTCGCGCCGTCGCTGCGGCCGAGCACGGCGATGGCGAACAGCATCGGCGCGACGGCGAGATCCTGGAACAGGAGCACCGCGAAGCTCGCGCGGCCCGCCGGCGTGTTGAGCCGCTTCTGCTCGGCGAGCACCGGCAGCACCACGGCGGTGGAGGAGAGAGCGAGGGCGAGACCCACGATGACCGAGGCGGCCAGCGGCACTTCGAGGGCGAACAGGATCGCGCCGATGACGAGGGAGGAGGCGACAACCTGCGTCGATCCGAGCCCGAAGACGAGGCGGCGCAGGGTGCGCAGGCGCTCCCACGACAGCTCGACGCCGATCATGAACATGAGGAAGATCACGCCGAACTCGGCCAGATGCGCGATCTCGGACCGGTTGCCGATGGTGAAGATCGAGAGCCAGGGGATCGTGTCCGCGAGCCGTCCGAGGCCGAAGGGTCCGAGAAGCGCGCCCGCACCGATGAAGCCCAGAACCGGGCTGATGCGCAGCCGATGGAACAGCGGCACCACCACGCCTGCGGTGACGAGAAAGATGATCGCTTCCTTGTAGGATCCGGCGTGAACGTCCGTCATCGAGCTTGGCGGTCTCCCGAAGGAATACGTGCGAGGGCCGGCCGGCTCGGCCGAAGTTCTGCACAGGGAACTCCGGCTGCGGGAATCCGGGGGACTCGCCGGCAGCGCTGAGACCATGCAAGCCCATGTGCCATATGAGCAACCGGCTTTTCGCCGGTCCATGCGGATTTCGCCTCCGGGACGCCCGAGCCATGCATCCCGGTGGCCGATCCGGAGCCCTGTTTTTGCGCTGCGGTTGCGTTGGCGCAAAAACGGCACAATGGCCGCATATGGCCGAACTTAACGATCCGTTAAGACCCGGCTTTCGTCCCGATACTTCTTCGTTCGTCGCGTTTCTGAAGACACGAGTGCCTCATGCGAAAGTCGGCCCCCAACCGGGATGTTCAGCGCGAGCGCCGCGACTGGATCCGCGAATCCGAACGCTGGACCCACGAGCGTCATCTGGAAAAGGGCTACCGGATCAAGTGGGGCTACGTCGCCATCGCCTATCTGGTGGAGTTCATGGTCATCGGCGCCTCGCTCTGGGGCGCGTGGCTGTTCGCGGGCGTCTACAGCGACGGCGACGACAAGGCCTTCTACTTCATGCTGCTGGCGCCGCTGGTCTATGCCGCGGTGGAACTCTGCCGCGTGCCGCTGGGCATCCTGGCCCGCACGCAGCGCTCCTACTTCATCCGGGCGCTGGCCATCGTTGGCATCGTCTTCGCCGCCGGCGTCACCACGAAATCGGTGTCGCAGCTCGGCGAGATGATGTTCCATCCCCGTCTGATGGACGCGGCCAAGGCCAAGACCGCCCTCAAGGACGCCCAGGCCGACCGTTCGACCATCGACGGCCGGATCGCCGCCGCGGATGCCCGGGTCGCGCAATACACCACCGAGCTCGACCAGATCGAGAAGCGCGCCGCCGAGAATGCGAGCCAGCTCTCGGCCCTGCCGGCCCAGCGCTGCGAGCGCGTCTACGGCACCAACAGCAAGGGCCAGCGCTATTCCAACCTGAAATGCGTCACCGACCCGCGCACCGCGACCCTGAACGCCAGCGTCGGCAAGGCCGGCGCCGACCGGGCGGTGGTGACGAAGTCCCTCGAAGAGGCGCGCAACGCCCGCGCCGAACTCGATCGCGGTGCGGCCGAGCGCAAGGTCGCCGATGCCGAGCAGGTCTACCGGAACTCGGTGAACCGCTCGCAGCTCCACTCCTTCACCGCCATGGTCTACGGCGTCGACCCGATCGACGTGACCGACGCGCAGGTCCACGCCTTCCTGCGCATCTTCGTGTTCGTGCCCGCCCTCTGCGCCGCCTTCGCCTCCACCATCCTGGCGCTCTGCGCGGTCTCGGTGCGCAAGACCTTCATGGACGAGGACGATCTCGGCGCGGCCGTGAACCTGGAGGCGACGCCCTACATGCTTGATTCCATCACCGAGTCCCTGCGCGAGGAGATGGGGCTGGCGCCGCCCAAACCCGTGCGTGACGTGACGGCCACGGGCGCGGTGATCCCGATGGATCGCCGCTCGGCGCCCAACACCAACACGCCGCCGGCCGCCAGCGCGGGAGTCGGTGCATGAGCCTCCACGCATCGGGGACGCCGGAGAACGTCGTCCTGGCCCAGAGCGTCAACGGGCGCCTGCGGGCCGAGGCGCGGATCATCGCCGCGCGCGCCTTCTTGTTCCGGGCGATCGGGGCGGGCGCCTTCGCGGCGCTGGCCGGCATCGGCATCGGCGCCGCCTCCTACGGCTACGCCTACATGAACCAGTTCGACTCGGCGGCCGAGAAGATCGCGGCCGCCATGCAGACGGCGCTCGCCGACGTGACCCTGAAGACCAAGGGCGAGGTGACGCTCACCGACAACGTGCTCAAGCTCGAAGGCGGCCCCGTCCGGTCCTCGCCCGCGCCGACGCAGGCCCAGCTCGGCAAGGACGCGGCGCCGGCCTCGAAGGCCACGGTGAACACCACCTTCACGGTGTTCAAGCAGGTGCCCTACATGGACGGCCAAATCGTCACCGGCTGGAACTTCCGCGCCAACGAGGAGGCGCCGTTCCAGCAATATTGCTACTTCTCCCGACGGACCAACGAGGCCAAGGGCCAGGTGGAGATGAAGATCGACCTCGCCATGGACGGCAAGGTGCTGCCCCAGCCGCAGAAATCCGACGTCAACCTCGCGATCCTGGCCTCGAACTGCGTGTGGAGCGACGGGAAGGCTCTGTGAGTCGCCTGTTCAGGCCGGTCGATCCTCCGGTGCCTGCCGCGTGGGGTTGATGACCGTCAGACCGATGAAATCCCGCTCGTTCGCGGTGACCACGACGCAGTCGTTCACCTGCGCGATCGCCGCGATGATCATGTCGAGGGCGGAGCGGGGACGGCCGGCCCGCCGCCCCTCCGCCATCAGCCTCGCCCACACGAGCGCCGCGTCGCCGTCGAAGGACAGAATTCGGCCCGCGAACAGGGCGACGGGTCCGTCCTTGCCGGAAAACTACGCTTCCAGATCGTCTCGCTTGCGGCCGCTGGGCATCTCCAGAATGCCCCTTCGGATCTCCGCCACCGTGAGGGAGGCAATGAAAAGGTCGGAATCCGGTCGATCCGCCAGCCAGGCCGTCAGCAAGGTGGAAGGCGTCGGCTTGACGATGTCGCTGATGACGTTGGTGTCGAGAAGATAGCGGGTCACAGGTCGATCCCGCGCCCCGCTCCCTTGTCGCGATTCAGCTCCAGATCCGACCCCACCAGCGGAGACCTGCGCAGGGCTGCGAGAATACCGCCCGTCTTTTCAGGCGAACCTTGGAGCGCGTCGGTGAGGGCAGTGCGGATGCGGGCGGCGTCCGGCCCGTCCTCCGTCAGCCGACTGGCGATGGAACGGATCAGCGGGCGGTCGGTTTCCCTCGCCACCACTTCGAAGCGTGCTATGCCGCGCTGCGTCAGTCGGAGCCGATAGGCGCTGAGCGCTCGCTTCTGCGACGTGTTGTCCATGGCTCGCCTCCGCCGTATAGCCGGTCATATATCCGGTCGGATCGACACCGGCAAGAAACGGCTAGAACGGCGGCCAAGAACGGTGATGGTGCCGTACTGGGCCGTTGGCCCCGCAACCCCCCGCACGGACGGACGCCTCATGCGCTTCACCGGCACCGCCGATTACGTCGCGACCTCGGACCTCACCACCGCCGTCAATGCGGCGATCGTGCTGGAGCGGCCGCTGCTGGTGAAGGGTGAGCCCGGAACCGGCAAGACCGTGCTGGCGGAGGAGATCGCCAAGGGGCTCGGCGCGCCGCTCCTCACCTGGAACGTCAAGTCCACCACCAAGGCGCAGCAGGGGCTCTACGAATACGATGCGGTCTCGCGCCTGCGCGACAGCCAGCTCGGCGACCCGCGGGTGTCCGACATCGGCAACTACATCCGCCGGGGCAAGCTGTGGGAGGCCTTCACCCATCCCGAGCGGCCGGTCCTGCTCATCGACGAGATCGACAAGGCCGATATCGAGTTCCCCAACGATCTCCTGACCGAGCTCGACCGGATGGAGTTCCACGTCTACGAGACCGGCGAGACGGTGAAGGCGGCCCGTCGCCCCATCGTCATCATCACCTCGAACAACGAGAAGGAACTGCCGGACGCGTTCCTGCGCCGCTGCTTCTTCCACTACATCAAGTTCCCGGACGCGGAGACGCTGAAGGCCATCGTCGCGGTGCACTATCCCGGCATCAAGCATCGCCTCGTCGAGGAGGCCCTGCGGGTCTTCCTCGAGACGCGGGAGGTGCCCGGTCTGAAGAAGAAGCCCTCGACGTCGGAACTGCTCGACTGGCTCAAGCTCCTCGTCTCCGAGGATGTCACGCCGGAGACCCTGCGCGAGCGCGACGGCCGCAAGCTGATCCCGCCGCTGCACGGCGCGCTCCTCAAGAACGAGCAGGATGTGAGCCTGTTCGAGAAGCTGGCCTTCATGATGCGTCGGGAGGGACGTGGGGGGTAAAACAGAGCTTCGGTCGCTGACGGGTATCGAACCGCGCCGTTGTCCCGGGGCGCCGGAGGCGAGCCCGGGATCCAGAGCCGCCGACGATGCCTGGAACGAGCCGGACCTGCGTTTCCGGATCCTGGGCTCCGTGACGCGGCCCCGGGATGACGCGGGGACGGGAAACAGGGCGCCGCCATCAAGACCGGGCCTTGGGGTCAGCGAGGGCCGGCTCGTCTCGGGCCAGCATGTCGTCGGAGGATGAAGTCTCATGAAGATGAAGAAACTCGGCCGGACCGGTATCGACGTCTCGCCGCTCTGCCTCGGCTGCATGACCTACGGCATTCCCGAGCGCGGCCCCCATCCCTGGACGATGCGGGAGGACGAGAGCCGGCCGCTGATCCGCCAGGCGCTCGACCTCGGCATCAATTTCTTCGACACGGCGAACTACTATTCGGACGGGACCAGCGAGGAGATCGTCGGACGGGCGCTGAAGGATTTCGCCGACCGCGACGCCATCGTGCTCGCCACCAAGTGCTACTACCCGCTGAAGGACCAGCCCAATGCCGGCGGCCTCTCGCGCAAGGCGATCTTCGCCTCGATCGATGCGAGCCTGAAGCGCCTCGGCACCGATTACGTCGATCTCTTCCAGATCCATCGCTGGGATTACGGGACGCCGATCGAGGTGACGATGGAGGCGCTGCACGACGTGGTGAAGGCCGGCAAGGCCCGCAGCATCGGCGCGTCGTCGATGTTCGCCTGGCAATTCGCCAAGGCCCTGTTCACCGCCGACCTCCACGGCTGGACCCGGTTCGCGACGATGCAGGACCATTACAACCTGCTCCACCGCGAGGAGGAGCGCGAGATGCTGCCGCTCTGCGCCGACCAGGGGATCGGAGTGCTTCCCTGGAGCCCCCTGGCTCGCGGCCGCCTGACCCGCGATTGGGACGAGACGAGCGCGCGCCAGGATTCCGACGAGGTCGGCAAGCGGCTCTACGATGCGACGGTGGAGGCGGACCGGGCCATCGTCGCCAAGGTGGCGGAGATCGCCGCGTCTCGCGGCGTCTCGCGGGCGCAGGTGGCGCTCGCCTGGGTGATCCAGAAGCCGATCGTGACCTCGCCGATCATCGGCGCCTCGAAGCCCGCGCATCTGACGGACGCCGTGGCGGCCCTCGATCTGGCCCTGACCGCGGACGAGATCTCGGCCCTCGAATCCCTCTACACGCCGCATCCAGTGGTCGGCTTCCAGTAGGGCGGCTCAGCGCCGCAGGGCCCTACCGGCCTGCCCGAAGCCAGCCGGAAGCGGCGCGCGAGGACGGCGATGACCACGAGCATCTGCGTCATCGCGAAGGAGGCGCCGACCGGGAACGGAGGAATGCTGCATCTTGCGTCCCGTGCCGCAATCGATCACGTCGGCCCCGCAGACCCGGACCTCGTCGGGAATCGCCGATATCAAGGATTGCGCGCCATGCCTCGCCTGATGCTCCTGCGCCACGCCAAGTCCGACCGCTCGCCGGGTGTTCGGGACATCGACCGCCCGCTGAATCCTCGGGGATTCCAGGCCGCGCCGCAGATGGGCGCCTACCTCGCGGCGCAGGGCCTGCGGCCCGACCGGGTCGTCGTGTCTCCGTCGCTCAGGACCCGCTCGACCTGGGACGCCATCTCGGATGCGCTCGGCAACCCAAAAGCCGAAATCGTCGAGACGATCTACGAGGCACCGGAGAGCGCGCTCCTGAAGGTCATGCGCGCCACCGGCGACGATGCCGCGAGCCTGCTCCTGATCGGGCACAATCCCGGCATCCAGAACGTCGCCCTCGACCTCGTCGGTGCCGCGGACAGGACGGCGCGGGCGCGGCTGTCCCAGGAGTTTCCGACTGCGGCCCTCGCTGTCATCGATTTCGACGGCGCCTGGGCCGATCTGCGTCCCGGCTCCGGACGCCTGGAACGCTTCGTGACGCCCAAGGGCCTGGATCGCGACGACGCGGCATGAAGGCGGAACCGTCGCTGGAGGGATCGGTCCCGCCGCGCTTGCGTTGAGCCACGACCTCTCGGCATTGATCCCGTGATCGCGACCGCCCTCCTGACCCTCACCCTCCTGATTCCGCAGATCGACCGGGGCCTCCACACGGTCTCGTCCGGCTGGACGAGGACCCGCGTCGCATGGACGGGCACGCCGGAGGGCCAGCCGGCTCCCGAATTCGTGCCGGGGGATCGCGCGGTCTCGAACTGGCGCGCGGAGGCGGGAACGGCCCTGAGACCCGTGTCGCTCGCCCTGGTGGCGCGCTATGCCACCAGCGAGCCCGCTTTCGTCGCCCGCTGCGTCAAGCTCAACAATTACTGGTGCATCAAGAGCGCGCGCTGGCAGGGCGAGATCGGCCGCGATGCGGAAGGCCATACCGGTTTTGCCACCGCGGCCGATGGCGCCGACGCAGCGGCGCAATTGTTGCGGCGCTATTACCGCGAGTTCGGGCGCCGGACCGCCCTCGCCATCGTCCGCCGATGGGCGCCGGCCGAATGCCGCGTCGCCGGTGGGCCGGTCTCGGCGAAGACCGTGTCCGGTGGCCTCGCGCCCCTCGGCCTCGGCCGGACGTTGCGGGCCCGCTACCTCGCCCGGCACGCGCGGGGAGGGGCGCCGAGGCGGAAGCCGGTCGCACGGGGCGGTCCGTTGCGGATCCAGCCCTGGTCGCCGCTCGCCAGGATGGGCGCGGCGACCAAACCCAGACCCGTCCGGGTCGCGCAGGCGACCGCTCCGTCGGGTGTCGCCGGATCGTCCGTATCGCGGCCGATCGCGAGGGTCGCGACGAACCCGGCCGATATCCTGGCGACATCCTCCACATTGACCCTCGCCGACCGGTTCGCGGCGGAATCGGCGGCCTTGCCGTCGATCGCCGCCGGTCTGCCGGGCATGTCCCTCCTCGATCTCACCGCTCCGGCGCCCTTCTGCGGCAACGATGAGACGCGCATCCGCAATTACGCGACGCGCATCGCCGGCAGTGTCGGCCTGACGATCGAGGACGACCTCGCGCTCTTCGGAGCGGATGGACAGCCTTTGCCCAATCTCGCCCCCGTCATGCTCGCCATGTCGGCGGTCGAACTCGGTGCGTTGCGGGCGGGGCCGGCTCTGGTCGATGCCGCGATCGGACGGCTGACGCCCCCCGCCACCCTCTCGGCCCGGTGAGCCGGTGGAGCATCGTCTCCTTGCGTTCCTCATGACGCGCCGCCACCTCAGCGGGACATTCGCTGCACGGCCACCACGTCGGTCCTGCAAATCGATTCCTGCAAGTCGATTCCTGCACGTCGCTTCCTGCCAAACGAGAACACCGCTTCATGACCAGCTTCGCCTCGCGTGCGGGCTCCGCGATCCAGGCCTTCGCCGAGGCATCCAGCGATCTTCTGATCCAGCCGACCCTGAGGCTCGGCGTCACCGGCCTCGCGCGGTCGGGCAAGACGGTGTTCACCACGGCGCTGATCCACCATCTCGTGGAGACCCATGCGCTGCCGGCCTTCGCGCCGGCCCATGAAGGCCGGTTGCGCCGGGCGCGGTTGGTGCCGCAACCCGACGACGACGTGCCGCGCTTTCCCTACGAGGATCATTTCGCGGCCCTGACCGAACAGCGGCTGTGGCCGCGATCGACCGACAGGATCAGCCAGTTCCGGCTGGCCATCGAGTACGAGCGCAAGGGCGGCTGGCGCTCCGGCCCCGGCACGCTGATGCTCGACGTCGTGGATTATCCCGGCGAATGGCTCCTCGACCTCGCCCTGATCGAGCAGAGCTATGCCGATTGGTCGCGCGCCACCATCGCGGGTACGCGCCGGACCGGGCGCGCCGCGATCGCGGCACCCTGGCTCGCGGTGCTGAAGGACCTCGACCCGGCCGGCCCCCTCGACGAGGTGGTGGCCGAGCGGGCGAGCGTGGCCTTCACCGCCTATCTCACGGCGCTTCGGGCCGGACCGGAATCGGTGGCGACGACGCCCCCCGGCCGTTTCCTGATGCCGGGCGACCTCGCCGGTTCGCCGGCCCTCACCTTCGCGCCCCTCGACGCTCTGCCGGAGGCGATCCCCTCGGACAGCCTCGCCGGGCTGATGGAACGGCGCTTCGAGGCCTACAAGGCCAAGGTGGTCGAGCCGTTCTTCCGCAACCATTTCCAGCGGGTGGACCGGCAGATCGTCCTGGTGGACGTGCTCGCCGCCGTCGATGCCGGGCCGGCCGCCCTGGCCGAGCTGGAGGAAGCGCTCGACACCGTGCTCCTCAGCTTCCGCATCGGCCGCAACACCATCCTGTCGCGTCTCTTCGCCCCGAGGGCGGACCGCATCATGTTCGCCGCCACCAAGGCCGACCACCTCCACCAGACCAGCCACGACCGGCTGGAGGCGCTGCTGCGCCTCCTCGTCTCCCGCGCCATGCGCCGGACCGAGGCGGCCGGCGCCCGTGTCGGCACCGTGGCCCTGGCCTCCGTGCGCGCCACGAGGGAGACCACCGTCCACGATGGCGGCCTGACCCTGCGGGCGGTCTCGGGCACGCCGGAGGCGGGCGAGCATGTCGGCGACGAGGTCTTCGACGGACTGAGCGAGGCGGCGGTGTTCCCCGGCGAATTGCCGACCCGTCCGGAGGCCGTGCTCGAAGGCGCGGTGGCCCCCGGCTCGCTCCGCTTCCCCCGTTTCCGCCCTCCGCTGGTCAGGCCCGACGCCCATGGCCGCCCCGGCCACCTGCCGCAGATCCGCCTCGACCGGGCGATGCAGTTCCTCATCGGCGACAAGCTGACATGAGAGCCGCCGTTCGTCATTCCGCCGACCTCATCCTGAGGCACCGCGCCAGCGGCCTCGAAGGAGGGCTCCAGAATCCCCCGCGCGAACTGGAGGGCTCCTTCGAGGCCTTCGCTGCGCTTCGGCACCTCAGGATGAGGTGGGTGGATGGGAATAAGGTGGTCCTGCGACTTGCCCGCTCTTGCTCGGATCGAGTCCGTGCATTGCGGTCCCAGCCACCTGCCGCACCCCCCGGACCAAGCGCCACCGTCCATCATCCCATCCCACCCGCCGACCTCATCCTGAGGTGCCGCGCCAGCGGCCTCGAAGGAGGGTTCCAGGCTCCGCTGGGCGAACTGGAGGGCTCCTTCGAGGCCTTCGCTTCGCTTCGGCACCTCAGGATGAGGTGGGTGGATCGGAACGAGGCGGTTCCGTGGTTTGCCTGCTCCACCTCAGACAAGGTCCGCCCATGACCTCT
This sequence comes from Methylobacterium marchantiae, assembly GCF_022179405.1. GTDB lineage: Bacteria > Pseudomonadota > Alphaproteobacteria > Rhizobiales > Beijerinckiaceae > Methylobacterium > Methylobacterium marchantiae. The sequence continues at coordinate 62,454 of NZ_BPQT01000012.1, forward strand.
CCGAACCGTCCCCGCGCCTTCCGCATCCCCACCGCCGAGCCGGCGGAGAGCATGGAGGGCATCGTCCCGCCGCCGGTGCCGCCGAACGCGGTCAGGATCGTCGAGGAGCCGTTCGAGATCGTCGAGGCGGCGGACGGCGTCGCGGTGCCGGTGGCGCCGAAATCGCGGGCGCCGTGGCTGTCGCTGCTGATGCTGGCGCTCGGCGGCCTCGTTTCTCTGGGGATCGGCCTGTCGCTGGAGCGGATGATCGCCGACCTGTTCTCGGCGGCTCCCTGGCTCGGCGGGGTCGCCCTGGCCTTGCTCGCCGTCGCGGCCATCGCCTTCCTCGCCCTCGTGATGCGAGAACTCGCCGGCATCTGGCGCGAGCGCCGGATCGAGAAATTGCGGGCGAAGGCGGTCGAGGCCATCGCCACCCGCGACCATACCGGGGCGCAGGCGGTGGTGGCCGAGCTCAGCGCGCTCTACGCCACGCGGACCGGGCTCGCCGCCGGGCGGCAGCGGCTGGCGGCTCTGGGCGACACCATCCTCGACGTCGAGGACCGCATCGGTCTCGCCGAACACGAACTCCTCGAACCCCTCGACCGGCAGGCGCGCAACGCCATCGCCTCTGCGGCGAAGCAGGTCTCGGCCGTGACGGCTTTGAGCCCGCGCGCCATCGTCGACGTGGCCTTCGTGGTCTTCGCCGCCGTGCGGCTCCTGCGCCGGATCGCGACGATTTATGGCGGGCGTCCCGGATTCCTCGGCTTCCTGCGGCTCGCCCGCGCCGCCTTCGCGCATCTCACCGTCACCGGCGGCATGGCCGTGGGCGAGAGCATGATCCAGCAGGTGCTCGGCCTCGGGATCGCCGCGCGGGTCTCGGCCAAGCTCGGGGAGGGCGTGCTCAACGGGCTGATGACCGCCCGCTTCGGGCTGGCCGCCCTCGCCGTCTGCCGCCCGCTCCCCTTCGTCCGCGAGGAGCCGCCGCGGCTGTCGGACGTCGCCGGCGAGCTGCTGAAGCCGATGGGTGACGGGACAAAGGAGTGAGCGGCTCCGGTCAGAGCCCCTTCAGGAAGCCCGCCAGACGCATCAGCCCTTCGGGCCACGGCCCGTGGCCGCTCGCCACGTTGATGTGGCCGGATTCGCCCGCATCGACCAGGGCCGAGCCCCAGGAATAGGCGAAATCCTCGGCGCGATCATAGGCGCAATACGGGTCGTTGCGGCTCGCCACCAGCAGGGACGGGAAGGACAGGGGATCGCGCGGCACCGGTGCGAAGGCGGTCACGGAGGCCGGCAGGTTCGGCGTGCGCTCGACATCCGGGAAGGCCACGAGAAGCGCGCCCCTGACCCTGCCCTCGGGGAAGGCGGGCGCCGCCTGCACCGAGGCGACGACGCCGAGGCTGTGGGCGATGAGGATGACCGGACGCGTCGCCGCTTCCACCGCCTCGACGATGCGGGCGCGCCACGCGGCGGCATCGGGATGGTGCCAGTCGTCCTGCTCGACGATGCGGGCATTGACCATCCGATTGGCCCAGCCGGCCTGCCAGTGGCCGTCTTCCGAGCCCGCATAGCCGGGGAGGATGAGGATGTCGCAATCGGCGAGCTTCATCCTGCCCGGATAGCGGCTCCCTCGCGCGCCGTCGAGACGGCCTCACGTGGAATCGCGCAGGGCGTCCACGGCCTGGCCGGCGAGGTTGGCGCCGAGCAGCCGCTCGACATCGATGCCGCCCAGGGGACGTAATCGGGTGGGCAGGTCCGCGAGATCGTGCGCTCGCCGTAAAGCGGCCTCCCGCGCCCTGGCTAGGTCCACCGCCTCGAACCGCACCGCCTCTCCCGGACGGCGCTGGGCGAGGCGGCGCAGGTCCGCCGAGACGACGGTCGCGATCTTCGGATAGCCGCCGGTGGTCTGGCGGTCGGCCATCAGGACTATGGGCCTCCCATGGCCCGGCACCTGGATCGATCCGGCCACGGTGGCGTCCGAGACGATGTTGTAGCCGGCCTCGCCATGGGCGATGGCGGGCCCTTCGAGCTGGTACCCCATCCGGTCGGCACGATGCGACACCGTGAAGGTCGCGCCGAGGAGCGTGTCGATCCCGGCTTTCGCGAACCTGTCGGCCTGGGGGCCGAGCATCACGCGGATCGGCGCGTCCCGGTCGAGGGCGACCGCGTCGATGGTCCGGTCGCCCGGAGCCGGGCCCTCCGAGACGACGAAATCCAGGCCGTCTCCCGCCTGGAAGAGACGGCCGCCGGCGCCGCCGATCCCGGCCCGAAGGTGGAGGGAGACGCTGCCGAGCAGGGGCTCTGCCCGGAAGCCGCCGGCCACGGCGAGGTAGACGAAGGTCCCTTCGCGCGGCGGATCGATGGCCAGTTCGGCGCCGTCCGGCAGGGACACCGTGCGATGGCCGGCGATCGGCACGCCATCGATCCGAACCGTGCAGGGCGCCCCGGCGGTGGCGAGCCACGCGCTGCCCGCCTCCACGACGAAGCGGCCGCCGCCGAGACCGAGTTCCAGGGCCGCCGCTCCGGGGGGATTGCCGACGAGGGCATTGGCGGCCGCCATGGCGAGGGGATCCATGGCACCGGAGCCGGACAGCCCGTAGCGCTGGTAGCCTGTCCTGCCGCCATCCTGGAGGCTCAAGGCGCCGCTGCAGCGCCTGATCGCGAGCCTGCCCGTCATCGCGCCGTCTCGCATTCGGCGATGCGCTCGCCGGCCTGCGCCGCCCGATCCATCTCATTCCAGCGCTCGGCTTCGATGGGACAGAAGCGGATCGTGTCACCGGGTTCGAAGAGGAAGACCGGATCGCGTCCGGGCAGGAACGCGCGCACGGGAGTGCGGCCGAGAAGGTGCCACCCGCTCGGTGCCGCGATGCTCGCCACCAGGGCCTGCACGCCGCCGATGGAGATGGTGCCGGCCGGCGTCACCGGTCTGGGACTTTCGCGGCGCGACAAAGCGAGACTCGGATCGAGGCCGGAGAGATAGGCATAGCCCGGCAGGAAGCCGTTCATCGCCACGCGATAATCGGGGGCCGAATGCCGGGCGACCACTTCGTCGGAGGATATTCCGTGATGGGCGGCGACGTCGTCGAGATCGATGCCGAACGCACCGCCATAGACGACGGGCAGGCGCCAGACCCTGGTCGGCGCTGCGTCGTCGGAGGGCGCGTCGATCATCGCGAGAAGCGCGGCTTCGAGCGCGGCAGGGTCGATCGCGCACGGATCGACATGGAGGGTCAGCGACCGGTAGGTGGGAACGGCCTCGACCAGCCCCGGCACACGCGCATCCCGCACACGACGATCGAGGGCGAGAACCGCCGCATTGGCGACTGGGTCGATCGTGTCGCCGAACTCGACGGTGAGGGCGGTGTCGCCGCACCAGAGCAGGCGGGGCTGAGGGACTGACACGGGTCGCGGGGCCTCGCTCATCGGCTCGTCCGAAGGGCTAGGGGCCGGATTCGCACGCTCGCCCCAGTCCCAACACGAAGGGGCGGCGCTGTCGAGCACCGCCCCTTGCTGGTCAGGGCTCCGAACTCAGGGTACGGCACGACGACGTGTCCTGCCGCCGGAGTAGACCTTCCCATCAGACCACCTCATCCTGAGGTGCCCTTTGCTTCAGCAAAGGGCCTCGAAGGAGCCTTCCAGGGATCGCTTTGGTATCTGGAGGGCTCCTTCGAGGCCGCAACGCGGCACCTCAGGATGAGGCCTGTTCTTGGAAAGACAACTCGAACACGCCCTCAATGCTCGAAAAAAGGCCTCGAAGAAGCCTCACAGGGATCGCGTGATCTCTGGAGAACTCCATCGAGGCCATTATGTGGCGCCTCAGGATGAGGCCTATTCTTGGAAAAACGACTCGAACGAGCCCTCAATGCTTCCTTGCGGGCGGAACGTCGGGCTGCTGGAACGGCTCGGCGGCCCGCTGCGTCGCGGCGTTGAGGTTCTCAGGATCGAGGGCGCTCTCCACGAATTCGCGACCGCGATCGGCGAAGTCGCGGGCATAGCGCAGACCCTGGCCCCTGACCTCGTCGGCCCATGGGCCCACGGCCTGGTCCTCGCGGCGGGTCCTCGGGAGGAGGGCGCCGAGGAGCATCCCCGCCGCCAGTCCAACCACGCCCACGAGCAGCGGGTTCTCGCTGACGAAGTGTTCGACGGAGGTCTTGCCGCGGTCGAGGCGCTGGCCGCCGCGCTCGGCGAATTCGCCGATACGGCGCCGGCTCGACTGATGGGTGTCGGCGGCCCAGTCACGCGCGTCGTCGTACGTGTCGGAAGCCCGTGCACGAAGCGATTCCGCCTTGCTCTTCACCGTGTCGCGCGCGTCGTCGACGGCCGCCTTCGCCCGGTCGGCGTAACCCTCGGCCTTGGCCTGGGCGTCGTCCGCGAGGTCGCCGGCCCGATCGCGGAGGCGGTCGGCGGCCGCGCGCGCTTCGTTCCCCGTCCGCTCGGAGACGTCGTGGAGCGAACGGGTCGACTCGTCGCCGTGGGGAAGGCCGGCGGCGACGGCGATATCGTCGGTGAGCGAGCCCTTGGGCGCGCCGGGGATGCTGCTGTGGCTCATTGAAGCGAACTCCTGTCGGATGGGGATGGAGCGGCGAAGCCGCCCCCGTCAGTCACGTTCGGATCGGCCCCCGAGGGCTCAGATCTGGGTTTCCTCGGCCAGTTCCTTCCCCGGCTGCCGGGTCGGCCGGTCGGGATCGTAGACCTTGGCCGCCGCAGTCCGGGTCACGGGCAGGGCCTCGTCCGGATCGATGAGACGCCCGTTCGGCACGGTCTTCTTCTCCTTGCCGGTGCGGTGGAGCAGCCAACCGATCCCGGCCACGATGAGGAGAACGGGAACGGGGTTGCGACGCACCGCGTCCAGTGCCCCGTCATAGGCCCCGCTCAGCGGCGTGCGGCGGACGTTTCCCAGCATGTCGTCGACGATGCTGGTGACCGAGAGCCGGTCCTGGATCCGGTCGATGGTCTGGTCGAGGCGGGCGCGGCTCGCCTCGATGTCCTTCTCGAGATCGTTCAACGATGCGCTCATCCCGAAACCCTTTCCGACAATGCGCGCGCATCCTGGCGCATCTGCCGCGTCGTGCGGGTGGGCGCCAGGGTGGAGAGCGACATGGTGCTGCGCCCGATCAGCGCGAAGACGATGGCGACGAGGAGAAGGACGCCGCCGACGATGAGGGCGGCCAGAGCCTCCGAATGCACCACCGTCGCGAGCCACTTCACCAGGGCGTCAACGAGGACGAAGAGCGCGACGACGCCGAACACGCCAGCGCCGACCATGAGGGCGAGGCCGATGAAGAGCGTGCGGACGTTGCTCGTCATCTCGTTACGGAAGAGCGCCATTTCCTTGCGCGCGAGGTCGCTCGTCTCGCGCAGAGCGTCGCCGACGAGGCTCTGGATGCTGGATTGGGGGCCGTTCGACATGATCGTCCGGCCTAGCTGCGAAACGAATCGCGGGCGTCGCGGTCGGATGCGATGCTCGACGACTTGATGAACCGCGACACGACGAACCCCGTCACGAAGGTCGCGACCGCGACCGCCACGGGCGCCCGGCGGGCGAAGGCTTCGGCATCGTCGTAGAACTCGGCGAAGCTGCGGTTGTCGATCGAGCTTCCGAGCTGCTCCAGCCCCTCGGCGGCACTGTCGAAGAACGCCTTGATGTTGGGCTTGTCGTCGAAGGACTTGCTCGAATCCCTCAAGCCCTGTGCGAGGTCGTTGACCGACTGCGCGGCATCCGCCTTGCGGCGATCGGCGTAATCGGTGGCGTGCGCGCGCGCTGCCGAGACGAAGCCGCGACCACGCTCGACGGCCACGTCCGCGATCCCCTCGACATCTCCGCGCAGAGCCTTCCAGTCTCCACTGGCGCTCGCTGCGCCGCCGATGTCGGGATCGTTCACGGCGGATGCCGGCCCTGTGGGTTGATTTGCGTTCACGGGCATACTCCTGATGACGTTGGAACGGTGTCACCTTTGGCTCCTCAACATCATGGCAACAGACGCGGTTCCGTTGGACGCGCACGGTGCGGGCGATGAGGGCCTCGGCCGGCCGCCGCATTCGTCCGATCGAGCGCGTCGGCACGCCTGTCGGCCCGCATTCACGCAGGACCGGCCATCGCCGCGAAGCTCGGCGTCGAGGGGGCCGGGAAGGCGTGGGCGCCCGGCCATCCCCTGCGCATCGGACATTCGCGGTGCCGAAACCCTGGCCGCGGGCGATGCGGTCGGTTAGGCTGGGGATGAGGAATGTGAACATACGTAACCGCACCGGACGGATCACGGTCGCGTTACGTGCGTTGAACGTCGGAATTATCCTGTCCGGCGCGCCCATGGTGCGCCGCACGCTGAGGACCGGAGGCCACTGAGTGGCACGACTTGTCATCGTCTCGAATCGTGTGGCCGTCCCCGAGGAAAACGGGAAATCCGTCGCCGCAGGGGGTCTGGCGGTCGCCGTGAAGGAAGCCTTCACGTCCTATGAGGGGCTTTGGTTCGGCTGGAGCGGCAAGGTCGTCGAAGACCCGTCCGAGGAGCCCGAACTCATCGATCGCGGCCGGGTCCAGTACGCGGTCGTCGACCTCTCGCCGCAGGACCACCGCGAGTATTACAGCGGTTTCGCCAATCGCGCGCTGTGGCCGATCATGCATTACCGGCTCGGTCTCGGCTCCTTCTCCCGCTCCGATTACGCCGGCTACCAGCGCGTCAACCGGACGTTCGCCCGCGCCCTCGCCAAGCTGATCGAGCCCGACGACATCATCTGGGTGCACGATTACCACCTGCTGCCGCTGGCTTCCGAGCTCCGCGGCCTCGGCATCGCCAACCCGATCGGCTATTTTCACCACATCCCCTGGCCGGCGGCCGACGTGTTCAACACGCTCCCCGCCAGTGGCGACCTCTTGCGCGGCATCGCCGATTACGATCTGATCGGCCTCCAGACCGACCCCGACGTCCACAACCTGTCGCGCAATCTGATCGACGAGTTGAGGGCGATCCCGCTCGGTGGCGGCTCGCTCATGGTCGACGGGCGCCGCACGCGCATCCGCAGCTTTCCCATCGGCATCGACGTCGCCGGCTTCAAGGAAGCGGCGGAGAATGCGGGCGCGAACAAGACCGTTCGCGAGACCATGGCGGGCCTGCGCACCCGCAAGCTCCTCATCGGCGTCGACAGGCTCGATTATTCCAAGGGCGTTCCCGAGCGGATGGAGGCGGTGGACCGCTTCTTCGCGTCGAATCCCGATCAGCGCTGCAACGTCGTCTATCTCCAGATCACGCCGAAATCGCGCACCGAGGTTCCCGAATACGAGGAACTCAGCCGCGAGGTGAACGAGACCGTCGGCGAGATCAACGGCGCCCTCGGCGAACCCAACTGGACACCGATCCAGTACGTCACCAAGGCCTATCCGCGGCCCGTCCTGGCCGGCCTCTACAGGGCCGCCCGCGTCGGTCTGGTGACGCCCATGCGCGACGGCATGAACCTGGTCGCGAAGGAGTACATCGTCGCCCAGACCGCGGACGATCCCGGCGTCCTCGTCCTGTCGAAATTCGCGGGCGCGTCACGGCAGCTTCCCGAGGCGCTCCTGGTGAACCCCTACGACCGGTTCGAGGTGGCGGAAGCGATCCGCACCGCCCTCTACATGCCGCGCGGCGAGCGGATCGAGCGCTGGAAGCCCATGGTCGAGCGGATGACGCGGGAAGACGTCGATTGGTGGGCGCGCAACTTCTTGACGGATTTGGAGAACTTCCGCACCGTCGAGCGTGAGCCGCCGCGCGCCGCAGCGGCCGCGGAGTAGCGACCTCCCGTCTTCCGTCCGCTCGCCGGCCGGAGGGGAGTTCGCTCGGGCGTCGTATTGCGAAGGACCTCCATGATCGGCATCGACGATGGCGTGCCCGGGCCTCTCGGGGCGCATTTCGACGGCCGCGGCGTCAATTTCGCGCTGTTCTCCCAGAATGCAACCGGCGTGGACCTGTGCCTGTTCGAGCCGGGCGAGCGCCACGAGAGCCGTATCGTCTCGCTGCCCTGCCGCACCGACGATGTCTGGCACGGCTACCTGCGCGGCGTCTTTCCCGGCCAGCTCTACGGCTACCGCGTCCACGGCCCGTGGGACCCGGCCAACGGCCACCGCTTCAACGCAGCGAAGCTCGTTCTCGACCCCTATGCGCGCGAGATCCAGGGCCGCATCCGCTGGCACGATTCGCTCTACGGTCACCGCCGAGGGCTCCAGCGCGAGGACCAGATCGACCGGCGCGACAGCGCGGCGTTCATGCCGCGCGGGGTGGTGACGGCGCCCGACCTGCCCGATCTCGCGATCCACCCGATCCGCCGGCCGCTGGGGCAGACGGTGATCTACGAGGCCCACGTCAAGGCGCTGACGCAGCTTCACCCCGACATCCCCGAGGAGGAGCGCGGCACCTATGCGGCGCTGGCTCATCCGGCGATCGTCGAACACCTGCTGAAGCTCGGCGTCACCGCCATCGAGCTCCTGCCGATCCAGTCCTTCGCCGACGACCGGTTCCTGGTGGAGAAGGGCCTCGTCAATTTCTGGGGCTACTCGCCCCTGGGCTACTTCGCGCCGGAGCCGCGCTATCTCGGCGCCGCCGGGATCGGCGGCCTCAAGGCGGCGATCCGGGAACTCGCCGCGGCGGAGATCGAGGTGATCCTCGACGTCGTCTACAACCACACCTGCGAGGCCGATCATACCGGCCCGACCCTGTCGTTCCGCGGCATCGACAATGCCAGCTATTACAAGCTCGACCCGGAGAACCGCCGTCGGGAGATCGACTGCACCGGCTGCGGCAACACGCTGGACCTCGACCATCCGCGGGTGATGCAGCTCGTCCTCGACTCGCTGCGCCACTGGGTCACCGCCTACGGCGTCGCCGGCTTCCGCTTCGATCTCGCCACCAGCCTCGGCCGCACGCCGCACGATTTTACCGCCAAGGCCGCGTTCTTCCAGGCCATCGCCCAGGACCCGATCCTGTCGCGCGCCAAGATGATCGCCGAGCCCTGGGATATCGGCATGGGCGGCTACCAGCTCGGTGCCTATCCGCGCGGCTGGGCCGAGTGGAACGACCAGTTCCGCGACAGCGTCCGCGCCTTCTGGCGGGGCGACCGCGGCGTCCTCCCGAAGCTCACCCAGGCCTTGTCCGGCTCACGCGAGATCTTCTCGGCCTCCGGCCGGTCGCCTCTCGCGAGCATCAACTACGTGGCGAGCCATGACGGCTATACGCTGGCCGACGTCGTCTCCTACGAGCAGAAGCACAACCACGCCAACGGCGAGGACAATCGCGACGGCCACGGCCACAACCTCTCGCGCAATTACGGTGTCGAGGGGCCGACGGACGATTCCGCGATCCTGGCCCTCAGGGCGCGCCAGAAGCGCAACCTGCTTGCGACGACCTTGCTCGCCCAGGGCGTCCCGATGATCCTGGCCGGCGACGAGCGCTCGCGCAGCCAGGACGGCAACAACAACGCCTATGCCCAGGACAATGCCACCAACTGGATCGATTGGCGGACCGATGCCGATCCCGGCCTGACCGCCTTCGTCGCCAACCTGACGCGCCTGCGCCGGGAGCAGCCGGCCCTGCGCCGCTTGACGTTCCTCACCGGCGCCGTCATCGGCGAGGGGCCGCTGCGCGACGTGCACTGGCTCTCGCCCTGCGGCGCGGAGATGGACGACGAGGCCTGGGCGGATGGCGATCGGCGGGCCTTCGGCATGCAGATCGGCAACGACCTGCCGAGCGCGGACCGCCTGCTGATCCTCATCAACGCCGCCGACGAAGCCACGGATTTCACCCTGGCCCCGGTGATCGGCGGTCCCTGGATGGTGGTGTTCGACACGACCCGGCAGGTGGGTACCGTCCAGGCCGGTCAGGCGCTGTTCCCACCCGGCGCGCGGCTTAGGCTCGATCCGTACGCGCTCTACGTGCTGCGCGCGCGGCAGGCGGCGTCCTACGAGATCTGAGGGGGCCGTCCTCCCATCCGCCGGTCTACCCGCGCTTCAGCTGCCCTTGGCGATGAACCGGATCAGGTAGACCAGCGCGGTGAAGGCCACGAGGCTGGTCGCGTAGAAGGCGACGAACCACAGCAGGCGCCCGAACGTGCGGGGCTTGTCCCGCCTCGGGTCGCTCAATGCCCGTATCCGCCGGTCGCGATGTCCTCCGCGACCTTCCCCCTGAAGACCCAGTAGGCATAGGCCGTGTAGGCGAGGGTCAGCGGCATCACCACCGCATAGCCGACGAGGGCGAATTTCAGCGCGCTGACGGCGTTGGCCGCCTCCCAGATCGTCATCTTCGGCGGCACGATATAGGGGAACAGGCTCACCGCGAGGCCGAGGAAGCCGAGCAGGAACAGGGCGATGCTGAGCAGGAACGGCGACACCTCGCGGCCGATCCTGAGGGTCGCGTAGAGCTGCCAGCAGACGATCGCGGTCACGGCGGGGATCGGCGCCACGAAGGCGATGTTGGGCCAGGAGATCCAGCGCCACTGGATCTGCGTGCCGAGGAACGGCACCCAGGCGCTGACGATCGTCATGGAGATCACGGTGCCGAGGAGGAACTGGATGCTCTTGCGCCGGGCCCAGATCTGGAGTTCGCCGGACGTCTTCATCACGCACCACGTCGCCCCGAGCAGACCGTAGCCGCAGACGAGGCCGATCCCCGTCATGACGCTGAACGGCGTCAGCCAGTTCATCGTGCCGCCCGTGAAGCCGCGTCCCTCGATGGTGAAGCCCTGGACGAAGGCCCCGAGGACCATGCCCTGCGCGAAGGTCGCCACCAGCGAGCCGTAATGGAAGGCGTTGTCCCACAGGAACTGGGATTTCTCGGCCTTGAACCGGAACTCGAAGGCCACGCCGCGGAAGATGAGCGCGAGCAGCATGAGGATCAGCGGCAGGTACAGGGCCGGCAGCAGGATCGCGTAGGCGACGCTGAACACCGCGAACAGGCCACCGCCGCCGAGGACGAGCCACGTCTCGTTGCCGTCCCAGATGGGCGCCACCGAGATCATCATCCGGTCGCGCCAGTTGCCCTTGCTCGCGGCGGTGAAGAGGATGCCGACGCCAAGATCGAACCCGTCGATGACGACGTACATGGCGACCGCCAGCGCCAGCAGCCCCGCCCAGACCAGGGGCAGCCAGAAGGCAGCACCTTCGTATTCCATGCCGAAACCGAACATGAACGACGTTCTCCGTCCCGCGACCCGGTCTACCGGGCGACTAAAGCATGAAGTGGAAGCCGGTGCAGTAATCTTCCCGCGCCCGGAAGTCTTCCCGCGCCGGGACTTCGCTGCCGGCCGGAGACGTCTTCAGCGGCCATCAGCACCGCGCCAGGCCGGGCGCCGGTCCGTCTCCGCCAGGGTATCGCGGGACGCTCCCGCGACCGATCCGGCCATCTGCCGGACGATCGTTTCGGCGCCGTCGCTCAGGGCCTTCTCGCGCGCGTCCGCCGGCAGCGCTCCCCAGGCGGCGGACACCGCCTGCTGGACCGGCGGAGCCGACAGGCGTGCCATGGAGGCGGGATCGTCGCGATGCGCGGCGAGGTAGGAGAGGGCGCCGATCACCAGACCGGCACGAATGATGAACGACATGGGACCCGTGGATTGGTGCAGGATTGGCCGGGAGCGGACCATTGCGGCCGAGTCTCGGCGGAGAACGTAAAACCCCTCTCACGAGAGCCCTGAAATCGGGTCGCGTGGTGAACGTCCTGTTTCTTGCTGGCGCAGCCCTGTGGACGGGCGTTGCTTTGCCCCGAAAGGGTCCGCCATCGAAATCGTCCCGGTTACCCTATGGAAAGCATCCCCGAACAATCGGAGGGGTCTGCGCAACACTCGCTTAAGTCGGGTCTGCGAGGTTCGGCATCAGTCGAGTTCAAGTCGAGCCCGAGTTCAAGTCGAGCCAAGGGGCGTCGAAGCCGCCGATCAGGCACTTCGCGCTGTGCGTGTCCGTATTGCGTATTTACAGCGGCCTGGCTTCCACGATCGATCTCCGGCTCGCCGGGCTCGTCCACGAGTCGGTGATCGATGACGATGCCGTGCGGTTCCGGCACGAGCGCTTCCTGGTGTCGCGTCTGGCCACCGGGATCGTGATGATGGCCGGCCTCCCGCCTTACCTGTTGTGGCGCGGCGTGCCGACCGGCCTCGAGGTCCTGGCCATCGCCAGCCTGATGCTTCCGGTCTTCGCCGCCGTGTTCCTGTCGCGGACGGGTGTCCTCTGGATCGCCCACGCGATGTCGTCTGCAGGGCTCACGGGTCTCGTGGTCTGCCTCGCGCTGATGTCGGGCGGCGTGAATTCCGCCGCCGCGATCTGGCTGGTGGCGATCCCCCTGGAGGCCGTGGTCTCCGGATCGCGCCGCGCGACCCTCGCCGCCGCGATCATCGCGATGGTCGGCGCCCTCATCGTCGCCTTCCTGCCGCATGACAGCATCTCGCTGCCGGTTCTCGACCTGTCCCGCTCGCTGGCGATGCCGGTCTTCGCCATCACCGCCATCGGCCATGTCGCCGCGCAGGCGTTGGAGCATCTGCGCCACGAGGGCCGCTGGCTCGCCCGCATGCGCGACAACGAGCTGCGCGACCGCATGCTGCTCTCGGCCATCGACGACCTCGTCACCTGGCACGACCGGAACGGCCGCGTCATCGACGCGAGCGCATCCTCGGCCCGCTTCGTCGGGATCGATTCGGTTCGCCTGCGCGGCCACGGGCTCCTGGACCGCGTCCATGTGGGAGACCGTCCGGCCCTGCTTCAGACGATCAGCGACGTCGCCTCCAGCGGCAAGCCCGCCACGGTCCAGTTCCGCCTGCATCTCGACGCGGCCGCCATGCGCGCCGAAGGCGAGCCCCGGGTGATCTTCGCCGAGATGCGGGCCCACCGCATCGTCGGAAGCCTCGCGGGAATCGAGGGATCGAGCGTGGTCGCCGTGACCCGCGACGTCACCGAGCATCATCGCCACGCGGAGGAACTGGAGCGCGCCCGCGCCGAGGCCGAGCGTGCCGACGACCTCAAGAGCCGTTTCCTCGCCACCGTCAGCCACGAGCTGCGCACCCCGCTCAACGCCATCATCGGGTTCTCGGAAGTCCTCGCCGGCCAGGGGTCGATGACCCTCGGGCCGGAGCGCAGCCGCGAATACGCCGACATCATCGGCAGTTCGGGGCGCCACCTCCTCGACGTGGTCAACGCCCTCCTCGACATGTCGCGCATCCAGAGCGGCAATTTCGACTACGTCCCGGAGGTGATGAACGTCGGTTCGCTGGTGCGGACCTGTTGCGACCTGATGCAGCTCAAGGCCGACCAGAACGGGATCACCCTCGTCCGCGGCAGCGAGGCGCCCGGCATCGAGATCACGGCGGACCCTCGCGCCTGCCGTCAGGTGCTCATCAACCTCCTCTCGAATGCGGTGAAGTTCACCGCGCCGGGGGGGCGGATCGAGGTCTCGTTCCGCCAGAGCGCGTCGCATCTCGACATCGTGGTCGCCGATAGCGGCATCGGCATCGGCGCGGACGACCTGCCGCGGGTCGGCGCCCCGTTCTTCCAGGCGGGCGGCGGCTACCAGCGGACGCATGAGGGAACCGGGCTCGGCCTCTCCGTGGTCCAGGGGCTCGTCGGGCTCCATGGCGGCAGCATCTCGATCGAGAGTGCGGAACGCCAGGGCACCACCGTCACCGTCACCCTGCCGCTCGATTGCCGGCGCGGATCGAGCTCCGCTCCGCCGGCCCCGATCCGCACGGGCATCCGCCGCGCGACGGTCCTGCCGGCCGAGACCGAAGCGGCCCTGCCGGTCCGTCGTCCGATCGGCCTGTTCGATCCCGCGCCCGAGGCGGTCAGCGAGCGCTACATTCCGATGCAGCGTGCGGGATGAGCGCTCTCCGACAGCCGTGCCGGACCGGAGCCTCGTCCGGCCGCGGCCTCCCGCGAAAACCAAACCCCCATTTTCGGTCCGGCTCGCCGGGCCGTCATCGGCGTTGTGAAGGATAGACCATGCGCGAACCGCTGCCGAAGCGTGACCAGCGCGAGATCGTCGTGCCTGCCCGGGGCGCGCAGAGCGTTCCTCCGCGCCGGAAGCCCGCTGCCGGCCCGACCCGGCGGCCCGCGTCCGGCTGGTTCCGCACCATGGGTTCCGCCATCGGCGGCTTCGGCCGTCTCTGCCTGCGCCGGCCGGGCGAGGTCATCGGCTCGGTCGTCGCGCTGGGCGCGGTGGCGGCCGTGGCGATGAACGCCCTGGGCTTCCAGGGAGGTCCGCATCCGGCCCCGATCTTTCCGACCCTCGGCAAGTCGGCGGGCAACGCGCCCCCTGCGAAGTCGCAGGCGGCCAGGCCCGCGGAGCCGGCCAGGCTCGCCGAGGCGCCCCCGCGCAAGGTCGAGGTTCCGAAGGCCGAGCCCGTTCCGGAGCAGAAGACCGCATCCGTGCCGGAGCCGGTCAAGCCGGCGGCCAAGCCCGCCGTCGCCGCCGCGCCGACGACCAAGCGCGACGTGATCGCCGAGATCATCAAGGCCGGTGAGACCACCGCCTCGGTGACACCGAAATCCGACGCGGCGGTGGCGCAGGCGCAGCGGGCCTTGGTGAAGCTCGGCTATGGGCCTCTCGAAGCCGATGGCGTCCTGGGACCCGGAACACGTGCGGCCATCGAGAAGTTCGAACGCGACCGCAAGCTGCCGGTGAAGGGCGTCGCCGCCGGCCGCACCCTGCGCGAACTCGCCTCGCGTGCCGGATCGACCAAGGGGTAGGGGGGAATCCCGGCGGTCGGAACCTCCCCTCGACATCCGTGACGGGCGGAAAACGGACCAACGGACATACGCGATCGATACCGACGGTTGTCGGAAAGCCGACTTCCATCGAGACGGTGGCTCAGGTGGCTCTTGCCGCCTTCTTTCTGCTTTTCGTCTTTGAGTATCATCGATTATCCAAGACGGATTCGTGCCGGCCGCAGCGTGCCCCGAAGGATCGTCGCACTTGGGCAATGGCCGACAATCCGAGCATGATGTCCGACCGTCTCACCACACCGCCGGATCAGACGCCGATCCACTGATGCCGACCTGTTCGTCACCACCGCATATTCGTCCATTTGCTGTTGACCGTGCATCGGTGGCGCAAAGATCGGCATCCGCAACATGACGGGACACGAAAAGGCCGGAGCGACAGACGGCATCGCAAGGACGATCCTGCCGGCACCTGACTTCTCGGAATGCTGTCGGATCGCGCGGGCACTCTTCCATGCGGAGGTCGCCTCCGTCTGTCTCCGCGGCGAGTCCCGGACCTGGACGGATTTCGGTTCCGGCGCCGGCCCCGAACTGAGGAACGCGGCCGAAATGGCCGATGGACGGCCCGACTGGGAGTGGCCCGCGCTCTGGTGCGGCGACACGCGAACCGATCAGGCCTTCGCTGGATGGCTGCCCGCCGGGAACGCGGACGTCGGTTTCTTCGCGAGCGCCCCGTTCGGTCCGGACCGGATCGGCCGGCTGTCCGTGCTGGATGCCCGTCCGCAAGCCGGCTCGGCCGAGAAACTCCGTCTCCTCACCGACCTCGCCGCCATGGCCGGGCAAATCTACGATCTGGCCCGCGCCGTGCGCGAGGCCACGGAGCGGGAGGCGGAGTTTCGCCATCTCGCGGAAATGTCCACCGATACGATCATTCGCGGCAATCTCGATGGTGTCCGCCTCTACGTCTCACCCTCCATCCGGGCGCTGCTCGGATACGAGCCGGAGGAGCTCGTGGGACGCAAGGCGATCGACATCGCCCATCCGGACGACGTCCCGAACTTCCGGCGGTTCATGCAGAGCGTGCGCGACGGTCATATCGACGTCGCCGTCATCGAACTTCGTCTCCAGCACAAGGAGGGCGGGTGGATCTGGATGGAGGCGTCCCTACGCCTGAGCCGCGACCCCGATTCGCAGGCACCGAACGGCTACGTCGTCTCGGTTCGCGACGTCGGGCGGCGCAAGCTGCTGGAAGAGCGCCTGGAACAGCTGGCGTCCTTCGATCCTCTGACGGGCCTGCCAAATCGGACGCAGTTCAGCCAGCGCCTTCACGCCGCGCTCGACCGATCGCGCCGCATCGGCGAAAGTATCGCGCTCTTCTACATGGACCTCGACAACTTCAAAGGCATCAACGACACGATGGGCCATGCGGCCGGCGACAGCGTCCTGAAGGCCTGTGCGGCCCGTCTGCGCGCCGAGCTGAGGCAATGCGATGTCGTCGCCCGCCTGGGAGGCGACGAGTTCACAGCCATCCTCACCGCCGATGAATCGGAACTGCCCGAGCTCGCCCAGCGCCTCGTATCCGCGGTCGGCGTGCCGATCCCCTATGGCGGCCGGGAACTCCGTGTCGGACTGAGCATCGGCATCGCCCGCGCACCGCGCGACGGCACATCTCCGGACGTCCTGCTGTCCGCGGCCGACCGGGCGCTGTATCGTGCCAAGGCCGCGGGCCGGAACACGTTTCGCTTCTGAGTGCCTTCGCTTCTGAGTGATGTCTCTGCCGGCCGTCTTTCAGCGGGGCTCCGAATCCGGGTTCACGCCGACATCTGCGGAAACCTGCACGCCGGTTCTGACACCCACACCGTCATTCCGGGGCGCCGAAGGCGAGCCCGGAATGACGGTGTGGCATGCTCAGGGACTGTCGAAACCCGATAGCCCGAGTTCGAAGCCCTGCCTCCTTCAGGCCGGTGCTCGCTCCCGGCTTTCGATGCTATAGGCGCAGCCATGGCTCGCCTGCGTTCCGATTTCTGGGTCTCCGCCCATCTCCGCCGCCTCGCCGTCGAGGGGATCGATGCGGTGCAGCGCCGGCGCGGCGCCGCCGAGGCGGGAGCGATCTTCGTCAAGATCGATCGTCTCGACGGAAGCGCCGACCTCTACGGACCGGCGCCGCAATCCCTCGTCGATACCGAGGATGCGACCGACCGCAGCTTCGTCCGGTTGATGGGCGAGGCCTCGCCGGTCGATGTGGAACAGCGCATCGGCAAGGAATTGCGGTTCGACGACGACCTCTGGATCATCGAGATCGACGACCGCTCCGGGCGCCATTGTCTCGACCTCGCCGAGTGACGGGGCGGGCGACGCGGAGAGAACCCTGCCCGTCGCGATGTCTTTCGCCGGAGGATGATCCCGTTGCCGATGCGGGCGCGAACCACCTTTTCCCGCGACCGGGGAAGATGGATCGTCACGGTCGCGAAACTGCGGTCAGGCGGTCCCGGTCTGCCTGACCCGGCCCGGCATTGCCGGGCGAAGCGGCGCGCGTTCCGTGGATGCCGGCATGCGCGGCCGGGCCGCATCGGGCGCCGTATAGGGCTGATGGGCGCCGCCGCCGTTGAGGCGTTCGGGCAGAGGAGTGTCGAGGATCGCGCCGAGGAGATCGCGGGCGGCGCCGCGCGGGATGGTGCGGAAGAGCTTCACCAGGTCGAAGACCCGGTCCACCGACTTCGCCACGGTCTCGTTGAGCGTGAGGAAGACGTAGACCGCCTCCTCTTCGTGCAGCCCGGCGGCACGTAATGCGAGGGTGAGAAGCTCGTAGCGCCGGCTCGGATCGGGTGTGGCGGCGAGGAACCCGCGCTGCAGGCCGAGCATCTCGGCAAGGGCGGCGACGAAGCCGGCGACGTCCTTCCGGCCGGAGAAGCCGGTGAGGACCGCCCCCGCCTCGCGCGGTGACGGAGGCGACGGCCGGAGAGCGGCCCTGGAGCCGACCGCGCGGCCGATCGCGTCCCGCAAGTCCTCGTCGGCGAACAGGAACAGCGGAGCGAGGTCTCCCGGCGCCAGATCGGGGCGGGCGAGGAGAGCCTGCGCCAGATCGGGTGTGGTCCGCGCGCGGCCGACGAGCACGGCGATCGTGCTGCCCTGAAGGCTGATCTGCCAGTTCTCGGCGAGCGCCAGGTCGATGGCGGAGCTGTCGCGGGACGCCATCTCGTCGATGAGGGAACGGCTCAGATCCGCTCGGCGGGCGATGGACGCGGCGATGTCCGACCCGTCCGCGAGGGCGGCCTCGATCACCACCGCCGACAGGCTGGGGGCGAGCGCGATCACGATGTCCCTGACCTCTCCGCCGCGTGCGGCGAGGATGGCGAGGACGCCCTGTGGCGTCGCGGGGAAGGGCGCGAGCTTGCGGGCCACGATCTCGGCCGTCTCCTCGTCGACGATGGGAATGAGACCGCCGGCGAGGGATTCGAAAGCCTCCACCGTCTTCCTGTCGAGCACCGAGGCAGTCAGGAACAGGTCCGTCTGGACTCGGAGGATGACAGGTTTCAGATCGAGGTCGCCGAGACGCGACAGTTCGATCAGGCCGGAGAAGTCCGGCGCATCGTCGAGAGATGGGGACATGGCACTTCGTTTACGCAGAACTCGCTGATCACAGGTTTAGCGAGCTTGCGTGAACCGACCTTTAAAGGGCGGCGGCGGGGCGCCGCCCTTCCTGCCCCATTGCGGGATCAGCCGACCAGCCGGGCTTTGTTCTCCGCCGCATTGTCCGCGCCCTTCGGCGGGGGGAACACCACCGGGGTGGCCGCTCCGCTCGCCATCGGTCCGGCGACCGGGGTACTCGGCTTGGCGGCCATCTTGGCGTCGTTCACGGATGCGGGTTCCGCGGGCTTCGGCTGTGCGACGACGACCGCCGGTGGCGGGGCGGCTTCCTCGGCGTCCCTGTCCGCGGCCACGAGGGCGGGCCGGGTGCGATCGTCCCGGTCGTCGAGATCGCCCGTGACATCGTCGCCCGAGGGGCCTTCGAGAAGCTCCGTCGGCGCCTTCCAGACGAAGGCGTCGAGATGGCCGGTGATCGGCGAGACCGGCGCCCAGCGCTCGGAGGCGACGCCGTCGGCGATCCACATCGGGTCACGCGGCGCATGGGCGGCGCGCGCCAGCCATTCGCGAGCCCGGCCGGAGCCTGCACCGTGCTCGGCCTCCTCGATCTTCGCCATTGCGAGGCAAGTGCGGACCGTCGGGCGGTCGGCGAGAAGCGGAACCAGGGCTTCGCGCGCCTTGCCGAAATCCTGCGCTTCGAGACCGGCCTGCGCCATGGCGAGGCGGGCTTCGGGATGCCAGGACGAGATCTTCGCGAGGTTTTCCGCCCTAGCGAGGCGATCGCGCACGGAATCGCCGACGCGCAGGCCGAGATAGACCTTGGCGAGATCCGGGTGCGGATTGGCGCGCCATGCCGCCTCGACGATCTTGGCGGCCTTCCTGAGGTCGCCGCGGCGGGCGAGGAGACGGCCGGCGATGCAGGCGGCGGGGACGAGGTCCGGTGCGAGCTTGACGGCGTCGAGGGCACGCTGCGCCGCGGCCTCGGGTTCGCCGGCCTCGCGGGTCTGGGCGGCGGCGGTCAGGAGCACGGCGCGCTGACGGCGGGCGAGTCCCTTCTCGATGAGGCCGAGGGAGGCGCGGCGCTCCACCGTCTCCACCGCACCGCTCCAGTCGCCATCGGCGCATTGCGCCTCGAGCACGGCCTCGTTGGCCCAGGTGACGCTGGGGGCGAGGCGTGCGGCCTCCGCCGCATAGGCGCGGGCGGCGACGTCGTCCTCGCGGCGGCGCGCCTCGACGAAGAGTCCGCGCAGGCCGAGGACACGGGTCTCGGGATCGTTGACCATGCGCTGGAATGCGTGCTCGGCGGCCTCGCGGTCGCCGGAGATCTGCGCGGCCTGTGCCTTCAGGAGGAGCGCCAGCGGCTCCGCGCCGAGCAGGCGCTCGGCATCGGTGGCATGGCGGCGCGCGGCCAGGGGATCGCCCGAGCCGACGGCCACCATCCCGCGCGAGAGGGCGGAGAAGCCCTTGGCCCGACGGCGCTCCTTGGAGCCGCGGACCAGCGTCTCGGGAAGGGTGATGACCCCCTTCACCACGGCCCAGACGAAGCCGATGACGATGGCCGCGACGAGGACGCCGATCAGCGCGATGGCGAGGCTGGTGGCGATCTCGTAGCCGTTCCAGACGATGGTGACCGTGCCGGGTCGGTCGGCGATCCACGTCGCACCGAAGGCGGCGATGGCGAGGAGGGCCAGGAAGGCGAGGGCGCGCCACATGGGATCACGAACTCCGGGAGGTGGCGTCGGCCGGGGAGGCGACGCGGGCATGAAGGGATGCGGGCGCGCTGCACCTGCATGCGACGATCGGACGATCGCCGCCCGGAACACCGGGCGGCCGGGGCGGGAGGATGACCCTCACCGCGTCGCGCCGGTGGAGGGCAGCGCCTTGAAGGCATCGGCGAGCAATCCCCGTGCGGCGTCGCCCGCCGCGGCCCGCGAGGCGAGCTTGGTGCCGAACTCGCCGGCCTGCGCGCGCGCATCCTCGGGCAGGGCGGCGAAGGCCTTGGCCGCTTCGCCGATGGCGCCGCGGTCCAGGGCGTCCTGCACCTTCGGCACCGCATCGTCCGTCGCGGTCTCGCCGGATGCCGCGGGGGCATCGACCTTGCGCACCTGGACGATGGATTCGGCCATGCTCATCAGCCGCTGCTTGATGTCGCCCGTCTCGGCGACGTTCTTGGCCTGGGCGGCCCTGCGGCTCGCCGCGATCCGCTCCGCGATGGGACGGAACTCGGCCGCGAGGCTGCGGGCCGTCGGAGCACCCTTGTCGGCGAAGGCGGCCACGGCATTCAGACGGGCCGGATCGCCGGGCTCGAAGCTGCGCAGGGCCGACAACGCATCGGCATAGGGCGATCCGGTATTGAGCGCCGTGACGATCCGGTCCGCCGCCACGATGCGCATCCCGGCCTGGACCGTTCCGGCATCGGCGCGGCTGGCGACGGCCTGGTCGAGGCCCGCGATCTTCTCGGACTGGGCCTGGAACTGGCGCTCGACGCCCTTGGCGGCTTCCGCCACCTGCGCCTTGCCGGCATCGACCGCCCGCTGGCTCGCCTGCGTCGCCGCCTGGACCGCCTCGGTGGCGGCCTTGACCCGCGCATCGAGGCTCTGCTGGAGGCTGGCGAGCTTCTGGCTCAGCGCCTCGTCGGCCTCGGAATTCGCCTTGGTCCGCGTGTCGAGGTCGCCCTTCAGCGCGGCGACCTGGGCGGCGAGGGAATTGGCGGAATCGGGTTTGGCCGCCGAATCCACCTTGCCCTCGACGGCCTTCAGTCTCTCCTCGAGGCTGGAGACCGCCTGGGGCGTGATGGCGGTCAGCCCGGCATTGCCGGATTGGTCGCGGCCCGGCTCTTCCTGAAGTGCGGCGACACGCTGGTCGAGCCCGTCGAGACGGGCGATCAGGTCAGGCGGGATCGCCGCCGCTGAGGGAGCGGACCCGTCGGTCGACGCGGCCGCAGGAGCGGCACCCGCCTTCTGCAGGGCATCCTTGGCGGCGGCATCGGCCGAGCGGATTGCCTCCGGCAGCGGCTTCAAGGCTGCCTCGTTGGCGCCGATGCGCTTGTCGAGGGCCGACAGGGCGTCCTTCGGTGCCAAGGCCGCGATCTTCTGATCGAGGGCGGCGAAACGCGGGTCCTCGACCCCGCCGAGGGCACCGGAGCGCTCGACGGCGAAGAGCAGGCCCGCGCCGAGGACGCCGCCGATCAAGCCCGCGGCCGCCATCGAGCCGAAGCCCGCGCCCTTGCGCTCGGGCTCGCCGGCCACGGCACCGGAGGGACCGATCTTGGGCGTCGTCGACCCGGCCGGCTTCGCGTCGGAGGCCGGCGAAGCCTTGTCCGTCGTGGAAGTCTTGTCCGTCGTGGAAGTCTTGTCCGCTTCAGAGGTGAAGGTGCTCGATCCCGAGGGCTTGGCCGCGCTCGACGCGGCGGAGGCCTTCGCGGCTTCCGCCGGATCGGGAATCCGCTTCGCCTTCAGGTCGATGATGGGTCCGTCGGTGAGGGCCGCCTTCTGAACCGTGGATTGCGTGTTGCCCGCTGCGGCGCCGGGCTTCGGTGGTTCGGTCCTGGCGGACGACGAACCGCTGCCCGTCGGGCTCGAAGCCGTCGGACCGGTCCCGGCGGGCTTCGAGACATCAGGCTTGGACGGATCGGGCTTCGACAGGTCGGGCTTGAGACTTCCCGCCTTGCCGGCATCGAAGGACGATGCCGACGTCTTGGGTGGCTCGGACTTGAACGGCTCGGACTTGAGCGGCCCGGATTTGGCAGCATCCGTATTCGAGACGTCGGGCTTGGATGCGTCGGGCTTGGACGCATCGAACTTGGCAGGCTCGCTCTTGCCTGCATCCACCTTGCCCGGCTCGGGCTTGGCGGCATCGGTCTTCGTATCGACCGGTTTGGCATCGACGGGCTTCGGAGCCGTCGTCACCGGCGACGTTGCAGGCTTCGGCACATCGGCCGCGGCCGGCTGGGACAGGGATGGCGGCGACGCGGGGTTTCCCGGAGCCGCATTCGTCGAGACGGGATTCGTCGAGCCGGGATTCGTGCCGGCGGGATTTGCCGTGGCGGGCCTGATCGCATCCGACCGGCCTGCGTCGGGCTTGGGCGCATCGGGCCTCGGGCCGCTGGCGCCAGACGAAGTTCCCGGGCCTTTGCCGTCGCTGCTGGGTGGATTCACGGGCTTCTTGCTCCCTTCCCGACTTTCGTCTGCCGCCTGACGCAATCCTGGCGCGTTTCGCGCTCCGGATGCCGCCCTGCGGTCACAGCGTAGTGTTTCGTCCTAGCACCGCGGCGACCGCCTCGGCGAGACCGCTCGTCAGAAACCTGATCTCAAGCCCGCGAGAAGCGATTCCTCGTTGGCCTGTCCTGCGATGAAATGGGCCGCGATTCCAGCCTCGGCCAGAGGCGCCGCCACGTCCACCGACAAGCAGTAATGCCTGAGCGCCGCGAAAGCTCCGCCATATCCGGCGGCCTCGGCCAGTTCGCGGGCGGTCGCGGCGCTCCGGCGGGAGTAATGCAGCATGCCGGCGAGCGCGTCGGGGCCGTCGAAGGCCTTCGCCACGTGGTCGGGGAGGCATGCGAGCGGCCGGGCGCCGTAGGCGACGAAGGTCGTCATCGTGAATCCGGCAGCGGTCAGCGACGAAACCGGTTCGGCCTTGCGGTCCTCGCCCGCCGCATGCAGCAGCGAGGCGCCCGGCGAGACCGTCCTTACGACGAGTCCGGCCAGATCCGCGGCGTTTCCCTCGGCCGTCCTCACCGAGACGAAGCCCTTTTGGCGCGCCAGCGCCGCCGTCCGCGCCCCGACGGCGAAGACGGGAACCCCGTGGAGGTGACCCCAGCCTGCTGCGTGCCGAAGCGCGTTCGCACTGGTGACGAGAAGACCGTCGAACGGGCCTCGCGGCGGAGGCGCATCGGTCGCCTCGACCACCAGAATCGGCGCCACCAGGGGCTCGTGGCCCAGCGCGACGAGCCGTTCCGCCGTGCGCGTCGCCCCCGGCTCGGGCCGCGCGATCCATATCCGCATCGCCACCATCGCACCGGAATCGCCGCTCGCCCGTGCGAAGGCAAGCCGCTTCGGTGAGACGCCGCTTCGATGGACACGCCCTTGGTCGCGATGGCGGCGATCCCCGCCATGAGAGACAGGCCGTCGTTGCCCTCCGCCGCCCCTCCCGGCTAGGGTGGGGCATTCCTCTTCCGTGACATCCCATCCCTCTTCAGCGAAATCCAAAGCACCGTCATGAACGTCCTCGGCATCGAAACGACCTGCGACGAGACGGCCGCGTCCGTCGTGATGCCGGGCGAGGACGGGCGCGGCCGTATTCTCTCCAACGAAGTGCTGAGCCAGATCGCCGAGCACGCGGCCTATGGCGGCGTCGTTCCCGAGATCGCGGCCCGCGCCCATGTGGAGGTGCTCGACCGGCTCGTCGCCCGCGCCCTCGATCGCGCCGGTATGAGCCTGTCGCAGGTGGACGGGATCGCGGTGGCGGCGGGTCCCGGTCTGATCGGCGGGGTCCTGATCGGTCTCGTCACGGCCAAGACGCTGTCGCTGGTGGCGCGAAAGCCGCTCGTCGCGGTGAACCACCTGGAGGCCCATGCGCTGACCGCCCGGCTCACCGACGGCATCGGTTTTCCCTACCTGCTGCTCCTCGCCTCGGGCGGCCACACCCAGCTCGTGGCGGTGAAGGGCGTCGGCGATTACGTCCGCCTCGGCACCACCGTGGACGACGCCATCGGCGAGGCCTTCGACAAGGTCGCGAAACTCCTCGGCCTCGGCTACCCCGGCGGCCCGGAGGTCGAGCGCATGGCCGAGACCGGAAACCCGGAGCGGTTCGCCCTGCCGCGGCCGATGCTGGGGCGTCGCGAGCCGAACTTCTCCCTCTCCGGCCTCAAGACCGCCCTGCGGATCGAGGCCGAACGGCTGGCCCCGCTGTCGAGCGCGGACGTGGCCGATCTCTGCGCGGGTTTCCAGGCGGCGGTGGTCGACGTGGTCGTGGACCGGGTCCGCGTCGCCCTGCGCGAATTCGGCTCCATCGCGGGCCATCCCACCGCCCTCGTGGCGGCGGGCGGCGTCGCCGCCAACGGTGCCATCCGCCGCGCCCTGACGACACAGGCCAACGAGGCCGGGCTCGCTTTCGTGGCGCCGCCCCTGTCGCTCTGCGGCGACAACGGCGCGATGATCGCCTGGGCGGGGATCGAGCGCCTGCGCCTCGGCCTCGTCGACGATCTCACCGCGCCGGCCCGCGCCCGCTGGCCCTTCGCCGAGGCGGCGGCAAGTGCCTGAGGGCGTCCCGCCGGAGGGTCTGCAGCGGCGCTGGCGCGATCTCGTCGACCGGCGCCTGCCCCAGGCGGCCCGCGCCCGGCCGGAATGGCCTGTGCGCCTCGACCATTGCTTCGCGCGCATCCTTCTCGACAATGCCTGCGGCGGACCCTGGCGCGAGAGCGTGGCCGCGCCGGCCTGGGCCAACATGCCGGCGGAGCGGCTCGCCTTCGCCATCGATCTCGGTGAGGCGGTGCTGTCGGCGAAGGCCGATCTCGATCTCCTGAACCGGCGCTCCCTCGTCTGGCGTGGCAAGGGTGGTTTCAAGGGTCGCGGAAGGCCCGCGCCCGCACCGGGTTCGCTCACGGGAGACGGGTTCCTCCTGCGCCGCTGGATCCGGGCGGACGACGCGCCCTTCGCCGGCCTCAACGCCGATCCGGAGGTGATGCGGTTCTTCCCCTCCACCAAGGATCGGGGCGAGAGCCTCATCGAGGCCCGCAGCCTCGACCGGCGCTTCGAGGTCGATGGCTTCGGCCCCTGGGCGGTCGCGGTGCCGGGAGAGGGCTTCGTCGGGTTCGTCGGTGCCATGCGGCTGATCCGGCCGATGCCGTTCGCGGGCGGAGAGGCGGTGGGGTCGATCGTGGAGATCGGCTGGCGGCTCGCCCGTTCGGCTCAGGGGCGCGGCCTCGCCACGCGCGCCGCGAGGCTCGCCCTCGACGATCTGTCCGGCCGCTGCCTCGTGCCGGCGGTGGTCGCCTTCACCGCGGCCTGCAACGCACCGTCGCGGCGGGTGATGGAACGGCTCGACATGGCGTTCTCCGAGGAATTCCTCCATCCGAGCCTGCTGGCGGGCGATCCGCTCCAGCCGCACGTGCTCTATCGGCTGACTATGCCGGAGCCGTCCGCCGCGCGGGATCGCGTATCGAGAGATCGGGCGCCAGGGAATCATCGATCATGAGCGACCCGATTGCAGTGGTGGGCGGAGGCGCCTGGGGAACGGCCCTCGCCAATGCGGCGGCGGCGGCGGGACATCCCGTGACGCTGTGGCTGCGCGATGGGGAAGCCGCCCGGCGCATCGAGGAGACGCGCGAGAACGCCCGCTACCTGCCGGGGGTGAGGCTGCACGACGCCATCCGCGCTACCGCCGAGCCGCGGGATCTGTCCAGCGCGAAGGTCGTTCTCCTGGTCACGCCGGCCCAGACGCTGCGCGGGGTTCTCGGAACCCTGAAATCGTCTATCGACCGGCGGGCCGCCATCGTTCTCTGCGCCAAGGGGATCGAGCGGGGCAGCGACGCCTTCATGAGCGCGGTCGCCGCCGAGGCGATGCCGGGCGCGTCCGTCGCTGTGCTGTCGGGGCCGAGTTTCGCGGCGGACGTCGCCCGCAATCTTCCCACCGCCGTGACTCTGGCGGCCGAGGATGCCGATCTGGCCGCCCGCCTCGCCGCCGCCCTGTCGGGGCCGGCCCTGCGCGTCTACCACACCGACGACGTGCGCGGCGTCGAGATCGGCGGCGCGGGCAAGAACGTGCTCGCCATCGCGTCGGGCATCGTCGCGGGGCGCGGCCTCGGCGAGAGCGCGCGCGCGGCCCTCATCGCGCGGGCCTTCGCCGAACTCATGCGCTTCGCCCGCGCCTATGGCGGACGCCCCGAGACCCTGATGGGCCTGTCGGGCCTCGGCGATCTCGTTCTCACCGCCTCCTCGCCGCAATCGCGCAACTTCGCCTTCGGCCAGCGCCTCGGCGCCGGCGCCACGTCGGAGGAGGCCTCCGGCGGCAAGCTCGCCGAGGGCGCCTTCACCGCCGCGGCCCTCGTCGCCCTGGCACGAAGGAACGCCGTCGAGATGCCGGTGGCCGAGGCGGTGGCCGCCATCGTCTCGGGAGGGGCGAGCGTCGATGCCGTGGTGGCCGGTCTCCTCGCCCGTCCCCTCAAGCGGGAGGCGGAATGAGCACGGGGCCAATCCACGCCTTCCTCGCCGGCACCGGGCGCGACGGCGCGCGTCGCACCCTCGCCGACGTCGTCGCCTTCGACGATGCCAGGATCGAGGGCGTCCACGACTTCGTTCAGTGGTGCTTCCCCTTATCCGAGGCGAGCCGCGCCGTCCCGGGAGCGCCGGTGCTCGGAAGCGAGGAAGCCGACGCCATCCGCGCCGACCCGATTGCTCAGGAAGGGCTGCGCTCCGCCCTCGCGCGGATGACGGAGTTCTACACCCGCACCGACGGCTGGCTGCGCGCCTACGACCACAACCATCTGCGCATCACCCGGATCCTCGCCGCGACCCGCCGCCTGCTCGGCCCCGACGAGGCCGCCGCGTTCCATGCCTTCGTGACGAAGCGCAACGAGGATGCCGGGTCTCCCGTCAACGCCGACAGCCTGCGCTACTGGGGATCGGCGCTTCGCGACGCCTGACGGCCACGCTGTCCCGCGCTAAGGATGCGCCTCGATCCAAAGAGGCGAGCGATGGCGTACTGGCTCTACAAATCCGAACCGAAGACCTGGTCCTGGGACCAGCAGGTGGAGGCGGGGGAGCACGGCACGCCCTGGAACGGGGTGCGCAACCACGTCGCCAAGCTCAACCTCATGGCGATGCAGGTGGGCGAGCGCGGGTTCTTCTACCATTCCAACGAGGGCAAGGCCGTCGTCGGCATCGTCGAGGTGATCCGGCCCTACTACCCGGACGACACCGACCCCACCGGCCGCTTCGGCATGGTCGACCTGCGCGCCGTCGAACCCCTCCGGCGCCCGGTGACCCTGGAGGCGATCAAGGCCGAGCCGCGCCTCAAGGCGATGGTGCTCGCCAACAATTCGCGTCTGTCGGTGCAGCCGGTGACGGCGGAGGAATGGGAGATCGTGCGCGGGATGGGCGGGCTGGCGTGACCCGCCCGGCACGAGCCGCTTTCGCGGCGCCTCTTCTGCTGGGTCCCGGCTCACCCTTCGGGCGGCCGGGAACAGGGTGCGTCGGCATGAGAACGGACGGCCCGGCATAACCCGCCCCCGTTTCCCCGGACGGGTGGAGCGCCAGCGGAACCCGATCCGGGGCCCAGCCAGAAAAGCCGCGCAGCGTCAGGATCTCAGGGCGGCTCAGCCCTGGCGCTGCGCCTGCGTCACCGCCACGTGGATGAGTTCGGCGAGTGTCCGTACGCCGAGCTTCTGGCGCATCTGCGAGCAGGCATTGGTCACGGTCTTGTAGCTCACCGACAGGTCGCTCGCGATGGCGCCGTAGGACTTGCCCTGCGCCAGGCGGGTGAGGATCTGCTGCTCGCGCGGGGTCAGCTGCGCCTCGGGCGTGCGGCGCGGGTCGGTGCGCAGCATCGCGACTTCGGTGGCCAGGCGCCGGTCGAGATAGACTTGGCCGGCGCGGACCCGCTCGAACGCCTCGAACAGCTCCACCGAGGCGTGGTCCTTCAGGACGTAGCCCAGCGCCCCGGCCTCCAGCGCCCGCGAGACGATCACCGGGTCGTTGTGCATGCTGAAGACCAGGATGCGGATGCCGGGCGCGGCGCTGCGCATCCGGCGGATGAGATCGAGCCCGGCGAGCCCGCTGCCCTGGAAGGTGAGATCGCAGATCACCATCGACGGGCGCAGGCGGAAGAACAGGCGATAGCCGGCGACCGTGCTGGTCGCCTCGGCGATCCGCTCGATACCGGCGTCCTCGAGGACGCGGCGGCAGCCCTGGAGGACGATCGGATGATCGTCGATGACGAGGACGGGCGCTTGGGTCGATGTCGGTGTCAACGCGTTCATACGGAAACGATCGGGCTCGTGTCCTCGGCCCGCTCGGGATCGAGCGGTATCGCTATCCGGACAACCGTCCCCGGCGCCGCGTTGTCAAGGTGAAATGTGCCGCTCAAGGCTTCCACCCGCTCCCGCATCCCCGACAAACCGATTCCGCCACGATAACCTCCGTCGAGCCCGGCCTGTTGCGTCGCGGCCCTTTCGGCGGCCAGCCCGCTGCCGTCGTCGCGGATCACGACGCGCAATTCGTTGCCGCCGATGCTTTCGCCGACCTCCGCCGTGACGGTGCGCGCGTCGCCGTGGCGCACCGCATTGGTCATGCTCTCTTGGATGCAGCGGAACACCGTGAGATCGACGAGATCGCCGTATCCGCGGGCGAGATCCGTGAACGTCCCTCGGAAATCGGTTCCCGGATGGCGGTTGCGGAAATTGCGCAGCAGAAGATTCAGGCATTCGGCGAGGGGCACCTGCCCGAGAGCGTGCGGGCGCAGGCGGTTGAGGAGGTCGCGGTTGAGGCCCTGGACCTGTCCGACGATGGTGCTGATCTCGTCGGCGCGGGCGGAGAGCTTCGTCCTGTCCGGTTCCCCCGGCGCCTGGGCCAATCGCGTCACCGAGGCCGCGTTCGCTTCGAGCGCGAACAGGCACGGACCGAATTCGTCGTGGAGTTCGAGGGCCGTGCGCCGCCGCTCGTCATCCTGCGCCGTGAGGAGCTGACGGTTGAGGCGGCCGTTGGCGGCGCGCGATTCCGCAAGCGCCTCGGCGACGCTGTTGAAGCGTTCCGCGATGATCGCGAGCTCGCGCGAGGCGGGCGGATCGAGCCGCACCGTGTAATCGTGCCGCTCGAGCTGGATCAGGCCGTCGGCGAGCTGGGTCAGGGGCGCCAGGACGCGGCCGAAGGCGATGTAAAGCGCACCGAGCAGGCCGAGGTTGAGGCACAGGCTCGCGAGCGACAGGGAGACGGTGTAGCCCCAGACCTCGTCGATCTCGTCGAGGGGCTCGGTGGTGATCAGGGCGGTGCCGATCCGCTGGTCCTGGGCGACGATCGGCAACTCGTCGCGTTGCGGCGTCGGTGCGATCAGGACGCCGAACCAGCGCGGGGCGAGATGCGTCTCGCGGCGAGGGCGCGGGCTCGCCAGGGCTACCTTGCCGCCTTCCGCGTCGAACACCGCGACGCGGACGTGGCGGAGACCCTGCACCCGCAATTCGAGAGTCCGGAGCAGGCTGGCGGGGGACGCCGATTGGGCGAGCCCGATCGTGTCCGAGACGATCACCTCGATATTGGCGAGGGCCGCCTGCATCTCCACCTCCACCGCCGAGCGGGCGTTGATCACGATCAGGCTGAACGAGACCAGGGCGGCGAGGAGGTCGATGGCGAGGACGAGGACGACGAGCCTCGCCCGCGTGGGGAGGGCGGCCCAGCTCAGGCGGCCCGGGCGACGTGCCGCCGGTGCGACGGCCGAAGAGCCGATTGAGTTGAGGTTCATCGTGAATTGCACCGGGATGGGTCGGGCCGCTGAGCAGGGTTGTAGCGATATTCCGTCGGCTTGGAATGCGCGCGATTGCGGATCGCGATCCGCAGCAATGGGCTCGCCGAAGATTCGGTCGTGCGCTCGTCTTACGGACGGACCTCAAGTCGTCGCCGGATACCGACCGTTAAGTACCGCGCCGTTATCCAGATTCGTGTGGGCTACGACACGTGCATGACTGAGCGGGGATGTGAGGACATCTTCATGCCCCATTGTCCTTCTCACCTCCGATACACGCCGGCAGGGAGCGGGCGACTCGTGCGCATCGCCAGGGCGATCGCTCCGGGCCGTACCGATTTCGTGACGGTCAAACGTTTTTTCGATGATCGTTAGAGAATCCGCCCGATGATGCACGTTGCCATCGATCCGAGCGAAAGGCGCCAAGCTGGGTCCGGCAATGCCGGGTCCGGCCAGCCCGCGCCCGCTCGGCTCGCTCCGGCCAAACCGGTGAAGGCCGCGGCGAAGCCCGCTGGCTTAGGACGCCAGATCGTTGGACGGCCGATCGTTCTCGGCGGACTCGGCTGCCTCGCCCTCGCCGGCCTGTCCGTCGCCGCCTACTCGGCGATGGGCAGCCTCGCCGGTCCCCAGGTCGTGCGGCCGAACCTCTATCAGATGCAGAAGGCGCAGAGCGCCCAGGCAAGTGCCTCGGACTGGCCCGATCTGCGGGACGGCGTTCCGGTACTGGCAACGGCCGCAGAGACCGCGAAGCCGCCGGTGGTGCAGGAAGCGGCCGTGCCGGTCGCCGACAAGGCTCCCGCGGTCGAGACGATCGTCATGATCGAGAAGCCCGTTGCCGAGAAGATCTCGACCATGGCGGCGGCGGCACCGAATCAACCGGCGGCGCCCGCCGCGGCCCGTCCGAAGGCGATGCCGGCGATCGAGCCCGTGAGCGTCGCACCGCCGCCTCGCGCGATCTCGGCCATCGTCCCGACCCGTAACGCGGCTCTGATCGCGCCGAGTGCGTCTCAGACGACCCGGGCACGTGCGGCCGAGACGTCGTTCGCGTCCCTGCCGCCAGAGCCGGTCGCCCAGCGTCCGAAGCCGACCGCTGCGGTGGCGAAACCGAAGCCGGTCAAGGCCGCTGCCGCCAACCCCGCTGCCGCCAAGCCCGTGCAGGAGGCCAGCGCCGAACCCGCCGCGGCCCCTGCCGCGCCGGAGCCCGAGCAGAGCGAAGTCTTCGGCATCAAGGTGCCGTCCTTCGCTCCGGCCGGACGCAAGATCGCCGAGAGCGTCGAGGCCCTCGGCAACGCGGTGAAGAACCTGCCGAACCAGTTCTGATCGTCGATTGCGGTTTGTGCTGTCCATGCCAACGAGGCTGCGGACCCGCATGAGCCGTCCGGAGACCTAAATCTTATCCCTTGGCGGATGCCCGACCTGACGAGAATCCTGCCATTGCGCTTGGCATTCTGGGCGTGTCTTCTGGCGGCAGCCGCTGCCCTTGCCCATCCGATGGAGCGGAAGGGAACGACCGTGAATCCCGATTGGGAAGTGGTACCCGATACCGGGATTGGCCGCCTCCTCTTCGGCCTCACACCGGAGGAGGTCGCGGCCGTAGCGGACCCGGTCTACGGTGCGCCCTCGCCGCTCATCCGAGGCGCGGAGGCCGCCGCCGATGTGGACGCCATGATCGCCCAGCTGGGTCCATCCCTGTCGGTGGCCGACATCTCCGCCATGAGGCAAGCCGCCACCGATCTGGCGAGCCTGGACCGGCAGAACCTCGAGAAGGACCGTACGCCGATCCTTTTGGAATACCGTGACGGCCGATTGGACGGGGTGACGGTCGAAGCGCGGCATGCCGAGACGCATTTTCGGAACGAACGGATCTTCTCGCTGAAGGCGCGGGAGGTGCTGCGGCTGTTCGAGCGGGCGAACGGTACCCCCGGCCGGTTCCGGTCCAACGAAGCCGTGTTCGACAACCTCGCGGTCTCGCTCTTCGCGTTCAGCCGGGTCTCGCCGCAAGGCAAGGTCCAGGTGGCGCGGGACGATGACCTGGATTTCGCCGAGCGCTCCGTGACCCTGCGCCGTGCGCCCTATCGGCCCGCGAACGAGATGGACCAGTTCATCACGGCATCGTTCGACTGACGGAGCGGTCTCGCCGGCAACCCATCTCCCCGGCGCGCGGCTATTGAGGCAATCATTTTGCCGGATGCGCGGCTCTCCTCCCCACAAGGGGGAGAGGGACGCGGTCTCTCTCAGCGCGGACGGCGCTGCGGCGGCTTCTTGCCGGCTTCGCGTTCGTGGCGTCCGGCACGCGGGCTCTTGAAGCCCTTCGGTCCCTCGGCCTCACGCTCGGGCTCGCCGCCGAGAAGCGCCTCGACCTGGATCTCGGGTGAGCCGTTCTTGGCGAAGGTCGCGGCGAAGCGCGATGCGGCGCCGCCCCGGATCTCGAACTTGGTCTCCCGGTCGAAGATGCGGATGGCACCGATCTCCTGGCGGCCGATATTGCCGCGGCGGGTCAGCATCGGCAGGAGGCGGCGCGGATCGGCATTGTCGCGGCGGCCGAGATTGAGCCGGAACCAGACCGAGGGACCTTCCGCGTCGATCCGGGCCGTTTCGGCCGGATCGTAGACGCGGCGCTCCTTGCGCTCCGGCCCGGCGCCCGGATCGGTGACGTCCTCGGGCTCCGGCAGGCGGGCGCGGTAGATCTTGGCGAGCGCGGCAGCGAGTTCCTGCGGCGTACGCTGGGCCAGCAGCGCCTCGCCCATGGCGAGGTCTTCCTCGGCCGGCGTCTCGGTGAAGAGCGGGTCCTGCCACATGCGTTCGCCGTCGAGACGGCGGATCTCGTCCGCCGTGGGCGGTCCGGCCCATTCGGCGTTGATCTTGGCGATGGCGAACATCTGCTCGGCGCGGCGGCGCTTGGAGGCCGGGATCAGCAGGACGCTGGTGCCCTTGCGACCGGCGCGCCCGGTGCGGCCGGAACGGTGCTGCAGCACCTCGGCATCGTGCGGCAGGTCGGCATGGATGACGAGGCTCACCGTCGGCAGGTCGATGCCGCGGGCGGCGACGTCGGTGGCGACGCAGACCTTGGCGCGGCCGTCGCGCAGGGCCTGGAGCGCGGCGTTGCGCTCGCCCTGGCCGAGTTCGCCGGAGAGCGCGACCGCCGAGAAGCCGCGCTCGGTCAGCACCGCCTGGAGATGGCGCACGGCGTTGCGGGTGTTGCAGAAGACGATGGCGGTGGGCGCATCGGTGTAGCGCAGGGTGTTGACCACCACGTGCTCGATCTCGCGCGGCACCACGCGCACGGCGCGGTAGGTGATGTCGGTGTGGCCGCGCTCCTGGCCCTTCACCGCGATGCGCAGGGCGTCGTTCTGGTAGCGCTCGGCCAAGCTGGCGATGGCCTTCGGCAGGGTCGCCGAGAATAGAAGCGTGCGCCGCTCCTTCGGGGTCACCGAGAGGATGAATTCGAGGTCGTCGCGGAAGCCGAGATCGAGCATCTCGTCGGCCTCGTCGAGGACGGCGACGCGCAGGTTCTGGGTGGCGAGGTTGCGCCGCTCCAGATGGTCGCGCAGGCGGCCCGGCGTGCCGACGACGATATGGGCGCCCTCGGCCAGGGCCCGGCTCTCGCGGCGCGGATCCATGCCGCCGACGCAGGCGATCACGCGGGCGCCGGTCTCGGCATAGAGCCATTCGAGCTCGCGCTGGACCTGGAGCGCGAGTTCGCGGGTCGGGGCGATGACGAGAGCCAGGGGCGGGCCGGCCGGCTCCAGCCGCTCGGCATCGCCGAGAAGCGTCTCGGCGAAGGCGAGGCCGTAGGCGACGGTCTTGCCCGAGCCGGTCTGGGCGGAGACGAGGAGGTCTCGCCCCTGGGCCGCCGCCTCGATCACGGCGCTCTGAACGGGGGTCGGGTCTTCGTAGTTGCGGGCCTCCAGCGCTCGGACGAGCGGGGCCGGCAGGGTAGGAAAGGGCACGGAGCAGGAGCCTTGCAGGCAGACAAGGCAAACCCTGCGGATTCGACTCGCCCTTAGCGGCGACGTCGCTTCATCCGGTCTTGGGTCCGGCCTCGTTCGGTTACGGAGAGGTTGCTTCTAGCCGCAAAGCCGCGCTTGCGCCACGCCCCATGGTGCAATGCTTCCAAGCGTCGACTGCGGGTACGAGCGTCACCTGAGTGTATCCGACAAAGGTCCATCCCGTGGGCTGTCCTCCGCAAGCCCCTGATGCCACAAGGGTCGCCGTCACGGGGACGATCGCGAGGCGGGTGGGAATGGGCGCAGTGATGAGTGGTTCGGGCCTGAGGCTCGCGGTGGCCTGGGGCAGTGTCGCCGCCTTCGCCGTCTTCGGGTCCGGTTGGCTGGCGAGCCTCGATTCGCCGCTCTGGGCCGCCTTCCTATTCGCCTGGTTGTTCTCGGTGATCATGTGGGCGGCCTTCGGCGTGGTCCATGAGGCCGAGGAGCTCGCGCACATGCTCGGCGAGCCCCTGGGCACGCTGATCCTGACCCTTTCGATCGTCCTCATCGAGGTCGCCCTCGTCTCGGCGGTGATGCTCTCGCCGAAATCGGTCCCGACCCTTGGCCGCGACACGATGTTCGCGGTCCTGATGATCGTGCTGAACGGCATCGTCGGCCTCGGCCTGCTGATCGGCGGCCTGCGCCACCACCAGCAATCCTACAACCTGCAGGGCACCTCGGCCTTCCTGTCGGTGATCATCCCGCTCGCCACCATCGCCCTCATCATTCCGAACTTCACCACCTCCACCACCGGCGGCACGCTCTCCACCCTGCAGGCCGTGGCGTTCTCGGTGTTCACCGTGGCGCTCTACGGCGTCTTCCTGATGATCCAGACCGGCCGCCACAGCAGCTTCTTCATCCATGACGGCGGGCAGATGGTGCGGTCGAACGCCGATGTTCCGGCCGATACCGGCACGCAGGACAAGGGCAGCGTGAAGGGCCTCACGGTGCTGAAGCACATCGTCCTGCTCGTCGCCAACATCCTGCCCATCGTCCTCCTGTCGAAGAGCCTCGCGGCGATCCTCGACTACGGTATCGAGGCGCTCGGCGCGCCCACCGCCCTCGGCGGCGTCCTCATCGCCGCCATCGTGTTCACGCCCGAGGGCATCAGCGCCCTGAAGGCGATCGCGCGCAACGAGCTGCAGCGTGCCATCAACCTCTGCCTCGGCGCCGCGACCTCGACGATCGGGCTCACCGTCCCGGCGGTCCTCGCCGTCGGGCTGATCTCCGGGCAGACCGTGGTGCTCGGCCTCGCACCGACGGAGATGACGCTGCTCATCGTCACCCTGATCCTGAGCACGCTCACCTTCTCCGGCCTGCGGACCACCGTGCTCGAAGGGGCCGTCCACCTCATCGTGTTCTTCGTCTACCTCGTCCTGATCTTCAGCCCCTGAGCAGGTTACTGACGCAAAACCGGTGACCACTTTCGCGAAACCTGCTGAGGCTCATCACCGATGGACGTGCTCGTCATAGGAGCGGGAATCGTCGGGCTCGCGGTGGCGCGGGCGCTGGCCCGGCGCGGACATTTCGTCGTAGTGGCCGAGGCGGAGGGAGCGATCGGCACCGGCGTGTCGTCGCGCAGCTCCGAGGTGATCCATGGCGGGATGTACTACCCCGCCGGCTCGCTTCGGGCCCGCCACTGCAAGCAGGGGCGACGGATGCTCTACGCGTTCTGCGAGAGCCACGGCGTGCCGCACGGGCGGCCGGGAAAACTCATCGTCGCGACCTCCGAGGACGAGCGGGCTGCGCTGGAGGCCATCGCCGAGCGCGGCCGGGCCAACGGCGTCGAAGACCTCGCCCTTCTAGAGGGGAGGGAGGCCCGCGCCCTCGAGCCGAACCTGTCCTGCGTCGCGGCGCTTCATTCCCCGCAGACCGGCATCGTCGACAGCCATGCCCTGATGCTGGCGCTTCAGGGCGACGTCGAGGATGCCGGCGGAGCCATCGCCTTCCACAGCGAAGTGGGCGCGATCCGGCGCGATGGCGAGGGCTGGCGGGTCGACGTTTCCGGCGAGGCGCTCGCCTTCGACGCCATCGTCAACGCCGCCGGCCTCGGCGCGCAGGCGGTGGCGAGACGGGTCGAGGCCTATCCGGCGGAGCGGATTCCACGTCAGGTCCTGGCCAAGGGCAGCTATTTCGGCTGTCTCGGCCGGCCGGCCTTCTCGCGGTTGATCTACCCGGCACCGGTAGAGGGCGGCCTCGGCATCCATCTCACCCTCGATCTCGCCGGACGCATGCGCTTCGGACCCGACGTGGAATGGGTCGACGAGCCGGATTACGGCGTCGATCCGGCGCGGGCACAGGTCTTCGCGCAAGCGATCCGCCGCTACTGGCCGGGCCTTCCCGACGATGCGCTGACACCGGACTATGCCGGTATCCGCCCGAAGCTCACCGGACCGGGCGAACCGGCCGCGGATTTCCGGATCGACGGTCCGGCCGAGCATGGCTTGGTCCGTCTGGTGCACCTGTTCGGGATCGAAAGCCCGGGGCTCACCTCCGGCCTGTCGCTGGCGGAAGAGGTGGCGGACCGGCTGGAAGCGTGACCGCCCTCGGCCGATATTCTTCCTCGGCGCCGTTTCCGCTCGTTGGCGTCAAGCAGGCGGCGATCCGAAGAAGACGAGTCTCATGGAGGGTTTACCCGCCGAACCGCTCGGTCCTGATCGTCGCCGGGGCGAGGCCGGCATCCACGAGGAGGTCGGCGGCATGACCGACGAAGCCGTTGGAGCCGCACAGATAGGCGTGGCGCGGTCGGCCGATCCGCTCGAGGGCCTCCGCGATCAGGGCCGCGTCGATCCTCCTGCCGCCGGTCTCGCGCGTGAGGTTGAGCATGAGATCGAAGCCTGCCTCGTCCCGCGCCCGCTGCAGGAGTTCGTCACGGGCCAGGACCTCGCCGGCATCGCGGGCGGAGTAGAGCAGCAGGGCGGGAACATCCGGCGCCCGCACCGCGCGGTGCCTCAGCATCGACAGCAGGGGGACGACGCCCGATCCGCCGCCGACGAGGAGCAGCGGCCCGCCATCCTCCGGGCGCCAGACGAACGAGCCGCCGATGGGCCCCCGCAATTCGATCGTGTCGCCGACCTCCGCCACCGTATCGAAGAATCCGGAGACCTCGCCGTCGGGCAGGCCTTCGATCATCAGGTCTATCCATCCCTCCTCGTTGGGAGCGGAGGCGATGGAGTAGCTGCGCTGGGCCTGATAGCCGTCCGGCGCCGTGAGCCGCACATCCACATGCTGGCCGGCGAGCATGGGCCGGTCGAAGGCGACCCGGAGCCGGAAGTTCTTCACTCGTGCCGTGACGGCGGCGATCGCGACGATCGTGGCCGATCGCCAGGGGAGGGGACGCGCCCCGGGATCAATCACCGGTGAATCGCTGCTCACGCCAGGGATCGCCGTACATGTGATAGCCGCGCAGTTCCCAGAACCCGCCCTCGTCCTTCTTGGTGAAGCGCAGGCCCTTCACCCATTTCGCGCTCTTCCAGAAATACAGATGCGGCACGAGGAGCCGGGCCGGGCCGCCATGGTCGGGCTCGATCGGCTTGCCCTCGTAATGGGTCGCCACCATCGCCTTGGGACCGGCGAGATCGGCCACCGGCACGTTGGTGGTGTAGTCGTCATAGCCCTCCGCGAGCAGGAACTCGGTCGGCGCCGAAATGCCTGCGGCAGCCAGGATGTCGTCGATGCTGACGCCCTCCCAGCCGGTGTCGAACTTCGACCATTTCGTCACGCAGTGGATGTCGCCGCGCCACGCGGTGCGGGGGAGGGCGGAGAATTCCTCCCAATTCCAGCTCTTCAGCGGGCGTGAGCCCTCGCGCAGGGTGAAGCTCCAGCTGTCCAGATCGATGCGTGGGTTCGGTCCGATCTGCAGTACGGGAAAGTCCTGTTCGAGATACTGGCCGGGCGGAAGCCGCTCCCGCGTCGCCTCCGGTGGCCGTCGTCCCGTGAAGCCGCGTGTCGCCATTGCCGTCTCCGTCCGCGCGCCGAGCCTTCCACCTTCCTTCGAGCCTCGGCCCGACCGGGTCAAGCGGTCCCGGCACCGGCCGGACCATCGCCCTCGTCCTGCAGCCGCCCCGGCAGGAGGCCCTCGGCCACGAACAGGATTCCGTCCGGCCGGTACGAGATCTCCGCCGTGCCGTCGATCTCTTGCGAGAGCGCACGCTCGATGAGGCGGGAGCCGAACCCCTTTCGCGTCGGCACCGTGACGGCCGGCCCGCCCGTCTCGTCCCAGACGATGCGGAAGTGATGCGGCGCGGCGCCGTCGAGGAGGCTCCACGCGACATGGACCCGCCCGGTATCGTTCGAGAGGGCCCCGTACTTCACCGCGTTGGTGGCGAGTTCGTGCAGGGCCATGACCAGTGCCAGCGCCCCGCGCGGCGGCAGCCGGATCTCGCCGCCCTCCAGTTCGATACGCGCGCCCCCCTTGCTCTGGAACGGCGCCAGGGCCCGTTCCGCGATATCGGCGATGGACGCGCCGTCCCAGGCTTCCTCGGTCAGGACGTCGTTGGCGGCAGCGAGGGAGACCAGCCGCGCTTCGAGGGCCTCGCCCGCTTCTTCGAGGGAAGGCGCCGTGCGCAGGGTCTGCCTCACGATCGACTGGACGAGGGTGAGGGTGTTCTTGACCCGATGGGTCAACTCGCCGGCGAGCAGGCTGCGATGCTCCTCGTCATGCTTGCGCTCGGTGATGTCGAGGGAGACGCCGGCCATGCTGAGGGGCGTCCCGTCGGCGCGGTAGAAGGTCTGGCCTCGGACATGGACCCAGCGGAGGTCTCCGGACGGTGTGAGGACCCGGTAGTCGATGTCGTAATCGACGTTCTGTTCGATGGAGCGTCGTACCTGTGCCTGCATGCGCTCGCGGTCGCCCGGATGGACCATGCTCAGCAACTCGTCGTAGCGGAACGCCACGTCGGGATCGCGGCCGAAATTCATGCGGCAATGATCCGACGTCTCGAGGTGCCCCTCGACGAGGTCGAGCGTCCACGAGCCGAGCCGCCCGGCGGCGAGGGCGAAGCGAAGGTTGGTCTCGCTGCGCCGCAATTCGAGATCACGGCGCTCGACCTCGGTCTCCAGCGCATCGCGGTCGTTCTGCAGGCGGACGAGCCGATCCTTCTCCAGGGTGACGTCGAACTGGGACGCGAAGAAATACGCGACCTTGCCGTCCGCATCGAAGACCGGCGCGATGAGGAGCCGGTTCCAGAAGACCTCGCCGTTCTTGCGGTGGTTCAGCAGTTCGAGTTCGATCGGAACGCCCTTGTCGAGCGCCTCGCGGATACGGGCGACATCGGCGGGATCGGTCCTCGGACCTTGGAGGAACCGGCAGTTCCGGCCGATGACCTCGTCTCGCGAGAAACCCGTGGCACGCTCGAACGCGGCGTTCACGAAGACGATCGGCATGTCGGGCAGATTCGGGTCGGCAATCACCATCGGCATCCGCGTCGCCCGCAGGGCTGCGGCGAACGGATCGGGCCCGTCCACCGTCCGTGCGATTTCCGACGCGATCCGTTCCTGTTCGGATGTCCGGATCACCGAGCGTCGCTCGGGAGCATCGAAAGTCGCATGCCTCGCCTCGACGTCCAATGTGATCGATCCGTCAGGGCCGGTTCGGAATCACTTCGTCTTACTCTGAGAGCGAACCTGGGCAAGCCGTTACGGCGATGTATCCGTCCGAATGGATACGAAATGATCACTGGCATACTGCGCCTCTACTGTATCTTTCCATACATAGAGGGGCGGCAGATCTCGGGACCGTCCGGGTTTTGGGCAAAGCAAGAGAGCCCTGAACGCGGAACGCCCGCCACGGTCGAACAGGGCGGGCGTCCAATATTTCTCCGGATGGAAGGCTCAGCAGCCCTTGGCGGCATCCGCGGCGGTGGCCTTGCCGTCCTGCTGCTTGGCCACGTCGTCCGGCGACGTCGCCTTGTTGGCACCGACATTGTTCATGGCGCCGACGGTGCCGGGCGACTCGGCCTTTGCACCGGGGCTGACATTGCCGGTGGAGCCCGGCTCGACCTTCGAGCTCTTGTCGTTTGCGCCCATCTTCCCATCCGCGCCGGCCGTCGACCCCGTCGCGCACGGGGCGGCAATGGCCATTGCAGAGCTGAGCATCACGATGGCGCCGGCGCCGACGAGCTTGGAAATCTGTCGCATGTGTTTCTCCAGAAGTGTTTCTGCCTCCACAACACCCGCTCGGCTTCATTCGTTCCCGGATATTTCTGAATTGTCCCGGTTGGAAAAGGACAAATCTCCAAAGAACGATCGAGCCGAGCTTGTCGGAGGCGAGATGCATCGCGATGTTGCTTGGTCACATCATTTTGCGACGCACAAAAACACTGAAATATGCTCTCTTAACGCTCAAGCTTGCTTCCGAGCAAAGCATCGGTCGGCAGAATCAGAGGAGCGAGTTTGTCGGCCACGACCTCGGTGAGAAGAGAGGCGAGACGGTCGACCGCCGGGATGGTCTGCGTCGCGGCCCTGAACAGGCGAAGCGACAGCGACGGCAGTGGCGGCAGTCCCGCCTCGTCCGGATCGAGAGCCATGAGCGTATGCGGCAGGCCGTGAGCGGTGCGGAGGGTCAGGCCGAGGCCTGCCGAGACGGCCGCCCATAGGCCGGTCAGGCCCGGACTGCTGAATGAGACCTGCCAGGGAATTCCCGCCGCATCGAGAGCGGTGAGGGCCGCGTGGCGGAAGATGCACGGCGACCCGAACAGGACGAGGGGGAGGGGACCGTCCGTGCTTCGCGGGAAGCCGTCGCGCGGGCCGATCCAGGCCATCGGCAGGGTTGCGATGCCGACGCCGTCCTGCTCGCGGCCGTCTTCGTCCCAGAGAAGCGCGAGGTCGAGTTCACCGGCGTCGAGACGCGCGCGCAGAATCGCGTTCCGGTCCACATGCACGTCCACCCTGACGCCCGGATGCAGGCGCGCGAAGCGTCCGAGCGTATCCGGAAGCCAGGTCTCGGCGAAATCCTGGGGCAGGCCGACGCGGACCCATCCGGAGAGTGCGGGAGAGCCGAGGGCGCTCAGGGCCGCATCGTTCAGGTCGAGCAGCCTGCGCGCATAGCCGAACAGGATCTCGCCCGCCTCGGTGAGGACGAGCCCACGTCCCCGCTTCTGCACCAGGACATGCCCGACCTGATCCTCCAGCTTGCGCAGCTGCAGACTGATGGCGGAGGGCGAGCGGCCGAGCCGCGCGGCGGCCTTGGCGAAGCTGCCGAGATCGATCCCGACGACGAAGGAGCGCAACACGTCCATATCGAGATTCACCGGAATCATCATTCAGTTTCTCAAAACGATCGCTTTTGAATTACGAGATTTTCCAAACCAAACTGCGTCGTTAGCCTGCCTTGGTCAATCGCGGATCGGTCTGCGATGGCGAGAGCAGGAGAGACGGCCATGCCGTTCGTGAACGTGAAGATCGCAGGTCGGCCATTGGAAGCGGATCAGGTCGGCGTCCTGCACCGTGAGGTGACGGCGCTGATGGCGGAGGTGCTCGGCAAGAAGGTCGAACTCACCGCCGTCCTGATCGAGGAGGTGCCGGCCGCCGCCTGGCAGGTGGGCGCCCGGCCGGTGAGCTGCGCGGCGCATATCGAGGCGGCGGTGACCGCCGGCACCAACAGTCGACGAGAGAAGGCAGACTTCATCGCACGGGCCGACGCCCTGCTGCGTCGTGTGCTCGGCGACGAGCTGCCGCTGGCGAGCTACGTCGTGGTCCACGAGATCGCGGCCGATGCCTGGGGCTATGGCGGGCGGACGCAGGAGCATCGCCGGCTCGCGCGCTGAAGCCGATCGACGCGAACCGTACGGAATCGAACGAAGGCGATATCCGCCGGATCGTTCGGGCGACGTTCACCTGTCCTACTCTAGATGAGGGGAGGAGAGGCCCTTGCCGGCCTCACTGTCGCGTCGAACGAGACCGTAGAGACACCCGAGTGTCTGTCGGCCGCGTCTTTCGCGGCGTAGGACACTCGAGAAGTGATGTCTGCAGCCCCGTGAAGATCGCCCTCCTCGCTCACCTGAAATATCCCATCGCCCAGCCCTTCTCCGGGGGGCTCGAGATGCACACGCATCTGCTCGCGAGCACGTTGCGTGCCCGCGGCCATAAAGTGACGCTCTACGCGTCCGAAGGGTCCGACCCGCGCGGATGCCTCAAGGCGGTGTGCGCCCCGACCGGCAGCGCCATCGACGATGCGTCCGCCCTGCGGATCGACCGCGCCGAACTCGTCGCCTACGAGGCGATGGTGGCGGACGTGGCCCGCGGCGATTTCGACATCATCCACAACAACAGCCTGCATTACCTGCCGCTACTGCGGGCGCGCGACCTCGGTGCACCGATGGTGACGGCGTTGCATACGCCGCCCTTCGAGCCGTTCGTCCGCGGCGTGAAGGCACGGGCGAACGACATGACCTTCGCTGCCGTGTCGGAATCCCTGGCGCGCGAGTGGCTGCCGTTCATCGACGAGCCGCTGGTGATCGGCAACGGCATCGATCTCGATGCCTTCGCCTACTCGGCCGCTCCCAAGGGCGAGCCCCATGCGATCTGGATGGGACGCCTCGTACCCGAGAAGGGCCCGCATCTCGCCATCGATGCGGCGCGCGTCGCCGGCATCCCTCTGAAATTCGCCGGACCGCAGAGCAACCGCGCCTATTGGGACGCCGAGATCGCCCCGCGCCTCGGTTCCGACATCACCTATCTCGGTCATCTCGGCCATGCCGATCTCGCCCGCCGCGTCGGCGAGGCGCATGTGGCCCTGTGCACGCCGCGCTGGGAGGAGCCGTTCGGCCTCGTCCTCGCCGAGTTCCTGGCCTGCGGCACGCCGGTGGCCGCCTTCGCCCGCGGCGCCATTCCCGACATTCTCGACGAGACTTCGGGCGTTCTCGCCCAGGCTGACGACCCGGTGGATCTCGGGCGGGCCTTGTCCCGCGCGATCCGCCTCGACCGGCACGATTGCCGCCGCCGGGCGGAACACCTGTTCGACGTCGACACCATGACCGACCGTTACGAGGCTCTCTATCGCGACGAGATCCGGCGCTGGTCGACTCCCGTCACCCTGCTCCCGGTTCCGGCCGGCGCCCGCGCCACGCTGCTCGACAATGCGTAAGACCGCTCACTCCCTCGGCCGGGCCGTCGTCTGCGTCCCCGCCCGCAACGAGGCGGAGGTCCTTCCCCGCCTCGTCCGCTCCCTCGACCGCCAGATCGGGTCCGGCGATGGCGCCCTGCTGCGCCTCGTCATCCTCGCCAACAACTGCACCGACGAGATGGTCTCGCTGATCCGCGAGATGGAGCGCAACGGCGAGACCCGCCATCTCGATCTTCGCGTGATCGAGGCGACGGTGCCCCGCGAGGTCGCCCATGTGGGCACGGCCCGCCGCATGGCGCTCGATGTCGGCGCCGACTGGCTCGATGCGGAAGGCATCCGCGACGGCGTACTCCTCAGCACCGACGCCGACGCCATCGCGGCGCCCGGCTGGGCGCAGGCCAACCTCGCCGCCCTGGAGAACGCGGAACTCGTCGGCGGCCGTCTCGTCATCGAGACGGAGGAGAGCGAGAGCCGGAGCCCCGAGATCCATGCGCTGCATCGCAGGATCGAGAGCTACTGGGTCGCGGTGCGGGCGCTGGAAGACGCCATCGACCCGCCGGCCCACGATCCGGCGCCCCGCCACGGCGACCACGTGGCGGCGAGCCTTGCCCTCCGTGCCGCGCTCTACCGCCATGTCGGCGGCTTGCCCGCCCTCGCCTGCGGAGAGGACAACGCCCTCGTCGCCAAGGTTCGCCTCGCCGGCGGCCGCGTGCGCCATTGCCCCCATGTCTCGATCTCGGTCTCCGATCGCGGCACCGGCCGGGTCACCGGCGGGATGGCCACCGAGATGGCCCGGCGTGCCCGCGTCGTCGCCGGCACCGAGGCCTATCTCCTGCCTCCCGCCCGTCACTGGCTGGCGGTCATCGAGCGCCAGCGCGCGTTCCGCCTCGCCTGGACCGCTCCGGGCGGCCCGGAAGCCGGTCTGCGCTCGCTCGGCGTCCCGGCGGAGGACATCG
Source organism: Methylobacterium marchantiae (assembly GCF_022179405.1). Taxonomy (GTDB): domain Bacteria; phylum Pseudomonadota; class Alphaproteobacteria; order Rhizobiales; family Beijerinckiaceae; genus Methylobacterium; species Methylobacterium marchantiae. The sequence goes on from NZ_BPQT01000012.1 coordinate 106,134, forward strand.
CCGCCATCGACCCGGCGACCTGTCCCAACGCCATCGCCTTCGCCGAGCGCCTCGGGGAGAGGGTGGGCGAGATCGGGCCCGAACCGGCGCATGTGCCCCTCGACGAGGCCATCGCGGGGCTCGATGCCCTGCTGGCCCAATTGATCGACAGGCGCACGGCGCGCGTCGCGTGAACGCCGCCGCGTCGAGCCGGCGCCCTGTCGGCTATTACGTCCATCACCAGGGCGCCGGTCACTGGCAGCGCGCGAACCTCATCGCCGCGAGGCTGGACCGGCCGGTGACCCTCATCGGCACGCTGTCGGACATCGATACCTCGGGCGCCAACGGGGCGATCCTAGACCTGCCCGACGACCGGCTCTCGGGCTTCGACGGTCGGGACGGCGAAGCCATCCGTCCGGATTGCTTTCATTACGTCCCCGTGGGGATCGACCGCATCCGCGCGCGGATGGGCCTGCTCGCCGCGTGGATGGCCGAGAACGATCCGGCCCTGCTGATCGTCGACGTGTCGGTGGAGGTGACGCTCCTCGCGAGGCTGATGTCCGTGCCGACCCTCGTGGTGCGCCTGGCCGGCAACCGCACCGATACGCCGCATCTCGAAGCTTTCCGCTCGGCGGAACGTCTGCTCGCTTTCAACCCGCCCGCGATCGAAACGGCGGGGACGCCCGACTGGGTGAGGGCGAAGACGCTCTATGCCGGTTTCCTGGCGGATGCCCCGGTGTCCGGCACGGCCGACGACGGCTCCATCGCGGTCATCTACGGGCGAGGCGGCGCGGGGGGCTCGGCCTCCGACCTCGCGGCCGCGGCCCGCGCCGTGCCCGAGAGGCACTGGCATGTGCTCGGCCCGGTGGAGGCACCGACCACCGAGATCCCGTCGAACCTGCATCTCCATGGCTGGGTCGCCGATACCGGCCCGTTCCTCGACCGCGCCGCCCTCATCGTCGGCGGTGGCGGCGACGGCGTCGTCGCGGCGGTGGCGACGCGGGCGAAGCGGTTCGTCTGCCTGCCGGAACCCCGCGCCTTCGACGAGCAGGTGGCGAAGGCCGAAGCCCTGGCGGCACTCGGCGCGGCGATCGTCCGCCCCACATGGCCGGACGCATCGGAATGGCCGGCCCTCGTCCGCGCGGGGCTCGCCCTCGATCCGGCCGTGATCGGCGGGTTGGTCCAGGCCGACGCCATCGGACGCACGGCCGCGATCATCGAGGACGTCATTCAGGGAATCGAGCGGCGCCGCGCGCCACGGGTTTAGTGCGTCGGGCCTGCCGATTCGGTGTTTCCAAATCGTCTCCTCATTCTGAGAGACGATTCGTGTTCTATTCCCAAGGCTTTACCTCGTCCTAAGGTGCCGCGGCGAAGGGCACCTCAGGATGAGGTGGGTTGGCTGGGATACCCCTGGTTTCGACGTCCAGGAGCGAAGTCTCCACCGGTTCTGCGCGCAAACACCTAGAAAGGCCGTTCCAGCGGCACCCGAGCCGCTTCCATCTCGTCCACCGTCGGCATGCGCAGGATCGTCGGGTCCTCGCGCCAACTAGGCGGGAGCAGGCCGAGGCGCGCGAAGGCATCGAGCCAGCCGTCCATCGGCCAGAGTCCGTGGCGGGCATGGAAGCGGCTCGCGTTGCGGACGATGTCCGAAAAGTGCTGGAGCGGCGGGTCGAAGGCGCCGTGATACTGGTGGTAGGCGTGGCCTCCGGCGCTGAACAGGATCGGGATGCCGGCGGCATCGGCCCGGAAGGCGAGGTCGGTGTCCTCGGCGCCATAGCCGTCGAACGCCTCGTCGAACCCGCCGATCCGGTCGAAGGTCGCGGCCCGGACGCCGAAGGCGAGGGACCAGAACAGGCCGGGATTGTCGGTGCGGGCCAGGCCCGATTTCGGGAAGCTCCGAACCGGATGGGTGTGACCCACCGCGCGTAACCCGGCCTCGGTCCAGCCGTCGTCGACGGCCCTGGCGGGGAGGTAGCTCACCTCGCAGCAGACCAGGCCGTCGGCCTGCGCCAAATCCGCATCGAGGCGGCTCACGAGATCCGCCGAGGGGATGCAATCCACGTCGAGGAAGATCAGGTGATCGCCGAAGGCGGCCCGGCGACCGGCATTGCGGGCGCGGGCCAGCGGCAGGCCTTCGCTGGCGAGGACGATGCGGCGGATGGGAAAACCGTGATCGGCCAGGGGAGCCGGCTCGGCTCCCATCTCGACGACGATGCACTCGGCCGGCGGCGTTCCACGGCCGAGACCTTCGAGGAGCCGTGCGAGATGCGCGTCGCGGCCCTTGTTCAGGGTGATGATCGTCGCGCTCATGCCGCGTCCGCCGGCATCGCAACGAAGATCTCGTAGGGGCCGAGGAAGCGCGCGATCATCTCCGGAGCGAGGCGAAAGCCGGTCGGGTCGTCGGAAATGAGGTCGGTGGTCTGCGAGCGATGGGCCGCGACGGCCCTGGCCTTCGCGGCCACATGGGCGCCGACATCGACCCGGTATCCGACAGGCGGCGGCCCGACTTCGGTTCCCTGGGGCAGGGTCCAGCCCCAGACCGGATAGGCGAAGGCCTTCGTCGCTCCGAGTTGCGGCTGGGCGAGCCGGACAATGGCGGCGGCGGCCTGATGGTCGCAATGGGGATCGTGCGCCCAGGTCACGCAGACCGCGCCGGCATCACTCTCCCTGACCGCTGCCAGCACGGCCTCCGCGGCCGCCTGCGCGACCGGGCCGGCGCTCGGCACGCCCGCGTCGGGCAGGCGCAGGAAGGTGACGTCGGCGGGCGCGAGGCCGAGCGCCGCCACCGCCTCCAGCGTTTCCTCCTCGCGCAGCGCCCGAAGCCGGAGCGGCGGATACAACGCCGAATGCGTATGCGAGCCGCAACCGTCGCTGACGATGACGAGCCGCACGGCGCGGCCGCGGGCACAGGCCTCGGCGATGAGGCCACCGCATCCGAGGCTCTCGTCATCCGGATGCGGGGCGACGACGACGAGGCCACGCCCCTCCGTCAGGGCGTCGAGATCCGCCACGGGCAGGGTTTCGGCGGCGGCGAGAAAGGCATCGGCATGCATGGACGAGAAGATCCTGGTAAAAACGCGGTCGACATAGCCCCATTCCTCCCGACCGGTCCCCCTCATCCTGAGGTGCCGCGCAGCGGCCTCGAAGGAGGCATCCAGAAATCTCGGTGCGAACTGGATGCCTCCTTCGAGGCCTTCGCTTCGATACGGCACCTCAGGATGAGGGGAATGACTGGGAGGTCCTTGGTGGAGAGCGCAGAGTTTACAGACCGAACCGGAATGCCGCCTGAACGGATCATGCCGCGCCGTAGCGCTCGTTCAGGCTGGCGGCGAGCCCGTCGGCGAATTTCGCGGTGGCGACGGGCAGCATCCGGCCGCGCAGCTGGCCGAGGATCAGGGTCATCGGAGGAAGATCGCGCTCGTCGATGGGGCGACTGACGAGGCGTCGGTCGTTGGGGATGCCGCTCGGCACCTGCAGGCTCACCACATCCTCGCGCAGGGCGAGGTTGCGCAGGAACTCGAGCGAGCTCGATTCGACGGCGGGGCGGATGGGTGTCCCCCGGCGTGCCAGTGCGTCGTCGAGATGATGGCGGATCGCCAGCGACCGGTCGGGCAGAGCGAGGGGATGGGTGAGGCATTCCCGCAGCCGCACCGGCCCCTGCTCCTGCGCCAGCGGATGGGATTCCCGCATCACGATGCAGAGCACCTGCCGGCAAGTGAACAGGGCGTGGAGGTCGGCCGAGGGCGGCGGCTGCAGGACGAGGGCGAGATCGGCCTCGAAGGATGCGAGCGCCGCCACGGCCTGGGCGTGGTCGCGCACCTGGACCGTGAACGAGACCTGAGGGAAGCGCGCGCGGTAGGCCCTCACCTCGTCGGGCACCACCTGGTTGACGAAGGCCTGGCTGCAGGCGAGCGCGACATGGCCGCGCCGGACGCCGGACAGGTCGGCGATCTGCGAGCGGACCCGCTCCATGTCGGAGACCTGATCGCGGATATGGCGCACCAGCAACTCTCCGGCCGCGTTGAGGCGCATGCCCTGCGCCAGTCGCTCGAAGATCGGCGTGCCGAGCTCGTATTCGAGATCCTGGATCTGGCGGGTGAGCGCCGAGGGCGTGATGTTCAGGGCCTCCGCCGCCCGGCGGATCGAGCCGCGCCGGGCCACCTCGGAGACATAGGTGAGAGTCCGCAGATGCTTCATGCGCGACGGGTCCACGCGTGAGGAGTGTTGCGAAAATCGCAACGCCATAGTCGCCAAGCAGCACTCGTTTGCAACGGCCCGCCGCCGTAACCTCGGCCCGTTCGCAGCAAAACGGAGCCGGCACAGATGATTCGTCGTCGCACCTTTCTCGCCGGCCTCGGCGCCGGCGCCCTCGTCGGACCCTCGGCCCTGCGGGCCGAGACGCCCACGGTGATCCGGATGGGATCGCTGAAGCTGATCCATTCGATCGCGCCGTATTTCTACGCGCAGTTCGCGCCGCCCGGCGTCACCGTCGAGGTGATCCCGTTCGAGAGCCCGACCGAGTGCAAGAACGCGGTGGTGACGAAGTCGGTGGATTTCGGGACCTTCGGCATCGCCGCCGGCACTTTGGGGGCCGCTGCGGGCGAGCCCATCGTCGTCATTGCTTCCACCTGCAACCGGGGCATGGCCATCGTCGCCAAGACCGGGTCGGGCATCGAGAAGGTCGCCGACCTCAAGGGCAAGCGCGTGGCGATCTGGCCAGGCTCGACCCAGGAGGTCTTCGCCCTGGAGCGCATGCGCATGGAGGGACTGAGCGTGAAAGACATCACGCCGGTGCGCATCTCCTTCAGCGAGATGCACATCGCCCTCGCGCGCGGCGATGTCGACGCCTATGTCGGCGCCGAACCCGCCCCAGGCGTCAGCCTCTCCACCGGCATCGGCACCCTCGTGGAATATCCCTACGGGACCGAGATGGGCTCCCTGAACATGGTGTTCGGCGCCCATCGCGACACGCTGGCCGAGCGGCCGGACGTGGTGAAGACCATGCTGGAGATTCATCGCAAGGGGTCGGATTTCGCGCAGCGCAACCGCGATGCCACCGTAGCGATGGCGGTGCAGAAGCTCGGCCAGAAGCGCGAAGCGATCGAATTGTCCGTGCCCAACGTCGAGTTCAAGTGGAAGCTCGGCGAGACGGAGGTGAAGCAGGCGAAAGCCTATTCCGAGCACATGCTGGCGGCCAAGCAGATCAAGCGCCTGCCCGACTTCTCGACCTTCATCGATACCCGCTTCGTCGACGCGATGAGGGATTCGTGAGCGCCCGGGCCGTTTCCGCCCCGGCGGTGCCGGAGGACGCGCCGCGCCGCGCGCTGCCGAGCCTCGCCAGACTGCGCCAGCCCCTGCTCGCGCTGGCGCTGCCCCTCGCGATGGGTATCGCCTGGCACCTGCTCACGGTCGGCAAGCCCTACAGCCTGATCCCGCCGCCCTCCGAGGTCTGGACGGCGATGGTCGACCTCGCCATGGGCGGGCCGGACGGCGACGCGTTCAGCGGGACGCTGCTGACGCATCTCGTCGCCTCGCTCAGCCGCGTCTTCGGCGGCTTCGGTCTCGCGGCCCTGGCGGCCGTGCCGCTCGGACTGCTCATCGGGCGGGTGCCGCTGGCGCGTCAGGTTCTCGACCCGACCCTGCAGATCCTCCGCCCGGTGCCGGTCACCGCCTGGCTGCCGCTGGCGATGATCCTGTTCGGACTCGGCCCGCGCTCGGCCTACTTTCTGGTCTTCCTCGGCGCGTTCTACCCGATCCTCGTCAACACCATCTTCGGGGTCCGCTCGGTGGAGCCGCGCCTGTTCGAGGCCGCTGCGATGCTCGGCTGTCGCGGCTCGGCGCAGTTCGCCCGCGTGGTGCTGCCCGCGGCCCTGCCGTCGATCTTCACGGGCCTGCGCCTGGGGCTCGGCTTCGCCTGGGTGGTGATCGTGGTCGGCGAGATGACCGGCGTCCCCACCGGCCTCGGCGCGATCATCATGGAGGCGCGCCAGCTCTCGCGCACGGAGATCGTGATCTGCGGGATGATCGTCATCGGCGTCGCCGGCTTCCTCTGCGACCGTGCCGTGATGCTCATCGGCCAGCGCCTTCTCGCCTGGAGTCCGTCCCATGGCTGATGCCACCGTGCCGATCCTCGACATTCGCGGCGTGTCGAAATCCTTCGCCGTCCAGGGCCGCAGCGTCCAGGCCCTCAGCGGCGCCAACCTCACCGTGGCCAAGGGCGAGTTCATCTGCCTGCTCGGCGCCTCGGGCTGCGGCAAGTCCACCTTGCTGCGCATCGTCGCCGGGTTCGAATCCGCCACGGGCGGCGAGGCGCTGATGTGGGGCAAGCCCATCGACGGCCCCGGCCCGAGCCGGGGCATGGTGTTCCAGGATTACGGGCTGTTCCCCTGGCTCACCGTGCGCGACAATATCGGCTTCGGCCCGAAGTCGCGCGGACGGCCGACGGCCGAGATCCGCGATACGGTGGAGCGCTACATCGCCCTCGTCGGGCTCCAGCGTTTCGCCGATGCCTATCCGCACCAGCTCTCCGGCGGCATGAAGCAACGGGTCGCCATCGCGCGGGTGCTGGCGAACGATGCCGAAGTGGTCCTCATGGACGAGCCGTTCGGGGCGCTGGACGCGATGACCCGCGAGCGTCTGCAGGACGAGCTGCTCGACCTGTGGAGCCGGACCGGCTTGACGGTGCTGTTCGTGACCCACGCCATCGAGGAAGCGATCTTCCTCGCCGACCGGGTCGTGGTCATGTCGCCGAGCCCCGGCCGGATCGACGCGATCCACGGCATCGACCTCGCCCGGCGCAGGGACGTGTCGAGCCCGGCCTTCAACGACGTGCGGCGCATGCTCTCCGCCCAGCTCCACAGCCATCACGCCCCCGTGGCGGCATGACGGCGACGGTGTCGCCCCCCGCCGACTGGCGGCGGATGGATCGCGAGACTCTGAGCCGGGCCTACGACAACAGCGGTGCCGTCGCCGACAGTGCGGAACGGCTGGCGGGCTGGCGGGACAGGAGCGCTCGTCTTCGCGCCCGCCACCCGCGTGAGCTCGACCTCGCCTATGGACCGGCCGAGCGGAACCGCGTCGACCTGTTCCGTTGCGGCGCGGTCGATGCGCCGCTCTTCGTCTTCATCCATGGCGGCTACTGGATGCGCAATTCCCGCCAGGACTTCGCCTGCATGGCGGAGGGACCCCTGGCCCACGGGATCGACGTGGCGCTGATGGGCTACACCCTGGCGCCCGAGGCCGGCCTTACCGAGATCGCCGCCGAGATACGGGCCGGCCTTCGCTTCCTGCGTGGACGGGAGGAGGGGAGGGCGCACCGGCGCCTCGTCGTCTCGGGCTGGTCGGCGGGCGGACATCTCGCGGCCCTGGCCATGGGATGGCCGGACGTGGATGCCGGCCTCGCCATCAGCGGCGTGTTCGACCTCGAGCCGATCCGCGGCACCAGTCTCGACGACCGGCTGCACCTGACGGAAGAGGAGGTCGATGCCCTCTCGCCGATCCGGCACGTGCCCCGGCTCGACACGTCGCTCGCCATCGTCTGCGGCGCGAACGAGCTGCCCGAACTGCGCCGGCAATCCTCGGATTACGCGGATGCCTGGCGCCGGCACGGCAACGCGTCGATCTTCACCGAACTGCGCGACCACGACCATTTCTCGATTCTCGACGAGTTGATCCGCCCGGATGGCACCCTGACCGCGCTTGCGTTGCAGTTGGCGCGGGCAGGGGCGAGATAGAAGGCGGAGGCCTTCGGATCTACGCTGATGTAGCAAGTCGGATCAGCCGATGGACGTGTCGCGCAGATACCCCGCTTGAGCCTCCGCCGCACGCCGCGCACTTCTGGCATGGCGGCCGGCGGCCCGTCCTGCCCTGGTCGATCCGGTCTTCGCCGCGAACAGATCAGGGTCGCCCCAGCGTGCGAGCAGAGCCTGGAACGCATCGTGTCGCTCGCGCCGGAACGGGATGCGACGGCCGCGGATGTCCTTGCAGGGATGCGGCGGATGGATGGCACCGCAGGGCACCCAGCCGGACGGGATCGGCGCCGTGGCGGCATGGGTCCGGCCGAGACGCAAGATGTCCGGCAGGATGTGGCTGTGCGGCCCCGACGAGCCCGTGCCCGTGGCAGGCGGAATGGGCGTGAACACCTCGATCCGGCCGATCCGGGTGGCGAAGACGCGATGAGGGCTCGCGGCGACGAGGTGCCGAGCAATCGTCTCGTCGGAGCCGAACAGTGGGTGTCCGCATGCGTCCCGGAGGAGGGCGATCGTCCTCGCGTCCTGCGTCCTGACGCAGGCATCCACGGCCAGCAGTTTCAGACCGAGATCGAACAGGATGCCGTCGCGATCCTCGATCCCGGCCGCATCGCGGTCCGGCCCGAGTTCCGTGATGACGGACCGCCGGTTCATGGCGCAGGATTCCCGCGGCAGGCACATAGCGACGGCATGGTTCCAGTCGGAGGCGAAGCCGGTCTCGTAGGGGACGGGACGCAGACCGGCGGACGAATCGAGGGCGATGGCGCCGCGCGGCGTGACGAGCCCGAGACGGGCGTCGTGCAGCGGTATCGCTTCCTCCTCGGGATCGCGCAGGAAGGCCGCGATGGCGCCGAAACTGCCGAGACTCCACGTCGTCGACGGATCGCGGAGGCAGTCGGCCAGAAAATCCGAGACGGCGGACGCCCGAAGCCTGTCCGAAGACGGGCTCGCCAGGATTCCTGCTTCGGTCTCGTGCTCCATCGCGACAGTTTAGCGGGGCGCGAGCACGCATGCGATCCACGATTCGAGGCGGCACTGATTTTGCTGCGAGGCCGGACGCGCTAGCCTGTTTCGCGACCCTTCGGTCTTGGTTTCGGTCGGGCTGGATCGCCACGCCCGGTCGATCATGGATTTCGACGATGGACCTGAACTCGATCGGCGCCGTCACCGTGCCGCGGACCCGCTCCGACCTGTCCGGCTGGCAGGACGGCGATGCGTGGCTGGCCGGCGGGACGTGGCTGTTCTCCGAGCCCCAGCCGCGCCTGCGCCGCCTCGTCGATCTCTCGCGCCTCGGCTGGCCGCCCCATGACGTGAGCGAGCGCGGTCTCTCCATCGCCGCGACCTGCACCATCGCGGAACTGTTCCGGCTCGACCTGCCGGCGGCCTGGAATGCGGCGCCGCTCTTCGGCCAATGCTGCCGGGCCTTGCTCGGTTCTTTCAAGATCTGGAACATGGCCACGGTCGGCGGAAACATCTGCCTCGCTTTGCCGGCCGCGCCGATGATCGCGCTCGCCACCGCCATGGAGGGGACCTGCCTCGTCTGGACGCCGGACGGCGCCGAGCGCAGCGTCCCGATCGTCGATCTCGTTCTCGGCTCGCAATGCACTTCGCTGGCGCCGGGGGAAATCCTGCGGCGCATCGACCTGCCGATAGCCGCGCTGAAGCGCCGGACCGCCTTCCGCCAGGTCTCCCTCAGCCCGAACGGACGCTCCGGTGCCCTCCTGATCGGCACCCTCGATCCGAGCGGGGCCTTCGCCCTGACGATCACGGCCTCGACCCGCCGACCCCTGCGCCTCGCCTTTCCGGTCCGTCCCGATACGGCGACGCTCGCGGTCGCCATCGCCGACGCGATCCCGGCCGCCCTCTATCACGACGATGTCCACGGCACGCCGGATTGGCGCCGGCACATGACCTTCGCCCTGGCGGAGGAGATCCGGTGCGAGTTCGAGGACGAGACCCGCGCATGATCCTGCACGTCAACGGCCAGGAGCAGGATGCGAGCCCGCGACCGGGCCAATGCCTGCGTACGCTCCTGCGCGAACTCGGCTGGTTCGGGGTCAAGAAGGGCTGCGATGCCGGGGATTGCGGCGCCTGCACGGTGCATCTCGACGGGGAGCCGGTGCATAGCTGCCTGCTGCCGGCCTTTCGCGCCGAGGGGCGCAGCGTCACCACGATCGAAGGGCTCGCCGGCCCATGCGGGCCGGGGGAGGGGCTGCCGGCGCGGTTCCATCCGATGCAGGAGGCCTTCCTCGACGCGCAGGGCTATCAGTGCGGGTTCTGCACGCCTGGAATGATCATGACCGCCGCGGCCCTCGACCAGGGTCAGAAGCGCGATCTCGCCACCGCCCTGAAGGGCAACCTCTGCCGCTGCACCGGCTATGGCGCCATCGGCGACGCCGTCGCGGACGTCGCCCGCGTGGAGCGTCCGGCCGATGACGAGGGCGAATATTGCGGACGCAGCGTCCCGGCGCCGGCCGGGCCGGGGATCGTGTCGGGCAACGCCGCCTTCACCCTCGATCTGGCCGTGCCCGATCTTCTCCACCTGAAGGTGCTGCGCTCGCCCCACGCCCATGCCCGCATTCGGCGGATCGACCGCGCGCGCGCCCTCGCCGTGCCGGGCGTGGTGGCGATCTTCACCCACGAGGACGTGCCGGACAGACGCTTCTCCACCGGGCGTCACGAGAACCCGCTCGACGATGCCCCGGATACGCGGGTGCTCGATTGCATCGTCCGCTTCGTTGGCCAGCGCGTGGCCGCCGTGGTGGCGACGAGCGAGGCCGCGGCCGAGGCCGGCTGCGCGGCGCTGATGGTGGAGTACGAGGTCCGCGATGCGGTGTTCGACCCGGACGAGGCCCTGCAGCGCGAGTCTCCGCTGGTGCATGACGGTGCCGACCGGCCGGGGGAGGACGCTCCTCCGCGCCGGTCGCATCCCAACCTCGCCGGTGAGGTGCATGGCGAGGTCGGCGACGTCGAGGCGGGCTTCGCCGAGGCCGACCTCATCCACGAAGAGGCCTATCACTCGCAGCGCGTGCAGCACGCCCATCTCGAAACCCACGGCGCCGTCGGCTGGCGCGACGACGCGGGGCGCCTCGTCATCCGCTCCAGCACCCAGACGCCGTTTCTCACCCGCGATGCGCTGGCGAGCCTGTTCGATCTCGAGCGCGATGCGGTGCGCGTGGTCTGCGGCCGGGTCGGCGGCGGGTTCGGCGGCAAACAGGAGATGCTGACCGAGGATCTCGTGGCCCTCGCGGTGCTCTCCACGGGGCGCCCGGTGAAATGGGAGATGACCCGCCAGGAGCAGTTCACCGCCACCACCACGCGCCATCCCATGCGGGTGAAGGTGAAGATCGGCGCCCGCCGCGACGGGACGCTGACGGCGATCGCGCTGGATGTCGTGTCCAATACCGGCGCCTACGGCAACCATGCCGGCGGCGTGATCCATCACGGATGCAACGAGGTGATCGGCGTCTATCGCTGCCCCAACAAGCGCGTCGACGGCTACGCGGTCTATACCCACACCCTGCCGAGCGGCGCTTTCCGCGGCTACGGCCTGAGCCAGACCATCTTCGCGGTGGAATCGGCCATGGACGAGCTCGCGCGCGGGCTCGGCCTCGACCCGTTCGAGATGCGCCGCCGCAACGTCGTGCGCCCCGGCGACCCGATGGTGTCGAACAGCCTCGAACCGCATGACGTGGAATACGGCAGCTACGGACTGGACCAGTGCCTCGACCTCGCGGCATCCGCATTGGACGAGCTCGGCCCGCCCGAGACACCCTCGGCCGACTGGCTCGTCGGCAAGGGCATGGCGCTCGCGATGATCGACACGATCCCGCCGCGCGGCCACTTCGCCGAGGCGCGGATCGCGCTCCGGTCGGATGCGACCTACGAACTCAGTGTCGGCACCGCCGAGTTCGGCAACGGCACCACCACCGTCCATGCGCAGATCGCGGCCTCGGCCCTCGGCACCACGCCGGACCGCATCGCCATCCGCCATGGCGATACCGACGGCGTCGGCCACGATACCGGAGCCTATGGATCCACGGGTATCGTGGTGGCCGGACAGGCGACGCTGAAGGCCTGCCTCGCCTTGGCCCAGGCGCTCCGAGACGCGGCCGCCGAGAGAGCAGGGTGCGAGCCTTCCGAATGTCGGCTGCACCGCGACGGCATCGCGACACCGGCCGGGGAGATCGGCCTCGCCGAGATCGTGTCGGAGGGGATCATCGAACGGAGCGCCAGGGCCGACGGGACGCCCCGTTCCGTCGCCTTCAACGTCCAGGGGTTCCGCGTCGCGGTGCATCCGATCAGCGGCGAGGTGCGCATCCTCGACAGCGTGCATGCCGCCGATGCCGGGCGCGTCATCAACCCGATGCAGTGCCGCGGTCAGGTCGAGGGAGGCGTCGCGCAAGCCATCGGCGCGGCTCTATACGAGGCCATGCGGATCGAGGACGAGGGCCAGGTCGTCACGCAGACCTTCCGCAACTACCACATCCCGGCCTTCGCCGACGTGCCGCGGACCCGCGTACTATTCGCCGATACCTATGACAGGGTCGGCCCGCTGGGTGCGAAGTCGATGAGCGAGAGCCCGTTCAACCCCATCGCCCCGGCCCTCGCCAACGCGATCCGCGACGCGACGGGAGCTCGGCTCACCGCGACGCCCTTCGCGCCGGACCGCATCTACCTCGCGGTCATGGATGCTCTCGGCGGCTCCGGGAAATCCAACTGAGACCTGCCTGTCGAGTCATGATTCAGTGCGAAATCCCAGGCTTCGGTGTCGGGTGGGGATCAATTCGAGGTCTTATGACGACCATCCCATTGCGCGGCCACTGCCCCGTATGTGCTGACTGCGTAAGGCATTGCAAAAGTAAACAAGACTTTAGTCCAGTTTATTGCCGCATCTCCAAACAGTGCATCTCCCTGATTGATCAAATTCAGCACAGTCCCAACCACAACGGCAACCTTCAAGGAACGTGCCGGCACGCCATTGTTGACCGCATAAAACAGAACCAGGCGCCAACCTTTTTGATGAGGCTCACTCATCATCAGCAGTCTCTTCTATAAACGTATTGATTTTTGCTCTGTCAATCATAACAATTTTAAGTGACGCAGTTTATCGAACTGTCTTCGATCATTTCTTTATCTTAGGCGTTTTAGTGATTAAATGATCGTCGGTGCCTCTCTCTTTTAGCGCGAAGTCATATAATTCATTCGACTGCGCTGGGCTTGCGTCATTTCCATCCGACAGAGCGAAGAATGCGGCGCGAACGATCTCTTTCTTGGTGGTCTCGGGGTGCTTCTCTCGCACGGCGGCGATCAACTCCTTCGGCTTGATACCGGGGGAGGCAACCAGACGAAGGGTGGAAGCAATTTCAGCGAGCGAAGGCATGTCGTGACCAATGAGGCTCGGGCGATGTCGGAGTGACGCCGCAGAGTAGGCCCTTCTTGATCTGGATTGCCATGACAACCCGATGACGGTCTGCTGCTGTGCACGTGTTGCAACGCAACCACCACGGATGCCCGACGCCCAGATATGATGCTGACGTTCCTTTTCTGAGACCGGAACATGCACCTCGGGCGCGACCATCGGTTTGATGGCGCGCCTTTTTTTGCGCTCGACTCAAAGAAGAAAGGCGGCACGAGAGATGCCGCTGCCGAGTCGTTTTTCCAACTGACCCAAGACAATCTAACGCCGTCGGTCCGCCCCGAAACATCCGATCTTCGCCCTCGTCCGGCATAAGGAAATGTCAGAGAACCGCCTCGATCAGACCGAGGTTCTTGGCTTCCTCGGCCTCGATGTACCAATTGTAGGGTGCCTTCTCGATGACCTCGTCGAGGGTGACCTGCGAGCCGATGACGAGATTGGCGAATCCCTCGTTCTGGATCTCGATGGAGCACTCGATCTCGTGCAGCGTCGCCTTGAGCGTGGCGATGCAGGTGGTGAGCGGGCCGTGGATCTCGAGCTTCTTCGCCATCTTGCGCTCGTGGATCATCAGGCGCGTGCCGCGGGTGAGATAGCGGTTGGAGCGGGCGAAGAAGCTCATGAAGGTGGTGCCGGCCGAGTAGATCGCGGCCTTGCCGAGGAAGACGAACCGGCGCTCCGGGGTGACCTCGCTAGCAAAGCGGATGTCCTCGCCCATCATCCGCGCGACCTCCGGGTCGCCTCCGAGGGTCGTGAGTTCGACGACCACGAGGTCCAACTCGGAGGCGGCGTCGAACTGGCGCCTGAAATCCCGATACATGTCATAATCGACCGGGCCGGAGAGCAGGATGGCGGGACCCTTGAAGGCGGGGGCGGAAAGCGGCGTGTTGTCCATCATCGATCCTCGGCCAAAGTGAATGTCGGGAGGCGCTCCCCGCATGGCTCGTGCCGGATCAAGACGTGCCGGGCGGTTCCGTGGTTGCGCCCATCGAGCAAAATTCCCGCCGTCGCGCGCCGACGGTCCGACCATTGGACGATCTGGACTTTCGGGCCCGCCGGGCCTATATCCGACCTGCGTTTGATGACCGGTTCGTAATAACGTTTCAGGACCCGGAGGGCAGTACTTCGGCGCCTCCACCAAAAGCGCATCGTGATGCGCTTCTGATGGGGGCGAAATAGGATCGACTGGGCGGTAAAGGGATCGCGAGAGCGTCGGTAAGGACTCGACCGGTTTGGCGCAGGCAACCCCTGTTCCAAGTATTTGGCCAAAACTCTAAATGCCAACGATAACGTTGTCATGGATGCCCGCCTCGCGGCGTAAGCATCTTGCGGTAGGGTAACCGTCGAAACAGAACCCGGGGCTTCGGCCCCGGGACCCACCCTTCTTCATGACTTCGGAAGCGTAGTGGTCAGTCCTGGCAATGCCGGTGAAGGACCTTTCGGCGTTTCTTCTCCATCCGCTCTAAGGCGCCCGGCATTCGTGCAGGATGCGCCAGCATGGACTCCACCAGATTAGCCGCATCATCGACGTCGCGCGGGCGGTGCGAGAGCGCACATGCGTTCCTTGGAGCCCTTCCAGGCTGTTGTTGCCGGAACGGCCTGCGCTACTTGGCTCCAGCAGGGAAAGTTCTTCGCCATCGAGCGTTTGCCGGAGGCTGATCGTAGCCTCGCGAGGGACTTCCGCGACACGATCCGATGGATGGCTACGTCTTTGGAACAGGCTCGGAGAACGCCATGTATGGCCCTGACGACCTCGAACTCAACCGGCGCGATCTGATGGCGGGCGCCTCCGCCTGCGCCGTCGCGACGGCGTGCCCTTCCGCAAGTTGGGCCGCCGCCCCGGCTTCCTCCGAGCCGGTCATGTCCAAGGTGTCGTTCACGGTGAACGGGACGGCACACGAGATCGACCTCGATACCCGCACGACCCTCCTCGACGCCGTGCGCGAGCACCTCCACCTCACTGGCGCCAAGAAGGGCTGCGACCACGGGCAGTGCGGGGCCTGTACGATGATCGTCGATGGGCGACGCATCAATTCCTGCCTGACCCTCGCGGTCATGCACCAGGGCGACGCCATCACGACGATCGAAGGGTTGGGCAAGCCCGGCGACCTGCACCCGATGCAGGCGGCCTTCGTCAAGCATGACGGCTACCAGTGCGGATTCTGCACGCCCGGCCAGATCTGCTCCGGCGTCGCCGTCCTCGACGAGATCAAGGCCGGCATCCCGAGCCACATCACCGCCGACCTCACCGCGACCGCAGCGGTCACGGCGGACGAGATCCGCGAGCGCATGAGCGGCAACATCTGTCGCTGCGGCGCCTATTCGAACATCGTCGATGCCATGACGGAAGTCGCGGGGAGGCAGGCATGAAGTCCTTCAGCTACGAGCGCGCCGCTTCACCCGCAGAGGCCGCCGCGGCGGTCGCGCGCGTGCCGGGCGCGAAATTCATCGCCGGCGGCACCAATCTGCTCGACCTGATGAAGCTGCAGATCGAGACGCCGACCCATCTCGTCGACGTCAACGGCCTGGATCTCGACAAGATCGAGCCGACGGAGGAGGGGGGGCTGCGCATCGGCGCCCTGGTGCGCAACACCGATCTCGCCGCCGACCTTCGTGTGCGGCGCGGCTACGGCGTGTTGAGCCGGGCGTTGCTCGCCGGCGCGTCAGGCCAGCTTCGCAACAAGGCGACGACGGCCGGCAACCTGCTTCAGCGCACCCGGTGCCCGTATTTCTACGATACCGCGCAGCCCTGCAACAAACGTCAGCCGGGCAGCGGATGCTCGGCCATCGGCGGCATCAGCCGGCAACTCGCGGTGGTGGGGGCCAGCGAGGCCTGCATCGCCACCCATCCCGGCGACATGGCGGTGGCCATGCGCGTCCTCGACGCCACGGTCGAGACGGTGAATGCCAAGGGTACGGCGCGGACGATCCCGATCGCCGACTTTCACCGCCTGCCCGGTGACACGCCGCAGATCGAGACGAGCCTGCAGCCGGGCGAACTCATCACCGCCGTGACGCTGCCGAAGCCCGTCGCGGGGATGCATGTCTACCGCAAGGTCCGCGATCGCGCGTCCTACGCTTTCGCGCTGATCTCGATCGCCGGAATCGTCCAGCGCGACGGGAGCGGGCGCATCGCCGTCGGCGGCGTCGCTCCGAAGCCGTGGCGTGACGAGGCCGCCGAGGCGGAGCTGCCGAAGGGCGCCAAGGCCGTGTCCGAGCGGCTGTTCGCCGGGGCGAAGCCGACCCACGACAACGCCTACAAGCTGAAGCTCACGGAGCGCGCGCTCAGCGCCGTTCTGTCCGAAGCGAGGGCCTGAACCATGAAGTTCGACACTCCCGCGACCCGGAACCCGATCGACCAGCTCAAGGTCGTCGGCAAGGCCACGGACCGGATCGACGGTCCGTTCAAGACCACGGGCACCGCCCACTACGCCTATGACTGGCACGATCCGAAATCGAAGGCGGCCTACGGCTTCGTCGTCGGCGCGAGTATCGCCAAGGGGCGGATCAAGGCGATGGACCTGAGCGCGGCGAAGGCGGCGCGCGGCGTCCTCGCCATCGTCACGGCCGAGACTGCCGGGCCCCTCGACAAGGGCAAGCTCAACGCCGCCAAGCTCCTCGGTGGACCCGAGATCGAGCATTATCACCAGGCGGTGGCCGTGGTGGTGGCCGAGACGTTCGAGCAGGCTCGCGCCGCCGCGTCCCTCGTCCGTGTCGACTACACCGAGACGCAGGGCGCCTTCGATCTGGCGGCGGTGAAGGATACCGGCAAACCCGAGAAGCTCGCCGGCGCCCCCTCCGACACGTCCATCGGCGATTTCGACGGGGCCTTCGCCGCAGCCCCCGTCCAGCTCGACGCCACCTACACCACGCCCGATCAGGCCCATGCGATGATGGAGCCGCACGCGTCCATCGCCTCCTGGGATGGCGACAGCCTGACGGTCTGGACCTCGAACCAGATGATCGACTGGGGTACGCGGGACCTCGCCCTGACCCTGCGCATGCCGAAGGAGAAGGTCCGCCTCGTCTCGCCCTTCGTCGGCGGCGGGTTCGGCGGCAAGCTGTTCCTGCGGTCGGAGGCCGTGATGGCGGCTCTGGGCGCTCGGGCCGCCAATCGCCCGGTGAAGGTCGCCCTGACCCGCCCCCTCACCTTCAACAACACCGTGCACCGGCCGGCCACGATCCAGCGCATCCGCCTCGGCGCGACGCCGGACGGCACCATCACGGCGATCGGGCACGAGAGCTGGTCCGGCAACCTGCCCGGCGGCAAGCCGGAGGCGGCGGTGCAGCAGACGCGCCTGCTCTATGCGGGTGCGAACCGCATGACCCAGACGCGGCTATCCACGCTCGACCTGCCCGAGGGCAACTCGATGCGTGCCCCCGGCGAGGCGCCCGGCCTGATGGTGCTCGAGATCGCCATGGACGAGATGGCGGAAAAGCTCGGCCTCGATCCGGTGGATTTCCGCATCCGCAACGACACGCAAGTCGACCCGGAGAAGCCGGAGCGTCCGTTTTCCCAGCGCAGCCTCATCGAATGCCTGCGCCAGGGCGCGTCGCGCTTCGGATGGGACAAGCGGATCGTCAAGCCCGGTCAGGTCCGCGACGGGCGCTGGCTCGTCGGCATGGGCGTCGCCGCCGCCTTCCGCAACAACATGAACGTCAAGTCGGGCGCGCGCGTTCGGCTCGACCGGAGCGGCGTGGTGACGGTCGAGACCGACATGACCGATATCGGCACCGGCAGCTACACCATCATCGGCCAGACGGCGGCCGAGATGATGGGGCTGGGACTCGACAAGGTGGTGGTGAGGCTCGGCGATTCCAATTTTCCGGTCTCGTCCGGGTCGGGCGGGCAGTTCGGCGCCAACAGCTCGACATCGGGTGTCTACGCGGCCTGCGTGAAGCTCCGCGAAGCGGTGGCGCAGGCACTCGGCTTCAACTCGGCCGATGCCGTGTTCGAGGATGGCCGGGTCCGCTCCGGCAATCGGTCCGTTCCGCTCGCCGAGGCCGTGAAGGGTGACGACCTCGTGGCGGAGGACACGATCGAGTTCGGCGATCTCTCGAAGAAGTATCAGCAATCGACTTTCGGCGCGCATTTCGTCGAAGTCGGCGTCGATGCGAGCACGGCGGAGATCAGGGTGAGGCGGATGCTGGCGGTCTGCGCCGCCGGACGCATCCTCAACCCGAAATCCGCCCGCAGCCAGGTCATCGGCGGCATGACCATGGGGGTCGGCGCGGCGCTGATGGAGGAGCTGGCGGTGGACACGAAGCGCGGCTTCTTCGTCAACCACGATCTGGCCGGCTACGAAGTGCCGGTCCATGCCGATATCCCGCATCAGGACGTCGTCTTCCTCGACGAGACCGATCCGATCTCCTCGCCGATGAAGGCCAAGGGCGTCGGCGAACTCGGCATCTGCGGCGTCGGCGCGGCAGTCGCCAACGCCGTCTACAACGCCACGGGCATTCGCGTGCGCGACTATCCGGTCACCCTCGACAAGCTCCTCGACCGGATGCCCGACGCGGCCTGAACCCTTTCGGATGATCATCGAGGGCGCGTGCCGAACGTGCCCTCGATGAGTTCGTGGTCCGGCTCCGGGTCTCAGACGACGAAGAAGTCGTTGGCTTCGATGGAGGCGACCGCCGTCGCATCGAGCCGCGTGACGACGACGGGCAGAAATTCCGTGCCGGAGCCGTCGGCATCGTAATAGACGAGGTTGTTCCAGGTCGAGACGGCGATCCGGTCGCTGGCATCGAGGTCGCTGGCATCGTAGGTGTCGGTGATCTTGAAGGCGCTGGCCGAGAGCTCGCCGCGTCCGAGGGCGCTGAAGAACGCGTCGTCCAGGTGGATCGTGTCGTCCGCGTGCCGGAAATCGGTGATCAGGTCCGGATTGTTCCCATTCGCCTGTGTGTGGAAGACGAACGTATCGGCGCCGGTACCGCCGGTGAGAATATCGGTCCCGGTGCCCCCGACCAGCACGTCGTTTCCTGCCCGGCCGTTCAGCGTATCGTCCCCGGCCCCGCCTTCGAGACGATTGGCCGAGTTGTTGCCCGACAGGGTGTCGCCGTACTGGGCGCCCTTGACGTTCTCGATGCTGTCGAGAGTGTCCGTATCGACGAAATGGAAGCGATAGCCGGAATCGAGGTGATAGATCTGCTGTTCCTGCGTCGCGGTGCCCCGCTGAAGATCGACGAGGACACGGCCGGAATAGGCGCTGTAATCGACGAGATCGACCCCGCTGCCGCCCGACATGAGGTCGGTGCCGTAGATGTCGATGAAGGTGTCGTTGTCGGCGCCGCCATACATGCGGTCGTTCCCGGCATCGCCCCTGAGCGTGTCGTTCCCATTGGATCCATAGAGAAGATCATCGTGATTGCCGCCGTACAGCCGGTCGCTGCCGGCCCCGCCGTACAGGACGTCCTTGCCGTCCAGGCCGTAGATCCAGTCGGCGCTGGTGGTGCCGACGAGTTCGTCATCCTTGAAGAACCAGTTCTTGTCGCCGCGGATCGTTGCCATGATGGGCCTCCTGAAGTCCGAAGAGCGATGATCGCTCTCCATGACCGGAGATTGCGCCCGACGAAGCCGGCCTTCCGTGATGAGGATCACACAAGCGCGGGGTGAAGGCAGATGACATCGAGCGGCTCGCTCCGCCCGCGCAGGGCGACCCGCTTCGCCCGTCCGGCTTCCGGCAGGTAGAGGCCTGCGACGAGATCCGCGCTCAGGACGATGGCGACGCCTTCCGCCTTCGCTATGTCCATGAGACGGCTCGCCACATTCACCGTGTCGCCGGTGGCGGTGATGTGCTGGTTACGGGCACCTCCGAGCCGTGAGATCACGACGGGCCCCGCATGGGCACCGATGCGCAATCCGGTCGCCGTCCCGGTCTCGGCGGAGAGCCGTGCGATCCACTCGTCGAACTCCGTGAGGAGGGCGAAGGCCGTCTCGACGGCGCGCGCCGCATCGTCGGGCGCGGTCTCGGCCAGACCGAACAGGATCATCGCCCCGTCGCCCATGAAGCTCGTCACCGAGCCGTTGCGGCGGGTGGCGGTGTCCTCGACGAGATCGTGCATCTCCTTCAGCAGCGCGCGTGTCCGAACGGGACCGAGCCGCTCGCTCATGCCGGTGAAGCCGGAGAGATCGAGGAAGAGGATCGCGGCACGCTGCTCCACCGGATCGGCGAGGAAATCCGGTCGAGCCGCCAGCCTCGCCGCCACGGCCGGCGGGTGAAAGCGTAGCAGCCCGTCGCGGGCCGCCGTCAGCCGGCGTTCGCTGTACCGGTCGAGCCAGAGCCGGGCCGCGAGGAACGGAGCGAGGGGGACAATGAGGGCCGCCAGAGGGAGTGCCATCGCGAGCCAGATGCCCTGTGCGAACAGGACGATCGCGGAAAGGACGAAGGCGCCGACCAGAAGAGCCGCGACCGCGACACCGAGGCCGACCCGGCCGATGGACAGCGCGATCACCACGAGGACCGGCAGCGCGAAAGCGATGGCCGCATCGGCGAGGCGCACGCCCGATGTCCGGATCAGGGCGTCGCCGTGCAGCAGATGGGACGCTGCCGTGGCGAGGAGTTCGACGCCCGGCAGGACCGGATCGAACGGCGTGCTCAGCGTATCGCCGCTGGCGAGCGCCGTGGAGCCGATGAAGAGGAGCTTGCCGCGCAGGCTCTCCATGCCGCCCTCGTCCACGACGCGCTTGGCGCTCACGGTCCGGATCGTACCCTGAGGGCCGTAGAATCGCAGGGCCAACCCGGCACCGATATCGATGGGCGTTTCCCGACCCGCCAGCACGACCGAATCCGCGGTCAGGATCGGCTGGCTCGCGGTCGCGACGCCGACGGCTCTCAGCGACAGGGCCGGGTGGAGCGTGTGTCCTTCCGCGATGAGGAGCGGGACATGCCGCGGCGTTCCGGCCTCGTCGCTCGCGACGTTGACGAGGCCGAGCCGCGCCGCCTGCCGCAAGGGCCGGACCGGTCGCAGGATCGCCTGTGCGACGGGGATGTTGGTGATCGGGCCCTGGCTCGCCCGTGCTTCCGGCCCACTGCGCGAGAAACTCGCCGCCATTCCGAGGATCGCGGGCGCGGCGGCCAGCGCCGCCGCGAGTTCCGTGTCGACTTCCGGCGTTCCGGAATCGATGAACAGGATGTCGACCGCGACCGCTTTCGGCGCCGTGGTCGCCAGCGCGCGCAGGAGCCTGGCAATATAGGGTCGCGGCAGCGGATAGGCCCCCGCCGCGGCGATGGTCGCATCGTCGATGGCGATCACGACCACATCCTCGGGCGCCGGTCTCGGCCCGAGGATGGAGAATCGCAGATCGGTGAGGGCCGCCTCGATCCGGTCGAAGGACGCGGCCTCGCCGCGCAGATGCGGGAGAACGAGGAAGAGGCTCCAGCCGCAGCAGAATGCCACCGCCGCGACAGCGAGGGCGAGATGCGGCGGGACGCGCCTCCACATCAGCGGCCGAAACGGGCCAGGAGGTGGAGGCGCCGTTCCCGCGGCCAGGATTTCGGTGCGAGCGGGCCGCCCGCCGGTCCGACGTCGACCCCGTCGCCCGCGCCGAGGGCGACGGCACCCACGGGCTCTCCCGTCCTGGCGACCCGGACCTTTCCGCTCTGCACGAACACCGCCGAACCGCCCGGTGCCGCATCGACGATCCAGGTGGTGCCCCGCACCGAGGCGATGGCATGGGGCGTACGGACCTGAAACCCGCCGCGCTTCGCCGCGGGATACTCGATGAGCAGCGCTTTGCTCTTCAACTCGGCGGCGTCCGGCCGGCCATCGCGATCGTCGTCGATCAGCGTGTAGGCGGCCCCCTTCTCGGCCGTGATCCTGAATCCGCTGTCACAGGTGAGGACCGAGCGGGGCGGATCGCTGAAATCGACGCGATCGCATCCCTTCGTCTGCGCCGCCGCCGCTCCCGGCGACAGGCAGAGCGCCAAGCCGATGAGGCGGAGATGGCGGCCGATTCCGGCGTTGTCGCCGCGCCGGAGACGATCGATACCAGTCGGTGTCATGATGTCGTCCTCGATCCGTCCCGGTCGTTCGTCATGTGTCGGAAGAGGCCAGCCTGGCCATCCGCTGCGGATCAAGCACATGGATCCGGCCTCTTCCGAGTCGGAGGAGACCGCCTCGCTTCCAGATCTGCAACTGCCGGTTCACGCTTTCCCGGGTGGAACCGACGAACAGGGCCAGTTCCTCCTGGGATACGACGATCTCGTCGCCGAAATCCTGGGCGAGCGCCACGAGCCGCCGGAGAAGGCGCTGCTCGAGGGACAGGAAGGCCGCTTCCTCCGTGCGCTGGCTCATCCAGCGGATGCGGGCGCAGAGGAGCTCGATGAACTGCACCGCCACGGAAGGACGGCGCTCGATCATGGCCAGGAGATCGCGGCGCAGGATGACGAAGAGCGTCGTCGGTTCGACGGCGGTGGCGCTCGCGGTGCGGGGCCGGCCGTCGAGCA
This sequence comes from Methylobacterium marchantiae, assembly GCF_022179405.1. Lineage (GTDB taxonomy): Bacteria > Pseudomonadota > Alphaproteobacteria > Rhizobiales > Beijerinckiaceae > Methylobacterium > Methylobacterium marchantiae. The sequence continues at coordinate 128,726 of NZ_BPQT01000012.1, forward strand.
GGGCGACCTCTCCGAAGACGTCGCCCGAGCTGAGAACGTTCAGCGTGGTGCGGCGGCCATCCTCGGTCTCGTTGCTGATGCGGACCTGCCCGCGCCGGACCGCGTAGAGCGCGTCCCCGGCATCGCCCTTCGCGAAGAGCGTCTGGCCGGTCGCAAGGGAACGCGTGACGCAGAGTTGCGCGACGGCGTCAAGGGTCTCGCCGTCGAGGCCTCCGAAGAACGGGTTCACGGCGAGAAGGCGGGCCAGATCATGCTTCTCGCCCATGTGTCGGACCCGATCTCCGGCTTCGCGGCACGCCGAGAAACATCCGCCGTTGCATCGCCATTCGGCACATCGGTGAACGTCGATGGCGCCGTCAGACTGTGACACGGATCACTCGAGCCGCGAAGGCGGTGCACGGATCGGTCGATGCCGTGCGGGCACGCCGTGAAGCGACGATGCCGGACCGATCCCGCGCGCATCCCGCAGCTCTGCCCAGACCGCTCCCTCGGGCTCGCGGATTTGGCGCCCTGGCCGGAAAGTCGGAAATTCGACCGTTCCGGCAGAGTGTTATCGGGTACTGCCATGGTCCTACGTCATGTCGTTGTCGCGAAAAACCGTCAGCTCTGCGATTTTGGCATTGACGGGTCA
>NZ_BPQT01000013.1 GCF_022179405.1 Methylobacterium marchantiae
CGCCCCTTCCCCGGACGGGTGAAGCGTCAGCGGAACCCGATCCGGGGCCCAGCGCGGAAAGCCGCGCAGCGTCCGATCCATCGTGCGAAGCGGCCTGACCCCGTGGAACATTCTCATTCCACCTCGTCCCCGGCGGAGGTCATGCGCGTCACGACATCCGGCGCCACGGATTCTTCGGCCTCGTCCTTCGGCGGGTGGATCAGCGCGTCGAGGCGGGCGCGGGTGGCGCGGAATTCCGGGGTGAGCGCCTGGTTGTGGCTGCGCGGGCGCGGCACCGGCACCTCGATGAGCTCGGCGACCTCGCCCGGATGGGCGCTGAGGACGAGGATGCGGTCGGCCAGATGCACCGCCTCGTCGAGGTCGTGGGTGATGAAGACGATGGTGATGTCGATCTTCTTCCATATCTCGATGAGATACGCCTGCATCCGGGCGCGCGACTGGGTGTCGAGGGCCGAGAACGGCTCGTCCATGAGCAGGATGCGCGGGCGGGTGGCGAGCGCCCGGGCGATGGCCACGCGCTGCTTCATCCCGCCGGAGAGCTGGTGCGGGTAGCTGTCGGCGAAGGCTTCGAGCCCGATCAACGCCAGCCATTGCCGGGCCTCGCGCTCGGCCTCACGGCGCGGCGTGCCATTCTCCTCCAGGCCGAAGGCGACGTTGCGCAGGACGCTGAGCCACGGGAACAGCGTGTAGCCCTGGAACACCATGCCCCGGTCGGCGCCGGGACCGGAGACCGGCACCCCCTCGACGCTGACGACACCCGAGGTCGAGGTCTCGAGGCCGGCGAGGATGCGCACGAAGGTGGACTTGCCGCAGCCCGAAGGCCCGACGACGCAGAGGAACTCGCGCCGGTGGGTGACGAGGTCGATGTCCTTCAGCGCCACCGTGGTGCCGCCACCCGGCTTGGCGAAGGTCTTCGTCAGCTTGTCGACCCGGAGGGCGACCTCGCGGCTCTTCAACTTGTCGAACCGGGCGCGAACCGGCTCGCACTGGGTGCGGTAGTCGCAGGCCTCGAGCGGCAAGACGACTGGAGAGACGGGATTCACGCTTCGCTCCTGTCGTAGGGAAACAGCCGGCGGCCGAGCCAGGCGAGGGCGAGGTCGGTGGCCGAGCCGACGAGGCCGATGATGAGGATCGCGGCGTAGACGTTGTCGAAATGCTGGTAGCGGGCCTGTTGCGTGATGAAGAACGTGATGCCCGACGAGGTGCCGATGAGCTCGGCGACGATGAGGTAGGTCCAGGCCCAGCCGAGCAGGATGCGCTGGTCGCGATAGAGCTGCGGCAGCATCGCCGGCACGATCACCCGGCGGATCAGGCGCAGGTTGCGCGCGCCCAGGGTCAGCGCCGCCTCGATCAGCAGCGGCTCGATCCGCCGCGTGGTGTTGGCGATGACCAGCACCTGCTGGAAGAACGTGCCGATGACGATGATCGCGATCTTGGGCCCGTCATAGATGCCGAGGATCGCCACCATCAGCGCGCCGAAGGCCGGCGCCGGCATGTAGCGCACGAACTCGATGACCGGCTCGGTCACGCGGGCGAGGGTCGGCTGCGCCCCGCAGAGGATGCCCAGCGGAACGCCGACGATCGACGACAGGACGAAGCCCCAGAAGATAATCTGGATCGAGTGCCACAGGCTCAAGGGAAGGCGGATGGCGTCGCGCTGCGTCGGCTGCGCCGTCAGCGAGGTCCAGAACGCGGTGGCCACCTCGTGCGGAGCGGGGAGATAGACCGGGTTGGCGGGCTTGCCCGCCGGCTCGGCGGTGCCGGCGGCCTTGGCCGTGGCGACCTCGTCGGCGAAGGCGGCCTTCGGCACGCGCATGCCGGGCTCCATCCAGGCGATGTCGCCGGGATCGGTCACCTCCACCAGCGGATGCCACAGGAACGGCACGTAGGAGACCGCCGCCCAGGTGAGGAGCGGGATCAGGAACGACAGGATGGCGAGCACCGTCCGCCGGCGCGGCGAGAGCGGCCGCGCCACGCCGATCCAGGACCGGCGGCGTTTGGACGGCGGCACGTCGAGCGCGTCCTTTCCCCCTTCGCGGGCGAGGGTGCCCACGGAGTGGGCGGGAGAGGTGGCGGTCTCTCCAGAGGGGGCGCTCCCCTCATCCGACCCGCTGCGCGGGCCACCTTCTCCCGCAGGGGGGAGAAGGGACGCTCGCTCCACGCCGTGGCGCATCTCCGTGCTCATTTGCCGTCGGTCAGCGCCGGGTCGATGTAGCTCTTCACGTCCTGCGCGGTCTTGTAGACCTCGTACTTGACGTTGAAGGCGTCGGCGTAGCGGCTGGAGCCGTAGAGCGACCCGAAGCCGTCGGCCTCCTTCATCACCTTGGCGCCCTCGGCGAGGGTGAGGAGCTTGGTGCCCTTGAGGAAGCGGGTGAAGGTGGGCGCGTCGATGCCGACCTTGGCGGCCATGATCGCCACCGCGTCGGGCTGCGTCTTCGGGTCCTGGATATAGGCGACGACCTTGTCCCAGACGCCGACGAACTTGATCCATTCGGCCCGCCGTCCGGACAGGCTCGCGGGGGAGACGGCGACCACGTCGTAGATCAGGCCCGGCTCGTCGGCGGAGGAGTAGAGCGGCTTGGCACCGGCCGCGCCCTTCATCGCCTGGCCGGCGATCGGCTGCCAGGCGCCGATGGCCGAGACGTCGCCCGAGGCGAGGACCTGCGGCGTCTCGTTGGTCTTGGCGTTGACCAGGGTGACGTCGGTCTCCTTGAGGCCGAGCTTGGCGAGACCGTTGATGAGGAGCAGGTGCTCCACGAGGCCGACTTCGAGGCCGACCTTCTTGCCCTTCAGATCGGCCAGCGTCTTCACGCCCGGCTTGCCGACGATGATGTCGTTGCCGTTCGAATAGTCGGTGAGCATGATCATGACGTTCTTGGCGCCATTGCCGCCCATCACCAGGGCATCGCCGTTGGTGCAGGTGACGGCGTCGAGCTTGCCGGCGGAGAACGCGTCCATGGAGGCCGAGTAGTCGAACCACTCGAACTTCGCGTCGATCCCGGCTTCCTTCAGCCAGCCCTTCTCGATGGCGACCTGCCAGGCCACCCAGCCGGGCCAGTCGCTGTAGCCGATGCGCAGGGGCTCGGCGGAGTGCGCCACGGGGATGGAGGCGGAGGCCGTGAAGAGGCCGAGGGCGAGGGCGCAGCCCGCGACCGCCTTGCGTCCGACGGTCAGGATCGAGGAAAGTTGCATCTGCATTCTCCGAACCGCGTAGTACGATCGCTAGAAATCGTAATACCGATTGCGTTTCACCCATACAAGAGACGTGCCAGGACCGTTCCCGGCATGCAGGAGGAGGCCCGATGGCGGGTGGCGACGAGACCCTGGCGACCACCGATGATGGGGTAATGCCGGAAGAGGGCACAGGGGGGCGGCGCAGGCCGGTGAGCCGGATCAGCCTGTCGCTGTCCGAGGATCTTCTGTGCGAGCTCGACACCATGGTGGGGGAGCGGGGCTTCGCCAGCCGCTCCCAGGCAGTGGCGACGATCCTCCACCGCTCACTCGTGGAGCACCGCCACAAGGTCGGCGACCGGGTGATGGTGGGCACGATCACGCTGTTCTACGATCACCTCGCGCCCGGCGTGCAGCAACGTCTGGCCGACCTGCAGCGGCGCTACATCGCCGAGGTCATCTCCTCGCTCCACGTCCACCTGATGAACAACCAGACCCTCGAAGTGGTCCTGGTCCAGGGGCCGGCGGCGACGCTGCAGACCATCGCCGACACCATGATCACCGAGCGCGGCGTCATCTCGGGTCGCCTCGAACTGGCCGCCGCCCTGATCCCGCCGATCCATCCGTTCCAGGGCGAGGGGAGTGGGTGACGACAGGTCTCAGCTCTGCCAGACCCGCGGCATCGGCGTGCCGCGATAGGCCACCAGCACACGGGCGGCCGTCGCCCGCAGGGCATCGGGGTCGGCGCTCAAGAATCGGGCAACGAGGTGCCCGTTCCAGGCACTGGCGGCGATATCCACCCCCGGCGATCCCAGGGTTTCGACATGGCTCCGAAACGCCTCCAGTCGGGCCTCCGCATCCGGTGAGACGTCGAGTAGGGTCGCCATGGCCCGGGCACCGCCACCGAGGGCGGGCCGTTCGAGCAGGGCCGTGATGGGACCGTCGAAGGCGAGGGACTCGGCATAGGCCAGCCGCCCGGCCCGGCGGATGCGCCACACATCCCGGAACAGGCCGGATTCCAGGCGCTCGTCGCGGGCCGTGCGCCCGAAGACGATTGCCTCGAAAGCGAGCAGCCGCGCATCCGCGGCGAGATCCGCCTCGAAGCGCCGTTCCAGCCGAGCCCGGTCGAACAGGATGGTCTCCTGGGGCAGCCAGTCGAGGCGGGCGCCCTCGGCGAGGGTCGCCCGCGTGCCGACGTGGCTCGACGGGCCGTCGGATTTGTAGATCTTCTCGGCGGCGGTGGTCGTCACGACGAGATGCGCCGCCGCATCGACGATCGCTTCCACCTGAAACCGGTCGCCGCAGGCGATGCCGCCCGCCGTGTTGAGGAGGACCGCCTCGCAGGGGCCCGCGCCATGGCGCGGAAGCCGCAGGCGCAGCGGTCCGGCCTCGGACAGGTCGGCGATATGGGTGCCGGCCCCGTGGCGGACGACGCGCACGCCGACGCGCCCGTCGGAGCGCTGCCGCGCCGGCGCCGCATCGGGAGACGGAGCCGCGACGCTCGATCGATGAGGGGCCACGCGCGTGCGGGCTCGGTCTTTGACCGCCTCAGGCCGGCCCGGTGGCGACGGGACGCGCGAGGTCGACACCCCATTCGGACCAGGAGCCGTCGTAGAGGGCCTTGGCCGGATGCCCGAGGGTCTCCAGGGCGAGCGAGACGATGGCCGCGGTCACGCCGGAACCGCAGGTGGTGACGACGGGCCGGCTCGGATCGACGCCGGCATCGGCGAAGACCTTGCGCAGGGCATCCGCATCCTTGAGGCGGCCATCGGTCTGAAGCGCCGAATAATGGACGTTGCGCGCACCGGGCATGTGGCCGGGGCGGACGCCGGGACGCGGTTCGGCCTCTTCGCCGCGGAAACGCGGGGCGGAGCGGGCATCCACGACCTGGGCCGAACCGCTCTCCAGGGCGCGGGCGACGTCGCCGGCATCGGCCACGGCGCCGTTGTCGAGGCGGGCCGAGAAGTGGCGCCGGTCGCGCTGGGGGCCGTCACCGTCCTCCGTCCGGCCGCCCGAGGCGAGCCAGGCCGGAAAACCGCCTTCGAGGATCTGGACGTCGCGCACGCCGAAGGTGCGCAGCATCCACCAGACCCGCGGCGCGGAGAACAGGCCCATCCCGTCATAGACGATGATGTGCATGCCGTCGCCGATGCCGAGGTTGCGCATGCGCGAGGCGAACACCTCCGGCCGCGGCAGCATGTGCGGCAGGGACGAGGTCTCGTCGCTCATGGCATCGATGTCGAAGCGGATCGCGCCGGGGATATGGGCTGCCTCGTATTCGGCTGCGGCATCGCGCCCCTGGGCGGGCAGGTACCACGACGCATCGAGCACGATGATGCCGGGTGCGCCGAGGCGCTCCTTGAGCCAGTCGGTCGTGACGAAATGCGAAGACGCCATGTCTGCTCTGTCCGTTGAAGAAGATCGGCGCCACTCAATCACATCCGCCCCCGGCTTGCACAGTCGCGACCTTGCACACGCGGCGCGTTGAGGCGAAAGCTCTCCGGAATGATCAGCCATCACCATAGACCGCGTCCGGAGCCGGCCCGATCGTGACCCCGCGCGAGACGTTCCACATCGAGATCCTCGGCTCCGAGGACGAGGGCGAGGATCGCATCCGCCAGCGCCTGTCGATCCGCGCCAGCGGGGCCGAGAGCGCGACGGAACGCGCGCTTCTGATGTTCGCGCGGGCCCGGGCGCCGCAGCGCTCCGGCGGACCGGCCGAGGCGGTGCGGGTCATCGACGGGGCCGGGACGGAGGTGTTCCACCGGACCCGCTTCGACGAGAGCGCCTGACCATGCGGCTCCTCGGCGGCCTCGGCCTGATGCTCCTGCTCGCGGGCCTGTTCGTGCGCAGCTACACCCTGCCGCCGGCGCCGGATCGGCGGGGCGGCACGACCATCGCCCTGGCCTATCCGAATCGCGCCCTGTTCGGCAGCCCGCGCGGCGATTGCATCGGCAGCCCCGAGGACGAGGTGGTGATCACCTGCCTGATCGGCTCGGTCTCCCGATTCAGGGCGGAGACGATGCCGCTGCTGCAGCTCACGTTCTGCGGCACCTGCTACGGCCTGTCGCAGAGCTTCGCCTCCCTCGGCCGCGACGACAAGGCGGTCCAGGCCAAGCTCGCCCAGATGGCGCGGTTCGGCTGGTAGCGGGGTGCGTCCACGCGCTCAGCGTATGGCTCGGCGGTGAGATTGACTTCGCAGGCGCGAAAGCGCATATCGCAGTTGCAGCGTCAGCGGCCGTGACAGGTTCGCTTGAGAGGGCTGCGTGACGGATCGCCGATTGCGCGTCAGCGCGACCCAAGCGACCTGAGCCCCTCTCTTCAACGTGCATGCACCCGGATCGCCCCATCACGCGGGCGACCTCCAGCTCAACGGACCAGACCTTACCACATGACGACCATCGTTTCCGATGGTGTCCGGCCGGTCCCGCTGCCTGAAAGTCTACCCTTGACCCAATTCACCGATTTCGGCCTCGCTCAGCCCGTGCTGCGCGCCCTGGATGAGGCCGGCTACAAGATTCCGACCCCGATCCAGGCCCAGGCCATCCGCCCCGCCATGGAAGGCCGCGACCTCTGCGGCATCGCCCAGACCGGCACCGGTAAGACCGCGGCCTTCGCGCTGCCGATCCTGCACCGCCTAGCCCAGAATCCGCGCAAGGCGATCCGCCGCGGCTGCCGCGTCCTCGTGCTCTCGCCCACCCGCGAGCTCGCCAACCAGATCGCCGAGAGCTTCTCGGATTACGGCAAGCACCTGTCCTTCACCAACACCGTGGTGTTCGGCGGCGTCACGATCTCCCGCCAGGAGAAGGCGCTCGCCAACGGCGTCGACATCCTCGTCGCCACGCCCGGCCGCCTCATGGACCTCATCGAGCGCCGCTCGCTGACCCTCGAGGCCGTCGAGATCCTCGTCCTCGACGAAGCCGACCAGATGCTCGACCTCGGCTTCATCCACGCCCTCAAGCGCATCGTGAAGATGCTGCCGAAGGAGCGCCAGAGCCTGTTCTTCTCGGCGACCATGCCGAAGAACATCGCCGGCCTCGCCGACCAGTACCTCCGCGATCCGGTGCAGGTCGCCGTCACGCCGGTGGCGACCACCGCCGAGCGCGTGACCCAGGAGGTCATCTTCGCCCATACCGGCGCGAAGCAGGCCCTGCTGAACCACATCCTGCGCGATCCGAAGATCGAGCGCGTGCTCGTCTTCACGCGGACCAAGCATGGCGCCGACCGCGTCGTGCGCGGCCTGGAGAAGGTCGGGATCAACGCCTCCGCCATCCACGGCAACAAGTCCCAGCCGCAGCGCGAGCGGGCGCTCGCCGCCTTCAAGGACGGGTCGTGCCGGGTGCTGGTGGCCACCGACATCGCCGCCCGCGGTATCGATGTCGAGGCGGTGAGCCACGTCATCAACTACGACCTGCCCAACGTGCCCGAGAGCTACGTCCACCGCATCGGCCGCACCGCGCGCGCCGGAGCGAACGGTCTCGCGATCTCGTTCTGCAACGACGAGGAGAAGGCCTACCTGCGGGACATCGAGCGCACCACGCGCCAGAAGATCCCCGTGGGCAGCTTCCCCGAGGGCTTCAGCCCCCCGAGCCGGCAGGAAGCCGCCGAGGCCGCACAGGCCGAGGAGCGCCGTCCGGCACCCCAGGGCCAGCGTCCCGGCCAGCGCCAGGGCCAGCGCCCCGGCGGCGGTCGTCCCGGCGGCTTCGGTGGTCGTCCCGGCGGCGGCCGTGGCGGCGAGAGCCGTGGCGGCCAGCCCGGTGCGCCGGCCCGTTCGGGTCGTCCCCAGGAAGGGCGCGGCGAGCGTCCGGCCGACGGCCAGAACCGTCAGGCCCGTCCCGACCAGCGCGGCGATGCCCGTCCCGCACGCCAGGGCGAGCGCTCGCGCGGCGGCGGTGGCGGCAATGCCGCCGGGGAAGGCCGCGCCATCGGCTGGCTCGACCGCTTCCCGCGTTCCTGATCCGCTCACCCTCGTTTCGATCGCATCGACGCCGCCCCGGTTCCGCCGGGCCGGCGTTTTTGCGTTCGATGAACACCGGAGAGGTGGCGCGGGGCATTGTCGAGCCCAAATGTCGCGCCATCTGACAATCCTGCGGCCTTCGCCGCGAGGGAGACGGGACATGCGTTTCGAGCTGTATCGGGATTCCGGTGGCGAATGGCGCTGGCGCCTCAGGGTCACGAACGGGAACGTCATCGCCGATTCGGGCGAGGGCTATGCCCGGCGCGAGGATTGCGAGCGCGGCATCGCCCTGGTGAAGGGCTCGGCCGAGGCCAGCATCGTCGACATGACCCTCAAGATCGCCTGACCGGGCTCGCCCGGCAAGCCCTCGGAGATCGGTCGTTAAGCGTAACGGTAGAGCGCGTGAAACGCTTTGCAGGGATCGTGCGTTTGCGTGTCGGTCGCCCACGCATTCGGATGCGTGCGGCCCCATCGACACCGTCGCTCGATCACCCGAGGAGTCATGAACGTGCTGAGGAAACTCCTGCTGGCCGCGCTGCTGGCCCTGGGCTTCGCCGCCCTTGCACCGCAGGGCGCGTCGGCCGCGCCCATCGGTCCGGTCCCCGCCCTTCAGAGCGAGGCCGCACCGGCCGTCGCCGAGAAGGCCCAGTACTATTACCGCCGCCGCTTCTACCCGCGGCCCTACTACCGCCGTCCGTTTTACCGTCGCCCGTATTTCGCGCCGCGTCCGTTCTACCGCCGTCCGTATTACGGCCCGCGTCGGTTCTACGGTCCGCGCCGGTTCTACTACTGAGCCCCTAAGCAGGTTCGCAGAAGCGGTCACCGGTTCTGCGACAAAAACCTGCGACACACCAAGGGCTGAGCAGCGTGAAGCGTGGGCTTGCCGACGCGAACCTGCTTAGCGCCGGTATCTGCCGCGGCCCGGTCGCCCCTTTCGGGGCGGCCGGGCTTTTTCTTGACCTGATGCCGGCTGTCGGCCGATGCAGGAGACCAAGCGGAGCCTCGAATCAATGAAGGCTCTGCGTGACGACGGGTGGAGAGCGGAATGGGCGAGACCAGCGAGCCGCGCGGCGACCTCACCGTGCGCACCATCGCGATGCCGGCCGACACCAACGCCAACGGCGACATCTTCGGCGGCTGGGTGATGTCGCAGATGGACCAGGCGGGCGGCATCGCCGGCGTCGACCGGGCGCAGGGCCGCGTGGTCACGGTGGCGGTCGACGCGATGACCTTCATCCGCCCGGTCCGCGTCGGCGACGTGCTCTGCGTCTATACCAGGGTGGAGGGCGTCGGCCGCACCTCCATGAAGATCCAGGTCGAGGCCTGGGCCCGGCGCTTCCGCACCAAGCTGCGCGAGAAGGTGACCGAGGCGACCTTCACCTTCGTCGCGATCGACGACGAAGGACGCCCGCGCCCGCTCCCCGAGGCGGATGCCGCGCCCGGACAATGAAATTGCGTCGGGGCGGAGGAGGGCTCAGGCGTTCGGCGGCGCTACGCGCTGGCGCAATCCGGTGATCACGGCCTTCAGCATGTCCGACTCGGGCTGGTGGCCGGTCGCCGACCGCACGGTATCGACCCGGTCGTGGACGAAGGCGAGCTTGGCGATCACGGCCGGCGTCAGCTTGAACGGGTAGAGCGCCGGCTGCCCCATGCTCCGGCTCAGGGAATTCACCGCATAGGTCAGCGGCAGCCAGGCGGAGACCAGCCGGTCGAGGTCGGGGGTCTGGTAGGGATCGAAGTCGATCACCACCGGCTCCGGCGCCCGGTTGCGCAGGAGCGGCCGCACGTGCAGCTCGAAGGTGCTCGCCGTCTCCACCGTGTCGACGATGTGGAGGTAATGCGCCCAGGTCTCGGCGAAATCCTCCCAGGGATGGCTGGTGGCGTAGGCGCTGACATAGGATTCCTGCCAGTCCGGCGGGGCGCCCCGGGCGTAGTAGCGCTGCAGGGCGCCGCTGTAATTGGCGCGCTCGTCGCCGAACAGCTCACGGAACGCCCAGATGCTCTGGTCGTAGCGCACCAGCACGTTCCAGAAATAATGCCCGATCTCGTGGCGGAAATGCCCGAGGAGCGTGCGGTAATATTCACCGAACAGCGTCCTGCGGCGCTCGCGCTCCACATCGTCGGCCTCGGCGATGTTCAGGGTGATGAGGCCGCTGCGGTGCCCGGTGAGCACGGGCGGCCCGACGCTGTAGCTCTCCGCCGGGTCGACCAGGAAATCGAAGGCGAGGCCCGTGGCCGGGTTCTCGTCCCGCGTCATCAGGGGCAGGTCGAGGCGCAGCAGCGAATAGAACAGCCTGTGCTTGGCCGCCTCGATCTGGCGCCAGCGCGTCAGGTTCCAGCCCAGCGTCAGGTCCGGCACCACCCGGTTGTGCCGGCAGGAGGTACAGTAGCGGTCGGGGCTGTCCTCCGGCACGAGCCAGTTGCAGGCGCTGAAATCCGCATTCGCGCAGAAGCGGTATTTCCGGCCCGGATCGGCATAGGCGTGCCAGACCGGCCCCGACGGTTCGAGCGCCGACATCTCGTGGGAGGCGCAGACATAGCCGAGCCGCCGCTGGCAGCTCTCGCATTGCGTGCTCTCGAAGCTCACCGGCTCGTCGCAGGCCTGGCACTGGAAGATCTTCATCGAGCGCGCAGGCCCGTCGGATGCGGATCCGCGAGGGTCGGTTCCGCGCATGAGGGCGCAGGACGGCGACGCCCCGCGGCACGATGCATGGAATTTGCTTCGTCCCCGGTGACGGGCCGCATCGCCACGCCGTATGTCTGAATTGCCAGGGCCAATCTCGTCACGCGATGAACGTCTTCACCTCCCATCGCCCGGCCGGGCGACGCCGCTGTAGACTAGCACCGAATTCGACTGCCGTCGGTGGCGTTCCCAGCCTATGGTCATTCGGCCTCAAAACGCCGATGACAGCCGAGGAGCGCCACGGCGATGCGCCCCGGCTTCCCGCCGCCGGCGCGCGTTCCCCGCGCGCCCGGCACCATGTCTGAACCAGCGGGAGTCCCCGTGTCCATCAAAGCCGCCCTGCACCACGTCACCCATTACAAGTACGACAGGCCGATCCAGCTCGGGCCGCAGGTGATCCGCCTGCGCCCGGCGCCGCATACGCGCTCGTCCGTGCCGGCCTATTCCCTGAAGGTGCTGCCGGAGAACCACTTCATCAACTGGCAGCAGGACCCGAACGGGAACTGGCTCGCCAGGCTGGTCTTCCCCGAGCGGACCACCGAGCTGAAGATCGAGGTCGATCTCACCGCCGAGATGGCGGTGATCAACCCGTTCGACTTCTTCGTCGAGGATTACGCCCAGACCCGCGGCTTCGCCTACGAGAGCGACCTGACGGCGGAGCTCAAGCCCTACCTCGTCACCGACGATGCCATGGGTCCGGAGATCGACGCGCTCCTGGAGCGGCTGCCGGCCGAGACCAACACGGTGCTGTTCCTCGTGGCGCTCAACGCCATGATCGCCTCCGAGATCACCTACGGCGTGCGGATGGAGCCGGGCGTCCAGACGCCGGCGGAGACGCTGACCCTCAAGAGCGGGTCGTGCCGCGATTCCGCGTGGCTCCTCGTCCAGGTGCTGCGCCGCATCGGTCTCGCCGCGCGGTTCGTATCCGGCTACCTGATCCAGCTCATTCCCGACACGACGGCGGTGGACGGCCCGGCCGGCACCTCCACGGACTTCACCGACCTGCATGCCTGGGCCGAGGTCTATCTGCCGGGCGCCGGCTGGATCGGCCTCGACGCCACCTCCGGCCTCCTCTGCGGCGAGGGCCACATCCCGCTCGCCGCGACCCCGCATTACCAGTCGGCCGCCCCGATCTCCGGCCTCGCCGAGCCGGCGCAGGTCGAGTTCGGCTTCGAGATGACGGTGACCCGCGTGGCGGAAGCCCCGCGCATCACCAAGCCCTTCTCCGAAGAGGTCTGGGCGAGGATGGATGCCCTCGGCGAGCGGATCGACGTCGATCTTACCGAGCAGGACGTGCGCCTGACCATGGGCGGCGAGCCGACCTTCGTCTCCATCGACGATTTCGAATCCGCCGAATGGAACGCCGCCGCCGTGGGGCCGACCAAGCGCGGCCTCGCCGACAAGCTCATCCGCCGCCTGCGCACCCGCTTCGCGCCGGGGGGGATGCTGCATTACGGCCAGGGCAAGTGGTATCCGGGCGAGAGCCTGCCGCGCTGGGCCTTTGCCCTGTACTGGCGCCGGGACGGCAAGCCGATCTGGAGCAATGCCGATCTCGTCGCCGCCGAGGACGGGCCGCGCGACGCCAATGCCACCAAGGCGAAGGCGCTGATCGACGGCGTGGCCCGGCGCCTCGGCCTCGATTCCTACGTGTTCCCCGCCTTCGAGGACCCGATCTACTGGCAGGAGAAGCGGGACGAACTGCCCATCAACGTCACCACCTCGGACGCCAAGCTCCCGAACCCGGAGACCAACGCCCGCATCGCGCGGGTCTTCGAGCGCGGCCTCGGCGAGCCCGCCGGCTACGCCCTGCCGCTGGCTAGCCTGCCTCTCGGCAGGGACGATCCCGACGACCGCCGCTGGATCTCGGAACTCTGGCAGTTCCGCCGGGAACACGCCTTCCTGACGCCGGGCGATTCACCGGTGGGCTATCGCCTGCCCCTGAGCTCGCTGCCCTACGTGCCGCCCGAGCACTATCCCTATTACCAGCCGCAGGACCCGCTGGAGGAGCGCGGAGCGCTTCCCGAAGGCCATCCCGGCACGAAGACCGCGAACGGGTCCGGCGTCACCGGCGTCGCCGTGCGCACGGCCCTCGCGGTGGAGCCGCGGGACGGGGTGCTGCGGGTGTTCATGCCGCCGCTGCAGCGGGTGGACGAATATCTCGAACTGCTCGGCCATCTCGAGATCGTCGCCGCCGAGCTGAAGCAGCCCCTGCATATCGAGGGCTACGAGCCGCCCTACGATGCGCGCCTCAACGTCATCAAGGTCACGCCCGATCCCGGCGTGATCGAGGTGAACGTGCATCCCGCGACCTCCTGGCGCGAGGCCGTCACCATCACCTCCGAGCTCTACGAGGATGCCCGCCAGATCCGCCTCGGCGCGCAGAAGTTCATGACCGACGGGCGCCATACCGGCACCGGGGGCGGCAACCACGTGGTCCTCGGCGGCGCGACGCCCAACGATTCGCCGTTCCTGCGCCGTCCGGACCTGCTGAAGAGCCTCGTGCTCTACTGGCAGCGCCACCCCTCGCTGTCCTACCTATTCGCCGGCCTCTATATCGGCCCGACGAGCCAGGCGCCGCGCATGGACGAGGCCCGGCACGACGGGCTCTACGAGCTCGAGATCGCCCTGGCGCAGGTGCCCAAGCCCGACGAGCCCAACATCCCGCGCTGGCTGGTGGACCGGATCTTCCGCAACATCCTCGTCGACGTGACCGGCAACACCCACCGGGCCGAGATCTGCATCGACAAGCTCTACTCGCCGGACGGACCCACCGGCCGCCTCGGCCTGCTGGAGTTCCGCTCCTTCGAGATGCCGCCGGACCCGCGCATGAGCCTCGCCCAGCAATTGCTGCTGCGGGCCATCGTGGCCTGGGCCTGGCGCGAACCGCAGGAAGGCGGCTGTGTCCGTTGGGGCACGGGCCTCCACGATCGCTTCATGCTGCCTCACTTCCTCTGGACGGACTTCCTCGGAGTTCTGGAAGACCTCCGCGCGGCAGGCTACGATTTCGATCCGGCGGCCTTCCAGGCGCAGTACGAGTTCCGCTTCCCCGTCTTCGGGACGGTGGAGCAGGGCGGCGTCAGGATGGAACTGCGGCAGGCATTGGAGCCTTGGCACGTGCTGGGCGAAGAGGGGTCGATCGGTGGCACGGTGCGGTACGTGGACAGCTCGGTGGAGCGTCTGCAGGTCAAGGTCGAGGGCTTCGTCCCCGGCCGCCACATCATCAGCTGCAACGGCCGGCGCCTGCCGATGACGAGCACCGGCACGGCCGGCGAGGCGGTGGCGGGCCTGCGCTTCAAGGCGTGGCAGCCGGCCTCGTCGATGCACCCGACGATTCCCGCGCATTCGCCCCTCACCATCGACATCCTCGATGCGTGGAGCGGACGCTCGCTCGGCGGCTGCCGCTACCATGTCAGCCATCCCGGCGGCCGCAACTACGAGACCTTCCCGGTGAACACCTACGAGGCCGAGGGGCGTCGTCTCGCGCGCTTCCAGGCCCATGGCCACACCCCGGGCAAGGTCGAGATGCCGGTGGAGGAGATCAGCCGCGAGTTCCCGCTGACCCTCGACCTCAGGACGCCCGCGCCCAAATGACCGATCTGGCCGAGGCGCATGCCGGAGGTTTGGCGACGCGTCTCGCGCGCTGGACCTCGGACTACCAGCCTCGGCCGGGCATCCCGGACGAGTTCGCCGGGGCAGGGGGCACGCGTCGCGGTGCGTGGCCGCGCCTCCTCGACAGGCTCGGGACCCTCAGCGGAACCGAGATCACCACCCGTTTCGCCTCGGCCGAACGGCATATCCGCGACACCGGCATCTCCTACCGGATCTACGGCGACCAGCGCGAACATGCCTGGCCGCTGAGTTCCCTGCCCCTGGTGATCGAGAGCGCCGAGTGGCGGGCGCTCAGCGCCGGCATCGTCCAGCGCGCCGGATTGATGGAATCCATCGTCTCCGACATCTACGGCGACGGCCGGATGGTGTCGGAAGGCGTGCTGCCCGCGGCCCTGGTGGCCGGGAGCCCTGAATTCCTGCGTCCGCTCTCGGGGGTGAAGCCCCCCGGCGGGCGCTGGCTCAAGCTCTACGCCGCCGATATCGGCCGGGGCCCCGACGGGCGCTGGCGCGTCCTGGCCGACAGGACGCAGGCGCCCTCCGGACCCGGCTACGCGCTGGAGAACCGGATGGTGCTCACCCGCGCCTTCCCGGACCTTTATGCCGATCTCCACGTGGAGCGCCTCGCCCCGTTCTTCCAGGCTTTCCGCGACGGTCTGGTCATGGGCGCGCAGCGCAGCGACCCGCGCATCGGCCTGCTCACTTCCGGCCCCCTGAGTTCGACCTATGTCGAGCAGGCGGCTTTGGCGCGCTATCTCGGCCTGCTTCTCGTCGAGGGCGACGACCTCGTGATGCAGGACGGCGCGCTCCACGTGCGCACCGTCGCCGGGCTGAAGCGCACCGACGTGCTGTGGCGGCGCATCGATTCCGACTATGTCGACCCGCTCGAGCTGAACCCGGCCTCGCGCCTCGGGATCTCCGGGGTGCTGGACGCCCTGCGCAACGGCAGCCTCGTCATGGGCAACATGCCCGGCACCGGCATCCTCGAATCGGGGGCGCTCGCCGCCTACCTGCCGCGCATCGCCCGCTATTTTCTCGGCACCGATCTCGCTCTCGAAGGGCCGAAGAGCTGGTGGTGCGGCGACCCCGATTCCCTCGCCCATATCCGCGACGACCTCGACGGCATGACCCTGCGTCCGGTGGCGACGCCGACCAAGGGCATGGGGCGCGACGCCATCCTCGGGCCGCACGCGATCGGCGCCGAGCGCGACCGCGTCCTGGCGGCCCTGCGCGACCGGCCGTTCGACTACGTCGCCCAGGAACAGGCGCCGCTCTCGACCATGCCGGGCTGGGAGCGCGACCCCGAGGGAATGCGCCTCGTGCCGCGTCCCTTCGTCCTGCGCGTCTTCGCGGCGGCGACCCCGGAGGGCTGGCGGGTCATGCCCGGCGGCTTCTGCCGCATCTCCGAGCGCCCCGACGTCGACCCGATCGAGATGCGGGCGGGCATCAAGTCGGCCGATGTCTGGGTGCTGTCGGACGGTCCGGTGGAGCCGGTCTCGCTGATGCAGCAGGGCGCGTCCCGCGTCCGCCGCATCGCCGGGCACCTGCCGTCGCGGGCGGCCGACAGCCTGTTCTGGTTCGGCCGCTACGTGGAGCGGGCGGAGGCGGTGATCCGCCTCGTCATCGCCCATCTCGGCAGCGTCGGCAACGCCGTAATCGCCGACATGGCCGGCGCGGAGACCGCGCCGACGGCCCTGCGCATCCGCGCGCTCCTCGACGAATGGGGCGCCATCGAAGCGCCGGACCTGCCGACGGCGAAGCTCGCCCAGGAGGCGCTCGGCGGCCGCGACACCTACGGCTCGGCGCTCTCCCACAGCCTGTCGGCGCGCCACAACGCGGCCTCCCTGCGCGAGCGACTGTCCAGCGAGGCCTGGCGCGTCCTCGCCGACCTGAAGGACCTCCTCGACCTCGACGATGCGAAGGAACTCGCGGAAGCGCAGCTCCTCGGCCTGGCAGAGCGGGCGTTGAGCCACATCGCCGCCCTGGCCGGCCTCGCCCAGGAGAACATGAACCGCACCGCGGGCTGGCACTTCGTCGATCTCGGCCGCCGCATCGAGCGGGCGATCAACACCTGCTCCTTCGCCGCCAGCTTCGCCGGGGACGAGGCGACGGCCGAGGATCTCGGCGTCATGCTGTCGCTCTGCGATTCGCACGTCTCCTTCGGCGCGCGCTACATGCAGGGCGTGGCGATCGACCCGGTGCGCGACATGGTCCTGCTCGATCCGTTCAACCCGCGCTCCGTCGCCTTCCAGATCGATGCGATCTGCCGGCACCTCGCCGACCTGCCCGCCCTGCGGGTGGACGGCCTGCCCGAGGCGCAATTGCGCCTCGCCCAGAAGCTCGCGGGAGAGATCACCACGGGCGAGGCCTCCGACTTCGACGGCGCCGCCGTGGCCCGTCTCGAGAACGCCTTCGAGGGCCTCGCCGACGCGATCGTCACCCGCTACTTCCCCAACGGCCCGCACGCCATGCGACCGCAGAAGCTGGTGGGTCTCGCGTGATCTATACGCTGCGCCACCTCACCACCTACCGCTACGGCAAGCCCGTCCGCTTCGCCCGCTGCTCCCTGCGGCTGCAGCCGCGGGACGGGGAGGGGCAGAGCGTGCTGTCGAGCGAGTTGACCATCTCGCCGACGCCGCGGACCCGCACGGTGCGGCGCGATTATTTCGGCCTCGACGTGGTGTCGTTCCTGATCGACACGCCGCACAGCGAATTGCGGGTCGAGGCGCTGTCGCGGGTCGCGGTGGAGCGCCCGCCGCTTCCCCCGGCGGAATCCGGCCCGGCCTGGGAGAGTGTGCGCGATACGGCGCTCACGGGCCGGTCGATGGCGCCCGACGCCCCCGTCCATTTCATGTTCCCGAGCGTCCGGGTTCCCCTCGACCCGGACGTGACCGACTATGCCCGCCGGAGCTTCACGCCTGGCCGCAGCGCCTATGGCGGTGCCGTCGACCTGATGCGGCGCATCCGCACCGACTTCAAATTCGACGCGAAGGCCACCGACGTCCACACCCCCCTCGCCAAGGCTTTCTCGCTCAGGGCGGGGGTGTGCCAGGACTTCGCCCATATCATGATCGCCGGCCTTCGCGGGCTCGGCCTGCCGGCCGCCTATGTCAGCGGCTACATCCGCACCATCCCGCCCGCCGGACGGCCGCGCCTCCGGGGCGCCGATGCCAGCCATGCCTGGGTCTCGGTCTGGTGCGGGGAGAGCTGGATCGGCCTCGATCCCACCAACAATATCGGCGCCTGCGACGACCACATCGTCGTGGCGCGCGGGCGCGACTACACCGATGTCTCGCCCATCGACGGCGTCGTCTCGTCCTCCGGCCCGCAGAAGCTCAAGGTCGAGGTCGACGTGATCCCCGACGGCGAGGCCATGCCGGAGGACGCTGTCGCCGGGTCGGAAGCGGAGACGGCCTGATCTCGAGGGCCGGCCTCCTTCGACTCCTACGCCACCGACCGCTTTTCCACGATCGTGGTCTCGACGATCGTGTCCGGTCCGTAGAGCCAGCGCGCCATGGCACCCGCCAGGACGGCACCGAGGATCGGCGCCAGCCAGAACAGCCAGAGCTGACCCACCGCCTCGGCGCCCGCGAACAGGGCCGGGCCGGTGCTGCGCGCCGGGTTCACCGAGGTGTTGGTGATCGGGATCGAGATCAGGTGGATCAGCACCAGGGCGAAGCCGATGGGTATGCCGGCGAACCCGGTGGCCGCCCCCTTCGAGGTCGTCCCGATGATGATGAACAGGAAGAAAAAGGTCGCGAGGCACTCCACCAGGAAGCAGGAGAGCAATCCGTACTTGCCGGGGCTGAGGGCGCCGTAGCCGTTCGAGGCGAAGCCGCCCGGCACCCATCCGGCCTTGCCGGAAGCGATCAGGTAGAGCACGCCCGCGCCGAACACGGCCCCGACGACCTGCGCGACCACATAGGGAATGACGTGATGGTCGGCGCAGCGGCCGGCGGACCACAGGCCGAGGGTGACGGCCGGGTTGAAGTGACCGCCCGAAATGTGCCCCACCGCATAAGCCATGGTCAGGACCGTCAGCCCGAAGGCGAAGGCCACGCCGAGAAAGCCGATGCCGAGCTCGGGATAGGCCGCGGAGATGACGGCCGCGCCGCAGCCTCCGAAGGTGAGCCAGAATGTTCCGAAAAATTCAGCCGCCGATCGCCGGATCGTATCATTGGTCATGACAGCCTCTGCCCGAATGCAGAGGCAGGATCTTTCGGTATTCGCGACCGGAGAATCACTGTTCTGCTTGATGTTCGCGCATCGAAGCTAGGTTTGCGCCGGGCCCTTGGCAATCGTCAATCGACGATCATAGGGTGCCGGACTCATGTCTATGTAGAAAACCGACACCGTCATTTCGGGGCGCCGAAGGCGAGCCCGGAATCCGGAATGACCGAGGAGGTCTTCGACTCTTCGGCTCCCGGTCTGTCGACCCGACGTCACAGCCCTGGCCTCCCGGCCCGCGTCATGGACTTGCCCTGCCGACATCGCTATGGGCGGCGACGGTCGACGGGACGGCCGATGGGAGGACCGGAACGTGGTCGAGACAAAGCCGGTCGAGGCACATGCCGCCGCGCGCGAGGCGATCCTCGCCTTCATCGCCGGCCGCAATCCCGGCCTCGCGCCGGGAGCGGTGACCGACGCGACCTCCCTCGTCACCAGCGACGCCCTCGATTCCATCGGCGTGCTCGACCTGATGATGGAGCTCGGCGACCAGTTCGGTTTCGACATCGAGGAGGATGCGTTCGAGCTCGCGCATTTCGAGAGCGTCGACGCCCTGGCCGCCTTCGTCGAGGCCAAGCGGGTCCGGGCACGGCCCTAGGCCGATGCCGGCACCCGCCTTGCTGCACGACCTGATCGACGGGCCAGCCTGCGCCTCCGAGCGGACGGCGATCGTCGCCGGCACCGGGCGGCTGACCTATGGGGAGCTGCGGGCCGAGGTGGAGGCGCTCGCGGGCCGGTTGCGAGACGAGGGCGCCGGGTCCGGCGACCGGATCGCGATCCTGCTGCCGAAATCCCTGGCCGAATGCGTGGCGATCTTCGCCATCAGCCGGATCGGGGCGGTGTTCGTGCCGATCCATCCGAGCCTGCGCCCGCGTCAGGTCCGGCATATCCTGACCGATTGCGGCGCGACGCTCCTCGTCACCGACGCGACCCTGCTCGCCCCCCTCGACCTCGCCACTATCGACCCTCCCCCGCTACAATCCCCGCTCATCGTCCGGCTGAATCCGGAGTCCGCCACCCCGCCGCCGGCCGGCCTCGCCGCGATCCTCTACACGTCCGGCTCTACCGGGATGCCGAAGGGCGTGATGCTGAGCCACGCCAATCTCCTCGCCGGCACCCGGATCGTGCGCCGCTATCTCGCGATCACGGCGGAGGACCGCATCCTGTCGGTCCTGCCGTTCTCGTTCGATTACGGCCTCAACCAGTTGCTCACCAGCGTCGAGCAGGGCGCCTGCCTCGTCCTGCTCGATTTCCGCTTCGGCGACGAGGTGGTGCGGGCCGTCGAGACGCACGGGATCACCGGGCTCGCCGGCGTCCCGACCCTCTGGACCCTGCTGACCCGGGCGGCACCGCGGCTCGCGAAGGCCGATCTCTCCAGCCTGCGCTATCTCACCAATTCCGGCGGCGTGGTGCCGCAGGAGACCGTGGCGCGCCTGCGCCAGGCTCTGCCGCACACCGACATCGTGCTGATGTACGGCCTCACCGAGGCCTTCCGCTCCACCTACCTGCCTCCGGGCGAGATCGATGCGCGGCCGGGCTCCATGGGCCGCGCCATCCCGGAGACCGAGATCTTCGCCGTGACGGCGGAGGGCCGCCGGACGCGGCCCGGCGAGCCCGGCATCCTGCACCATCGCGGCCCCACCGTGTCCCTCGGCTACTGGAACCGGCCCGAGGAGACCGACCGCGTCCTGGTGCCCGATCCGCGCTTCCCGGAGGACGACGTCCTCGTCTGCCGCTCGGGCGACCTCGTGGTGGAGGACGAGGACGGCTATTTCCGCTTCCTCGGCCGCGAGGACGCGATGATCAAGAGCGCGGGGTTCCGCGTCAGCCCCACCGAGGTCGAGGAGGCGCTGATGGAGACCGGCGCGTTCCGGGCTGTGGCGGTCATCGGCCTGGCCGATGCCGGCCTCGGCCAGCGCATCCATGCCGTGGCGGTGCCGGCGGAGGGCGGAGCCGCCCCGCAGGAGGCGCTGCAGGCGGTGCGCCTGACGCTTGCCCCCCATATGGTGCCGCGCGCCGTCGAATCCGTCCCGGTCCTGCCGACGACGCCCAACGGCAAGATCGACTACAAACGCCTCGTGGCGGAACGGACCAGCTATGTCTGACACGGCCGGCGAAAGCCTCGCGGATCGCCTCGTCGCGGCGAATTTTGCGCGGTGCGACGGCGTGCTCCATGTGAGCGGCCTCGATCTCCGCGGCCTCGCCGAGACCTACGGCACGCCGTTCTTCGTCTACGATGCCGACCTGTTCCGACGCGCCTATCGCGACCTCGCCCAAGCCGTCGAAGGCTTCGCGGTGGTGGATTACTCGGTGAAGGCCAACCCGGTCCCCGCCATCATCCGCGTCTTCCGCGACGAGGGGGCGGGGGCCGAGATCGCCTCCGGCTCGGAATTCGCCGCGTCCTGGGCGGCCGGCATCGAGCCGCGCCACATCCTGTTCGCCGGGCCGGGCAAGAGCGACCTCGACATCGAGGCCACCGTCGCCGGCGGGATCGGCGAGATCCATCTGGAAAACAGCGAGGAGATGGCGCGCGTGGCCGAGGCCGCCGGGCGCCACGGCGTCGTCCAGCGGGTGGCGATCCGGATCAATCCGGGGCCCGACGCGCAGGGCGGCGCCATGCGGATGGGCGGCAAGCCCTCGCCCTTCGGCTTCGACGAGGAGGAGCTCGAGGCCATCGTCGATGCGGTGGAGGCCGAGCCGCGCCTCCGGCTTTCCGGCATCCACCTCTTCGCCGGTACGCAGGGGCTCGCTGCCGCGACCCTCCTGTCGCAATGGGCCTACGGCCTGTCCCTGGCCGAGCGGGTCGCCGGCCGGATCGCGCGGCCCCTGGAGACGGTGGATCTCGGCGGCGGTCTCGGCATCCCCTACTTCTCCGGCGACACGGCCCTCGACCTCGGCGCCATCCGCGCCGGCATGCCGGCGCTCATCGCCCGCGTGGCCTCCGATCCGCGCCTCGCGACGGCGCGGATCGTCCTCGAACCCGGTCGGTTCCTCGCCGGCCCCGCGGGCCTCTACGTGGCGAAGGTGAGGGCGGTGAAGCTGTCGCGGGGCAGCCGTTTCGTCATCACCGACGGCGGCATGCACCACCATCTCGCCGCCTCGGGCAATCTCGGCCAGGTGGTCAAGCGCGACTATCCCGTCACCGCCGTGGTGGACCGGGGCGGGCCGCGCTCGCCCTGCGCCGTGGTCGGCCCGCTCTGCACCCCCCTCGACATGCTCGCCCGCGCCACGCCGCTGCCCGACCTCGCGGCCGGCGATCTCGTCGCCGTGCTGCAATCGGGCGCCTACGCGCTGACGGCCAGTCCCACCGGCTTCCTCGGCCATCCCCGCCCCGCGGAGATCCTGGTGGATGGCGGAACGGCGCGCGAGATCGGCCCCGCTGGGTGGTAGGCGGGCTGACGATCCGGCGGGAGCGGGCGAGCGGGATCGGTGACAATTGTGGTATCAGGCAGCGCGCTTACCGAGCATGCATGAAGAGCTACAGCGACGGCTAGGCCTGCACCCACCAAGCCGAACCGTTCTTCTCCCGGCTGCGTCGCGCTGAGATGAGCGTTCGCACCGCATCAGTGGCGCGTACTTCGGCGCCTACGCTGGGGAGATGGCTTGGCGTGAGGATCACCGTCGCAGGAGCAACGGTGTCCAGTACCTATTGGCGACGAACGCGGCTCTCATTCACCCGGTTTCGCGCCAGTGGAAGGGGTATTGGCAGCGGGCGGCGTTTTTGTCGCCGGTTGATCGCTAGCTGCAGGCGGAGGCTTGGCTTCCTGCGGTTCTTTAGCCAGAGGCGATCCGGATGTTGGTGTCCTCTTGAACACCGTATCTAAGATACGCTCGCTGACCGTCGCGCCGAACCAGGGAGCAAAAACCGAAGCATATAGTCCTGCTACAAATGGAAAGAGGAAAATACCGATAATAAAAGCATAAATCAAAAACTGGTTTTTCTGTCCCTCCAGTTTGCCTACGCTTTTCTCAAGCTCGATTATTCGTGCAGAAAGTGCGAAAGGCGATGGATATGTTCCGTGAAGACGATCAGCCCAATCACGAGGGATAGAATCGTACCCAGTTTTTATGCTGCTTCCCGTTCCACGAAAGTCACTAATCCAAAATCTAAAGAGGGGCTGCCCCCTAAAAATACTGATTGGTGTTGGCCCAGCATTAAAAACAGTAAATATAAGTTTGCCTTCATACCCAGCGTCGACATGGAAACCAGATATGTTTACTAATCCTTTGAGCTTTACGCCCGTTGCTGCGTTGATGAAGCCAATAATGTCTGTGGTTAAAAAGACCTTTTCTTCAGTAATCAAATAGGCAAATTGGCCAGGTAAAAGTTTTAAAACGCCGCCTTGGCATATTTCTCGGTACGCGTCTTCAGAGCCGCTCTCAGAATATCCAGAAGATACAATCGCTTCTCCACCAAGCGTAAGCTTATATGCTCCATCAGATAGATTTTTTGGGTCAAACCCTGAGACATATTGATGAGTGGCACTCGCTGCAATCCAGCTTTCGTTTGCCCAAAAAGCCATGCTCGCTTCTACTCCGCAATGTAAAATTGCCTTTCGGCAAGCATCTTGCGCCGAGCCGCCAATTCAACCGAAATATTTATATTCAGGTCGAAGGAATAGCCGATTGCCCATTGCAGGATATCTACATTTGCCTTCTTAGCTATTCCTACAAATTCTTCCAAGTGATCGATTTTTTCACATGCATCAGCAAAACGACCAGAGGCATCAGCAAAAGGGCGCAATATATCTTTTTGCGCAGTCTGATAGGTAGGAATTGCTGACACGGCATCAAGCCGTTGATGAAGTGTATTGGCAGCACTCAAGCTCACAAGAACGGTGTCAACGACCGTTCTTGTCACAGATTTTTCCTCTTCAGAACCACGGGCGAGCCGTCCCACGTATTTGCAAAAATGCAATCCGTAATGCTTCAACCTATCGTTCTTATGAAGGCTTAAAATATCGCAGTGGTTGCGTCTGTCATGCCGAAATTGCTCTTTTTGCATTTCGAGAACGTCAGCCGAAGAAAGCACGGAACCCTCCCGCCGAATCGCCATCACAGGGCACCTGCATAACGCGCCAAATCGCTATGTGGGCCTTATGGCGGACTTTGAGGTGTGGATAAGGCGAGGGATGGAGGGGGGCTTGCGGCCTACTGTTGCCTGGATGACGCTTCCCAGACAACCGGTACGGTGTCAGCCCGCACGTAGAGAGGATGTTTCGGCGAACCGTTTTGATTGATGGATAAAACGCGCAGATCGCAGCCGGTCGAGCGTATCAGTGTTTCAACCTGCTTGATTCGCTCCTTGGCCATGGAGCGATGTGAGGCTGGTGGATTCACAGCTCCCCATGCCGCTACCATGAAGCCGCCACTCCCGACGCATTCCGCTGACGCAGACAAAATGTGCTCATCACATTCCGGGCCGACTGGGTCAGCCATAAGCCAGAGATCTGAAGGCTTTGTCGCACAACCGGCCCAAGGGTTGACGTAGATTAATCGCGACCCACCCCACGCGGTGACGAAACCAACGCCGCGCCGAGATGTCGGGTCGTCCTTGTCCGCACACGCCGTGCTCGGATTATGCAGACAAAATCCTATTGTGGGTCCACCTAGCATGTCGATGTGGCGGTCAAGCCGGTACCGATAAGCTCCGCATGGCGAGAAAACCGCGCTCCTCATCACTCTTTCACTGCCTCCTCACGCGCCAAAGGACGTTTCCTCGTACATCATTGGATTGCGCTATGGTCCCGCCTTCTTTTAGCAGGCGAAGCGCCTTAGATGCGCGCCTCGTGTGAGCCGTCATGAGCCCCCGGTCCCGCGCATCATGCCCTGACAGCGACAAGACGGACTGTGCCACCTCCCGGCTCGTCATTGGCCCTGTAGCGTCCCCAAGCGTGTCGAGGATGCCCCGGGTTAGTTCGGCCCGCCCGAACAAAGCTTTGCACTTCTGGCAAGGCATGGCGGTATCTTGATCATCCTCGTAGCCGAGCTTTTTCAGCACGCGGTCTATCGCCGCCGTCTCGTTCTCGATCTCCGCCATCCGGTCACGGAGCCGCATGGCCTCGCCGTACAAATTGGCTCGCTTGGTGAGCAGACCGGAGGCGGTACGTTCGAACGTGTCGATGCGAGAGCGGCGGATCGCATCATTCACCCGCGCATTCCAGCCGTAATCAATGCGAACGATGCGCGATAGCCCGCGTGAGCTTGCCACCTGAACCCTCAAATCCGTGCGAGTTTCGCAACGGAGCCGAAACGCCCGCCACCTAGCCTGCCCCGCGTTTCCAGGCGACGCGGGAGCCGAACGAGTGGGACGCGGCCTCGCCGTCAGGCGAAAATCGACGAAGCTCGAACTCCTCCAGCACATCGCCGCCTGCACCAGGGCCGGTCAGGACGGTCTGTCGCCCCTGATGACGAGCGACGACTACGCCCGCGACCATGTCCTGCTGATCTGCGAATCGCTTCAGCTCGGCCTGACCCGGCTGTTCCGGAACCCCGAAGGATACGGCTACGAGTTGCGCATCACCCGCGCCGGCCGGCTCCTCGCGGCGGGCGAGATCGAAGCGGCGGCCACCGCCCTCGACAGGGGCGGAAGCCGCACACGCCTAGCCGGCGAACCGCCGGAAGGCATCCTCGGCACGCTGCTGTCTCCCGGCGGCAAGGGCCTCTCCCTCTACGGCAGTGCCGCCCGGCACCATGCGCCGGAGATGATCCGCGGCGTGGCGACCGGGCATCTCTCCGTGGCGGATGGGTTCATCCATGCCGCCGGGACCACCCTCTCGCGATCACCGGAAACCGCCCGCGATCCGGGTTCTGGAGCCCTGGAATCCCGCACCGAAGGCGCCGCGATCCGGTCATTTCCGACCAGCCGATCCGCCCGAAATATCGCCGTGCGCAAGCCGTGAAAAGCGGGGGACGGGAGCCCGCGGGGGACCGCGCCTTGGCGCTCTTTCGTCAGCCCTGGCGTTCCGTGAAGGCGCGGAAGGCTTCGAGCGTTTCGGCGCTGACATGGTGCTCGATCCCCTCCGCATCGCGCCGCGCGGTCTCGGCGCTGACCCCCAGCGCGCAGAGGAAATGCTCGACGATGCGGTGGCGCTCGCGGCTCTGGACGGCGAGCATGCGGCCGCTCTCGGTGAGGAAGACGCCGCGATAGGGACGCTGCTGCACGAGCCCGTCCTCGGCCAGGCGCTTCAGCATCTTGGCCACGGTGGGCTGGGCGACGCCCAGGCGCGCGGCGATGTCCACCTGCCGCGCCTCGCCGCCATCGCCGATGAGGTCGGCGATCAGCTCGACGTAATCCTCCACGAGTTCGAGGCGGCGTGCCTCCCGGGCCTGCCGGAAGCTCTCCACATGGACGTCCGGATCGACAAGCGGAACGTCGGGCGCGGATCGCGACGAATCCTGCATGATGCCGGGCAATCCTTGCTTCACCGATGTGCCGGACACGGACCATCCGGTGCCCCGAGCCCGTGTTTAACCAAGGCCGGCGCCGGAGGGGAGCCCTAAACCGGGCCGTGTCCCGCCCTCGCGCAGATGAGCGACGAACTCGCGGGCGAAAATCGGCAGCCCTTCGAGGGACCGCAGGCAGATGGTGAGGTCGCGCGCCGCCCAGGGGTCGAGAAGCGGAACGATGTCGAGTCCCATGGAGCGCGCGGCGCGACGGGCCGTCGTCTCGGGCACGATTCCGAGCCCGACGCCGCATTCCACAAGCCGGCACACGGCGTCAAAGCCGCGCAGCTGAACCCTCAGACGCATGGGCGGCCGCCCGGTGCGCATGGCCTTGTCGGCGAGGAAACGGGTGATGGCGCTCGCCCTGTCGAGGCCGACGAGGTCGTAATCCAGGACCTCGGCGAAGGGCACGCCCTCGAGCGCACCCAGCGGATGTCCGGCAGGCAACACCGCCACGAACCGGTCCTGGCGGAACGGGTGAGTTTCCAAGGTTCCGGTATCCACCGTGCCGGAGACGATGCCGAGGTCGGCCGCGCCTTCCGCGACGAGACCGACGATCTCGTCGGAGGTCCGCTCGACGATATCGACGCTGACGCCGGTGTGCAGAGCGAGATAGGCGCTCAGCGCCTCCGGTAGGAATTCGGTGAGCGCATGGGTGTTCGACAGCACCTTAATCTGGCCGATCGCGCCGCCGGAATAGGCGGCAAGATCCCCCTGCATCCGCTCAACTCCCTCCAGCAACGTACGGGCATGGGCGAGGAGCGCGCGACCGGCCGGTGTGAGAAGCACACCCTGCCGGCTTCGGCTAAGAAGTGCTGCTCCGAGAGAGACTTCCATTGCCCGGATCCGGCTCGATGCGGCGGCCAATGCCAAGTTGGCCCGCGCTGCACCGTGGGTGATCGATCCGGCTTCGGCCACGTGCCGGAACAGGCCAAGATCGACAAGATCGAACCGCATCATTGATGAAGCATCGCGGCTGACGGCATCATCCTAAAGACATCCTTAACCCTGTGGCGCGATGGTCCTCCCCATGGTGGTTCGTCGTCGCGTCCGTTCAGTTCTCATGCCGCTCGGCCTCTACGCCGTGTCCGCGCTCGTGGTCGGCTATTTTGTGCATCAGGCTGAGAGCGGCAACCGTGGCCTCGAAGCCAAGCGCGCTCTCAAGATCCAGGCCTACGGCTTGAACCAGGAACTCGCCACTGCCAAAGCGGACAGGGCAGTCTGGGAGCACCGGGTGGCACTTCTGCGCAGCGAACAGATCGATCGCGACCTCTTGGAAGAACGCGCTCGCGTGGTGCTCGGCCGGGTTCATGCGAACGATGTGGTCATCATCAATCCCTGATCGTGTTTTCCAGACTTTTCTTCCTGACAACTCAGCCGATCTGTCGACGGGACGGCCTCGCTTTCCTCAAAACCCTGTCCTAGAACCGGTTTTAGAAAAGCCGTTCACGGGAGGAAAGCCGATGGATGCCGCCAACGAAGCGGGTCAGGCGAAAGCCGATTCGGCGAAAGGTTTGGCTCAGTTGGGAACAGTGTCCGGTGACGCACCGACGCATGCTCCCGCACCGAACACGCCTCAGTTCACGCGGGAAGAAGACCTCCACGCCTATCATGAGATGCTGCTGATCCGACGTTTCGAGGAGAAGGCGGGCCAGCTCTACGGTATGGGTCTGATCGGCGGGTTCTGCCACCTCTATATCGGCCAGGAAGCTGTCGTCATCGGTATGCAGATGGCCTCAGTCGAGGGCGACCAGACCATCACCGGATACCGCGACCACGGCCACATGCTCGCCTGCGGCATGGACCCTAAGGGCGTGATGGCCGAGCTGACTGGTCGGCGCGGCGGGTATTCCCGCGGCAAGGGCGGCTCGATGCACATGTTCTCCAAGGAGAAGCAGTTCTTCGGCGGCCACGGCATCGTCGGCGCACAAGTCTCGCTCGGCACCGGCCTCGGTTTTGCCGATGCCTACAAGAAGAACGGCAAAGTCAGCCTTACCTATATGGGCGACGGCGCGGCCAACCAAGGCCAAGTCTACGAAAGCTTCAACATGGCTCAGCTGTGGAAGCTGCCCGTGGTCTACGTGATCGAGAACAACCGCTATGCCATGGGCACGTCGGTGGCCCGCGCCTCGGCGCAGACGGATTTCTCAAAGCGCGGCATCTCCTTCGGCATCCCAGGCGAGCAGGTGGACGGCATGGACGTCCGCACCGTCCGCGAGGCGGCGAGCCGCGCGGTGGAGCATGCCCGCTCCGGCCAGGGCCCCTACATCCTCGAGATGCAGACCTACCGCTATCGCGGCCACTCGATGTCCGATCCGGCGAAGTATCGGACCAAGGACGAGGTCTCTAAGATGCGCGACGAGCACGACCCGATCGAGATGGTGCGCAAGCGCCTGATCGAGATGCACGGAGTGCCGGAAGCCGACCTCAAGGCCACGGATGCCAAGGTCCGCGAGACCGTCAACGACGCGGCCGAGTTCGCCACGCACGATCCCGAGCCGGATCCGTCCGAGCTCTGGACCGACATCCTGCTGGAAGCCCGCGCTTAAGGCCAACCTCGCGACGCTCCCCCATACGGGACATCTCCCGTGCCATGACGGCACGGGGAGAGCCGCAGCGAGGGACCGAGAAGCCGCCGCTTCCTCTCCAGAAGGCCGCCCGCCAACCTACGGATCAGAAACCTCATGGCGACCGACATCCTCATGCCCGCGCTGTCTCCGACGATGGAGGAAGGCAAGCTCGCCAAGTGGCTCAAGAAGGAGGGCGACCCGGTCAAATCCGGCGATGTCCTCGCCGAGATCGAGACCGACAAGGCGACGATGGAGGTCGAGGCCATCGACGAGGGCATCCTCGCCAAGATCCTCATCGAGGAAGGCACAGAGGGCGTGAAGGTCAACACGCCGATCGCCATCATCGCCGGTGAGGGCGAGGACGTGGCCGCGGCGGCGGCGGGTGGCGGTTCGAAGCCGGACGCCGCGGCCCCGGCGCAATCGGCCCCGACCCCGACGATGCAGGCCGAGGGCCAGGCCTCGGCACCGGCCGCCACGGCGAAGTCCGGCGACGACAAGGCGAACGCGCCGGCGGCTCCGGCCGTCATCACCAACAAGTCGCCCGCGCCGGTGATGGACGAGTTCCCGCCCGGCACCGAGATGGTGACCATGACCGTGCGCGAGTCGCTCCGCGACGCCATGGCCGAGGAGATGCGCCGCGAGGATTCCGTCTTCGTGATGGGCGAGGAAGTCGCCGAGTACCAGGGTGCCTATAAGGTGACCCAGGGCTTGCTGCAGGAATTCGGTGCCCGCCGCGTGGTCGACACGCCGATCACCGAGCACGGCTTTGCGGGCATCGCGGCCGGCGCGGCCTTCACCGGCCTGCGCCCCATCGTCGAATTCATGACCTTCAATTTCGCCATGCAGGCGATCGACCATATCATCAATTCGGCGGCCAAGACCCTCTACATGTCCGGCGGCCAGCTCGGCTGTCCCATTGTGTTCCGCGGCCCCAACGGTGCCGCCGCGCGCGTCGGCGCCCAGCACAGCCACGATTACTCAGCTTGGTATTCCAATGTGCCGGGCCTCAAGGTGATCGCCCCCTACACCGCCTCCGACGCCAAAGGCCTACTCAAGGCCGCGATCCGCGACCCGAACCCGGTGATCTTCCTCGAGAACGAGATCCTCTACGGCCAGAGCTTCCCGGTGCCGAAGCTCGACGATTTCGTGCTCCCCATCGGCAAGGCGCGCATCCACCGCACCGGCAAGGACGTGACGATCGTCTCGTTCTCCATCGGCATGACCTACGCGCTGAAGGCGGCGCAGGCCTTGGCCGACGAGGGCATCGAGGCGGAGGTCATCGACCTGCGCACGATCCGCCCGATGGATACCGACACGATCGTAGAATCGGTGAAGAAGACCGGCCGCTGCGTCACGGTGGAAGAGGGTTTTCCGCAATCGGGAATCGGCGCCGAGATCATCGCCCGCCTGATGGCCGATGCCTTCGACTTCCTCGACGCTCCCGTCCTGCGGGTCACCGGCAAGGACGTGCCGATGCCCTACGCCGCCAATCTCGAGAAGCTTGCCTTGCCGAACGTCGCCGAGGTGATCCAGGCGGTGAAGGCCGTCTGCTATCGGTGAGCCTGTGATGATCGCGGACTGACCATCGTCCTAACCAAAGCCTCATCCTGAGGTGCCCGCATACGAGGGCTCCGAAGGAGGGCTCAAGTATCAGCAGTTCGAACTGGAGGGCTCCTTCGAGGCCTCCGCTCCGGCGCCTTAGGATGAGGTCTCGGGTCGGAGTACGGGCTCGGAGGAGTTGAGCACCATGACCGACAAGTTCCAGGAACTCTCCGCTCCCCCTGACGCCCTGCACAATGGCGGCATCGAGGTCGTGCGCGCCAGCGTAGTGGACGGCGCTGTGAGCGTGGCCCTGCGCCGCTCCTTCGACGATCCCTATACCTGGGGCCGTCTTCTCATCGATCTCGCCCGTCAGGCAGCGCGGGTCTACGCGCTCGAGACCGAGATGTCGGAGGAAGAGGCGTTCGAGCGCATCCGCGCCGGCCTCGATTCCGAGAGCTTCGACCCCGACTTGCCGCCCGGCGGCACACTTAACTGACTGCCCCGCCCACGCCCATCCGCTGACGATCAGGATTCACACCGATGCCCATCAACGTCCTGATGCCCGCCCTGTCGCCGACGATGGAGAAGGGCAACCTCGCCAAATGGCTGAAGAAGGAGGGTGACGCGGTCAAATCCGGCGACGTCCTGGCCGAGATCGAGACCGACAAGGCGACGATGGAGGTCGAGGCCATCGACGAGGGCATCCTCGCCAAGATCGTCGTGGCAGAGGGCACCGCCGACGTGCCGGTGAACGATCTCATCGCCATCATCGCCTCCGAGGGTGAAGACCCGAAGACCGTCGGGGCTTCGGGCGATGGCGGCGCAAAAGCGGAGGCTCCCAAGGCAGACGCTCCGAAGAGCGACACGCCCGCACTGAACACCACTCCCGGCGACGGCCATAAGTCTTACGCGCGAGTCGACGCGGCGCCGGACGGAGCCAAGCCGGACGGAGCCAAGCCGGACGGCGCTCCCGCGCCCCAGGCCGGGCAGGGCGGTCGCATCGTCGCCTCGCCGCTGGCGCGCCGCATCGCCAAGCTCGAAGGCATCGACCTGTCGGCCGTCTCGGGCTCCGGCCCGCATGGCCGCGTGATCGAGCGCGACGTCCGCGCCGCCATCGCCAGCGGTTCGGCCAAGGCCGGCGCACCGAAGGCAACCGACCCCGCCGCAGCGCCGGCGCCCGCTCCGGCGCCCGCTGCGCCAGCGCCCGCACCAAAGGCCGCCGCACAGGGGCTCACCACCGATCAGGTGCGCGGCTTCTACCAGAAGGGCACGTTCGAGGAGGTTCCCCTCGACGGCATGCGTAAGACCATCGCCAAGCGCCTCACCGAGGCGATGCAGGTGGCCCCCCACTTCTACCTCACCGTCGATTGCGAGCTCGACGCGCTGATGGCCCTGCGCGAGCAGCTCAACAAGAGCGCGGGCACCACCAAGGACGGCAAGCCGCTGTTCAAGCTCTCGGTGAACGACTTCGTCATCAAGGCCATGGGCCTCGCGCTGATGCGGGTGCCCGCCGCCAACGCCGTCTGGGCCGAGGACCGGATCCTGCGCTTCAACAATGCCGAGGTCGGCGTGGCTGTCGCCATCGACGGCGGGTTGTTCACGCCCGTGATCCGCAAGGCCGACCAGAAGACGCTGTCCACCATCTCCAACGAGATGAAGGATTTCGCCGGCCGGGCGAGGGCCAAGAAGCTCAAGCCGGAGGAGTACCAGGGCGGCGTCACATCGGTGTCGAACCTCGGCATGTTCGGCATCAAGCACTTCACGGCAGTGATCAACCCGCCGCAATCCTCGATCCTGGCGGTGGGTGCCGGCGAGAAGCGCGTGGTGGTAAAGGACGGCGCCCCGGCGGTGGTCCAGGTGATGACCGCCACCCTCTCCTGCGACCACCGCGTCCTCGACGGAGCGCTCGGCGCCGAACTGATCTCGGCCTTCAAGAGCCTGATCGAGAACCCGATGGGGATGCTGGTGTGACCGGAATCCACTGACCCGTCCCCAGCCCGGCAATCACCCACCCCCGGCCCCTCCCTACAAGGGGGAGGGGAGTAGGAGCGCGCCATGTCCAACACCTACGACATCCTCGTCATCGGCGCCGGCCCCGGGGGCTACGTGGCCGCGATCCGGGCGGCGCAACTCGGGTTCAAGACCGCGGTGGTGGACCGCGAGCATCTCGGCGGCATCTGCCTGAACTGGGGCTGCATCCCGACGAAGGCACTGCTGCGCTCGGCCGAGATCTACCACTACATGCAGCACGCCTCCGATTACGGCCTGTCGGCCGAAAAGGTCGGGTTCGACACCTCGGCAATCGTCAAGCGCTCGCGCGGCGTCTCGACCCGGCTCAATGGCGGCGTCGGCATGCTGCTCAAGAAGAACAAGGTCGACGTGATCTGGGGAGAGGCCACCATCGAGGCCGCGGCCAAGGGCAACGAGCCCGGCAAGGTCACGGTGAAGGAGACGAGCCGCGGGCCCGCGCCGAAGGGTGCGCTCGCCGCCGGTTCCTATTCGGCCAAGCACATCATCGTTGCCACGGGCGCCCGCCCCCGCGCGATCCCCGGCATCGAACCGGACAAGAGGCAGATCTGGACCTATTACGAAGCCATGGTGCCTGAGACGATGCCGAAGTCGCTCCTCGTCATGGGCTCGGGCGCCATCGGCATCGAGTTCGCCTCGTTCTATCGCACCATGGGGACGGAGGTGACGGTGATCGAGTTGCTGCCGCAGATCCTGCCAGTGGAAGATGCCGAGATCGCCGGCCTCGCCCGCAAGCGCTTCGAGAAGCAGGGTATCAAGATCCTCACCGGCGCCAAGGTGACGAAGGTTGAGAAATCGGCCGATTCCGTCACCGCCACCATCGAGACCACAGATGGCGAGAGCCAGCAACTGACGGCGGAAAAGCTGATCTCGGCGGTGGGCGTCGTCGGCAACATCGAGAATCTCGGCCTGGAGAGGCTCGGCATCGGCATCGAGCGCGGCATCGTCGTCACCGACGGCCTCGGTCGCACCAACGTGCCGGGCGTCTACGCCATCGGCGACGTCGCCGGACCGCCGATGCTGGCCCACAAGGCGGAGCACGAGGGCGTGCTCTGCGTGGAGACGATCAAGGGGCTTCACACCCACGCCATGGACAAGGCCAAGATCCCCGGATGCACCTATTGCCAGCCGCAGATCGCCTCTGTGGGCCTCACCGAGGCCAAGGCCAAGGAGCAGGGCTTCTCGGTCAAGGTCGGCCGCTTCCCCTTTGCCGGCAACGGCAAAGCCATCGCGCTCGGCGAGCCGGACGGCCTGGTGAAGACGGTGTTCGACGCCAAGACCGGCCAGCTACTCGGCGCGCACATGGTGGGTGCGGAAGTCACAGAGCTGATCCAGGGCTACGTCGTCGCCATGAATCTCGAGACCACTGAGGAAGACCTGATGCACACGGTCTTCCCGCACCCCACTCTCAGCGAGATGATGCACGAGAGCGTGCTCGATGCCTACGGAAAGGTGATCCACAGCTGAGTCTCGCCCTATCCACAGGCTTGTATGAGTCGCGGTAAGGTCTCGTTAACCGTCGTCGCATGTTCTATCTTCGTTCTCATCGCGAGTCGGAGACGAGCCATGCTGAAGACGTTGCACAGGAACTGGGACGAGGCCGATGTCGTGCCGGGCCATTCCTGCCCGGTCGAGGAGATAGACCAGGCCTATCTCGGCACAACGCAAGGCAATGCCGACCTCGCCCTGCGCTGTGCCATCGCCGATGCCATGTCGGATTTGCTCCAAGCGGAGCACCGCGTCTGCGAGAAGAGCCGCCTGATCTCACGGGGCTATGTCCGCTCCGGCGTGGCGGTCTGAAGCGGGCTTTAAGCAGAACGCATCGGTTGAAGCGCGCCCCCGCTGGTGCATGGTACCGTGCATCACAATGAGGACGATCATGCGCCGCTGTCTCACCGTCCTTCTTTCGGGCCTTGCCGTCGCGGCGTCGGCGACGGCATCCCTGGCCGACCTACGCGTCTCGGTCGACAAGGACAGGCAGCGCATGAGCGTCGCCGTCGACGGCGAGATCCGGCACGTTTGGCCGGTCTCGACGGGGCTGTCGCGCTACGACACGCCGAACGGCACTTACAAAGCTTTCCGGATGGAGAAGACGCATTTCTCCCGCGAATGGGACAATGCACCGATGCCGCACGCGATCTTCTTCACACCTGCCGGCCACGCCATCCACGCCACCAACCAGACCCGTCATCTCGGCCGCCTGGCCTCCCATGGCTGCGTTCGCCTCTCTCCGCGCAACGCCGCGACCCTATTCGCTCTGGTCCGGCAACAGGGCCTCGGGCGCACACGCATCGACGTGGAGGGCAGCACGGCCGCCACCGTCTCTGGCCTCCATCGCTCACAGCCGGTCCGCGCGGCGCGGAGCGGCGACCGCAATGCCCGCTTCGCCGCCCAGACAGCGCGGGACAAAGCGTGGGAGCAGGAGAACTACTACGGGGCGCCGGTCAGGCAGATGTCTCGTAACCCGTTCGAAGCGGGGTATGGCTATGCGCCGGTGGTAGTCTACGACGGTGACTATTGATGGCTGGAGTAGTCGATCGCTGTCCGATCTCGTCTTGCATGGATCGACGAAGTTCATACGTTCGGTCTTCGCAAGATCGGCTCGGCAACCAGCGCGTCGCCGTTGCGCAAGAGGTACATTCAGCGGGGATGCTCGAACGCTTCGGTACAAGCTGTGACCTGAAGGCCAGCGGCGGATTTTGGCTTGGCGCCCTACTCTCAGCGGGTAACGTTCGCATATTGAACGTTGGCCTTGAGGTCGGATTAGAATCTGAAAGAGTGAAGATCGCGCCGATTCTCGCCGAAGCCCCGAGATTTGCCTTCTCAAAATATACAGTAAGCCCTGGAGAAGGGGGTCCCCGCCGAGGAGCACGGGGCCAGGACAGCGAGGATTTGAACCTGCGACGCTCTCGACGGAAGCCCGCTCAAGACAAATGCCGACGTGGAATTTAGCTCCGGTGAGAAAAAGATCAGGCAGAAGCCGTCCCGCGCCTCGCTATGTTTCGGCCAGCAGTGCCGTCGAGCACGGCCGCGCCATCAGTGAGAGGCAGCCGCGTACGCGGTAGCCGCTCACCCCGAGGCACGGGCGCAAGAGCGAGGTTGCCAAAATCCTCGTGGAACTGGTCGATAATGTCGCCGGATGTCTCGATGCAACGGCCGATATAGTCCGATAGCGGTGGTGGCGCCGTGAACCCTTCAGACAGAAGACGCGTGTTATCGAAGGTCACGTTGAGTTCGCAGAACCGGTAATAAGCCTGTAGCGCCCTGAACATGGCGACCTTGATCGCTTCGTCCATCCCAAATACCGCAGTGTAGCGTGCCAACAGAGCCGCCCGGTCGCTAGCATCGAACTCGTCGTAATGGCGCGGAATGTCATCCGGATCGACGATGTCGAGGGTACGGCCAAGGTCGCTCCAACGGGTACGACTTTTGAGACCGGCGGAGAGATGATAGGTCTGGTGAGCGAGATCGGGCCTCGCCAACATCTCCACCAGGGTTTTCGCTACCCAGTCGATGGGAACGATGTCGACAGTCCCGTCCCGGTCGCCAGCCACGAGGCGCAGGCGGTCGCAGGCGCGGATAACCCATAGAATGCTGGAGCCTGGCCGCGCGCCCAGCGTCGAGTGCCCGAGCACGATGGAAGGGCGGGCCACCACTAGAGGCATGTCCGCGAACCCGGCCATGAGCGATGTTTCGGCAGCGGCTTTCGAGGCGCTGTAATGCACGAGATGAGCGGCCTCGGGATCGGGATATCGAGTCTCGTCCAAGATGGCGGGCGGTCCGCTGCCGCAAATCATCGCCGTGCTGACATGAAGGAAGCGGTCCAGCCGCTTCATCCTCATCGCGCGACGGGCGAGAGACAAGGTACCGCCATGGTTGGTCCGGTGGACCTTCTCATGCGCCCACCACGACGTGTCGGCGGCCAGATGCAGCAGTTGCGTCACTGAATCGAGGCGCGGATCGGCCATCTGGTCGGCCTGGGTAAAATCTCCAACCACAATTTCCACGCGCTGGGCGAGGCGCTGCGCGTTCAACGTGCTCGTGAAGCGCGACAGCCGCGCCGCGATACGCTGGCGGCCGGCTTCTTCATCGGAGGCTCGCACCAAACAGACCCATTCCGACACTGGTCTCGACGTCAAAGCATGGTGAAGGACGGCACCGCCAATCAGTCCCGTCGCTCCAGTCAGAAGAATTCGGCTCACGGCACACGCTCCTCAAGCGCCGATTCCGACAAGAAGACCGGCGAGCAGAAAGAGATTTAAGCAACTCCTAACAGCACCATGGCAATAATATAAAAAATTATAAGTAAAAACTTATGTTATTATAGTAAAGATTTATAGTTAATTTTTGCTTTTCTGCATCTTGCGCCTTGCCGCTTTATAATTTCGGCTGAAATCGAGATACACCACTCAAGGTAGGCTATCAGCCCTATGACCGGCAGATAGCCTCGCGAGGCTTCTCACAACAGCGCCATCCCGGCGAATGAAGGTTCGACCGACATTGAACATGATGGCTTGATCCCGCCGCGGAGATGTCACAGGTCGAGAAAGCGGCAGGGCCCGAGGCTTTTCCCTGTCACTGAATGGAGCGACAGCGATGGATAGTGAAGTCTACGGCGCGCTGGGTCAGCCTGGCATGGGATTGTTCATGGCGATCGTCATCGGTGCCCTGGCGGGCTGGCTCGCTGAGCAATTCACATCGGCGAATATGGGCCTCATCGCCAATATCGTGATGGGCATCCTCGGCGGTCTGCTGGGCAATTACCTTGCCTCCAAGCTCCACATTCCGATTTACGGGTTCTGGCGCAATCTTCTCTCGGCCACGGTCGGCGCAGTGATCATCATCACCATTTACCGAGCCATCCGCGGACGTGGAATGAGCTACTGACCTCGGCGCCTGACAGGTTCGACGTATCGTTTCCCGATCGTTTGCGATGCGAGACCCGAGCCATTAAGTCTCAGTTTCAGCGTCGGCCTGTCGCCGGCGCATTGCCTGCGGTATGCCATGGCCGTCGTCCTCGATCTCCTGCGAAACGACCAGCGACCCCGGCACCCGGAAAAGGCGCATCGCCCCGACAATCCGATCCAGCGCAAGCCCGATTGGATTCGCGTAAAGGCACCTGGCTCGCCCGGATGGAATGCGACCCGTTCAATTGTGAAGGAGCACGGCCTCGTCACAGTTTGCGAGGAGGCCGGTTGCCCCAATATTGGCGAGTGCTGGGAGAAGAAACACGCCACCTTCATGATCATGGGCGATACCTGCACCAGGGCCTGCGCCTTCTGCAACGTCCGCACCGGAATGCCCAATGATCTCGATGGAGATGAGCCGGCCAAGATCGCCGATTCGGTAGCTAAGCTCGGCCTAAACCACGTGGTGATCACTTCAGTGGACCGGGACGATCTCGCCGATGGCGGGGCTATGCACTTTTCCCGAACCATCCGAGCCATCCGCGAGCGCAGCCCGATCACAACGATCGAGGTGCTCACCCCGGATTTTCTGCGCAAGGATGGTGCCCTGGAAATCGTTGTCGAGGCCAGGCCCGACGTGTTCAACCACAACATGGAGACGGTGCCAGGCAATTACCTTACCGTCCGCCCAGGAGCGCGCTATTTCCATTCGGTGCGCCTGCTGCAGCGAGTCAAGGAACTCGAGCCAACCATCTTTACCAAGTCGGGCATCATGGTCGGCCTCGGAGAGGAGCGGAACGAGATCGTTCAACTCATGGACGATCTGCGCTCGGCGGATGTGGACTTCTTGACCATCGGGCAGTACCTGCAGCCGACGAAGAAGCACCATGAGGTGAAGCGCTTCGTGCCGCCGGACGAGTTCAAGACGTTGGAGACGACGGCCTATTCCAAGGGTTTTCTTCTCGTTTCGGCGACGCCCCTGACCCGCTCCTCGCATCATGCAGGCGAGGATTTTTCACGATTGAAGGCAGCCCGGCTTGCTCGCCTGATGCCTGCCAACGCCTGAGGGCCGATGCCTTCCTTCCGTATCAACCGCGCGGTGCGCCACACGCCGCAGCAGATGTACGACCTCGTAGCCGATGTGGAGCGCTATCCCGAATTCCTTCCGCTCTGTGAGTCCCTGCGTGTTCTGCGCCGCCAACCCGGCGCTGACAGCACGGAAATCCTCGTCGCTGAGATGGGTGTGGGCTACAAGGCGATCCGCGAGCGCTTCACGACGCGCGTCACTCTCGACCCAAAGAACCTACGAATCGTCGCTGAATACATCGACGGGCCCTTCCGGCATCTAGAGAACCGCTGGGGCTTCAAGGACAGTGCGGCCGGCGGCTGCGACGTCGATTTCTTCATCACCTATGAGTTCAAGAGCCGCACCCTCGGCCTCCTCATGGGCACGATGTTCGATCGCGCCTTCCGCAAGTTCACTGACGCGTTCGAGGGCCGAGCGGACCTAGTCTACGGGGCTTCATAAGAGTTGAAGCGTTGGAGGAGGCCTTTCCGGATGCACAAGCGATGCCTTGAAGACGATGTTCTTGGTGGCAGACAATCAACGATCTTCACAGACGCATCAGTTCAGGCTCCGTGAACGTGTGATTGTCGTAATTCCCAGACAGGCCAAGCATCCGCTTATCAGTCGCCACACCATCTATTTGGATCAGCACCCCCGATTTGGAATCAAGCCTGGACGTCGCCTCGTCGAGGATCAGGATTCTCGTATTCGCTACTAGCGCCCGCGTAGGATCTACACGCTGGCGCTCACCGCCGGAGAGCTTCACGTCGGGCTCGCCCATCAGCATGAAGTTATCTCTTGGCAACCGCGCGTTGGTGCCATGCTGATGATGGTTTTGCGCAGGGCAAGTAGCAGATCGAGTTGGCAGCGCCGCTCCAGGTCACCGCATCCAGGTGCGTCGCGTGCGCTTCACCCCCTTACTGAGAATGCTGGCGAGGGGCGTATCCTCCCGAGGCCTCGGCGCCGAAGAACGTCACTGCTGCCTCGCTGCCGATTGGCTCGCTGAGTTTCGTGTTCCTGCCGTTGGACAAGTGCGCCGCTGGCGCGATCACGTGTGTCGCGAGCATGATGCTGCTGGCGAAATAGCGGCTCACCCGGCGGGTAGCAGGGAAGGAAAATGCATACTCTATGCAACCTTTCCATACGCTCGAGGACACCCGGATGGCGCGACTGGCAGAACAGCGAATGATTTGCAAACCGCCCATGGGAAAAACCATGTCGGGTCTCACCGCTCGATCGATCATGTCGATGACCCTCGATTGATCTGCGGCTCCTTGGCGTGGCTAGACTGATACTGGCGCGAGGCCGCGATTCGATGGATTTCCACAGCGTCGTCCCTTCGCTTACCCCGGCATTACAGAGGCGAAGGTCAAATGAATTGGTCTCTATCGCATCGACTCACTGGATTTACAGCTCCGCTACTCGGCCTAATAATGGTGGGACCAGGATTTGCCCTGGACCGGACGATCACGCGCGCGCAGGTCGAGGCGAGGCTTCCTGTACTCGAAGAACTGGCACAACGGGCTATCGACACAGGTGAGGTACCCGGTCTAGCGATTGCCGTCGTCCTTGGCGATGAGACGATCTTCCTGAAGGGTTTCGGGCACCGAGAGGTCGGAAAGCCGGACATCGTCGATGCCGATACGGTCTTCCAAGTCGCGTCTCTGTCAAAGGCCGTCACCTCGACCGTCGTGGCGACCCTCGTGAGCGAAGGTCTGGTCGACTGGGATTCGCGCATTCGTGATCTCGATCCCGCCTTCCAGCTTCTCGACGCTTATCCGACCTCACAGGTCACCGTACGGGATTTTCTCAATCATCGGAGCGGTCTGCCGGGCAGTGCCGGGAACGACCTCGAAGATATCGGGTACGGTCGCGACGAGATCCTTCACAGGCTGCGCTTGGTTCCACCGTCCTCGAGCTTTCGCGCCGGCTACTCCTACAGCAATTTCGGTTTCACGGAGGGCGCCATCGCGGCCGCCAAACCGACCGGCAGACACTGGAACGTCGTGGCCCGCGACAAGCTCTTCGGCCCGCTGGGGATGACGTCCACGAGCACGACACACGACGATTTCCTGGCACGTGGCAATCGCGCGGCGCTGCATGTCAGGGCCGATGGCGCATGGGCTGCCAGGATCGATCGAAATGCCGATCCGCAGGCACCGGCCGGTGG
The DNA here is from genome assembly GCF_022179405.1 of Methylobacterium marchantiae. Classification (GTDB taxonomy): domain Bacteria; phylum Pseudomonadota; class Alphaproteobacteria; order Rhizobiales; family Beijerinckiaceae; genus Methylobacterium; species Methylobacterium marchantiae. The sequence continues at coordinate 40,374 of NZ_BPQT01000013.1, forward strand.
CGTCAGTTCGAATGTCGGTGACCTTGCCAAGTGGGTGAGGCTCGAAATCGGCAATGGGATGTTCGAGGGACAACAACTCGTGTCTGCGACGGCTCTCGCTCAGACGCATGTGCCGCTCACCGCACGCGGCAACAACCCCGTCTCAGGGGGCGCTTCCTTCTACGGACTCGGCTGGAACGTCGAGTACGGCCGCCACGGCCTCGTCTGGGGACACGCCGGCGCTTTCAGCGTCGGCGCACAGACACTGGTCTGGATTCATCCGAAAGCCAAGCTCGGCATTGTCCTCCTCACGAACGCGTTCCCGACAGGCGTACCGGAAGGGCTTGCCGATAGCTTCGCCGACCTCGTCTTCGACGGGTCGATCGGAAAGGAATGGTTGAAGGAATGGGGCGTGGCCTACAGGGACATGTTCGCGGTCGGCATCGCTGCGAACAAAGCCGCCCATGGAAAGATTCCAATCCATGCGACTGCTCCCCTCACGCTTGCAGCTTATACTGGACGATACGCCAATGCCTATGTCGGTCAGGCCGTCGTGAACGAGGCGAAGGGTACCCTTTCCCTGTCGGTCGGACCCGGCGGAGCTCGGACTTACCCCTTGAGTCACTTCGATCGCGATCTGTTTCTGTACTTTCCCGATGCTGAAACGCCCGACAATCCAGCGGCTATTCGCTTCACTATCGACAGTAATGGTAAGGCCAGTCAGATGATAGTGGAATCATTAAACAGCAATGGTCTGGGCACTCTCGAGCGAGCGGAGGAATAGGCGCAGAATCGAAATTATGTTTCCCAAATACGTCTTGATTGCCGCGGCACAGGAAAAACCTGGCCGAATGGATCAATTTCCCGCCGCGGGCATCACGAAGCGCTCGAGCAGGCCGAGCGCCTCCTTCACGGCGAGGCGGCGGATTTCGGCCCGATCGAGATCACCGTAGCGTCTCTCGATATGCCGAGTCGCGGTGTTGCGGCGCGCGAGTCCGAAATGGACGAGGCCCACCGGCTTCGTCTGGCTACCGCCGCCAGGCCCGGCAATACCAGTGATGGAGACGGCGATATCAGCGTGCGAATGGGCCAACGCACCCTCCGCCATGGCGCGAGCCACCGACTTGCTCACCGCACCATGGGTCTCGATGACATCGGCGGACACGCCGAGCATCTCTACCTTGGCTTCGTTGGAGTAGGTGACGAAACCACGCTCGACCACGGACGACGAACCCGGGATAGCGGTTAGAAGACCGGCGACGAGGCCGCCTGTGCAGGACTCGGCACTCGCCAACCGAAGTCCAGCGGTGGCATAAGCCGCAACCAGCGTTTCTGCACGGGCAAGGAGCACAGGGTCGTCGATCAAACCGCGTCGAGCCCATCGGCCTCGGGCAGGCGGATCGTCGCCGCAGCTTGGGCGGCAAGCCCTTCGGCGCGACCGACGAAACCCAGCTTCTCGGTCGTCGTCGCTTTGATCGAGACCGAGTTCAGCGGCACGCCGCAGATCTCCGCGATACGGAGGCGGATAGCCTCGCGATGGGCGCCGATGCGCGGAGCTTCCGCGAGAACGGTGATGTCGAGATGATCGATCTTACCGCCTCGCTCGCGGACCAGCTTCACTGCATGGGCCAGGAAACGATCGGACGACGCACCACGCCATTGCTCGTCGCTGGGCGGGAAATGCGTGCCGATATCGCCGTCGGCGATCGCGCCGAGGAGGGCATCGGTGAGAGCGTGAAGCGCCACGTCCCCGTCGGAATGGGCCAGGACCCCGCGATCGGCGGGGATCTTCACCCCACCAAGCCAGACATGATCGCCCTCCGTGAAGGCGTGAACGTCGAAGCCGGTCCCAAGGCGGGTCACGTAGCTCGTCATGGAAACGGTCTCTGGTTCGAAGAGTCGGGCATCGCCGCCGGAAAAGCGCGATCAGCGTCGATCAGGTCTGAGGGCTGGGTGATCTTGCGATTGCGCGGGTCGCCCTCGAAAACCACGACGTCGAGCCCGGCCCATTCGGCAAGCGCCCCATCGTCGGTGAAGCCGTGGAGTTCGGCCTCCGCGGCCCCGCGGTGGGCGGCGAGAAGCGATGCGAAGGCGAAGGCCTGCGGGGTCTGGACCGCGCGCAGTGATTCGCGAGCGGGCGTCTCACGCACGCGGGCGATGCCGGGTCCGACCTCTTCCACCAACTTGATCGTATCGGTGACTGCGATGCCGGGTACGGCCGCGCCGTATTGTCTTCCTGCCGCGAGCGCCCTGTCGATCAGTGCGTCGTCCACGTGCGGACGCGCAGCGTCGTGGACCAGGACGAGGCTAGGCGGGCTTCTTCTAAAAGCGGCGTTCGTCGAAGCCTCTTTCGCCAAGGCCTCGAGGCCGGCCCTGACGGATTGCTGGCGCGTGACACCACCCTCGACTGGCGTGGCCAGCTTGTCCCTGAGAGCGGGGTCGAGTTCGGTGAGGCAGGCGTGGTAGAATGACGCTGCATCTGCCGCGATCACCGGTTGGATCACCGCCAGATCGGGGTGGCCCGCCAGCGCGGCAAGGGTACGTGTGAGGACTGCGCGTCCACCAACGCTGCGATATTGCTTCGGAACGTCACCGCCGATGCGGATTCCGCGGCCGGCCGCAACGACTACCGCTGCGTTCCACGCAGTGCCGGACATTGAAGATCGCTCCCGCGCATTCCTAGGGTGGCACGCATTCGTAGGTGGGGTTCCGTTTAAGCGGGGCATAGCGTGAAATCAAATCCCGCAAAGCGCTTGCGTCGCTCCTGCGATTGTCTATTTGTTGGGCAGAATGAAAGCTGATGATTATTTGAGCGTTCTGCGCTCGGAAAAGGGTCCGGTAGCGATCCGAAACGGGACGTGTGGCGCCGCTTCGGTGCCCGTCCTGCTCGCGCCCCTGTCGGGTGTCACCGATCTCTACATGCGTCGCATTGCCCGGCGCCTGGGTGCGAGCGCCGTCATCTCAGAAATGGTGGCGGCAGCCGAATTCGCCCGCGGCGCAGAAGAGGCACGCCTCCGAGCCGAGGGAGGCGGAATCGATCCCCACGTGGTCCAGCTCGCGGGCTGCTCCCCCCAATCGATGGCGGAGGCCGCAAGGCTCGCGGAGGCCAACGGCGCCGACATCATCGACATCAACATGGGTTGCCCCGCCAAGACCGTCACCGGCGGCGAAGCAGGGTCCGCGCTCATGCGCGATATCGAAGGGGCTACCCGCATCCTCGCCGCCGTCCGCGGGGCAGTGACGATTCCTGTCACCGTGAAGATGCGGCTTGGCTGGGACGATGCAAGCCTCAATGCCGCCGACTTGGCCAAACGCGCCGAGAGCCTCGGCCTCGCGGCGGTGACGGTACATGGCCGCACCCGCCAGCAATTCTACAAGGGCCAAGCCGACTGGGCCGCCATTCGCGCGGTAGTGGAAGCGATCTCGATTCCGGTCATCGCCAACGGTGACATCACCGACCTTTCCAATGCGGGAGCCTGCCTCGCTGCATCGGGTGCCGCAGGTCTGATGATTGGCCGGGCGGCGGTCGGGCGTCCCTGGCTCGTGGGCGAGATCGCCGCCGGGCTGGCGGGCCTCCCCATTCCCTCACTCAGCGCCGAGCAGAAGGCCGCTCTGGCACTGGAGCATTACGAGGGATTGATCGCGCTCTATGGTCCCGCCATGGGCGTGCGGCACGCGCGCAAGCACTTGGCCGCCTACGTCGATGGGTCGGGCGCCCTTGCACCGGAAGACAGGATGCGTCTCCTCACCACCACAGATCCATCGATCGCCGCCAGCCTTCTCCTGAGGGCGCTGCGGATGCCGTGCACATCGTCCATCACCGAGGAGGCAGCGTGAGCGTGGACAAGGAATACGGCACCCGAACTCGCGCATTGCCCACGAGTGAGGCAGTGATCAATGCCCTGCCGTTGCCGGTGCTGACCATCGGCGCGGACGACCGCATCCTCCACGTGAACCACGCGGCTGAAACCTTCTTCGACCACTCTGCCCGGTTGATGCAGCGCCGGCAATTGCGTGACATCATCCCGTTCTCGTCGCCGATCAGCGCACTCGTGTCCGAAGTCCGCCGTCGCAAGGCAAGCGTCAGCGAGTACGGTGTGGAACTCGTCCAGCCGCGCTCCGGCCTGGAGCGCAACGTCGACGTGTTCGCGACGCCGCTGGGTGACGAGGAGGACGCCGTCGTGATGATGCTCCAAGAGCGGACCATCGCGGACAAGATGAACCGCCAGCTCACACATCGTGGCGCGGCCCGCTCGATGGTCGCCCTCGGGGCCATGCTGGCCCACGAGATCAAGAACCCGCTCGCCGGCATTCGTGGGGCAGCGCAGCTACTCGAACAATCGGGCACGGAGGACGACCGCCTCCTGACCCGGCTGATCTGCGACGAATCCGACAGGATCGTCCGCATCGTCGAGCGGATGGAGCTGTTCGGAGACGAGCGGCCGGTGGAGCGGGGTCCGGTCAATGTCCACGGCGTGCTCGATCAGGTGAAACGCTCCGCCCAGTCCGGCTTCGCCCGGCACATCCGTTTCGTCGAGACCTACGACCCGTCGCTGCCGCCGGTACTGGGCAATCGCGACCAGTTGATCCAAGTCATCCTCAATCTCGTGAAAAACGCCGCAGAGGCAATCGGCGCCGATGCGGTGGACGGCGAGATCATCCTCTCTACCGCCTTCCGCACAGGCCTGAAGATGCAGGTTCCCGGCTCGCGGGAGCGCGTCAGTCTGCCCATCGAAGTCGCGGTGCGGGATAACGGACCTGGCGTAACGGCCGAGCTTCTACCCGACCTGTTCGACCCCTTCGTGACCACCAAAGCCCAGGGTTCCGGCCTCGGACTTGCATTGGCTGCCAAGATCATCGGCGATCACGGCGGTATCGTCGAATGCGATCCTGTGCCCCGCCGTACTACCTTCCGCCTCCTCCTTCCTATGTCGAGCGCCCGCGACGGGCGCGAATCGGTCGTGGAGCTTTAGAGTCGCGTCATGCCCAACGGCCACATCATCGTCGCGGACGACGACGCTGCGATCCGCACCGTCCTCAACCAAGCCCTGTCGAGGGCGGGATACGAGGTCCGCTCTACCGGCAACTGCGCCACACTTTGGCGCTGGGTCGCGCAAGGGGAGGGCGACCTCGTCATAACCGACGTAATGATGCCGGACGAGAACGTCTTCGATCTGCTGCCGCGCATCAAGCGCGTGCGGCCAGAACTACCGATCATCGTGATGAGCGCGCAAAACACGTTCATGACCGCGATCCGCGCCTCGGAGCGTGGTGCCTACGAGTATTTGCCGAAGCCCTTTGACCTGAAGGAGTTGATCGCCATCGTCGGCCGCGCCCTCTCGCGGCCTCGCGGAACACCGGCACCCGGTGCCGATCCCGGCAACGAAGATATTCCGCTGGTCGGCCGTTCGCCTGCCATGCAGGAGATTTATCGGGCGCTCGCCCGCTTGATGCCCACCGACCTCACGGTGATGATCACCGGTGAATCCGGCACCGGAAAGGAGCTTGTGGCCCGCGCGCTGCACGATTACGGCCGTCGACGTTCGGGACCGTTCGTACCGGTGAACATGGCGGCGATCCCGCGCGACCTGATCGAATCCGAGCTGTTCGGCCATGAGAAGGGCGCCTTCACCGGGGCGCTCTCCCGCTCGGCCGGCCGGTTCGAGCAGGCCGAGGGTGGCACGCTGTTCCTCGACGAGATCGGCGACATGCCGATGGAAGCGCAGACGCGCCTTCTGCGCGTGCTCCAGCAGGGCGAGTACACTACCGTCGGCGGTCGCGTACCGATCAAAACCAATGTCCGCATCATCGCGGCCACCAACAAGGACCTTCGCGTCTCGATCCAGCAGGGTATCTTCCGCGAGGACCTGTTCTTCCGGCTCAACGTCGTGCCGCTGCGCCTGCCGGCCCTGCGCGAGCGTTCGGAGGACGTGCCGGATCTGATCCGCCACTTCTTCATCCTGGTGGAGAAGGAGGGTCTGAGCCGCAAGCAGCTCGACGGCGAAGCAATGGACCGCCTGAAGCGCTACCGCTGGCCCGGCAACGTCCGCGAACTGGAAAATCTTGTCCGCCGCCTGGCGGCTCTCTACCCGCAGGAGACGATCACCGGCCCGGTGATCGAGGCCGAGCTCGATACGCTGCCCCTGGCGCAGCCGCAGGGCAATGGGTCCGGTACGCGCAAGGCCGGCGCGGCGGACAACGAAACGCTATCGGCGGCGGTGGAGCGACATCTGGCCGAGTATTTCGGTGGTTATCGCGACACGCTGCCTCCACCCGGCCTCTACCACCGCATCCTGCGCGAGATCGAAGGTCCGCTGATCGGCGCGGCCTTGGCCGCCACCCGCGGCAACCAGATTCGCGCGGCGGAGCTTTTGGGAGTCAACAGGAACACCCTGCGTAAGAAGGTGCGGGACCTCGACCTACAGGTGTTCCGCAACGCCCGGTGATTCCATTGCAGTTTCGCCCCCTGGGCGGCTGTTCCATGTCAGTGAAGACCCGAACATCCGGGTCTTCGAGCCGGAGCCGGTTCGGATCGTGCTGGATCGCAACCCGGTCGAAGCCCTGCTGAACGGGCCACCGGTCACCGGTCCGAGCGATCTATATCGAGCGGCGCCGGCTGCACCTCTTCCATCTTGCTGCTGGCGCATTGTAGTCTCGACGAACGCAGGAATTTCGTCGGTAGACTAGGTCCTATGCTTCGGGACAGCGACAGTCGTGCCGATACTTGTGGAAGAATTTTGGCAGTATCCGATCCAGACCAGCTTAATCTATCGCAGCCACCGGCAGCCAGAGCTCTTCAGGTCGTTCAACGATATCGGCTTCTGAGGGTCGCGAAAACGCCGTTCTATCGGAACTGCGGGCAGCCATACGACGGAGAGAATGAGGCTTTGCTACTCCCACGACTAACGTCACTTGTACCGACCGAGCCTACGACCCGCTAGCGAGCGGAATATTTCTAAGCAATGCGCAAGATTGCCTCGTGCCGGATTGCGGTTCCCCGACGCCGATGCACGTCTCGCATGAAACGCGACACGCGGACAGATTGCTCCGTCCGCGCGCCTCGCTTTCAATACAACCGACCGCTCAAGCCATGGCGGGTTTGGCCGTCATCGCCCGCTCGTCACCAAGACCGAGCCAAGTCCGGCGCATCGGCTTGAGCACGAAATAAGCGAGGATCGCGGTCAGTACGTCGAGGGTGATGATGATCGCGAAGACCGGGAGCCAGGAGCCCTGGACGAGATAGATCCAGGCCGCGATCGGGCCGCCGAAGAGCGAACCGATGCCCTGCGCCATGTACAGGAAGCCGTAATTGGTGGTGGCGTGCTTGGTACCGAACGTGTCGGTGAGGATCGAGGGGAAAAGCGAGAAGATCTCGCCCCAGGCGAAGAAGACCACACCCGAGAGCAGGGCGAAGGCATAAGGATTTTCGCGGAAGACGAGCAGCAGCGCGATGGCCGCCGCCTCGGCGGCGAAGGCGATGCCCATCGTGTTCTCGCGGCCGATCTTGTCCGAGACCCAGCCGAAGAAGGGCCGGGTGAGGCCGTTGGTGATCCGGTCGAAGGTGAGCGCGAAGGGCAGGGCCACGAAACCGAAGATGATTGCGTCGGCCACACCGAAGTCGCGGGCGAAGGAGGCGAAGTTCGCCACTACCATGAGGCCGCCGGTGGACATCATCGTCATCATGGCGAACATCAGCCAGAACAGCGGCGTCTTCAGCATCTCCTTCGGGGCCGTGTCGTGGACGCATGTCGAGAGGTTGCGGGCGGGGACCGGCAGGACCTCGTCGGCGCGCGGCGCCCGCAGACCCAGGGCGGCCAGGGCTCCGATGGCACCGAGCACGATTCCGAACACGGTCAGGGTGTGGCGGTAGCCGGAAGCCGTTAGCATGTCGCTGATCGGGAACGTGCTGAGCATTGCGCCCATGCCGTAGCCGGCGGCGACGACGCCCACCGCGAAGCCGCGGCGATCAGGAAACCATTTTACCATCAGGCCGACGATGCCGACATAGACGATGCCGGTGCCCAGACCACAGAACAGGCCGTAGGTCGCATAGACACCCCAGAGCGTATCGACACGCGCTGCGAGCACCCAGCCGAGTCCCGACAGAATGGCGCCGACGGCGATCATCAGCTTCGGACTGAAACGTTCGATCAGGTAGCCCTGAACCGGCGAGAAGAAGGTCTGCAACACGATCAGGATCGTGAAGGTCCATTGCAGCTGCGGCAGGGTGGAACCCGTCGTCGCGATGAGAGGCTTTGTGAACAGGGTCCAGACGTATTGGGGACTGGAGATCGCCATCATGGCGACAAGACCGAGGGCGAGTTGGACCCAGCGGTGACGGGAAACGGTCGTATCCATTATGCACTCCATGCTGCATGCACGGAGACGCAAAGTGTATACCACGTAGTGCCTAGGTGTGGAGCATCAACAGGTTGT
>NZ_BPQT01000014.1 GCF_022179405.1 Methylobacterium marchantiae
CGCCGTCCTGAAGCCGTGGCGGGCCCGCATCGTCGCCCGGAGCGCCTGAACCATGGCCCGCTGGATCGGATACAGCCACGACGGTCGAGCCGGCTTCGGCCGCCTCGACGGGGAAGAGATCGCCGTCCACGAGGGCGACCTGTTCGACGCGCCTCGGCCGACCGGCACAGTCCTGGCACTCGGCGAGGTCGTCCTCGACCTGCCGTGCCGGCCGAGCAAGGTCATCGCCCTGTGGAACAACTTCTCGGCCATGGCCGAGAAACAGGGGCTGACCCCGCCGGTCGCCCCGCTCTTCCTGCTCAAGCCGGCCAATACCTACCGGCCGAGCGGAGCCGAGATCGCGGTGCCGGACTGTGCCGGGCGTATCCTGTTCGAGGGCGAACTCGGGATCGTGATCGGCAAGCGGAGCCGCGATCTCACCCCGGATCAGGCCGCCGCGCACATCTTCGGCTATACCTGCGTGAACGACGTCACCGCGCTCGAGATCCTGAAGGCCGATCCGAGCTTCGCGCAATGGACCCGCTCCAAGGGTCTCGACGGGTTCGGGCCGTTCGGCCCGGCCATCGCCACCGGCCTCGATCCCGAAACCCTGTCCGTGAAGGTTCGGGTGAACGGGCGCGAGCGCCAGACCTATCCCCTCTCCGACATGATCTTCCGCCCGCACGAGATCGTCGCCATGATCTCGCGGGGCATGACGTTGGAGCCCGGCGACGTCATCGCCTGCGGCACCTCCAACGGCTCCGGGCCGATCCCGAAAGGTGCCACCGTCGAGGTGGAGATCGAAGGGATCGGAATCCTGTCGAACCGCTTCTCATGAACCACACGACCAGGCACCACACGATACCGGGACAACCAGGAAGACCAGCATGAGCATCGCGATCGTCGGCGCAGGCGCCATCGGCGGATTTCTGGGCGTTCGGCTCGCCAATATCGGCGAGGACGTCACCTTCATCGCGCGCGGCGCCAATCTCGACGCCATCCGATCGAACGGCATGCGGCTGATCGAGGAGAACGGCTCCGAGATCCACGTGACCAACCTCAAGGCCACCAAGTCGATGGAGGAGGCCGGGCGCCACGACGTCGTCCTCCTCACCGTGAAGGCCCATCAGGTCGGGCCGATCGCGGCCGATCTCCACCATCTCATCGGCCCCGACACCATCGTCGTGACCATGCAGAACGGCATCCCGTGGTGGTATTTTTCGGGTGGCCATGGCGGCGAACTCGCGGGGACGCACCTGGAAACCGCCGATCCGGGCCGGCTCATCGCCGAGTATCTCGACCCGAAGCATGTGATCGGCTCGGTGGTCTATCCGGCAGCCGTCCTCACCGAACCCGGCGTGGTCCAGGTGATCGAGGGCCACCGCTTCGGTCTGGGCGAACTCGACGGCTCCATGAGCCCGCGGGTCCAGGCCCTGGCGCAGCTGCTGATCAAGGCGGGCTTCCGCGCGCCCGTCACCAGCGACATCCGCGCGGAGATCTGGCTCAAGCTGTGGGGCAATCTCAGCTTCAACCCGATTTCGGCGCTCGCCCACGCGACCCTCGTGGACATCTGCCAGTTCCCGGAGACGCGGGCGCTCGCCGCCGACATGATGCGGGAAGCGGAAGTCATCGCGGGCAAGCTCGGCGTCACCTTCAAGCTCGGGATCGAGCGGCGCATCGCTGGGGCCGAAAAGGTCGGCGCGCACAAGACCTCGATGCTGCAGGACGTGGAGGCCGGCCGCCCGATCGAGCTCGAGGCCCTCGTCGGCTCGATCATCGAACTCGGCCGCCTCACCGACACCCCGACCCCGCATATCGGCACCGTCTACGCCCTGATGCGGCTGCTCTCGCAAAGCCTGGAGCGAGCCCGGGGACGCCTCTCCATCACGGCCGCCTGACCCACCGATTCGCGCCGCCGCTCATGCGGCGGATCGCCTTCGAAACCTGAAGGCGACTCACTCCGAGGACATTCCTGCCATGGCCGAGACCGCCACCACCCTCCACGCGCTGATCCAGGCCGGCGCCGACGACGCCACCGCCCTGTCGAGCCCCGGCGGCGTCCCGCTGACCTTCGGCGGGCTGCGGGCACTCACCGAGAGCACCATCGCGGCCCTCAATGCGCAGGGGATCGGCCGTGGCGACCGGGTCGCCATCGTCCTCGACAACGGCCCCGAAATGGCCGCCGCCTTCATCGCCATCGCGGCCGGCACCACCTCGGCGCCGCTCAACCCGGCCTACAAGGCCGACGAGTTCGAGTTCTACCTCACCGATCTCAACGCCAAGCTCCTGGTGACCACGGAAGGCTCGTCCGGCCCCGCCGTGGCGGTGGCCGAGAAGCTCGGCGTGCCGGTGGCGCGCCTGACCCCGACACCCGACCGGGGGGCGGGCAGCTTCACCCTCGCCTTCGCCGCATCCGATGCGGCGAAGGCCGGCAATGGCGGCCCGGCCCATCCCGACGATATCGGCCTCGTGCTTCACACGTCGGGCACCACCTCGCGCCCGAAGATCGTGCCGCTGAAGCAGTCGAACGTCTGCGCCTCGGCGCGCAACATCCGCACCACCCTCGCCTTCACGGCAGAGGATCGCGGCCTCAACATCATGCCGCTGTTCCACATCCACGGCCTCATCGCCGGCATCCTGGCGCCGCTCTCGGCCGGCGGGCAGGTCTGCTGCACGCCGGGCTTCAACGCCCTGAAGTTCTTCGGCTGGATGGGGGAGGTCCGCCCGACCTGGTACACGGCGGTGCCGACGATGCATCAGGCGATCCTCGGACGCGCCGCCCGCAACAAGGAGATCATCGAGGCGAACCCGCTGCGCTTCATCCGCTCGTCCTCGTCCTCCATGCCGCCACAGGTGATGAAGGAGATCGAGGAGGTGTTCGGCGCGCCGCTGCTGGAGGCCTACGGCATGACCGAGGCCGCCCACCAGATGGCGTCGAACCCGTTGCCGCCCCGGCCGCATTATGCCGGCTCGGTGGGTCTCGCCGCCGGTCCCGAGATCGCCATCGTCGACCATGACGGCGAGCCCCTGCCCGCCGGCGAGACCGGCGAGATCGTCATCCGCGGCGACAACGTGATGACCGGCTACGAGAACAACGACAAGGCCAATGCCGACGCCTTCACCAGGCAGGGCTGGTTCCGCACCGGCGACCAGGGCACGCTGACACCGGAGGGCTACCTCTCGATCACCGGACGCCTGAAGGAGATCATCAATCGCGGCGGCGAGAAGATCTCCCCGCGCGAGGTGGACGAGATCCTGATGGACCACCCGGCAGTGTCCCAGTGCATCACCTTCGCGATGCCGCACGACAAGCTCGGCGAGGACGTGGTGGCGGCCATCGTCCTGCGCGAGGGCCACGATGCCCTGTCGGAGAAGGACCTGCGCGGCTTCGCCTCCGAGCGCCTCGCCCCGTTCAAGGTGCCGGCCAAGATCATCTTCCTCGAAGAGATTCCCAAGGGCGCCACCGGCAAGCTCCAGCGCATCGGCCTGGCTCAGAAGCTCGGCCTGGTGTGAGGGCGCAAAGCACCCTCCCCTGAGCGGGGGAGGGGTCCGGCCCCTATGGCGGCAGCGCCATCCTGAGCGAGAAATGCGCGCCCTTCACATCGGGTGCGACGCTGAGCGGGCCGCCGAGCTGACGGCCGAGATTGTTGATGATGCGCATGCCGAGGCTCGCGCTGCGGGCCTCGGTGGGGTCGAAGCCCTCCGGCAATCCGGCGCCGTCATCGGCGACGCCGATGATCAGGCCTCCCTCGGGATGCGGACGGGCAGTGACCCGGATCTCGCCGCCGCCATCGGGATAGGCGTACTTGATCGCGTTGGTGACGAGTTCGTTGACGAAGAGACCCAGCGGGATCGCGAGATCGGCCGGGATATCGAGGCGCGCCGCCTCGCAGCGGATGACGTGGCTCCGGGCGTTCTCCTGCAGCTTGCCGCAGAGCGCCTCCAGGAAGCCGGCCACGTCGATGGCGCCGAGGGTCGGCTGGCGCCAGAGCTGGTCGTGGACCGCGGCCACGGCCTCGACGCGAGTGCGTGCGTCGCCGAGAGCCTCCTTCACCTTATCGTCGTCCGAGCCGCGGGCCTGGAGAGCCAGGAACCCGGCGACCACGGCGAGGCTGTTCTTCACCCGGTGGCTCATCTCCCGGGACAGGAGGTCCTGCCGTTCCAGGGCCGCCTTGAGCCGGGCCTCGGCGCGCTGGCGCTCGATGGCCCCGCCGAGCAGGTTGGCGAAGCCCTGCATGAAAGCGATGTCCGCCTCCTCGAACTTGCCGGGGCGGGTATCGTCCACTTCCAGCACGCCGTAATGCCCGTCACGGTTGGCGATGAGCACGTTGATCGCCCGCTTGATACCGTGGTCGGCCATCAGTTGCGGCGTGCGGAAGCGCGTCTCCGACTGGAGGTGGTTGGAGATCACCGGCCTTCCGGTCTTCAAGGCATAGCCGGCCGGCGAGGCGAGATCGGCCCCCACGGTCGCCTTGCCGACGACGTCCTGGCTCCAGCCGATTCCGGCACAGACCAGCAGGCAATCCTGCACGTGGCGATATTCCAACGCTTTGCAGAATTCGGCCTTCATGCCTTCCGCACAGAGTTCGACGGCACGATGCAGCAGCGGCAGAAGCTCGGTCGCCCGCAAGGCCTCGACGCCGAACTCCGAGAGGAGGGCCTGTTGGCGCAGGCGCAGTGCCAGGGCTGGTGAGGGATCGGTCATGGGAAATGGTCCTGCGACCGGCTGGATGTATGAGAAGAACGTCTTTCGGTCTGTGGGATGCCGGGAAGCCGGACGCAAGAGTGGTCCCCCGGCCGATGTCGCGATCCCGGTCGCATCCGAGAGCCATGAGCAGGCGTATCGTGACCGATCCAGCGGTCGCACTCGAAGCAGGCGACCGACATATCAAGTACAAATGCGTCGTAATAATAATATTTCATAAGACATGAGCAAGTCGTTGCAGGACCGTTCCTTGAGGTGATTTGTCCGGAAACCGGAATCTCGGTATCTCTCCCGTGAAGCCGGCGTCTAAAGAACGGGCGAACAGCCGTCACGACCGGATGGAAGATTCGAGATGATCGACAGACGAGCCGCCCTCGCCGTCTTCGCCACGATGGCCGTCCTGGCATCCGCCCCGGTGCAGGCTCTGTCGATGAACGACCCGCTCACGGAATGGAGCAGGGGCACGGCCATGGACCGCATGCAGATCGCCTCTCGCCTCGGCAAGTCGTTCATCAGCATCAACGAAGGCTTCACCGCCGGCTATTTCCTGAAATGCATCGACGATGTCGCCGTCTACGGCAACGCCAAGGCGGCCAGGATCGAGGACGCCATGCGCGAATGCGTGGCGGCACGGATGCCGCGCCGCCCGGACGCGGAATAGGAGGCCGTCAGATCTCGATCTCGGTACCGACCTCCACGAGCTGGCGGGTCGGGATGCAGAACTGCGCCCCCGTGGCTTCGGCGTTGCGCAGGAGGAAGGCGAAGATGGTCTCGCGCCACGTCGCCATGCCGCGATCGTCGCTCTTCGGGATGATGGTCTCGTGGCCGATGAAGATCGTCAGGTCGTCGAGGAACGCCTTCGGCAGCGCGCCGCATTCCACGGCGCAGCGCAGGCCGTCGGGGATCGAGGCGTCCTCCATGAAGCCGTAATGCAGGACGAGGCGGAAGATGTCGGGGGTGATCTCGGTCACCTCGGCCCGCTCGTCGCGGGGAATGCTCGGCGCCTCTTCGTAGAGCGCGGTGACGAGAAGGATGCGCTCGTGAAGGGCATGGCTGCGCTCGACGAAGCGGGACAGGTGGAGCGGGATGCCGCTCGTCGCCGAGGACAGGAAGGCGGCATTGCCCGGCAGGGTGATCGGCGGCTCGCGGCGCAACTGCTCGATGAACTCCCCCTCGGGCTGGCGCAGCGTCGTGCGCGCCTCCTCGACGAGGAGGTTTCCCTTGCGCCAGGTCAGCATCAGGAAGGCGACGAGGCCGGCGAGCACCAGCGGAAACCAGCCGCCCTCGAACAGCTTCACGCTGTTGGCACCGAGGAAGACGAGGTCGATGACGAGGAAGAAGCCGTTGACGGCGAAGACCGCGACGGGGTTGTAGCCCCATTTCAGCGCCACCAGGGCAGCGAGCAGGGTAGTGATCGCCATGAGCGACGAGACGGCGATGCCGTAGGCGCCGGCCAGCTTGTCGGACGAACCGAAAGTGAGAACGGCGGTCAGCGTCGCCGCCGCCATCAGCCAGTTGATCACGGGTACGTAGATCTGGCCGCGCTCGTCGCGCGCCGTGTGGATCACCCGCATGGGCGGCAGGAAACCGAGTTGGATCGATTGCTGGGTGAGCGAGAACACGCCCGAGACGATGGCCTGCGAGGCAATGACGGTGGCGAGGGTCGCGAGTGCGATCAGGGGATAATGGGCCCAGTCGGGGCTCAGCCGATAGAACGGGTTCTCGATGGCGTCGGGCTCTACCAGAAGCAGGCCGCCCTGGCCGAAATAATGGATGACGAGGGCCGGCAGGACGAGGCCGAACCAAGCGAGCCGGATCGGTCTCGCGCCGAAATGACCGAGATCGGCATACATCGCCTCTCCGCCGGTCACCGCCAGGAAGGCGGCGCCCAGCATGGCGAAGCTCACGTGCCAGCCGGCATGGACGAGGAAATCCACCGCGCGCCAGGGGTTTAGGGCGCCGAGGATCTGGGGTGCGTGCCAGATGCCGCCGAGGCCGAGCAACGCCAGGACGATGAACCACACCACCATCACCGGGCCGAAGATGCGACCGATGAAGGCGACGCCCTTGCTCTGCACCAGGAACAGCCCGACCAGGATCGCGATGGTGATCGGCAGGACGAGACGATCGAGCCCGGGGGCGGCGACCTTGAGTCCCTCCACGGCGCTCAGCACCGAGATCGCCGGAGTGATCGCGCCGTCGCCGTAGAGGAGCGCTGCGCCCACGAGGCCGACGACGAGAAGCACGGCCTGCCGCGTGCCCGGCTTGGCATGGCGCGCCCCGAGGAGCGCCAGCATGGCGACGATGCCGCCCTCGCCCCTGTTGTCGGCGCGCAGGATCAGCACGGCGTATTTCAGCGAGACGATGAGGATCAGCGCCCAGAAGATCAGGGACACCGCGCCGACCACGGCGATGGCCTCGGGCGGTCCGCCGCCGGAGGCCGCCCGCACCGCTTCCTTGAAGGCGTAGAGCGGACTGGTACCGATATCGCCGTAGACGATGCCCAGCGCTCCCAGGAGGAGCGGCAGGCTGGCGCGCGGCGTGCCTCTGCTCTCCGGTTGCGCCTCATGGACCGGTTCCCGTTGAGCCAATGGGCTATCCCTCCGCGAGAAGCCCGGATGCATTCGGTTTCCGCCCGACCAGACTTAGCGGTAGCTGGCCCGACGTCCAGGGACGGACGTCATTGCGTCATGCGGATGAGGAAACCATGCACGACTCTCGCACCGAGTGTACCCGCCCGCTCACGCCGAGATCGGCGAACGACATCGGTGATATCCAACGTGATGCCGGCGCAACCTGCTGTTGGAAAACAGGTTCTTCGAGTCCCGGAATCGGCAGGAATGACGGGCGTTCAGGCGCCATCCATAGCCGACACCATCATCGACGGTTTCCTACTTCCGGTTCTGGCGTTCCAGCCGGCGGAGCCTGGACCAGCCGCGCCAACGCCTCCGGGCATTCGCCGTCGCGGGCGATGCACATGACCGGAACCGCCATGTGGCGCCGGATGGATTGGGCGACCGACTCCGGGGATGTCGGCGCGCCGAGGCTTTCGCAGACGACGAGTCCGAGGAGCGTCTGGCCGTGAAACCGCAGGGCTTCCGCCGCGGTGAGAACATGGCTGATCGCGCCGAGATAGCTGCCGGAGACGAGGAGGGTCGGCAGGGCGAGGGCCTTCAGCCAGTCGAGGCCCGTCGCCTCCTCGGTGATCGGGCTCATGAGGCCGCCGACGCCCTCGATCAGGACGACGGTCTCCGAATCTGCGGCCGCGATCCGGGCCTCGCACCAGCCGACGAGGTCGGTGAGATGCAGGCTCCGCCCCTCGCGCGCGGCGGCGAGATCGGGAGCCAGGGGAGCGGAAAAGCGCCAGGGCGTACAGGCCGCGATGGTCTCCGGCGTCACCGGCAAGCCCTGGGCCTGCAGCAGGATCGCCGTGTCGCTCTCGCGAAACGCCGGATCGTCGAGAGAGGGAACACCGCTAGCCAGCGGTTTCAGGGTCGACACGGCGAGGCCCTGGCGGCGCAGGGCACGCGTCAGGGCGGCGGTGACGTAGGTCTTGCCGATCTCGGTCCCGGCGCCGGCGACGAAGACGGCGCGGGCACGCGCGCTCACTTCTCGACGAAGGCCTTCTCGATGACGTAGTGGCCGGCCTCGCCGTGGTTGCCCTCGACATAGCCGCCGCTGGTCAGCATCTCGCGGGTGTCGCGGATCATGTCCGGCGAGCCGCACAGCATGAAGCGGTCGTTCTCCACCGACATCGGCGGCAGGCCGATATCCTCGAACAGCTTGCCGGAGGTCATCAGGTCGGTGATGCGGCCGCGGTTGCGGAAGGGCTCACGGGTGACCGTCGGATAGTAGATCAGCCCGGCGCTGATGACCTCGCCGAGGAACTCGTGGTTGGGCAGGTCCTGCGTGATCGTCTCACCATAGGCGAGTTCGGAGACCTGGCGGCATCCATGGACGAGGACGACCTTCTCGAAACGCTCGTAGGTTTCCGGGTCCTTGATGATCGACATGAACGGGGCCAAGCCGGTGCCGGTGCCGAGAAGGTAGAGGTTCTTGCCCGGCATCAGATTGTCGAGCACGAGGGTTCCGGTGGGCTTCTTGCCGACCATGATCGGATCGCCGACTTTGAGGTGCTGCAGCCGCGAGGTGAGCGGGCCGTTCTCGACCTTGATCGAGAAGAATTCGAGCTCTTCCTCGTAATTGGCCGAGACCACGCTGTAGGCGCGAAGGAGCGGACGACCCTCGACCTCGATGCCCATCATGACGAACTCGCCGTTGCGGAAGCGGAACGCGGGGTCGCGGGTCGTGCGGAAGGAGAACAGCGTGTCGGTCCAGTGGTGGACGCTCAGCACACGCTCCTCGTTGAACTTGCTCATCGACGGGTCCGTCTCAAACTTCGCTTGCGAATCTCAGCCTTCAGCCGGGTCTTTTCGCACCTGCGGCACGCCCGTCAAGGCATAGCAGGCGCGCAGGTAGCGAAACCGCCAACTGTCTGGAATCGCTCTTAATACGTGAACAGGGCGTTCACAGCGGCTTCAGCCCCGCTTCGATCTCGGCGCGACGGCCCTCCAGGAAGGGAGGCAGGGACAGGCGCTCGCCCAAGGTCTCCAGAGGCTCGTCGGCGGTGAAGCCGGGACCGTCGGTGGCGATCTCGAACAGGATGCCGTTGGGCTCGCGGAAGTAGAGGCTGCGGAAGTAGTAGCGGTCCACGGGCCCGCTGGAGGGCATGCGGCGCTGTTTCAGCCTGTCGGCCCAGTCTGCGTAATCCGCATCGGGGATATGGAACGCCACGTGGTGCACGGCACCGGCCCCCTGTCGTGCGGGAGGCGAATCGGGTTCGGCGACGAGGTGAAGCTCGGCTCCCGCTCCGCCCTCGCCCATCTGCCAGACGCGAACCTCGCCCTTCGGCAGTTCGTAGCTCCGGACATGGCTCATGCCGAGCACCTCGGCGAGCACGGCTTCCGTCGCCTCGATCCGTGCGAGGCTGAGGCGGATCGGCCCCAGGCCCCTGATCTGCCGTTCGGCCGGGACCGGACTGCCGGACCACGGATGGGCCTCGCCGGCCCCCCCGTCGTCCACCAGCATCAGGCGCTGGCCCTCGCCATCCTCGAAATCGAGGGTCAGGCGACCGTCGCGCAGGACCGGCTCCCGATGCGCCACGCCGTGGCGGGCGAGATGCTCGCACCACCACGCGATCGTGCCTTCGCCGGAGACGCGAAAGCCCGTCCGGACGATGCTGTTGGTGCCGCGACGCTCGAGGGCGGCGGGCCAATCGAAGAAGGTCATGTCGGTGCCGGGCGCGGCGATGCCGTCGGCATAGAACAGGTGATAGGCCGAGACGTCGTCCTGGTTCACCGTCTTCTTCACGAGCCTCATGCCGAGAACCCGCGTGTAGAAGGCAGCGTTGTCGGCGGCCCGCGCGGTGATGGCGGTGAGATGATGAAGTCCGGTGAGCTGCATCGGCATGTCCTGCGAAGGATGATTTGTGCTGAGATGGATCGTCCGGCCACGGAATACGATGGGAGGCTTCATCCTCGGCCGGAAGATCTCTGCCCCTGGGCCGAAGCGCGTCGCGCGATACATCCTTCGTGTTCCGTCCTCTTAACCAAAGGTCTCCTGCATGCCCCATCTGCTCTATGTCGAAGCCTCGCCGCGCAAGGAGCGTTCCGCCTCGATCGAGGTGGCCCATGCCTTCCTCGATGCCTGGGGCGCTCGGCACGACGACGGCACGGTGGACGTTCTCGACGTGTGGAACACGCCGCTTCCGGACTTCGATGGCGAGGCGCTGGCCGGCAAGTATGCGGCGCTGGCAGGGGAGGCTCTGAGTCCGGCGCAGGAGGAGGCCTGGGTCGCGATCCGCGCCCTGGCCGAGAGATTTCACGCCGCCGACCTGATCCTGTTCGCGGTGCCGATGTGGAACTACACGATCCCCTACAAGCTCAAGCACCTGTTCGATCTGGTCTCGCAGAAGGACCTGCTGTTCACCTTCGACGAGCGCGGCCAGAACGGGATGCTGACATCCACGGCGGTGGTGATCAACGCCCGCGGCGTCGCCATCGGCGAGGATTTCCCGGCCGAGATCTACGACCACCAATCGAGCTACATGGCGACGTGGCTGCGCATGGTCGGCATCACCGACATCCACCAGATCGCCGTGGAGAAGGGACTGATGGGCGCGGATCTCGACAGCGAATCCCGCGAGCGCGGTCGTGCCGAGGCCGAGGCCCTGGCCGGGAAACTCTAGACGACGCCCGCCAGGAGACCGAGGCCGGCGGCGGCGAAGGCCGCACCCGCCATGCGCAGGGCGGGACGCCCCTTCGTCCCGTCGAGGCGGCCCATGCCGAGGCCGAGGCCGAGCCCCGCGGCATGGAGCAAAGCGGTGGCCGCGACGAAGCCGGCACCATAGGCGAGGCCGGAAACCGCCTCCGGCATCTCGGCGCCGTGGGCATGGCCGTGGAAGACCGCGAAGACGCCCACGAGGGCCATGGCCGCCGCGACCGGCATAGTCAGGCGCAGGGCGACGGCGGCGCCGAGCACGGCCACGGACAAGGCGATGGCGGTCTCCACATGCGGGAGCGCCACGCCGGAGACGCCGAGAGCGCCGCCCACCACCATCATGCCGACGAACGAGAGCGGGACGAGGAAAATGGCCCGGCCGCCGACCTGGGCGGCGACGAGCCCCACCGCCACCATGGCGAGCATGTGGTCGAGACCGGTCAGCGGGTGCAGGAACCCATGGGCGAGGCCCGATGCATCGCCCTGCCCGGTATGGGCGAGGGCGGGACCGGCCATGAGACCGAGTGCAAGACCCGGCAGAATTCGAACGACGCTTCTCATTCCCGCTCTCTCCGAAGCCATAGAGGCCGTCACCTTTCCTGAATGCAGGACGTCGTCGGTCCTGGCAACGGTCGTGCCGACGATGGCGGGATCAGACAAATCCGGCGTCGGGGCGCTCCTTCCCCGGACGGGTGGAGCGAAGCGGAACTCGATCCGGGGCCCAGCGAGAAAAGCCGCGAAGCGTCCGAATTCTACAGGAAATCCGTCGGCCGGCCTGCGGCGACCACCAGCATCTTGCCGTCAGCGAAGGTGCGGGCGCCGGCGCGGCGGATGTCAGCCTGGGTCACGTTCGCCACCATGTCGTTGCGGCGGCCGAAATAGTCCATGCCGAGGCCCTCGAAGGCGATCTGCAC
This sequence comes from Methylobacterium marchantiae, assembly GCF_022179405.1. GTDB lineage: Bacteria > Pseudomonadota > Alphaproteobacteria > Rhizobiales > Beijerinckiaceae > Methylobacterium > Methylobacterium marchantiae. Next base: position 11,878 of record NZ_BPQT01000014.1, read on the forward strand.
GAGCTGATGAGCGATCTTGGTCGAGGTGTCGAAGCCGAGCGCGTAGGAGCCGGTGAGGTAGTCCTTGGCCTTCTGCAGTTCTTCGTCGGAGGGACCGTCGCTGATGAGGCGGCCGATCTCGTCGCCGATCACGGAGAGGGCCTCGCCGACCCGCTCGTTCTTGGTGGCCGTGTAGCCCCAGGTCATGGCGCTGGCGCGGTGGCTCACGAGGGAAGTGCCCACCGAATAGGCCAGTCCGCGCTTCTCGCGCACTTCCTGGAACAGGCGCGAGGTGAAGGAACCGCCACCGAGGATGTGATTCAGCACGTAGGCCGGGATGAAGTCCGGGTCCTTCCAAGGCACGCCGCCCATGCCGAAGCGAAGGACCGACTGGGGCACGTCGATATCGACGACGACGCGACGGCCGAGCTGGCCGACCCGAGTCTGCGGAAGCGCTTTCAACGGGCCGGCCTCGTCCAGCGTGCCGAAGGCCCGGTTGAGGGCATCCGCGAGGCGCTCGGCATCGATGGCGCCGACGGCGGCGACCTTCAGGCCGCCGCGACCGATGATCAGCTTGTGCATCGCCACGAGGTCGTCGCGGGTGATGGCAGCGATGCTCTCCGGCGTGCCCGAAGAGGGCCGGGCGTATGGATGGCCGGCATAGGCCTCGGCGAAGAAGCGGCGCGAGGCCATGACGCCCGGATCGTTCTGCTGGTAACGCAGGCCGGCCAGGGTCTGGGCCCGAACCCGCTCGATGGCGTCGGGGTCGAAGCGTGGCTTCGCCAGCGCCAGCGCGAGGAGGTCGATCGCCTCGTCCGCGTGCCTGACCAGCATCTTGAGAGAGCCGCCGACCGCGTCGGCGCCAGCATGGAACGACAGTTCGATGGCGCGCGCGGCGAGACGCTCCTGGAAGGCGTCGGAGGAGAGGTCGCCCGCGCCTTCGTCGAGGAGGCGTGCCAGCATCTGCGCGACGCCGCCCTTGCCCTCGGGATCCTGCGCGGCTCCACCCTCGAAGGTGAAGGCCAGGGCGATCATCGGCACCACGGGTGATTCCACGTGCCAGGCCTCGATGCCCGCGGCGGTCGTCACCGGAAGGGCCAGGGTCGGCGCGTTGGCGCTGCGGCTGGCGGTATCGACCAGATTGGCTTCGGCGAAGGTCATGGGAACCTCATTCTTCTTCTGGCGGCGCGGGCCGGGATCAGCGGGATCGTGCGTGAGGCTCGCCTCACGCAGCCGCGGCGTCGGGATCGCGCGTCTTGGTCAGGTATCCGGTGACGGACCGGGAGGGGATCAGGTAGCGCTCGGCAACGGCGGCGAGCCGAGCCTGGGTCACGCCCTCGATGTCGGAGGGCCAGCGACGGACCTCCTCGATGGATTCGCCGATGGCGAGGGCCGAACCGTAGATGCGGGCCAGCGACGACTGACTGTCGGAGGAATAGACCGTCTCGGCCACGAGCCGGGTCTTGGCCCGCTCGAGCGCCTCCGAACCGAGCGCCTCGGAGGGCACGCGCCGCAGGACGCGGTCGACCTCCTCTTCGAGCTTCTCCAGGCTGACGCCCTCGGCGGGGATCGCGTAGACCGAGAAGCGAGTGTCGTCGATGGCCGAGCCCATGTACCAGGCACCGGCATTCACCGCGATGCCGAGTTCCATCACCAGCTTGCGGTAGAGGAACGAGGTCGAGCCGCCCCCCATCACCTCGGCCAGGAGTTCGAGGGCGTGGCACTCGCCGTCGCGGGCCGTCATGCAGGACGGGGTGAGGTAGAGGCGCTGCAGCGTCGGCTGCTCCACCTTCGGGTCGGCGACACTGAGCCGGCGCAGGGCCCGAGGCTCGGGCTCCTTGGCACGCACCCGCACCGGCCGGGCGCCGCGCGGCGCGACGAGGCCGTAAGTGTCGTCGGCGAGCCGCCGGACCTCGTCGGGCGTCACGTCGCCGGCGACCACCAGGATGGCGTTCTCCGGCGTATAGAAGCGGTTGTAGTAATCGAGGGCATGGGTGCGGTTGAGATCCTCGATCTCGTGCATCCAGCCGATGATCGGCGTGCCGTAGGGGTGATGCACGAACAGCGAGGCAGCCATGGCCTCCGAGAGCTGGGCCGAGGGATCGGTCTCCACCCGCATGCGGCGCTCTTCCAGCACCACGTCGCGCTCGGGCGCCACCACCGAATCCTCGAGGACGAGGCCGGTCATGCGGTCGGCCTCGAACGCCATCATGGTCTTGAGGTGATCGCGGGCGACGCGCTGGAAATAGGCGGTGTAGTCGTAGGAGGTGAAGGCGTTCTCCTGGCCGCCGAGGCCGGAGACGGCCTGCGAGAAGGCGCCGACCGGATGCTTCTCCGTGCCCTTGAACATCAGGTGTTCGAGGAAATGCGCGATGCCGGACTGGCCCGTCGGATCATCGGCCGAGCCGTTGCGGTACCACACCATATGCGTCACCACCGGGGCGCGGTGATCGGGCACCACGACGACGTCGAGGCCGTTATCGAGGGCGAAGGCGGAGACTTCGGGGCCACCCGCCTCGGACCGGCCGAACGGCGCAGCCTCGGCCCGGCCCGCATGGGAATATCGACGGTTGAGCGAGAACCCGGGCGTATCCTTCCGCAGCAGATGCATCGTCTTTTCCTTGATACGTCGGCCATTTCTGACCGACCGTCATGAGCGCAATGCCCTTTGCGCGTTTCTCGACATGCCACGATCCCGAAAACGGAGATCAGGGCAAATCCCGTACCGGTGCCCGTCTCGCACCGATCTGATGCGCCGGACTCGACGGCGCGGTGTGATCTTTCGCGAAGGACGAGCCTGTCCGCGAAGCTGTTCCGGCGATCATCTCGTCCGACGATGCCGGCTGATGCTCGATGTCTGGCCTCGCCGAAGGTCATCGCGACGAAACCAGCCTCCAGAGCATCGTGCCGGATACGGTATCTGGGGCAATACTCTAGCGGCCTCGGATATACGCACCCGGATCGGCTTCCTCACGCTCGCGCGAGGGATTGTTGATCGGATCGCTGTTGTTTCGAGCGACCGCCTTCGGAGCCTTGCGGTATCCGTTCGGCGGGTCGGTGAGCGTGTCGCGATCGGGCTCGGCCAGGACGGGCTCGGCCTTGTCCTCGCGCTTGCCGAAGATGTCGAAGGGGTTCCAGATCGACGACGAGGCGCCATCGCTCTCGGGCCGGCCCGGCTCGGTGCGCACACTCGCATCGGCGCGTCGGCCGCCACGCATCTCGTCGATGGAGAGCGTCATGTTGTTGTCGTTCATGCGACCCTGCGTGCCGCGGGAAATCGGCTTCTTCGCGTCGGCGATCTCGCGCTCGCGCTGGGCGATCTCGGGGTCCTTGGGCCATTGTGGCGAGGCCGTCGCGGCACGCGGCTGCGGAAGGGCCTTGCCGTCGAGCTTGGGCGGCATCACCAGGGGAGCCCGCTCACGATAGGTGATCGTCGGCTTCTCGGGCTCAATGAGCCCGATGCTGCTCAAGGTGTCGCGCATGAAGACGCCCTGCTGCGCCTGCGCACCACTGGCTGCGAGGAGTCCGGTTAGGCCGAGGATGAACCCGCGATGCCCGATCATGCTGCCCCCAAATTGCGCTGGCTCGAAGTCGCGCATGCCCGGACCGTGCCGGCCCTTATTGGTCGATGCCGATCCTGCGCTTCTGGCCTGACGGCGGTTTCAGGCGATCGTATGGCGCCTTGACAGCAGCGCACCAGCCTCGCGGGCACAACGATCCGCACTGTGGTTTACACATCACAACCGCGGAGTTCCTCAGGCGCCGGCCGATGGAGCCTCGTCGCGGGACCGTCGGATGGGAATCAGGCTGTCGATGAGAAGGCCGACCACGCCGGCGACGATGGCCGCATCGGCGATGTTGAACACGTACCAGGACCATGCACCCGCATGCAGGTGCACGAAATCGAACACCGCGCCGTAGGCCGCGCGGTCGATGGCATTGCCGATCGCCCCGCCCGCGATGAGTCCGAGGGCGGCGGCGAGCAGCTTCGACGAGGCCCGGCGCATCCACAGGATCATGCCGGCGGAGGCCGCGACCGAGACCGCCACCAGGATCCAGCGGCCGAGACCGCCGTCCTGCTGGAACAGCCCGTAGGAGATGCCGCGGTTCCAGACGACGACGAAATCCGCGAAGGAAGTCAGGTGCCAGGGCTGGGTCAGCACCAGATCGGTGCCGAAATACAGCGAGAGCTTGGAGGCCTGATCGAGGACGAGGGTGGTCAGGAGGATGAGCCATCCGAGGCGGAAGGGAGTCATCGGGCCGCAACTCCCGGCACGACGATCCCGACGGCAACCTCATCATTAGGTGCCGGAGCCCTCCTCCGAGACCGCTTGTGCGACACCCAGGATCGAGGATCGAGGATGGATGTCGTGCCGCCGTCGCTCACGCCGCGCTCGCCGCACCGTGGAGCGCGTCCCACTCGCGGAGCGCCTGAGCGTCGCGCGGCGTCACGTCCGGATAATCGGGGTCGGACCCGACCGTCTCGGAGACTCGCCACGACCGGGCGCATTTGCGACCCTTGGCCGACCCGGAGACCACCGCCACCCCGCGCACGTCGTCGAGGCGGAAGGCCTGTTCCGGTCCCTCGCCCTCGACGATCGTGATGCCGGAGGTGATGCAGACTTCCGAGAAGTCGATTCCTTCCAGCGCCGTCAGCAGATCGGCATCGGCGATGAACACAGTCGGTGCCGCTTCGAGGCTCGCGCCGATCCGCTTGGCGGCGCGCTCGATCTCCAGGGCGCCGGTGACGACGCGGCGGACCCGGCGGACCTTCTGCCAGCGTTCCGCGAGGGACGCGTTACGCCAGGAGGACGGGGTCTCGGGCAGGGTCTCGAGATGGACCGAGCCGACCTCCGACGGAGTGCGGTCGAGCCAGGCCTCCTCCGCCGTGAAGGCGAGCACCGGGGCCAGCCAGATCGTCACCCGCCGGAAGGTCTCGTCGATCACCTGCAGCGAGGCGCGCCGGACCTGCGACGAGATCGGATCGCAGTAGAGCGCGTCCTTCCTCACGTCGAAGTAGAAGGCCGAGAGATCGCCGGTCATGAAGCCGTTGAGGAGCGCCACCACGCGCTTGGTGTCGAAGGTGGCGTAGGCCTCGCGGATCTCGCCGTCGAGTTCGCAGAGCCGATGCAGGATCAGCCGTTCGAGTTCGGGAAGGTCGGCATGTGGAACGCGCTCACCCGCCTCGAAATGTGCCAGAGAACCGAGCATCCAGCGCAGTGAATTGCGCAGTTTTCGGTAGGTCTCGGCAAAGGTCTTGATGATCTCCGGGCCGATGCGCAGGTCGTCGGCATAATCAGAGGCCGCCACCCACAGGCGCAGGATGTCGGCGCCCGAATCCTTGATGACGCTCTGCGGCGCCACGACGTTGCCCTTCGATTTCGACATCTTCAGCCCCTTGGGGTCGAGGACGAACCCGTGGGTGAGGACGATGTCGTAGGGCGCGCGCCCCCTGGTTCCACTCGATTCGAGCAGCGACGACTGGAACCAGCCGCGATGCTGGTCGGAGCCTTCGAGATACATCACCGTATCCCGGCCGCCGTCGCGCTCGCGCACCACGCCGGACAGGCCCGGGAACTGCTCCGGATCATCGAGCACGAAAGCATGGGTCGAGCCGGAATCGAACCAGACGTCGAGGACGTCGGTCACCTTCTCGTACTCCGCCGGGTCGTATTCGGGCGCGAGGAAGCGGGCTCCGTCCGCATCGGTGAACCAAGCGTCGGCGCCCTCTGCGGCGAAGGCCGCTGCGATACGGGCGTTCACCGCCTCGTCGCGCAGGACCTCACTGGTGCCGCGCTTGACGAAGACCGTGATCGGCACGCCCCAGGCGCGCTGGCGCGAGACCACCCAGTCGGGGCGGTTGGCGACCATGCCGTTGATGCGGTTCTTGCCCTGGGCGGGCACCCATTGCGTGTCGTCGATGGCCTTGAGGGCCACTTCGCGCAGGGTGCGGCCGTCGAGGGAGTCCACCGGCTTGTCCAGCGCGATGAACCATTGCGGCGTGTTGCGGAAGATCACCGGCTTCTTCGAGCGCCAGGAATGCGGATAGCTGTGCTTGAGCGTACCACGCGCCACCAGGGTGCCGGCTTCGGTGAGCGCCGCGATGACCGCCTTGTTGGCGTCGCCCTTCTCGCCCTTGGGGGTGAGAACGAGTTTTCCCGTGAAACCGGGCGCCTCCTCGGTGAGCGCACCATCTGCATCGACGGTGTAAGGGATACGGGTCTCGATGCCGCGCTGGGCGAGCGCGCGGCCATTGGCCATCCAGACCTCGAAATCCTCGCGGCCATGGCCCGGCGCTGTGTGGACGAAGCCGGTGCCGGCCTCGTCGGTGACGTGGTCTCCTTCCAGGAGAGGGACCTGGAAGTCGTAGCCAGCGGTGTGCCCGGCCAGCGGATGCGAGAGAGTGAGGCCGGCGAGTTCGGCGGCGGTCACGTCACGGACGCGCTCGAACGCCTCGACCCGAGCCGAGGCGAAGACGCTGGCGGCCAGGGTGTCGGCCAGGATGTAGGTGTCACCGGTCTTGGCCCAGTTCTCCTCGGCCGCCTGGGTCACGCGATAGAGACCGTAAGCCACGCGCTTCGAATAGGCGACGGCGCGGTTGCCCGGCATCGTCCAGGGAGTAGTGGTCCAGATCACGACGCGCGCGGCGGCGAGATCGCCGGATGCTCCGGCTTTCGGCCGGAACGCCGCAAAGATCGTGTCGCTGACGTGGTCCTCGTACTCGACTTCCGCTTCCGCCAGCGCCGTCTTCTCCACCACCGACCACATCACCGGTTTCGAGCCTCGGTAGAGCTGGCCCGTCATGGCGAAGGTCATGAGTTCGCGCGCGATCGCCGCCTCGGCCGGGAAGGCCATGGTCGCGTAGGGATGTTCCCAATCACCGGTGACGCCCAGCCGCTTGAACTCGGCCCGCTGCACGTCGAGCCAATGGCCGGCGAAGGTCCGGCATTCCTGGCGGAACTCGATGACCGGCACGTCGTCCTTGTTGCGGCCCTTGGCGCGGTACTGCTCCTCGATCTTCCACTCGATCGGCAGGCCGTGGCAGTCCCAGCCCGGCACGTAATTGGCGTCGTAGCCGAGGGTGCCCTGGCTGCGGACGATGACGTCCTTCAGGATCTTATTGAGCGCCGTGCCGATATGGATGTTGCCGTTGGCATAGGGCGGTCCGTCATGGAGCACGAATTTCGGCCGGCCCGCGGCCTTCACCCTGATCTGGCCGTAGAGGTCGATGGCGGCCCAGCGCTCCAGCAGGAGGGGCTCGCGCACCGGCAGACCGGCCCGCATGGGGAACTCGGTCTTCGGCAGGAACAGGGTCTGCGAATAGTCGCGGGCGGGCGGGCCGGCGTCGGTGGCTGTCGAATCGGTCATGGGGTCTTCTGCGAAACGGTGCGCTGATCTTCAAGACGGTCGGCGTCGGGCCGATGTCGGCGAACGGAGGCGGTGCGCCGCCCTCCCGGCTCCCGCTCGGGCCGCCTCAGCGGCCTTCAGGCGGAGGCCGGGCTCGTAATTCGAAGGCGGCCGAGACCGCGCGGGACGTCATGAACGCGCATGGCCGGCTTCTAGCAGCGCCGGGCGGCGGAGGCCAGCAGCCGCTGGACCATCATCGTCCCCGCGTGATCCTGCCCTTCACCTTAACTCGCGATCACCCTGTGCGATCGATGCCACCTTTTCGAAGCTCGGCCGTTATCTGACACGCGTGACGGTGCGCCGCCCGGTCGAGGACGGTGCAGGCCCGAGCGCCCCAAGGTCGATCCAGCCGCCGAAACGCGGCTGGTGCCTGAGGAAAAGAAGAGGAAGCCCGTCATGAAAAAGGCATTGCTCGCCGCAACCCTGGTTCTTTCCGCCTTCGCGCTATCCGGCGCGGCCGAGGCCCAGGGCCTTCCCGGCGGCGTCCGTCGCGGTGCGGCAGAAGGTGATCGCGTCGGCGGACCGATCGGCGGCATCGTCGGCGGTGCGGTCGGTGGCGCGGTCGGAACGGTCAACGGCGCCCTCGGGATCGATCCGGGCCGCCGCGCCTACCGCACGCGCATGAACTCGCGTCGCCATTATCGCCACCGTCACCACCGCTGAGGCGGCACCGGCCCGGCCTTCCCGATAATCGGGAGGGCCGGGCTCATCGCGCGCAACGCGGCGCATTCGTTTAAGCTTGTCTTTATGCCGACCTGACAATGTCGGCCCGTTCTTTTGCATCGGGCGGCATGCCAATGGCTAAGTGGGTTCCCCTGACGGCCCTCTTCGGGCTCGTATGTCTGATGGTCATCCCGACACCCGGCATCATCGGAATCATGATCGGGAGCGTCTGCGCCCTCGCCATCATCGTCAGCGCGATCATCCTGGCCATCGACCGCCTGGCCGGACGCCTCGCGATCATGGTCTCGCGCAGGAAGCAGGCCCGAGCACCGAAGCGCAACCGCGCCGTACATGCGCATTCGGGCATGACCAGAAAAGTCTGAAACGCTGCCACTCTGTGACAGATGAGCCCTATCAGCCTGTCTCCGTAGTCATGGTCGCTCGGAAAACCTGATCCCGCTCAGACCAGACGATCGCCCTGGATCGGGACGACCAGTGCATCCGCGTCGTCCTCGTCGGTCTCGATATCGGAATCCCCATCCACCTCGTGACCGGTCATGCCCGACACGTCGGCCAGGTTGCGAGCCGCCTTGCGCAGGAGCTTGCGCAGACGGCGGCGCTCCTTGCCGTCGAAACCATCGAGCATCTCCGATTCGACGTCGTCCCAGATCCGCTCGATCGCTTCCGCCTTGGCGAGCCCCGTATCGGTGAGGCGCACGCGGACGATGCGGCCGTCGCCGGCCTCGGCCCGACGCTCGACGAAGCCGAGGGCGGCCAGCCGGGAAATCGTCTTCGACGCGGTGGGCGGACGGACCCGCAGGGTGGCTGCGAGATCGCCCATGGTCATGGTGCCGGCAACGGCCAGGGCCTGCACCACCTGCTCCTGTCCGGCGAACAGGTCGAGGGCAGCGAGTCGATCACCCACCCGCGAGCGGTGGAGCCGCGCGGCCTGGACCAGGGCCCAGCCGACGCTCTTCGAACCCGGAGGGCGGATACGCTTGTCGGACTTGCCCATCGTCTGTTCGCTGTCCCTGTCGGTCCTGCCCGACGATGCGGCCTTGCCGGACGATACCGCCAGTCGTTCTTCAGCCGAAACCATCGCCGCCCGACTCCACCGCTCACAGAGGGCCGAATTCCTCCGATCCCGAAAGACCCGGGCGGACGGAAACGGCCATTTGCGCGCATGTGCCGTCCGGCTCGTGAAGCTGAGATGACAGCGGGCCTGGATTCCCGATGAAAACGTCGGCCGGCAAAGGAAACCTTGCCGGCCTGCCATCCGCCCCGATCGGATGTCTTCAGCAGGGCATCAGGCTCTGGATCTGATGAAGGATGTCCTCGCCGGTGCAGGGACGCGAGATGAAGCGGGCGCCTGCAGGGATGCGCTCCGGATCCGGAGCGGCACGACCCGAAACGATGACGATCGGCAGGGTCGGACGCGCTTCCGACACCGCATTGGCGAGATCGAACCCGTTGACCTTGCCTGACAGTTCCACGTCCGTGATCAACCCGCAGATGTCCGGCCGGGCCTGGAGTATGCCGAGGGCCCTCTCGGCCGAGGCGCATTGCACCGTCTCGTAGCCGCCATCCTCCAATACGTCCCCGAGGTCCATGATCGTCAGGGCCTCATCCTCGACGAGGAGGATCACCGGCCTGTCGTCGTCCGAGCGCGTCGTCTCATTCACCACGATGCCCACCCTTCACCGTTTGACCCAACCTGACCCAACGATAAACATCCGTTCAGGTTGCAGCGGCCGAGCGGCCAGATTTTCACGCTCCGAGACTTGGGTCCAACGTTTGGCGAACGGCAACGGTGACGGCTGCGCACAGACGGTCGAGATCGTCCGGTGCGATGGTCAGGGCCGGCGTCAGGTAGACGATGTCGCCGAAGGGGCGAACCCAGACGCCGCTCTCGATCAAGCGCGCCTTGAGCGCCGCGAGATCTGGCGTACGGTCGAATTGCACCACGCCGATGGCTCCCAGGACACGGATATCCGCGACACCGGCGAGGCCGCGCAGGCCTGCGAGCCCGTCCCGCAGGCCGTTCTCGATCGTCCGCGCCTGTTCCAGACGAGGCTCGGTCTCGAACAGGTCGAGGCTGGCATTGGCGGCGGCGCAGGCGAGGGGATTGGCCATGAAGGTCGGCCCGTGCATCAGCGCCGCCGACGGATCATCCGACAGGAACGTTTCGAAGACGCAACGCCGCGCCATCGTCGCGGCCAGCGCCATGGTGCCGCCGGTGAGTGCCTTGGACAGGCACAGGATGTCGGGCACGATCCCGGCCTGCTCGCAGGCGAACAGAGTGCCGGTGCGGCCGAACCCGGTGAAGATCTCGTCGGCGATGAGGGGCAGACCGTGCCGGCGCGCGGCCTCCGCCACCCGTGCCAGAGTCGCTGGCGCGTGCATCACCATGCCGCCCGCGCCCTGGACCAGCGGTTCGACGATCATTGCGGCGAGTGTGTCGCCGTGTTCGGACAAAGCGCGTTCGAGGGCCTCAGTCGTGGCGTCGTCCGTAGGCAGGTCGCAGAACAACTGAGCCGGCAAATAGGCGCCGAAACGCCGATGCATGCCCTCCTCCGGGTCACAGATCGACATCGCCCCCATCGTATCGCCGTGATAGCCGCCGCGGAAGGCGAGGAAGCGACTGCGTCCGGCGATCCCGCGGTTGAGCCACATCTGCGCGGCCATCTTCAGGGCCACCTCCACCGCCACCGATCCGGAATCGGTGAAGAAGACATGATCGAGGTCTCCCGGCGCCAGGGCGGCGAGGCGCGATGCCAGGCGCTCGGCGGGCGCATGGGTCAGCCCGCCGAACATCACATGCGGCATGGTATCGAGCTGAGCCGCCACGGCCGCGCGGATATGCGGATGGTTGTAGCCATGGACCGCCGTCCACCACGAGGCGATGCCGTCGATGAGCTCGCGCCCGTCGGCCAGAACGATGCGCGAACCCGAGGTGCGCACCGCTTCGAGCGGTGGCGCCGCCGACTTCATCTGGGTGTAGGGCCGCCAAAGGGTGTTCGTTTCGCGCGCGGACGTGGAATGGGGGATCATGGAATGGGGGATGGGGATGGAGCGCGGGGCGGTCAAGGGACCGAGGCTCTAACCCGATCTTAAAGCCGCCGGCCGCATCCTCTGCGGCCTCAACCCTCCAGGCGATCGAGATGCCTTCCGCGGGGGATGTCCGGTTCCGGGAACGTCCAGTGGTTGCCGAGCGCGTGTCGCCTGCCGAGAGATCCAGCATCGACGCGGCCGGGCTTTGGAGCGCGTCTCCGCTGGCTCTCGCGGTCTTCGCGCTCCTGTTCGCCGTCGCCCTGCTGCCGGTGCTGGCGATGCCGATCCCGGCGATGGTCGACTACCCCAACCATCTCGCCCGCATGCATATCCTGGTTCGGGACGGGACGCCGGCCTCCCACCCGTTCTACCGGGTGACCTGGGCGTTCTACCCGAACCTCGCCATGGATCTCGTCGTGCCGCGTATCGCGCGGCTCACCGGAGTCGAGTCCGCGACCCGCCTGTTCCTGCTGGCGAGCCAGATCCTCACGGTGACCGGTGCCTGCGCCATTGAGTTCGCGGTGAAGCGCCGCTTCCAGGTGAGCGGCTTTCTCGCCCTGATGGTGCTCTACAGCGTGCCCTTCGCCTGGGGCTTCGTGAATTTCCAGTTCGCCCTCGGCCTCGCGCTCTGGGGCGTCGCCGCCTGGATCACCCTTCAGGACCGTGGCTGGGCACTCCGGCTCGCAAGTCACACGCTGTTCGTCGCCCTGCTGTTCGGCTCCCACCTGTTCGCACTCGGCCTCTACGGCTTCACCCTCGGCATGCACGAGATGTGGCGTGCACGGTCCCGGCATCCGCCTCTGCGGGAAACGGTCCTGCGCTTTCTCGCCCTGGCCCTGCCGGCACTCCTCGCCTTCGGGGTCATGAGGGCCAGCGGAGGCTCCGTCGGCCAGGAGGGCACCGCCTGGAACGGCCAGGCGAAGCTGATCATGGCCTTCGCGACGCTGAATGGCTACGACCTGTGGCTCTCTGCCGCCGGGACGATCATCCTCGTCGGCCTCACCGCCCTGCTCGCTCTGCGTGGCGCGTTCCGTCCGGTTCAGTCCGGATATTGGCTGGCGGCCGGTCTCGCCTGTCTCTTCGTCGTTCTGCCGTCACGCCTGTTCGACACCGCCTTCGTCGATCTGCGCGTGACGGTTGCCGCCCTCCTCATCGTTCCGGGCTTCATCGTGGTGTCGCCGCCGAGCCGGGCGTGGGGTCGGATCGCCGGGGCGGCCATCCTCGGCCTGACCGTGGCGAATGTGAGCTGCGCGCTCGCCATCGCGGCGATCTATCGGGGCGAGTACGCAGCCCTCCTCACGTCCTTCGAACAGTTGAAGCCGGGCTCGCGCGTACTCGTCGGCCATAGCGGCAGCGGCAAGGACCCGCCCCTCGACGATCTGGCCGATTACCCGATCTACAACGCGGCGACGCTGGCCGTCGCTTACGCGGATGCGTTCGTGCCGACGCTGTTCACCTCCATCGGCAAACAGCCGGTCACGGTGATCGATGCCTATCGCCCTCTCGCCGTCCCCTATGGCGGCCCGACGCCGACGGCGATCCTGCGGGAGGTGGCCGAGGGCCGGCCCAGCGACGAGGCGCCGGGCTATACCCGCGCCTGGACGAAGGATTTCGACTACCTCTACGTGGTCGGCCCCTCGGCACCGAACCCGATGCCGGGTCTGCTCGTGCCGCTGGCCGCTTCCTCGCGTTTCGCGCTCTATCGTATCGAGAAGCCCGGTCCCAGCGAGTGATCGCGGCGCTCGCTTGACATCGCGGAGGGACGAGCCTCCTTCCCAGCTCCATGTCCAGCCCCGACAATCCTTCCGGTCGCGCCGGCGCCAGCAGCCTGGAAACCTTCGCGCGCGATCATCTCGTCCGCCTCGGCGAGACGTCCCTGCGCCGGCACCTCATCCCCACCGTCCGCGGTCCGCATTCGGTTGCGGCGCGACACGGGCGCAGCCTCGTCTCCTTTTCCTGCAACGACTATCTCGGCCTGTCGCAGGATCCGCGCGTCATCGCGGCGGTTCAGGCCGCGACCGCCCTTTACGGGACGGGGGCCGGTGCCTCCCGTCTCGTCACCGGCAGCCACCCGCCCCTCGCCGCCCTGGAAGAGCGCCTCGCCGCCCATAAGGGGACGGAAGCGGCCCTGGTCTTCGGCAGCGGCTATCTCGCCAATCTCGGCATCGTCTCCGGGCTCGCGGGCCCGCGCGATCTGATCCTCGTGGACGCGCTCGGCCATTCCTGCCTCTGGGCGGGCGCACGGCTCTCCGGCGCGAAGGTGGTGCGGTTCGCCCATAACGACCTCGGCGATCTCGAAGGGCAGCTGGCCAAGTATCGCTCCCGCCACCAACATGCGCTGATCCTCACCGAGCGCGTCTTCAGCATGGATGGCGACCGGGGACCCATCGCCGACATTCTGTGTCTCGCGGAGGCACACGACGCCTGGACCCTGGTGGACGACGCCCACGGCCTCGGCGTCATCGGGAAGGACGCGCGGGCGCCCCTCGAAATGGGCACCCTGTCGAAGGCGCTCGGCTCCTATGGCGGCTATCTCTGCGCGTCCCGCGCCGTGGTCGACTTGATGACGAGCCGCGCGCGCAGCTTCGTCTACACCACCGGCCTGCCGCCGGCCTCTGCCGCCGCCGCGCTCGCCGCCCTGGAGATCATGGAAGCCGAGCCCGACTTCGCCGCCCGACCCCTGGCGCTCGCCCGCCGCTTCACCGCCCGGCTCGGTCTGCCCGAGGCGCAGAGCCCGATCGTCCCCATCCTCATCGGCGAGGCGGAAGCGGCGCTCGCTCTGTCGGCGGCCCTGGAGGAGCGCGGCTACCTCGTCGTCGCCATCCGCCCGCCCACGGTCCCGGCCGGAACGGCACGATTGCGGGTGGCCTTCTCGGCGGCACATACCGAGGCGCAGGTGGACGCGCTGGCCGAGGCGGTCAGGGCGCTGGGGTTCGAAACCCTCCCCCCTCAGCGGGAGAGGGTTCGTTAGCTCTATGCCGCTGCGGTCGCCTCGCCGCCCGCACGCTCGCGCGCCAGCTTGACCACACCGACCTGATCGACCTTGCCGGTCCCAAGCATCGGCAGCTTGTCCAGGACGACCACTTCGGCCGGGATGGCGATCTCGGTGGCGCCCTTGCCCTTGGCAAAGGTCTGGTAGGCCGGGCGGGTGGCGTCCTTGCGCTCGGTGAACAGGATCAGCCGCTCGCCCTTGCGCGCGTCGGGCACCGCGGCCACCGCGCTCGGCGTGTCCGGCCAGAGTTCGGCGGCGATCGCCTCGATCCCGGCCAGGGACACCATCTCGCCGGCGATCTTGGCGAAACGCTTGGCGCGGCCCTTGATCGTGACGAAACCCTCCGCGTCGATGGCGACGATGTCGCCGGTATCGTGCCAGCCCTCCGGCGGCGGCTCCAGCACGCCCGGCTTCTCGGCCCTGAGATAACCCAGCATCACGTTCGGACCCTTCACCGACAGGCGGCCGCCTTCCTCGATGCCGGGCACCGGCTCGAGCCGCGATTCGATCCCCGGCAGGAGCCGGCCGACCGTGCCGAAGCGATTGAACATCGGGGTGTTGAGCGCGACCACCGGCCCGCATTCGGTGACGCCGTAGCCTTCGAGGATGCGCAGGCCGAACTTCTCGCCCCAGGTCTTGCGGGTCGCCTGCTTCACCGCCTCGGCCCCGGCCACGACGTAGCGGAGCGAGCGCAGGTCGTAGGAATGAGCGGTCTTGGCGTAGCCGGAGAGGAAGGTGTCGGTGCCGAACAGGACGGTGGCGTTCGAGCCGTAGATGAGTTCGGGCACGATCCGGTAATGCAGCGGCGAAGGGTAGAGGTAGACCGGCACACCTGAGACCAGGGGCAGGATGAGCCCCGCCGTCAGGCCGAAGGCGTGGAACACCGGCAGGACGTTGAAGACCTTGTCGCTCGGCCCGAAATCGATGCGGGCGGCGACCTGTGCGGTGTTGGCGAGCATGCAGCGATGGGCGAGCACCACGCCCTTGGGCGTGCCCTCGGAGCCGGAGGTGAACAGGATCGCCGCCGGATCGTCGCCGCGCCGCGCCACGAGCGGTTTGCGGGAGGCGAGCAGCCCCTTGAGCTTGTCCATGGCGCTGACGCTCGCGCGGATGTCCTCCAGATAGACCAGCTTCACCTTGCCCTGGATCGCCTCGACCAGGCCGCCGAGGCGGCCCTTCTCGATGAAGGCGCGGGAGGTGAGGATGGTGTCGACCTGCGCCGCCGTGCAAGCCGACAGGACGTTGGCGGGGCCGGCCGAGAAGTTGATCATCGCCGGCACGCGTCCGGCACTCGCCAGGGCGAAGAAGGTCACCGCCGCGCCGTTGGCATTGGGCAGCATCAGCCCGATGGCCTTGCCCTCGCCGGCGAGCGGCATCAGCTTCCGGCCCAGGATGTTGGCACCCATCACGAGGCGCGAATAGCTGAGCGTCCCCGTGACCGGATCCTCCACCGCCGTGCGGCGCCAGCCGTGGTCGTTCCCGGCCTGGATCAGGGCGCTCATCACGCTGCGGTCGATGAACGCGGTGTCGAAGACGAGATCGGACATGATGTCGTAGAGTGCCGCTCCAGCCGCGCGCCGCCGGTTCTTGCCCTTCAGCGCGGGATCGACGGTAAGCGCCACCGGCGACATCACCGTGACGACGACCTTCGGCCACCAGCGGCGCAGGACCTGATTGCGGGAGAGCCGCGAGAAGGCGGTCTTCTCCAGGCCCTCGATCTTCACCGGCACGACCTTGGCGCCGGACTTGTCGGCGATGAGGCCGGCCCCGTCATAGACCTTCATCAGGCTGCCCGTGACGGTGAGGCGCCCCTCCGGGAAGATGATCAGGGTCTCGCCGTTCTTCACCGCGTTGATGAGCGTGCGGGTGGCCAGCGGCCGGGTCGGGTCCAGCGGCATCGCCTTGGTGACCCTGAGGAACGGCTTCACCCACCAGCGCTGCGCGATGCCGTGATCGATGGCGAAGACCGGTTCCTTCTCCAGCAGCGAGAGGGCGAGCGGCGCATCGAGGAACGAGACGTGGTTGAGGGCGATGATCGCGTTGGGGCCGGCCTTCTCCACGTTCTCCAGCCCGCGCACTTCGAGCCGGTAGAAGGCGCGGAACAGGATCGAGAGGAAGTCGCGGAAGGCATTCGTCGGCATCACCTTCAGCACGATCACGCCGGCGGCGAGGTTGGCCACGCCGATGAGGGTGAGGAGCGAGGCCATGGACCAGCCCGCCCCCTGCAGGGCGGCGAGGCCCAGCGCCCCGGTGACCATGAAGGCGGCCGTGAGCACATTGACCGCGCCGATGACGCGGGCGCGCTTGTCCTTGTCGGTCCAGGCCTGCACGGCGGCGAAGGAGGGCACGATGTAGAGGCCGCCGGCAATGGCGAGGCCGGCGAAGGCCGCGGCCACCCGCAGGCCCGTCCCGGTGGAGAGGAAGGCGCCAGCGCCCATCACCTCGCCGGAGACGGGCGGCAGGTGCGAGACGGTCCAGGCGAGGTCGAGGCCGAACAGGCCCATGAACAGGGCGCCGATCGGCGTGGGCAGCAGGACGATGCGTCCACTGGCGAGCCAGGAGGCCAGGGCCGAACCGACCGCGATACCCACCGAGAAGATCGCGAGCAGCAGGGTGACCACGGTCTCCGAGCCGTTAAGGCTCTCGCGCACCAGCACCGGCAGGAGGGCGAGCACCACCGCACCCACCAGCCAGAACCAGCTGACGATGAGCGAGCCGCGCCACAGGCGGGTATCGGCGTAGAGGTCGCGCAGCAGCGCCACGGTGGAACGGGCGACGTTGGGATCGATCCTGAGCGTCGGCGCCGCCTCACCGGTGGAGGGAATCTGTCTCGCCGAGAGCCAGCACAGGACCGCGAACAGCATGATCAGGGCACTGAAGGCGAGGGCATCGCCGCCTAGCGCACTGGCGAAGCCCGCCACGATGGTACCGAGCAGGATCGCCAGGAAGGTCGCCGCCTCGACCAGGGCATTGCCCGCAGTGAGCTCGTTGCGCTTCAGGTGGTCGGGCAGGATGCCGTACTTGATCGGTCCGAACAGAGCCGCGACCGTACCGAACAGGCCGAGCGCCACGAACAGCACCGGCACGGAATGCAGGAAGAAGCCGATCGCGGCGGCGGCGGCAGCGAAGATCTCCGCGAATTTCAGACGCTTGGCGATGAGCGCCTTGTCGTAGCGGTCGGCGAGCTCGCCGCCGAGTCCCGACAGGATGAAGAACGGGCCGATGAAGACGGCACCGGCCAGCGTCACCAGGATGCCCGAATGAGCGGCCTCGCCACCGGCGCCGGAGACCTTGAACAGGATCAGGAAGACCAGGGCGTTTTTGAGGAAATTGTCGTTGAACGCCGAGAAGAACTGGCACCAGAACAGGGGCGCGAACCGGCGCGTGGTCATCAATGTACGGAACATCGGGGTCTCCTCGGGGCGGACCATGACTGCCCACCCGGTAACGAACCGTCAAATTCGGCGGCCTGCCGTTTTTGAACGTCGTGCAAATTTAGCGCGAGACCGGGCACGCCACAACGTTGATTTTGCACGTCGTTCAATCTATGCGTCGGTGACGTGCCGGACGGCACGCGAACGAGGGGGGACGGGATTGGCGAAGGCGACCAAGCCGGCAAGGCGCGGCACTGGACCGAGGGGCGAACACAACCGCGAGGAATTCGCCGCCCTGGTGACCAAGGCGGCCGAAGGACTGGTGCGCATGGAGGGCCTCCGCGGCCTCGGGATGCGTCGGCTCGCTTCGGTGATCGGCTACGCCCCGAACTCGATCTACAACGGCGTCGGCGATCTCGATGCGGTAGTGATGCGCGTCAACGCCCGCACCCTGGAACGTCTGCACGCGGCGCTCACCGGCGCGATCCGTCCCGACGCCGCCCCACGCGACAACGCCTTGGCGGTGGCCGATGCCTATCTCGCCTTCGTCGCTTCGGATCCCCAGGTCTGGAGTCTCGTCTTCGAACATTCCGTGGCGCCGGATTCGGCCTTTCCCGACTGGTACGCCGCCGCTCTTGCGCGGGCGACGGACCTGGTCGACGGGGTACTGGAACCCCTGATCCCCGATGCGGGCGAGAGACGGCAGGCGGTGGCGACCCTCTGGGCCGGCCTCCACGGACTCGCCTCTCTCTCCACCTCGAACAAGCTCGCCGTGCTGACCCCCGAGCCGCCGCGCGACCTGGCGCGGCTATTGGTCGGGCGGTTCCTGCGGCCCTAGAAAGCGCGCGTTGTAGCGAGGAACCCGGTGATTCCTTTACTGAGGTGATTCCTTTACTGAAAGGACGCTGTCAGCGTATATATTCCTCTCGTGAAATTTCCACGGAGACCCTTTCTCTTCGGCTGCAGAGGCGGAAAAGGAGTTCTCTGAGAGACGCGAAGCCCGGATGAATTTCGATTGGGATCCGAGCAAGCAGATCAAGGTTCTGACGGAACGCGGCATCGACTTCGCGGACGCCGTGGCGATCTTTGCGGGTCCGGTACTCGTGAAGTCGGACACGCGGCAGGATTACGGAGAGATTCGTATGATCGCCATCGGACAGGTGAACGAGGTTTTCGTCACGGTTGTCTACACTGACCGTGACGACACGCGATGGATCATCACGGCTTGGCCTGCGAACCGCAAGGAGCGCGCGGAATGGCAAAGATTACACTCGAAGAAGCCTTGAAACGTCCCATCACAGTCGATCGCGACAAACTGGACGCGACCACCGAAGAGGATATCCGCCGCTACATGATAGAGGACGGGGTCGACCCGGACGATCCGTCCTACCTCGATGGCGCAGCCATCGTGCGGCCTCCTCAGATGATTCGCGAGCACTTCGGCATGACGCAGGCGACCTTCGCCGAAGTGATCGGCGCACCTCTGGCGACCCTCAAGAACTGGGAACAGGGTCGCACCATGATCCCACCCTACGTCCGCACTCTACTCAACATCCTGGATCGCGAGCCCGAGGCGGCCCTGCGCGCGATCATGGCGGGACGGCCCGAGGCGGCGTAGCGCAGCGAGAAGGATCATCCATGGCCAAGCAGTTCCCGGCCCTCGACGAGCGCCATCTCGATTTCATCGCCCGGCAGCACATCGTCTTCACCGCATCGGCGGCGGAAGGTACGCGGATCAACCTGTCGCCGCGCGGCACCGACACGTTCCGGGTCATCGACCCGAACACCGTCGTCTATCTCGACCGTACCGGAAGCGGCAACGAGACCGCCGCGCATCTGCGAGCGGACGGACGACTGACGGTGATGTTCTGCGCATTCGAGGGGGCGCCGACGATCCTGCGGCTCTACGGGCGCGCCGAAGTGCTCGCGCGCGGCGGCGAGGCCTATTCCCGCCTCCTCTCGGACGCGTTCGACGGGTGTGAACCGCCCGGCGCGCGCCAGATGGTGCGCCTCCATATCGACCTCGTGCAGACTTCCTGCGGCTTCGGCGTGCCGTTCTTCGACTACCGTGAGGAACGTCCGACCCTCGACCGCTGGGCCATGTCGAAGACCGGGGCCGAACTCGACGCCTACCGGCGTGCCAAGAACGCCCGCAGCATGGATGGGCTGCCCACGGGGCTGTTCGCCGACGAGGATGTATCCTGACATCGCGCGGCTTCGGGCAGGCGGCGCGGCGTGGATCCCGGGTTCCGCTGCGCGGCCCCGGGAAAGGCGGCGCGGGTGGGAAGGACGTGCCGTCCTCGCGAACCTTCCCCGGCCGCCTGGAGCGCCAGCGGAAGGTGAGCCGGGGTTCGGCGCAAGAAGCCGCGAAGCGTCCGTCGCCCTACCGGGCGTTGGGCAGGTGGACTTTCACGGAGGCCCGGCCCGAGGGCTCCGTCTTCGGTCCCCATTGCGTGGCCTCGATCCCGGCCGTGCCCCAGCCCGTGGCCATCGCGATGGTCAGCGGCAGCAGCACCGCGCCGCCGGGGACGGGCGCGAACCGCACGCGGATGTCGTCGTTCTCGGCCATCCGGCGAACGCTCGTCCCTTGGGCGCGGTGGCCGGAGATCGGCACCCAGCGCACACGGCAATCGAGCGCCGGCCCGCGATAGGGCCCCTCTTCCACCGTCGCGAGCTTGCCGCGGGAGAGGACGAGGTCGGCCCGGGCGACCCCGTTGAAGACCGGGACGCGCCGCTCACACAGAGCGGGGTCGAGAGAGGCGGCGCCGAGCGGGATCGCCAGCATGGTCAGGGGATCGACGATGCCGACCTTGTCCTGCGGCGCCACCGGAATGCGGTCGGGCGCCGGGGTAGGAGGCGGCTCCACGCTTTCCCCGTGCGCTCGACCGCCCGACAAGCTCATCGAGACCTGGACCGGTTTGCCGCCATATCGGCTTTCGGTCCGGAACGTGCCGGTGAGCGCCCCGGTCCGCGACCGTTCTCCAGACGCCGAGGCCGTCCCCGATCCATCGAAGAAGACACCGGCGAGGCCGCGCAGGCCCGCCTTCAGATCATAGCCGTAGCGACCACCCGACTGGTCGACGGAGAGGGTCGCCTCGCCCACGGGAAGGTTGAGGAAGGTGAGGCGATAGGTGGCGGAAAAGCGCTGCGGCGCGGGATCGGCCGAAACCGGTCCCGTCACGGAGAGCATCAGAAGCACCGCGCCCGTGGAAGCCGCGAATCGTGTGCTGCGAGCGTTACCGGAAGCGGCGGTCATGCACTGCCCTCTTGCTTGCAACCTCTCGTGTCTGAAGAATGCCGAGAGCTTTGGCGGTGCGAAGCTGCACCCTCCGCGCAAAGATCGAAATCACAAGACGGAGGGCCTCAAGGCTTCGCGCGCCCAACCCCTAACCCCCGTTCAGAATCCTTCTGCCTCGATCTGCCGATACACCCGCCCGTGCTCGCAATAACCGGCGACGATCCGGGTCATCATCGTGCGCTTCTCGGCGTCTAGGGGACCGAGGATGCGGGCGGGGCGACCGCCCCAGAGATGGCCGGTTTCGAGGAGCTGGCCCGGATCGGTGGTGGAGCCGCCGGCGAGGAGCACGTCGTCGGCCACCACGGTGCCGGGGGCCAGTACGCAGCCGATGCCGATGAGGCTGCGGGCGCCGATGCGGCAATCGGCCAGGCGCACATTGTGCGCGATGGTGGTGTCGCGGCCGATGACGACGCCTTCCCCCCGCGCGCGGATGACGGTGTTGTCCTGGATGTTGGTGTCGGCTCCGATGAGGATGGGACCGATCTCGGCATGCAGGTCGCAGGAGAATAGCACGGTCGCTCCAGCCCCCAGGGCGATGCGACCGCGCAGGCGCGCCGTGCTGGCCACATAGACGCTCGAATCGGTATCGACCTCGTCACCCGCGCCGGGCGACAGGGTGTCCCCCGTGGCCTCGCGCACACGCTCCGCCCGTTCCGAGATCTCCGCCAGGGTGACCGGACGCTGGGGCTTGGCCGGACTGCCGGCATAGGCGAAGCCCGTGGCGAGATGTGAGCGCGGGAAGACGGTGGCGCCCGCTTCGATCACCACACCATCCCCCACCGTGGCACCGTCGAGGACGATCACGTCGTCCTCGATCACCACATCGGACCCCACCGTGCAGGCATGGACCACGGCGTTGCGGCCCACCGTCACCCGGTCACCGACGAGGGTGGGATGCGAATCGGTGGCGATATGGACCGTGGACCGGTGGCCGAGCCAGAAGCGCTCGCCGATGGTCACGCTCTCGCCGTCAGCGCGGATCACGCTGTCGTCGCCGAGCCAGGCCTGAGCACCGATCGTCGCGGCGCCGATGACCGTGCTGGCACGCCCGCACCAGACCGGACGGGCCGAGAAGACCGGCAGGATGCCGTCATGGGGCAGAATCAGCTCAGGCGTCACGCGAGGGTGTCCTTCGAGGCCGGTGGCGTGGACCGGATGTTGGAATGCCGGGGGTCCCGGGGCATGGAGCCCATGCCGATCGAGTGGTAAGGCCGGGTGCCGGGATGGCGATTGCCGCGACGATGCCGAACAGCGTGGAATCACCGCGCGGACTTTGCAATCTCGCGCTTCCCTTAAGGGCGATCAAACCTGGTCGCGAGAGCTTTCGCGCCCATGGGTCAAGGAAATCGACGGATGTCGGCAGGTGAAATCGCGGCAGGGGCGCAGGTCGCGTCCGGGATCAGTATCCAGAGCGCGCCCTTCGACGTGGCCGCGGAGATCGCGCGGCTGACGCAGGAACTGCAGGGCCGAGCCGGTGCGATCGTCACCTTCACCGGCCTGTGCCGTGACGAAGGCGGCCGACTGACCGGGCTCGAACTCGAACATTATCCCGGCATGGCCGAGGCCGAGATCGGCCGGGTCGTGGAATCGGCGCTGGGGCGCTGGCCGCTCCAGGCCGTGCGGGTGATCCACCGGCACGGCCTCGTCGCGCCGGGCGACGGCATCGTCCTCGTCGTGACCGCTTCCAGTCACCGGGTAGCCGCCTTCGAGGCGGCGAGCTTCCTGATGGATTACCTCAAGACGAAGGCCCCGTTCTGGAAGCGGGAGCACCTGGCCGACGGCACGGTCGGGGGATGGGTCGAGGCCACGGGGACCGACGACGAGGCCGCCGCACGCTGGGCGTGACGACGGCCGGTCGGGGATCGCCACCGGACAATCCGCAGACAGCAAATCCACAGTCAAGAACGGTCGTCCTGCCGACCGGCCCTTGTCTATGACGGGATCCGCGCGCCCGGTTGCGCCGCGCTCGGCAGGCCGCGCAAAAGGACATGACATGCGACAGAGCACGACGATCGAGGGCGAGCCGGGCCCGCGGCCGGCGAACTGGTCGCCGGCCGTCTCGGGGATCGCGGTGGTGGCGTTCATCGCCGTGCTGATCCTGGCCTGGACCGCGGCCTCGACCCTGCTCCTGATCTTCGCCGGCATCCTGCTCGGGGTCTTCCTCGACGGGCTCACGCGCCTCCTCGGTCAGGTGAGCGGGCTCGGCCGCGGACTGCGGCTCACCATCGTCAGCCTGGTCCTCGGCGGCCTGAGCCTCGGATTCCTCGCCTTCGGCGGGGCCACTGTGGTGCAGCAGGGCCGCGAGCTCGGCCAGACCATCGCCACACAGGCAGGGTCGGTCCGCGACCGCCTGAAGCAATACGGGATCGATCTGCCGGCTTTCTCGGGGACGAGCGAAACGTCGGGCGGTCAGGAGGGCGGCACCGACAAGGAGACGAAGGCCGGGGGCCTCAGCGGTCTTGCCTCGAGTGCGATCAAGAGCCCCAGCTCCCTTCTCTCCGATGCAGGCAGCATGCTCGGGCCGGCGGCGGCCGTCATCACCGGCCTGTTCAGCGCACTCGGCAACGTCCTGGTGATCGTCTTCCTCGGTCTCGCCTGTGCGGCCGACCCTGCCAGCTATCGCCAGGGCGCCGTGCGGTTCGTGCCGCCGCATTATCGTCCCCGCGCCACCGCCCTCCTCGACGGGATGGGCGAGACCTTGCGGCATTGGCTGTTCGGCCAGCTCATCACCATGGCGGTGATCTTCCTCTGCATCTGGGCGGGCCTGAGCTTCCTCGGCATCGGCGGCGCCCTGATCCTCGGCCTGCAGGCCGGTCTCCTCGCCTTCATCCCCACCATCGGGCCGCTGATCGCCGGCGTCGTCATCGTGCTGGCGGGCCTCGCCTCCGGCACCAATGCGGCGCTCGGCGCCTTCGGCGTCTATCTCGTGGTCCAGTGCCTGGAGAGCTACGGGCTGACACCGTTCATCCAGAAGCGGGCGCTGGACATCCCGCCGGCCACGATCTTCGCCGGCCAGCTCGTGCTCGGCGTCCTGTTCGGACTGTGGGGCATCGCCCTCGCGCTGCCCCTGATGGCGGTGATCAAGGTCGTCTTGGCGCAGGTCTATATTGAGGATACGCTCGACGAGGAGGCGGAGGTGTGAGCATGGCGCGCACGACGCCGGGAAGCCGTCTCAGGTGATCGGCTCGCAGGAAAGCTGTTGGAACGCGGAGGCCTAAGGCGTCGTCTCCGTTTCGGCCGGGTCGTCCATGAGAGGATGAAGGTCACGGACCATGCTCTTCAGGCGCTCGTCGAGGATGTGCGTGTAGATCTGCGTCGTCGAGATGTCGGCATGCCCCAGAAGCTCCTGCACGATCCTGAGATCGGCGCCGTTCTGCAGGAGATGGCTGGCAAAGGCGTGGCGCAGCACGTGCGGGCTCACCCGGTCCTCGCGGATTCCCGCCGCTGAGGCCGCCGCCTTGAGGTCGCGGGCGAAGGCCTGCCGGGTCAGGTGGCCGCTCTCGCTGTCGGCCGGGAAGAGAAACGAACCGTCATCCGTGAGATGGGCCAGATGTTCGCGCATGGCGGCTCGGGCCAGATCCGTGAGCGGCACCAGCCGCTCGCGCCCGCCCTTGCCCTTCACCACGAGGTAGCGCTGCTTCGTGGTGGCGGCGGAACGCGGTAGCGCGACGAGTTCCGAGACGCGCAGGCCCGTGGCGTAGAGCGTCTCGAGCAGGCACAGCATCCGCAGGGCGCGCCGCTTTTCGCCGGGCTCGTCCACCCCTGCCGCCACGGCCCGCTCGCGGGCGATGCGAAGGAGGCCGTCGACCTCGGCCACGGACAGCACCTTGGGCAGAGTCCGCCCCCGGCGCGGGCCGCCCACCGGCGCGCTCGGATCGGTCTCGGCGAACCCTTCCGCGTAGAGGAACTTGTGGAAGCCCCGGATGCAGGACAGTCGACGTGCGGCGGAGGAGGCTTTCAGCCCCTGCGTCTCGAGATCCGCCAGATAGGAGCGGACCTCCCCGGCATCGGTGTCGAGCGGATCGCGCCCGGAGGCGGACAGGGCCGCGAGGTAATGATCGAGGTCGCGCCGGTAGGCGGCGAGCGTGTTGGCCGCCGCCCCGCGCTCGGCGGCGAGCATGTCGAGATAGGCCACGATGAGGTCCGGATCGTCGGACCCCGCATCTTCGCCGCCCGTGCCGGTCACCGGCCCGGCGGCTGCAGCTTGGCGGAGGGGATGGTGACGCTCATCTCCCGGGGCGTGGGCTGGACGAAGGTCGCGAGCGCGAACATGCCTGCGAAGACCAGCCCCCCGAGGATGGCGAGCGTGGCGAGGAAGCGAAACAGGGTCGGCACTCGTACGGACCTCGGTCGATAAGGAACTCAAATCGAAGGGACTGGGCGGATAGGACGGTATCGTCGGGCAGGCTCGGCAGGCGAGAGAGTTGCACAGCCGAGCCAAGGGTTTGCATCATGCCGGGCGCGCGATGGCAAGGACTTCGGAGCCACAGGTTGCGTCGCAAGCGCCTCGCATCCGAGGAAGGGCGATCGGCCTCAGTGGTTCATGGCGTATCCGCGTCGGGTCAAGAATCGTGCGGCGCCCTACGGCCTCGCTTCGCCCGGACGGTGAAACGCGCTAGGATCGGATCAAAGGGCTTATCAAGATTCCAGCAATGACCGAGACCGAGCCAGCGGAAGGCGACATCGCAGGCGATCCCATCGAAGTCCGGCTCCGCCGCGCCCTCGGCGCGCGCTCGATCGTGCTCGTCGGTCTCATGGGCGCGGGCAAGAGCACGGTGGGGCGACGTCTGGCCACGCGACTCGGACTGATGTTCAAGGATGCCGACAACGAGATCGAGGCGGCGGCCAAGCTCACCATCCCCGACATCTTCGCCATCTACGGCGAGCCGAGTTTTCGCGAGGGCGAGGAGCGCGTCATCGCCCGGCTCATCCGTGAGGGACCGCTGGTCCTCGCCACCGGCGGCGGTGCCTTCATGCGGGAGGCGACGCGGGCGCGGATCGCGCAGGGCGGCGTCTCGGTCTGGCTGAAGGCGGAACTCGACGTGCTGATGCGCCGCGTGCGCAAGCGCGGCAACCGCCCCCTTCTCCAGACCGATGATCCGGAAGAAACGATGCGGCAGTTGATGGAGATCCGGCATCCCGTCTATGGCAGCGCCGATGTGATGATCCCCTCGCGCGACGTCTCGCACGACCGCGTGGTGGAGGACGTGATGGAGGCCCTCGATGCCTATCTTAACGGACCCTCGAACCGAGGCGTCGCCGCGCAGTGAGTGACGGACAGACGGTCCACGTCCCCCTCGACCAGGGCCGGGACTACGATATCCATATCGGCCGCGGCCTCCTCGACGGGGCCGGCGCGCGCGTCGCCGAGTTGGGGGGCCGTGCCGCGGCCATCGTCACCGACGAGACCGTGTCGGCGCTCTATGGGGAGCGCCTGCGCGCTAGCCTCGAAGCGGCAGGCCTGCGCTCCGGCCTCGTCGTCGTGGCACCGGGCGAGGCCTCGAAGAGTTACGCGACCTATGCGCAGGTCTGCGACGGCCTTCTCGCCCACAGGATCGAGCGCAACGACCTCGTCGTGGCTCTGGGCGGCGGCGTCGTCGGCGATCTCGCCGGTTTCGCGGCGGCGACGCTGCGGCGCGGCGTGCGTTTCGTCCAGGCGCCGACGACCCTGCTGTCCCAGGTCGATTCCTCGGTGGGCGGCAAGACGGGCATCAACTCGCCGCTGGGTAAGAACCTCATCGGCGCCTTCCATCAGCCTCGCCTGGTCCTGGCCGATACCAGCACTCTGGACACCCTGTCCGAGCGCGAGATGCGCGCCGGCTATGCCGAAGTGGCGAAATACGGGCTCATCGCCGATTCCGGCTTCTTCGACTGGTGCGAGGCCAACTGGGCCGGCATCTACGCCGGCGGCCCGGAGCGCGACGAGGCGGTGGCGATCTGCTGCCGGGCCAAGGCCGGCGTGGTGGTGCGCGACGAGCGCGAGGACGGCGAGCGCGCCCTGCTCAACCTCGGCCATACGTTCGGTCATGCCCTCGAGCGCCTCACCGGCTACGAATCCGCCCGCCTCGTCCACGGCGAGGGGGTGGCGATCGGGTTGGCTCTGGCCTTCCGCTTCTCGGCCCGTCTCGGCCTCTGCCCCGGCCAGGATGCCGGCCGCGTCGCCAACCATCTGGCGCTGGCGGGCCTGCCCACCCGGCTCCAGGCCGTCCCCGGCGGATGCGGCGATGCCGACGCCATCCTCGAAGCCATGGCCCAGGACAAGAAGGTCCGCGACGGAGCGCTCACCTTCATCCTCGCCCGCGGGATCGGCCGGAGCTTCATCGCACCGGGCATCGACCGGGCCGAGGTCAGGGCCTTCCTCGAAGACGAGTTGCGGCCGGATCGATAGCGGGATCCTCCCGACAGCCGGGTGACCTCACTCCGCCGCCACCGTCCGCACGGTCCGATCTCCCTCGCGGTACTCGCCCCAGGCCTGTTTCAGGATCTGGACCGAGGAGGTGAGGAAGATGCCGGCCATCAGGGCGGCGACGGCCAGATCCGGCCAGGCCGATCGGGTACCCCAGACCGCCAGCGCCGCGCCCATCACCACGATGTTGCCGATGGCGTCGTTGCGCGAGCACAGCCAGACGGAGCGGACATTGGCGTCGCCGTCCTTGTAGCGCATCAGCAACAGCACCGAGGCGACGTTGGCGCCGAGCGCCATCAGACCGACGCCTCCCATCAGTTCCGCGCTCGGTACCCCGAGGACGAGGGTCTGGTACACGGTCGAGCCGAAGACCCAGAGCGCCATCAGGCTGAGACTCACCCCCTTGGCCAGCGCCGCCATGGAACGGGTGCGCAGGCTCGCCCCTATGACGGCCAGGCTCAGGCCGTAGGTGACCGTATCGGCGAGGAAGTCGAGGGCGTCGGCCTTCAGCGCCTGCGATCCAGCCGCCTGTCCCGCTGCCATCTCGGTGACGAACATCGCGCCGTTGAGGGCGATGACGAACCAAAGCACCCGCTTGTAGCGCGGATCCACGCCGTCGAAGACCGGAACCCCACCGCCGCAGCCACAGGATTCCTCATGTGCCGCGGCCTTCGGAACCAGGACCGCCGTAGCATGGCAGTGCCCGTCGCCCGCTGAAAGGGCGTGCCCATGGGTGTGGCTTCCGCCGTGATTCTCGCTCGTGCCGCAGCAGGATTTCGCCATGGCTCTCTCCTCGTTTCGTCGCTAGAAGAGAGCCTACAAGCTCTAGCGACTAGAGGATCAAGCGGAAAATGGCGTTCTCGATCGGAACTCTGTCGCGCCGCGCCGGGGTGAAGGTACCGACGATCCGCTATTACGAGCAGGTCGGCCTGATGCCCTCGCCGCCGCGAACCGACGGGCAGCAGCGGCGCTACGGCGAGGCGGAGGTGGCGCGCCTCAACTTCATCCGCCATGCGCGCGAACTCGGCTTCGAGGTCGACGCGATCCGCGAACTCCTCGCCATGAGCGCGCAGCCGGAGGAATCCTGCGCCGAGGTCGATCGCCTCGCCCGCCGCCATCTCGCCGAAGTCGAGCAGCGTATCGCCCGGCTCGTCTCCCTGCGCACGGAATTGCAGCGCATGGTAGCGGAGTGCGGCCACGGACGGGTGGGGGAATGCCGGGTCATCCAGGTCCTCGCCGATCACGGCGAATGCGACCACGACCATGACCGCGCAAGGTCCGGATCCTCGGGCTTCGTCGAGGCGTAAACTTCGCCGCGGCGGCGGAGCCGAAGCCACGCCCCATGGGTTGTCCGTTCACAGACAGATCCTTCGAGGACACCCCATGAACCAGATGCCCCGAACCATCGCCGCCCTGCTGGCCGCCGGATTGGCCGCCACCCTCGTGGCCGGTCCGGTCCTCGCCTCACCCTGTTCGGACGAAATCGCGCGGCTCGATGCCAAGGTGAAGGACGAGGCGACCGGCTCCATCTCAGCATCGACCTCGGGCAAAGCGGCTGCCGGCGCGCGCGAAGGCCAGGGGGAATCCGCTCAGAGCGGCAATGCCTCGACCCCGGCCGCTCCTCCGGAGAAATCCGCCGAGGCCGGAAAGGGCGCCGAGGCCGCGATGCAGGCCAAGGTCGCCCTGGACGAGGCGCGCACCGCCGACGGCAAGGGCGATGCCAAAGCCTGCGACGCGGCCGTGGGACGCGCAAAGAGCCACCTCGCCACGGCTCCCTGAGGAGGAACGGGCATCCAGCGGCTACCGATGTGAATGCTTGAACCATGTCCCGTGGTGCACCGGCCGGAGAGCCCGGCGCGGTGCCTACGGCGGCGATGGTCGATTGAGGAAAAGAGAAAATTCTTCTTCGGCATGTGTCAGCCGAACCCCGTCGCGGACCTTATCCTCATCGACGACCGGGCATGCGCGGCGCGTCACCTTTCCTCCGAGCCGGGCGGCCTCGGAGATCTTCTCCAGACCCTCGGCTTCCGGCTTCGTTCCGTGCCGAATCCGGCCTTATGCCGCTGCGCTCAATGCGTGTTTGTTGCCCTTGATGCCGGCGCACAGATCGTCGATTTCCGCAAGATCAAGACTTTCACCCGAGTGATTTGCAATCGCATCGATCAGGTGATCCTGCCTCGGATCGAAGGGATGACCCTGAAGACGATAAAATTGATAGTAACGCAAGGCCGCCAATACGGTGTCACGTTCTCGCACTGTGATGGTGATGGTCTGCATTCTTTGAAGATCTCCCCTTTGTGCAACGAGTTCTGTCTGAGGACTTGAATCCGACTCAGCGAGCTTGAGCGTTGTAACCCCGCTTCGGCGGCGGCGTCCACAGCCGGAAACCTCTCGGTAACCCTCTTCGGGAATCGACCGACGGTGCCGCTCGGCGCAACTCCTTGTAGCCGCGCCATTTCCTTGGAGAGCTCTACGCGGCAGATTTTTTTGTCCTGGAAACTGCCAAAGGTCATTGACAGAAGAGATCGATGCTGTGGCCAAGCTCGGGCCCGATGACGGAGGCGATTTTCAGGGGAGATCGATAAAATTGTTCTTAACCAAGCTGTGTCAGCCTCCTCGTCAGGGCCGACACCGTCACGCGTGACGGGGCCGGGATGAGCGGAGTCCCTCTCATGACCAAGATGCAGCCGGATAACGGTCGGACACGGCCGGCGAGCCCTGTATCCCTCAGTGCGAACGTGCGTCGCCATCTCGGGATGAACCTGCGCAACCTCTATGCGGGCTCGTTGGTGGAACCGGTCAGCGAGCGAATCGAATCCCTGCTGACGAAGCTCGGACGCACCAAGACCTGAACCTCTCGTCGCATGACGAGCGAGACGACACACGGCGTTCAGATTCACGATGGTATGGATGCCGTCCACGTGCCGGCGACCGTCCGGCTCGATCTTTCCAACCCGCGAAACCCCACCGCCATGACCGTGCTCGTTCTCGTCGTCGCCGGAAACATCCTGCTGGCCACCCTGTTCTCCCTGGTGGCGCTCGCCTCGGACTGACCCTCGTCCTGCGGAGAGAGCTCCCGCCATCACGGCTGTCGGCGCTGATATCCCGCACGGCCGAATTCTCCCGACCGCAACTTTCCCAACGCATGGCAGACATCGCGGTTTGAACCGCCGGTCGCGGCATCCCGCGACCGGTCTTTCGTCGCGCGGCCCGTCGATCGACCCGAAGCCCCGGCTTTGTCCGGGACCCTCTGCGATTCACGTCATCGACCGGCGGTTCGCATACCAAGAGCCGCCCCATCGCCCTTGACGATGCAGATTCATGACGGAACGTTCTTTCTAAAGAACTCGTCTCGGCAGATTATTTCTTCTCTCGATGATACGGAGATGAGAACAGCGTTCTGCCTCACGTCATTCGTTCTTCCACACCTCGATTTCGGAAGGAGAAATCCCTATCTGGCGCATTACGAGCCGGTTTCGGTCGCGCTTGACATTGTTCTTTAAAACGAACGAAACGTAGCTTTATCGACGCTGTCGGGATGGGTTTGTCCCGGTGGCTGCGACGGAGCCGGAGACAAACCTGTGAGCGCGACGATGTCCTTCACACCCAATGCCCGCCGCCCTTCCCGCAGGAAGCTGGCTCTCGCCCTGTGCGCCGGCACGGTCTGCCTGGTATCGGCAGGGTTCGGATCGGCTCTTCTGATTTCCGGCGCGGCCCTGGCGCAGACCGAGCTCCTCAACGTGTCCTACGATCCGACGCGCGAGCTCTACAAGGACATCAACGCGGCGTTCGTCGAGGAGTGGAAGGCGAAGACCGGCGAGACCGTCATCGTCCGCGCCGCTCACGGCGGCTCCGGCTCGCAGGCCCGCACGGTCATCGACGGCATCCCCGCGGACGTGGTGACCCTGGGCATCCCGTCCGACATCGACGCGATCAGCCGTCTCTCGAAGAAGATCCCGGCCGATTGGCGCACCAAGCTGCCGAATGAAGGGCTGCCCTACACCTCGACCGTGGTCTTCCTCGTCCGCAAAGGCAACCCGAAGGGCGTGAAGGATTGGGGCGATCTGGTGAAGCCCGACGTGAAGGTGATCACCCCCAATCCGAAGACCTCGGCCGGCGGGCGCTGGAACTTCCTCGCGGCCTGGGGCTACGCCTACGAAAAGGAAGGCAAGAGCGCCGACAAGGCCAACGCCTTCGTGGGCCAGCTCTACAAGCAGGTGCCGGTGCTCGACACGGGTGCCCGCGGCTCCACCGTAACCTTCGCCCAGCGCGGCCTCGGCGACGTGCTGCCGACCTGGGAGAACGAGGCCTATCTCGTCTTCGACGAGTTCGGCCGCGACAAGTTCGATGTGGTCGTGCCGCCGACCTCGATCTATGCCGAGCCTCCGGTCGCCCTCGTCGACGCCAATGTCGACAAGAAGGGCACGCGCAAGCAGGCCGAGGCCTACCTCCAGTTCCTCTACTCGGACAAGGCGCAGGCGATCTTCGCCAAGCACCATTACCGTCCGATCAAGCGAGAGGCTGCCAAGGCCGAGGATCTGGCGCAGCTGCCGGAGCTGAAACTCTTCAAGATCGAGGATCTCCAGGGCAACTGGGACGATATCCAGAAGAAGAATTTCGACAATGGCGGCCTGTTCGACCAGCTGAGCAAGCCGGCGCCCTAAGCAGGTTTCGCAGAAGTGGTCACCGGTTCTGCGACAGAAACCTGCGACACACCAAGGACCTAAGCAGCGTGAAGCGTTGGCGTGCCATTGCGAACCTGCTTAGCGCGCTCCGCAGGCGCCCTTCCCCGCAAAGGGGGAGGGTCACCGAAGACGAATGCAGGACCATCCCATGGCAGAGCCGCCTCTGCGTCCGAGACGACGCTTTCGTCAGCCCAGCGTGATCCCCGGCTTTGGGCTCACCTTCGGCTATACCCTGACCTGCCTCGGCGTGATCGTGCTGCTGCCGCTCGCTGCCCTCGTGGCGCGGGCCTCCGGGCTCGGCCTGTCGGGGATCTGGGACGTCGCCACCGATCCGCGTGTGGCCAGCGCCCTGCGCGTGAGTTTCGGCGTGTCGCTGCTGGCGGCGTTGACCGCGTCGGTCTTCGGCTTCCTCGTCGCCTGGGTGCTGACCCGCTACCGCTTTCCCGGCCAGAAGATCGTGGATGCGGTGGTCGACCTGCCCTTCGCGCTGCCTACCGCCGTGGCCGGCATTGCGCTGGCCTCGCTCTACGCACCCAACGGCCTCGTGGGCGAGCAGCTCGCCAAGATCGGGATCGAGGCGGCCTACACCCCGGTCGGCATCTACATCGCCATGGTCTTCATCGGCCTGCCTTTCGCCGTGCGCACGGTGCAGCCTCTCATCGTGGAGATCGACAAGGAGATCGAGGAGGCTTCGGCCACTCTCGGGGCGGGGCGTTGGCACACCCTCGTCCGGGTGGTGCTGCCGCCGCTGATCCCGGCCGTGCTCACGGGCTTCGCCCTCGCCTTCGCCCGCGGCGTCGGCGAATACGGCTCGATCATCTTCATCGCCGGCAACCTGCCCTACGTTTCCGAGATCGCGCCGCTCCTCATCGTCATCAAGCTCTCGGAATTCGATTACGGCGGCGCCTGCGCCATCGCGACGATCATGCTCGGCATCTCGTTCGTGACGCTGCTGGCCATCAATCTGATCCAGGCCTGGAGCCGCAGGAGGTTCGGTTATGTCTAGCGCCGTCGCCATACGGCCTCCCGCACGGCCCGACCGCGCCGAGAGCGTGGTCACCGAAGGCCGGGCCGTCCGCTGGGGACTCACCGGCATCGCGATCCTGTTTCTCGCGCTGTTCCTCGTGCTGCCCCTGGTGACGGTGTTCATCCAGGCCTTCGCCAAGGGCTGGTCGGCCTATTTCGCCGCCTTCCAGGAAGCCGACGCCCGTTCGGCGATCCGGCTGACCCTGCTCGTCGCCGCCATCGCCGTGCCGTTCAACCTCGTCTTCGGGGTCTCGGCCGCCTGGGCCATCGCCAAGTTCGAGTTCCGCGGGAAGAACCTCCTCGTCACTCTCATCGACCTGCCGTTCTCGGTCTCACCGGTCGTCTCCGGACTGATCTACGTGCTGGTCTTCGGCTCGCAGGGACTGATCGGCCCGTGGCTGATCGAGAACGACATCCAGGTCATCTTCGCGGTGCCCGGCATCGTACTGGCCACGATCTTCGTCACCTTTCCCTTCATCGCCCGCCAGCTGATCCCGCTGATGCAGGAACAAGGTACCGCAGAGGAGGAGGCCGCCCTGACGCTGGGCGCCTCCGGCTGGCATGCCTTCCGGACGGTGACGCTGCCCAACATCCGCTGGGGACTGCTCTACAGCGTGCTCCTCTGCAACGCCCGCGCCATGGGCGAATTCGGCGCGGTCTCGGTGGTCTCGGGCCACATCCGCGGCCTGACCAATACGCTGCCGCTCCACGTGGAGATCCTCTACAATGAGTACAACTTCGTTGCCTCTTTCGCCGTCGCCTCCCTCCTTGCCGGTCTCGCTCTTGTCACCCTCGTCATCAAATCCCTTCTCGAATGGCGCTACAGCGCCGACATCGCGGCGGGCGCACGGCGTCACTGATCCGGTGGGAACCTCCACGGCGATCCGGGTCGAGAACCTGTCGAAGACCTTCGATACCGCGGCCGTCCTGCACGACCTCTCCCTTGATGTCCGGGCGGGCGAACTGCTGGCGCTGCTCGGCCCCTCGGGCTCGGGCAAGACCACGCTGTTGCGCATCATCGCCGGGCTCGATTTCCCCGATCGCGGCCGCATCATCTTCGGCAGCGACGACGCGACTCAGCTGCCAGTGCAGGAGCGCGCCGTCGGCTTCGTGTTCCAGCACTACGCCCTGTTCAAGCATATGAGCGTCGCCGAGAACATCGCCTACGGCCTCAATGCCCGGAAACGCTCCGAGCGACCGGCCAAGGCCGAAATCAAGCGCCGGGTGGGCGACCTTCTCGACCTGATCAAGCTGTCGGGCTTCGCCGACCGCTACCCGTCGCAGCTCTCCGGCGGCCAGCGCCAGCGCATCGCACTCGCCCGGGCCCTCGCCGTCGAGCCCCGGGTTCTCCTGCTGGATGAGCCCTTCGGCGCCCTCGACGCCCAGGTCCGCAAGGACCTGCGCCGCTGGCTGCGCGAGATCCACGACCGCACCGGCCAGACCACGATCTTCGTGACCCACGACCAGGACGAGGCGCTGGAGCTCTCCGACCGCGTCGCCGTCCTCTCCAAGGGCCGTCTCGAGCAGATCGGCACCCCCGACGAGGTTCAGGAGAACCCGGTCTCGTCGACGGTGCTGAAATTCCTCGGCGACACGATCGAGGTGGAGGCGATCGTCCAGGGTGGCGAGGTGCGGGTCAACGGCCGGCTGACCCCGGTCAAGGCGCCGAACGGGCTCGTCGGTCCGGTCAAGCTCTATGCGAGGCCGTGGCAGCTCCAGTTCGCCGAACCCGATCAGGCTCATCTCGAAGGATCGGTCCGCTCGTCCTATCGCAGCCAGGGCCGCCAGCGGATCGAGGTGGATCGCCCCGAGGGCAAGACCGTGGTGGTCGAGGCCTCCGACAGCGGCCGCGTCGCCGCTGGCCGCCATGTCGGCCTGAAGATCATCGGCGGCTACGTCTTCAAGGATTGAGGCGTCGGCGACCTGATGCCCACGCGGCGGAGGAAACGGTTGCGATTCCTCCGCAGATCGGGTGTGACTCCCGCCGTCGAAACGCGAGGGAGCATCCGGCATGTCGGGTCATGGGGCCGTCGAAGGCTCGAACAAGAAAGTCGCGCTGCTGATCTCGGTGCTGGCGCTGTTCCTGGCAATGGCAGAGACCTTGGCCAAGGGAGCGCAGACCGAGGCGCTCAGCGCCAATGTCGAATCCTCCAACCAATGGGCCTATTATCAGGCCCGCACCATCCGCGGCACGATCCTCAAGACCGCCGACGAGACCCTTGCGCTGATCCCGCCCGAGACCGCCAACGCACCGGCCATCGCCGCCAAGCGGGCCGAATGGGCCAAGACCATGGCGCGCTGGGAATCGGACCCGGCGACCGGCGACGGGCGCAAGGAGTTACAGGAGAAGGCGCGTGCCTCGCAGGAGCACCGCGACCTCGCGCTGCATCGCTACCATCACTATGAGTTCGGCTCGGCCGCCTTCCAGATCGGCATCGTGCTCGCCTCGGCACAGGTCATCACCGGCATCGCCGCACTGACGCTGGCGGGTGGGTTCCTGGGACTTGCCGGCCTCGTGATGCTGGGCTTCGGCCTCTACGCGCCGCACGTTCTGCCGTTCTTCCACTGAACCGCAAATCTCGGGTTCCGAGCCTGGACTCCCATCCCTCCCGCCACAGTTGAGGTAAGAGGGAGGGCATGTCATGGCGCGAGACAGCGAGCAGGAAGGCCGGCTGACCCGGATCTCGGCCTTCGTCTTCCTGCATACCGAGCACGCGATCTATGCGGCGCTCGGCATGCTCCTGGCCGCCACGGCGGTCCTCGCCCTCATCGACGCGACCGGTCTGCTCTTCGCCGCGATTCGGGAGTTCGGCGGCTCGGGAGAGCTCCTCAAGATCGTCGACAGCCTGCTGTTCCTGCTGATGCTGGTGGAGATCCTGCATACCGTGCGGGTCTCGATGCGCTCGGGCAAGCTCACCTGCGAGCCCTTCCTCATCGTCGGGCTGATCGCCTCGATCCGGCGGGTCCTCGTCATCACCCTGCAATCCTCCGAGGTGATGCACGGAGCGCTGACGCCCGAACGGGAGGCGCTGTTCCGTGCCTCGATGATCGAACTCGGCGTGCTCTCGGTGCTCATCCTCACCATGGTGATCTCGATCTTCCTCCTGCACCGCGCCCGCGACGACCAGCAGGTGGCCGGCCAGGAGTGATCGCGTTCTCATTCTCGCGGCCTTGGCTTTTAAGACCTAGCTTCTGACACTTGGCTCCTGACACTTGGCTTCGCACTTGCGAAGACGAGGCCCGATCTTCAGATCAGGCTAGTGGGATGAGCGGTCGCGACGCCGCGCGATGCTGCGGATGAGACGGACCGGGACCGATGATCAGCGCCTTCGACCTGTTCAAGATCGGGATCGGCCCGTCGAGTTCGCACACGGTGGGACCGATGGTGGCGGCCCGTACGTTCCGCGAGCGGACGCGGCACCTGCCCGGTCTCGCCCGCATCCGCGCCGAGATCTTCGGCTCACTCGCCTGGACTGGTCGCGGACACGGGACCGATGTGGCCATCGTGCTCGGCCTCCTCGGCCATAGCCCGGCCGAGATCGACCCCGACCGGGTCGACGCATACGTGGCCGAGGTGACGCGGACGGCGAGGCTCGGCCTCGGCGGCCCGGCCTTCGAGCCCGAGACCGATCTCGTCTTCAACTTCACCGAAGTGCTGCCGGTCCACACCAACGGCATGCGGTTCCGGGCGCTGGACGGTCACGGTGCCGTACTCGACACGGTCACCTGCTACTCCATCGGTGGAGGTTTCGTGGTCGGCGAGGATGAGACGCCATCGGATGAGGCCGTGGAGTTTCCGCTGCCCTATGCCAGCGCCGCCGACCTCCTGGCCACGTGCCTGCGCACCGGCTTCTCCATCGCCCAGGTCCAGCGCGCCAACGAGGGCGCGAGCCGCAGCCGCGAGGCGATCGACGAGGGGCTGGACGCGATCCGCGACGCGATGTTCGCCTGTATCGACCGCGGGCTTCGCCAGACCGGCGAATTGCCCGGCGGCCTCAAGGTGCGGCGGCGGGCCAAGAAGCTGTTCGAGGATCTGGAGGCCAACCGGCACCTCAACGCGCGGCCGGCTCACGAGATCATGGACTGGATTAGCCTGTTCGCCCTCGCGGTGAACGAAGAGAACGCCGCCGGTGGACGGGTGGTGACCGCGCCCACCAACGGGGCGGCCGGCATCGTCCCCGCGGTGCTGCGCTACGCCCGCGACTTCTGCCCGGGCTGGAGCGACGAGCGCGGCCGCGAATTCCTGCTCGTGGCCGCCGCCATCGGCGGGCTGATCAAGAGCCGGGCCTCGATCTCAGGCGCCGAGGTCGGCTGCCAGGGGGAGGTCGGCTCGGCCGCGGCCATGGCGGCGGCGGGGCTGGCCTCGCTGCTCGGCGGTTCGACCCTGCAGATCGAGAACGCCGCCGAGATCGCCATGGAGCACCATCTCGGCATGACCTGCGATCCGATCGGCGGCCTCGTCCAGATCCCGTGCATCGAGCGCAACGCCTTCGGGGCCAACAAGGCGGTGGTGGCCGCTTCCTTGGCCCTGCGCGGCGACGGCATCCACCGCGTCTCCCTCGACGAGGTCATCGAGACCATGCGCCAGACCGGCCACGACATGCAGGCGAAGTACAAGGAGACCTCACTGGGCGGTCTCGCCGTGAACGTGGCGGCGTGCTGAGGGGGAAGCGCATCCCCTCTCCCCGCCGCCTGCGAGGAGAAGAAGAGTGCGCGCAATCGTCAGCGGCGTCCCCGGTCCTTCCCCTCCGCCGCCCGGCGCAGGGCCTCGGCAAACGCGCCGTCGGGGGCCGGTCCGCGTGGCGCCGGGGCCGGCATGGGTCTCGGCGGGGGCCGTGAAGAGGACGAGCGGTCATCGGATCGCCCCGGTCGCGACGTACCTGCCTCCTCCGAGCGCATGCTGAGTGCGATGCGCTTGCGATTGGCGTCCACTTCGACGACGCGGACCTGCACCACGTCGCCGGGCTTCACCACCTCGCGCGGATCCTTCACGAAGCGGTCGGCCAGGACCGAAATGTGGACGAGGCCGTCCTGGTGGACTCCGATATCGACGAAGGCGCCGAAGGCGGCGACGTTGGTCACCACGCCTTCGAGGCGCATGCCGGGCTTGAGGTCCGAGATCTTCTCCACCCCGTCCTGGAAGGTCGCGGTCTTGAAGGCCGGGCGCGGGTCGCGGCCGGGCTTTTCCAGCTCCGCCAGGATGTCAGTGACGGTGGGCAGGCCGAAAGTCTCGTCGGTGAAGCGCTTCGGGTCGAGACGCCTCAGGACCGGGCCGTTGCCGATGACGGCATGAATGGGCTGCCCGGCGGCGGCGAGGATGCGGCGCACCACCGGATAGGCTTCCGGATGCACGCCGGATGCGTCGAGCGGATCGTCGCCGCCGCGGATGCGCAGGAAGCCGGCGGAGAGTTCGTAGGCCTTGGGTCCGAGACCCGCGACTTTCTTGAGGCTGGTGCGGGTGCGGAACGGCCCTTTCTCGTCCCGCGTCGCCACGATGTTGGCCGCCACCCGCTCGGACAGGCCGGAAACGCGGGCGAGGAGAGGTGCGGAGGCGATGTTCACGTCGACGCCGACCCCGTTCACGCAATCCTCCACCACCGCATCGAGAGCCTTGGACAATTGCCCCTCGGCGAGGTCGTGCTGGTACTGCCCGACGCCGATGGCCTTCGGTTCGATCTTCACCAGTTCGGCCAGCGGATCCTGCAGGCGCCGCGCGATGGAGACCGCCCCGCGCAGGGTCACGTCGAGGCCCGGCAATTCGGCACTGGCATAGGCGGAGGCCGAGTAGACCGAGGCGCCGGCCTCGGACACCATCACCGTGGTCAGCTTGAGTTCGGGCTGCTTGGCGATGAGTTCGGCGGCGAGCTTGTCGGTCTCCCGCGAGGCGGTGCCGTTGCCGATGGCGATGAGTTCGACCTTGTGCTCGCGACACAACTTAGCCAGCGAACCGACTGCGCCGTTCCAGTCGCGGCGCGGCTCGTGCGGGTAGATCACGTCAGTGGCCGCGACCTTGCCGGTGGCATCGACCACAGCGACCTTCACCCCGGTGCGGAAGCCCGGATCGAGGCCAAGGGTCGGACGCGCCCCGGCGGGAGCGGCGAGCAGCAGGTCGCGCAGGTTGCCGGCAAAGACGCTCACCGCGCCGGTCTCGGCCACTTGCCGCAGGCGTGATCTCAGGTCGGTGTCGAGGGCGGGTTTCAGCTTGGTGCGCCAGGTCCGGCGTACGGTCTCCATCAGGAAACGGTCGCCCGGCCGGCCATGATCGCCGATGCGGAAGGCGCGAGCGATGCGCAGCTCCTGCCAGGAGGGTACGCCCTTCTCGGCCGCGTCGCCGGGGGCATCGGTGATGTCGAGGTCGAGGATTTCCTCCTTCTCGCCCCGGTACAAAGCCAGGATGCGGTGCGAGGGCAGACGGGTCAAAGGTTCGGAGAAGTCGAAATAGTCGGCGAACTTCTCGCCCGCCGCTTCCTTGCCCTTCCTGACGACGGAGGTCATCCGGCCGCGCTGCCAGACCGTGTCGCGCAGATTGCCGACGAGTTCGGGATCCTCGCCGAACCGCTCGATGAGGATGGTTCGCGCCCCCTCCAGCGCGGCCTCGACATCGGCGACGCCCTTGCCCGCATCGACGAAGCCTGCCGCCGCTTGCTCGGGCGCGCGGTCGGGATGGGCGAGCAAGGCCTCGGCCAGCGGACCGAGCCCGGCCTCCCGGGCGGCCTGAGCCTTGGTGCGGCGCTTCACCTTGAACGGCAGGTAGAGATCTTCGAGCCGCGCCTTGGTGTCGGCCCCGAGGATGCGGGCCTTCAAGGCCGAGTCGAGCTTGCCCTGGCCCTCGATGCTCTCGAGGATGGCGGCGCGGCGCGCCTCCAGGTCGCGGAGATAGGCGAGGCGCTCCTCCAGATCGCGCAGCTGGGCATCGTCGAGGCCGCCAGTGACCTCCTTGCGGTAGCGCGCGATGAACGGCACCGTCGATCCCCCGTCGAGGAGTTCGACGGCCGCGATCACCTGCCGCTCGGCGACCTTGAGCTCCGCCGCGATGGTTGCAGTGATGGCGGCCATGGATTCCTCGCGCGCGTGAAGGGGCCGCGGTGTCTACAGGCCAGGCCGGAGAGCGGTCAAACCGCGTCCCATCGCCCCGCCAGGCTCCGGGGCCGATGTGTTCGTGACAAAGCCCCCCCTGTCGATACCGATTGTCGCGATAGAGGCCGCGGATCACGCTTGCCTGCAATGGACAAGGGGTTCGTCGCAGCGGAAACTTGTCGGAAGAATATGGGGTCAGGGAGAGAATCGCATGAGGCTCAGGCTTGCTCTGGCCGCGTTCGTCGTCGCCTTTTCAGGCGCGGCCTCGGCGGACCCCCGACCTTCCAGGTCGATCCGGCCTGGCCCAAGCCCCTGCCGAACGACTGGATCATGGGCCAGGCCTCCGGCGTCGCCGTGGATGCCGAGGACCATGTCTGGGTGGTGCAGCGGCCCCGCTCCCTAACCGACGACGAGAAGGCGGCGAGCCTCGACCCGCCGCGCACCAAATGCTGCCACCCCGCTCCTCCCGTGCTGGTCTTCGACCAGGACGGCACCCTGATCCGCTCCTGGGGCGGTCCGGGCGAGGGCTATGACTGGCCCCAGAACGAGCACGGCATCCATATCGACCACAAGGGTTTCGTCTGGCTGGCGGGCAACGGCGAACAGGATGGGCTGATCCTGAAATTCACGCCGGAGGGCAAGTTCCTCCTGCAGATCGGCAAGCAGGGTCCGCAGACCAACAGCCTCGACACGACCCGCCTCGGACGGCCCGCCGCCATGCAGGTGGACCCGGAGACCAACGAGCTCTTCGTCGCCGACGGCTACTTCAACCACCGGGTCATCGTGTTCGATGCCGAGACCGGAGCGTTCAAGCGGATGTGGGGCGCCTACGGCAAGCCGCCCACCGACGAGATCCTGCCCGCCTACGACCCGGCCGCCGCACCGGCGCAGCAATTCCGCAACCCGGTCCATTGCGTCCAGATCGCCCGCGACGGGCTGGTCTATGTCTGCGACCGGGCCAACGACCGGGTCCAGGTGTTCCGCCGCGACGGCAGCTTCGTGAAGGAGTTCTTCGTGGAGAAGACCACCCGCGCCAACGGCTCCGTCTGGGAACTGGCGCTCTGGCCCGACCCCGACCAGACCTACCTCCTCAACGCGGACGGCGCCAACAACGAGGTCCGTACGCTCAAGCGCGATACCGGCGAAGTGCTCGGCGCCTTCGGCCGCAACGGCCGCATGGCGGGCGACTTCCACTGGGTCCACAACCTCGCCGTGGACAGCCGGGGCAACGTGTTCACCACGGAGGTGGACACCGGCAAGCGCGCGCAGAAGTTCGTGTTCAAGGGGGAGATGGTGGTGCGCAAGCGGGTGGGGCCGTAGGTGCCCAGAGCTGCGAGGGCAGCTTTCGACTCGACCAGACCGTCATCGAAGTGACGGGGGATGACTGGTTCTGGCCCCGCTAAACCTC
The DNA here is from genome assembly GCF_022179405.1 of Methylobacterium marchantiae. Taxonomy (GTDB): domain Bacteria; phylum Pseudomonadota; class Alphaproteobacteria; order Rhizobiales; family Beijerinckiaceae; genus Methylobacterium; species Methylobacterium marchantiae. The sequence goes on from NZ_BPQT01000014.1 coordinate 53,244, forward strand.
AGAATGGGCGATGGCCCAAGAATGTGACGCCCATCGGATCGGCTTCTCGACCCAAGCGATTTCCTCAAAATCGCCCCGCCACTGTCAACCGAACCGCCATCGGTTCCACCGGATGCAGATGTGTGTCCGCCACTCCGCCCGCCGGTTCGCCGCGCAGCCGTGACTCATAAAAATAATCGATCTGGCTCGCCTTGACGTTGAGCAGGTTGAGAATGTCGAGCTGCACCGTGACGCCGTTCTCGAAATTGTAGCCGATGCGGCCGTTCACCAGGGTGGTGGGCTTCGAGCGGACGGAATTGTCCTCGATCAGCGGGCGCGGGCCGAAATAGCGAAGCCGCATCGTGCCAAACCAGCCGAGTGACTCGCCCAGTGTGAAGCCGGCCGCCGCGATGGCGGTGGGCGCGGCGGGAATGCGGCTTCCGGCCGGATCGCGGTCTGCGAAGCGGGCATGCGTCACGGTGAGGTCGCCGTCCAGGGCGAGCCAGGGCGTCACCGCGTAGTGGTTGGTCCATTCGATGCCGGTGCGGCGGCTCGGGCGGCTCGGCTCGGTGGTGCCGGCATCGCCGATGAAGAGGTTCTCGGAGTCGAAATCGAGCTGGAACAGGGTCACCGTCGATTCGAGGCCGGCGATGGAGCGGTTGCGGATGCCGACTTCCGAGCCCACCGAGCGCACCAGCAGCGGCACCCGGTCGAGGGGAAACAGGGGATTGCCCGGATCGACGGTGATGGTGGCACCGCGGGCATCGTTGGAATGGAAGCCCTCGCCGTAATTCACGAACAGCTCGGTCTCGATCCAGGGCCCGAACACCACGCCCAGCTTGGGGCTGACGATGCCGTCCCGCGCCTTGCCCGAGTTCAGCGGGTTGTCCGATCGCACGGTGGCGTCGTAGGCGTCGGCGCGGACACCGACGCTGGTGCGCAGCCAGTCGGTCCAGCGCAGGCGGTTCTCGAAATACAGGGCGGCGCTGCCCTCCTGCACCCGGTCGTCGCGAACGGTGGAGAGCGAGACCCGCGATCGCGTGTTGAACAGGCCGACATGGATGTCGTCGAACCGGGTCTGCACGCCGATCTCGTTCTCCATGGAAAGACCGAACAGCTCGCCCTTGAACACCCGGGCGATCTCGCCGCCGGCGACGGTGCGCCGGTCGAGCTGGCGGAACTGGTCGCCATTGACCGGATCGTTGAGAAAATAGGTGAAGTTGTTGAACAGGTTGAGGTTCGAGCGGATGACATAGGCGCTGGCGCGGGTGACGCCGCCTTCGTCCGACCGGCTCCAGCGCCCGGACAGCGACAGGCGGCTCGCCTCGCCGCCATCGGTGGGATCGAGGGTGCCGAAACGGCCGATCAGGCCTTCGGAAATGGCCCGCTGCGGAATCTGGTTCGTCGCCGTCCAGCGGTTGGAATAGGCCATGCCGGTGAGGGAGAACCCGTCGAGGGCGGTGCCCTGGCTGTAGCGCGCCACGCCGTTGAGCTTGCGGATCGCGTCCGGCACCACCCAGGGGCCGTCATAGACCTGCGCTTCACCCGCCGTGAGGAGGGTCCCCTCCCCTAAAGGAGCCGAGGCGATGGTGAGCGCCCGCTTGTAGCCGAAGCTGCCGATGGAGGTCAGCGCGAGATTGCGCGGCACCGCATCGATCGTGTCGATCCGCACCGATCCGGCGGAAGCGAAATCCCCGTCCCGGGCGAAATACGGACCCTTGTGGAATTCGACCGCGCCGACGAGTTCGGGAATGAGGAAGTTGATGTCGGCATAGCCCTGGCCGTGGGCATGGGTGCGCATGTTGGCGGGCATGCCGTCGATGGTGATGGCGATGTCGCTGCCATGGTCGAGGTTGAAGCCGCGCAGGAAGTACTGGTTGGCCTTCCCCTCCCCCGAATGCTGCGTGACGATGAGGCCGGGCACCGCCTCCAGCACCTCGCCGGGCCGGGTGATTGGACGGTCGTTGAGAACCTTGCCTGTGATCACGCCGGAACTCGACGTCAGCGCAGGAGCAGAAAGAGCGCCGAATGCCTCGGCGCCGCCGGCTCCTCCCGTCGCCCCGCCGAATCCTGGGCCGGCGACTGGAGAGGCAGTCTGCATGTCGGCGGCCACCGAGAGCTCCGACAGTGTCGCCTCGGTGGTGTTTCCCGGTCCGGCCTGGGCAAGGGCCGATGAGCAGGACGTCAGGAGTGCGACGACGAAGAGGGGAGGGAGAACGCGTGGAGGAGAGGCGGACACGGGAGGAACCTCGGGCGACGGCTGTGGCACGTCACCGCGAACGAAGCCGATCCGTGCACGCGAGCGCACGCTCCGACACCCCACCAGGGCACCCCGCCCGATGCGTTTCGCGTGTGACCACGACTGACGGCAGGTCTCCTGGCTCGCGGGTCACCGCCCTCTCATCGTCTTCCCAGAAGCCGGAGCCTCCAGTGACGTGTTGATGATGGGCTCGCCGCTTACAGTTGCGGGGGCAGCCGCGGCATCGGACCATCGAGATCCTCACCGCGTTCCCTTTTGATCCTCCGAAGAGGAACCGTCATGGCCACGCTAGGTCGAGGCTGACGGGACGGTCAATTGCAAGATTCTCCCTCACCGACCATCGCCGTGGCCCTGTCGCATCGCGGCAACGTCCGGCGTCACTCCGGCAGCGATTCGAGGCTCTTCGGCTCTTCGATGATCCGGCCGTTCTTCTCCGCCCGGAAGCGCTTGCCCATCTCGTAGGCCGATTTGCGCATGCGCATGATCCCGCCGAGCGGCCGGTGCGCGGCGAGCCCGTGCCATGGGCTGAAGGACAGGCCGTCATCGACGAAGGCCGCGCGGGCCTCGCTCCAGCTGATCTGCGGTGCGGCCATGAGCGTGGCGATGGTGCGGTAGGAGCTCGCCTCCTCGGGCCAAACCACGGAGGCGTCCTCCACCGGCATGTCGTCCAGGTTCAGGCAGAGTTGCGCCCGCAACTCCCAGGTGCCGCCATGCCGACGGAAATGCTCCAGCACCGCCTCTCGAATCGCGTTCGGGGCGCTCGTGTCGGCGAGGGGCGCGCTCGCGAGCGCCTTCAGTTCGGGCGAGACCGGAGCCAGCGAGATCTTGGCGATGTGGTCGCCGAAGCGAAGCGGGACCTGACTGTAGAAGCTGTCGCCGAGAATATGCGTCTCGGCCTGTCCGCCCAATGTCGCGAGGGTCGGGCTCGGCGAGCCGGTGGTGGCCACGACGGCGCTCTGCACGCCGCGCAGGGCGGCAGAGGCGACCTTCTTCAGGCCCTCCGCCCGGTCGGTGGTCTTGGCGAGGAGCTTCAGCGTCGAGAGGAACTGCTTCGGTCCCGGCGCCGAGAATGCCGGGCCGTTGACGAGCACGAAATCCTGGGTGGCATCCCCCTCCGATCCTTCGAGACGCTCACCCTCGACGCCGACGATCTTGATCGCCACGCCGCGCGGGGTGGAGACGCTGTCGTCCAGAATATCGCCGGGGATGGTCGAGAACCGCATCACTACGGGATAGCGGCCCGGCTTCGCGAACAGGCCCTGCGCCAGTTCGGGGGGCAGGTCGGCGGCCACGCTCAGTTCGGCCTTCAGCGCGCCATGCGCCTTGGCGTGAACGCTGCGGATGGCATGGCCGCCATCCGCGAGGGTCGTCTCGCTGATGGAGCGCATGGTCTCGTTCAGGGATCTGCTGGTCTCGGCCTCGTCGGATTCTGGTGTCTCGACGGTGGGGGTGTAGCGCAGGTAGGGGGTGTTGATCGCCAAGGGGCCTGACTCCGGGGGAAGGCAGAAGCCGCGCCCCGAGCGCTTCGAAGGCACTCAGGAAACTGCCGGCTCCGCAACTCGGTGGTGTTCCAAGGGAGAATCCCCGATCGGAGCCTCCGTTCCGATCCCTGCGACGCCTCGCCGAGTTGTGAGTTCCTCCAGCGGTGATCAGGCCACGTTGTCCCAGGTCTCGCTGATCGGGCGACCGAAGCGCATGAGTCGTGCCCGCAAAATGATGTCGCCGGGCGGTCGTGGGACCGGGGGCCGCCATTCCACATAGAGGCGCCAGCCGCCCGTCTGGGGAACCCGCTCCACCACCGGGTCGACCATGGTGCCGAGACTGGCCGAGACCTCCGCCGCAAGGCTTTCGTCGTGGCCGGCAGGCAGTCCCGGCCCCTCGAAATCGACGACGTAGAGACGTCGCTCCGGGCTCGGCGGCGTGGTCGGGCGCAGTCTTTCCGCCGAGCCGACGCGGGTTGAGACCACCCTGGCAAGGGCGCTCAGTACGGCCGTGTCCGGTTCGCCACCGACGGTGGAGAGGGTGTAGGCGAGGTCGAGGGCACCACCGCCGGCAACCGGTGCCGCCGGCACGAAGGCGGCGACGACGTTGTCCATGTATTCCTCGCGCGAGGGTATCTCGAAGAGCTGCACCGCGCCGACGCCGAACCCGGCCTGCGGCGTGACCCACAGGCCGGGCCGGGCCTCGTGACGCGCCTGGACATCCAGGTAGGCGGCAAAATTTCTTTCGCGCTGGAGGAGTCCGAACCCGTCGAGGGGATCTACCTGGAAGGCCGAGATCTGCGGATCGCGCCGTCCGTTGGTGAGCGGCCGCCATAGCCGGTCGTCCCTGGTGGAGACCACCAGCCCGTCGGAATCATGGACCTGGGGCCTGAAATCGTCGAAGGGCTGGGCGCCGCCCGCCCCTGGTCCATTCTCGCCATGCAGGAACATGCTGGTGAGAGGAGCGAGGCCGAGGCGCGGAATCGCGGCACGCGGATGCAGCGAGGCGGTGACCACCATGCGCGAGGTCTCACCCGGATGGACATCGAACCGATAGGCGCCTGCGAGACTCGGTGAGTCGAGGAGCGCCAGGATGGTGACGGCGCGAGCTTCCGCTTTCGGCTCACAGATCCAGAAAGCCGTGAAATCCGGAAATTCCTCCGCCCCGGGACCGCCCGTCTGGATGGCGGCGCCGCGTGCCGAGAGGCCGTATTCCTGCGTCTTTCCTCTCAGCCGGAAATAGGACGCTCCGAGGAAGACCAGGAATTCTTCTTGATGAGCCGGCTTCGCATCGTCGAATGCGTAGTGCAGACGGAAGCCGGCAAAGCCGAGATCGCTCGGAAAATCCTGTCCGGCCAAGCCCGAGCCGAGGTCGAACAGGCTGGACCGGTAGAGGATCGGCTGCGGCGGACCGTCCGGGGGCTGAAGGAACAGGGCGACGCGCTTCCTCTGCAGGAAGCCGCGATGGAACAGTTGCAGTGAGAACGAATCGCCGAGCCTGGGGGCCGCATCGGGCCGGAAGGTGATCGCCCGATACCCATCGTAGCTGAGGCTCGCGAGAGAAGCCGGGAGGTCGTCGGCAGAGGGCCGGTAGGGCGCGGCGGCGAGGCGGCGGGCCTGCTCCGTGACACCCTCAAAGGTCATCGGCCCGTCCCGCAGCGGGTCGGCCGTGTCGGCGGCCATCGTTCTGGCGGTATTCAGGTCGACGGCACTAGGAATTGCCAGGCCCGCGGCCACGCTCAGCGCGGTTCGCAAGGTCTGCCGCCGCGAGAAGGTATCGCGCCCCGAAAGCTCGTCGCCACCGTCGTCCCGTGTCATCGATGCCCTTTGATCTTCTTGACGGAAGGTCTTCGTGACGGAAGACGGCCCTCTTCAGCCTCGATCGAGTGTCCCGCGCCCCATGTCCATCACACGGTTGTCGCACGACGCATCCCCGGCCGGAATCCCGACCCCTTCGATTCCCGGCAGAGAGTCCGGCGAGACACCCTCGCTCGAGACGCCGTCCTTCCTCGGGCGACGGCTCCTGCTGGCGGTGCCCACACTCGCCACCGCCGCGGCGATCTCCTGGCTCGCCCTCGCCGCCTATGGTCGTCCCGAAGGCGTACTCGGCTGGGCCGTGCTGGTGCTGTTCTGCCTCGTGATGGCGTGGCAATCCTTCGTCGCCTGGCAATATGTCTACGGGCTCGTGGCGGCCGGTCTCGGCGATACCGCCAAATCCGCCATCGAGATCCGCTCCGCCACCGTGCCCGCCACCGCCTCCGGCCGGAGCCGCACGGCCGCCGTGGTCGCGATCCACGCCGAAGACGCGGTGGCGGTGTTCGCCGCGCTCCGGGTCATGGCCCGCTCGCTGCAGCGCCAAAGCGATACCGACCAAGGGGATGGCGACCAGGAAGGCGACGGGTCCGACATCGACATCTTCGTCCTCTCCGACACGCGGGACGGCGCCATCGCCGCGGTGGAGGAGCATGAATTCGCCCGGATCGAGGCCTGGACACGGCTGAACGGCCCCGGCCTTCCGCGCTTCCGCTACCGGCGGCGCCGGGACAATGCGGGCCGCAAGGCCGGGAACATCGCCGAGTTCTGCAGGACCTACGGCTCCGAATACGATTTCATGATCGTGCTCGATGCCGACAGCCTGATGACCGGCGCCACCATGCGCCGCCTCGCCCGGCTGATGGAGGAAGCGCCGAAGGTCGGGCTGATCCAGACCGTCTCCTACGCCACCGGCAGGGACACGCTGTTCGCCCGCATCCAGCAATTCGCCGTGCGGCTCTACGCTCCGCTGTCGATCCGCTGCCTCGAGACCTGGCAGGGAGCGGATGGAAGCTATTGGGGTCACAATGCGATCCTGCGGGTCGCGGCCTTCGCCGACAATGCCGAACTGCCGGTGCTGCCGGGCAAGGCGCCGCTGGGCGGCGAGATCCTCTGTCACGACATCGTCGAGGGCGCGCTCCTGCGCAGGGCCGGCTGGGAGGTCTGCCTCCTCCCGGAAATGGGCGGCACCTGGGAGGAGATGCCGACGAACCTCGTCGATCTCCTCGGGCGTGAGAGGCGCTGGTGCCAGGGCAACATGCAGCATCTGCGCGTCACCACCCTGCCGGGTCTTCGCGCGGCGAGCCGCTGGCACCTCATCGTCGGCATCCTGTCCTACCTCGCCTGCCCGCTCTGGGTGCTGTTCCTCGCCGCCGCCTCGATCCAGGCCGCCGTGACCGGCGATCTCGGCCTGCTGGCCTATGGGCTCACCGGGACGGGCCTCACCGCCCATGCGCTGGCCGCGCTCGTCGTCGCCGTGATGGCCCTGCCGAAGCTCCTCAGTCTCGGCCATGTCCTCGCCTCGGCGAGCCGCCGCGCCGCTTTCGGCGGTACCGCCTCGCTCCTGAAGAGCGCCGTGCTCGAACAGATCGTCTGGGTCCTGCTCTGGCCGGTCATGACGGTCTTTGCCGCCGGCGCCGTCGCCACCACCTTCATCGGCCGCGTGGTACGCTGGGATTCGCAGGTGCGCGACGACCGGCAGGTGCCGTGGTCCGAGGCGATCCGTCTGCAGGTGGATGCCCTGGTGGCGGGCGCTCTGCTCGCCGGTCTCCTCGCCTATGCGGGAAATCTCTGGCTCACCCTGTGGATGGCGCCGGTGACCTTGGCCCTTCTCACGAGCCCGGCCTTCAGCGTGCTGACCAGCCGTGCCGATCTCGGCCGCGCCTCGCAGAAGAACGGCCTTTTCCTATCGATCGACGACACGGACCGCGCCGCCGAACTCCTCGACCTCGCAGCGGTTCGCCGCGGGGAAGAGCGGGGCAACCGCCATCGCCGGGACGTCTGGGAGAGCGGAGACGCGAAGGTCTCCGCTCCGCGCTGAAACCGCGGATTATGGTTTCTCCAGCACTTCGATCGGGTTGGTGCGCTGGCTCGGCTTGGGCTCGGCGGTGACGGCACCCGCATTGCCATCCGACGTCTCGCGCTTCGCGCCGGAGCTTCTGTCCGCTCCAGGTCCGGTGCCCTGGGTCGGTACCGTTCCGCTCGCCAGTTCCAGGCAGGTCACCATCTCCACGTAGGAAGGATAGCCGCCGGCCTGGAACTGCTTCTCGCACTGGCTCTTCGCGGCCGGCGAGTAGTCGCCCCAGCGGCGCTGGGCTTCCTTGCGCGCCGCCTCCTCCGAACGCAGGCAGCCCTCGACGGTGGCATTGTCGCTGACGCTGGCTTCGGCGCGGACATCCGACTTGCAGGTCGCCTTCACGTCGAGCTTGGGCGGCCCGTCTGCGGCCGAGGCCGCACCGGTGAGGACGGCGAGCGCGAGGGCGCCGGTCAAGAGAGTGAATGAGTATCGCATCGGGTCGTCCTCGATCGTGTCGTATCGGCCGCCCGCCGGCGGCCGGTCCTTCGCACAACGCGCGAAGGCTGCGATCACACCATGGCGGGCGATGAATTCAGGCGAGAGCCGCATCGAGATCGGCGAACAGGTCGTCGACATGCTCGATCCCCACCGAGAGCCGAAGGAGATCGGGCGGACAGGGCGTACCCGGCCCTTCCACCGAGGCGCGGTGCTCGATCAGGCTCTCGACACCCCCGAGCGACGTGGCACGCTTCCACAACCGTACCCGCGCCGCCGTGGCGATCGCCGCTTCCTCGCCGGCCGCGACCCGGATCGACAGCATGAAGCCGAAGCCGCCCTCCATCTGGCGTGCGGCCACCGCGTGACCTGGATCGTCGGGCAGGCCCGGATAGAGCACCGACGAGACACGCGGATGGGCGGAGAATCGCCGTGCGAGTTCCGCCGCGGAGGCGGATTGCGCCGCCACCCGCAGGGGCAGGGTCCGCAGGGAGCGCATCAGCAGATAGGCCTCGAACGGCCCGAGGATCGCCCCTCCCCCGGCCCGGATCGCGCGGATCCGCTCCCAGAACGCATCGGCGCGGGCCGAGGCGAGAACGCCGGCGACCACGTCGGAATGCCCGTTCAGGATCTTGGTGGCCGAGTGCATGACGAGGTCGGCCCCGAGCGTCAGGGGCCGGGTGTGGATCGGCGAAGCGGCGGTGGAATCGATGGCGAGGCGGGCGCCCGCCTCGTGCGCGATCCCGGCTGCGGCAGCGATGTCGGTGATGGTCCAGAGCGGATTTCCGGGTGTCTCGATCCAGACCAGCTTCGTCGTGCCCGGCTGGATCGCGGCACGCAGGGCGTCTAGGTCGTCCATGGCGACGAAGTCGAGGCCCCAGCCCCGGCGTGGCGCCTCCTGCTGGAGCCAGCGCTTCAGGGCCCAGTACATCACGAATGGCGCGACGATATGGTCTCCGGGCTCCAGGGCCGAGAAGACCGCCGTGGCCGCCGCCATGCCGGAGCCGAACAGCATCGCGCCGGCTTCCGCCTCCTCCAGCATGGCGATGACGGCTTCGGCCTCGCGGGTCGTGGCGTTGTCCGGCCGGGCATAGGAGAAGCCCGAGCTGTAGCCGTTGTCGGGGTCGCGGATGAAGGTGGTCGAGACGTGGAGCGGCGCCACCACCGCCCGCGTCACCGGGTCGACCTGGCCCATGGCCTGGGCGGCCAGGGTGCGCTTGGCGTAGGATGGGTGGATGATGTCCGAGCCGTCATCGGGAGCGTTGGGCTGTCGCATGGATGCGGGTCCGTTCCTTGGGCGTTTCGGTCTCGACCGTAAGGTGGTGGGCCGTCGCAGAACGGAACCGACTTCGCAAGACTCCGGTTCGCAAGACTCCGATTCGCAAGACTCCGGTTCGCAAGACTCCGGTTCG
>NZ_BPQT01000015.1 GCF_022179405.1 Methylobacterium marchantiae
ACAACCTGTTGATGCTCCACATCTAGCGTTGAGTCTCTCCTGCGGGGGGCACGCCGGGCAGCCCGTCATTGCCGCCTCCGGCGCTGAACAGCCGGCGCAGGATGCCCGGCGCCAGGACGGAGAGCGGGTTCACGCTCACATCGGGTTTCGACAGGCGGCCCGAGACCCGGAAATTCAGGGCGAACAGGCCCTCGTTGTTGCCCCCGCCCAGGAGTTGGCCGAACAGCGGCACGTGGGAGACGACGTTGTTCAGGCCGTAGAGCGGAACGAAGGTGCCGTTGATGTCCGCGCGTTCCTTGGCCGTGTCGAGGTAGCCGCTCATGGTGAAGCCCATGGCGGCGTTGGAGATCGCGGCATCGGTGAAGTCGACGCGGCTGCCGATGCGGGTGAAGTTCGCCCTCAGGCGGTCGAAGCTCACATCGTTGCCGGCGTTCTGGATGATCTGCTTGCGCCCGGCGGAATCGACCACTTCGCTGGTCGCCGGTCCCTGCGCCATGATGCTCGACAAGGCCGGCTCGTTGCGCAGGATGAAGTCCCGGATCTGGACGACGCCGGTCTGCGGCCCATCGCCGAGAGAACTGCCGAGGAGGAGTTTCCCGCCATACATGCGCTTGTAGATGTCGACGAAGCGCAGGGTCGCCCCGGCATCGGTGGTCTCGATGTTGATCGCGGGGTCGCCGCGCCCCGAGCGCGACACCACCGCCGAGAACCCCGCGCCGTTGAACCGGCCCTGCAGGCGCCCCGAGCGGAAGTCCTTGCCCTTCATCGATAGTTTCGCGCTGGCGCCGGTCAGGGCCTCGCCGTTGAAACCGGTGATGATCCCCAATGTGATGTCGGCTTCGATCTCTTTGGTCGCCTGATCGCGGCCGCCTTCCTTCGAGGCCTTGCCTTCCGGTCCGCCGAGGGTCTTCAGGAACGGGCGTGCATCGGCCACGGCGCCCTTCACCCCGACCTTGTAGAGGCTGCCGCTGCGGTCGATCTGGATCCGCATGTCGTCGCCTGGGGACAGCTTGAAGCTCGACAGGTCCGCCCGGTCGAACTGTCCGTCACCGTTGATCGCGGCGGTGCCGCGAGCACTCGCGGTGCCGGCATCGAGGACGATGTCGCGCAGGTCCATCGCCCCGCCCGCATTGGCCTCGGTCATGACGAAGGCGACTCGGCCCGGCTTGCCGGCCGCCTTGACGAAGCCGGGGATCAGGCCGTCGATGGAGGCGCGGGCGAGATCCGCCTCGACGCGGATGGGCGCGCGGGCCGGGCTGCCCTTGCCGATGGCGAGGTTGATCTTCAGCGGAATCGGCCCGGCGAGCTGGGGTGCCACCGGCAGGCCTTTCCTGGCACGCAGGGCCTCGTCGAGGAGAAGCGTCGCGTTGATCTCGCCCGGTGCGCCGGCCTTCGGCTGACGCAGATCGACGGTGAGCGGCGAGCCCAGCACCTTCCCGTCGCCCTTGAGCGTGAAGCCGCCGCGCTCGTAGGTGACGGCGAAGCGTCCGGCCTCCAGCTTCTCCTTGCCGAAAGCCTTGTCCACCGCGACGTCGCTGAGAGTCCCGCTGATGCTCACGGGCAGCTCCGGCAGGTCGGGGATGTTCTTGAGGTTGAGCGGGAAGTCGATGCGCAGGTCGGTGTTTCCCTTGACGGAGGCCGGATCGATATCGACCCCCGTCAGGCTCTTGAACATCTTGGTCTGCAACAGGGCGACGAGGGCATCCGCACCGCCGCCGAGCTTGAGCCCGATCTGTGCGACGACGTTCTCCGGCGTAATCTTCGGGATCACGAAGGACCCGTCGGTGACGAAGAGGGTCCGATCGTCCGGCAGCCTGAGATCGGCGGTGACGCCGCGGATGTTCGTGGTGAGGCCGGTAATGGTTCCCGTGACGCGGCCTCTGCTCAGGGGTGGAGCATCCGCGGTCACGGCCAGCGTCGCGTCCGAGACGGAGAAATCGATATGGACGGCGCCGTCGGGCATCGGCTCGCCTCGCGTGGCGGCGGCAAGCTCGCTGCCGCTCATGTCCACGGTGATGTCCACCTTTTCCACGAGGCCGCCCTGGAGGTTGTCCACCAGGTAGTTCCGTGCCGGAGGGGCGATGTGCTCCGGCCAAAGGCGCATGGCCATGCGCCCGTCGGTATGGCCGGCCGTGATGTGCAGGGTCAGGCCGCCCTCATCCGCCGTCGTGTCGACCGTGCCGGTGACCCGGCCGGTGGCTCCCCCGGCGCCGGCGACCGTGAATTCGTCGATGGACATGCCGCCATCGCGGCCGGTGACGTGCGCCGACAGAGCGTCGAGCTTCACAGGCTTGTCCGACTTGGCGGCGCCCCGCAGGATCGCGTCCTTGCCCGCGAGCGCGAGGGTCCAGGCCGTCGGTCCGCCCGCCGGGCTGGCGGTCCAGACACCGGCGAGGCGCACGGCGTTGCCGGCCCCGAGGTAGTCGATGCTGTTGAGGTTGAGGACCCGGCCGGCCTCGTCCCAGCTGATCGCGGCGGTCAGGCTCTCGATGGTGACCGGGTTGAAGTCCTTCTCCTCGATGAGGAAATTGCCGTCGCTGGTCTTGACGGTCGCGCTCAGCGTCGCGATCCGGCCGTTGTCCAGGGCGACCTCCGCCTTGGCCGAGACTTTCAGGTCGGTCTCGATCGGCAGTTTCGATTGTCCCGAAAGGAGGAGCAGGTCGGTGACGGGCAGGTCGTCGAGGGTGATGATGCCGTTGCGCTTGCCGCCGCCATCCTCGTGCAGGTCGCCGCCGAAGCGCCATTCCCCATGGGGGCCGTCGATGCGCAGTTCGAAGACACGGGAATCGCGCACTGGATCGCGGCGGAACAGCCCGTTCACGTGCTCGAACACGCCGCGCTGGCGGGCATCGTCGTCGATCAGAGTCAGGCGGCCATTGGTGATCCGTGCCCGGTCGAGGGCGCCGACCACCCCGGCGGGATCGAGCACGATGCCGAAGATCGAGGCGACAGCCGCGGAGATCGGCGATGTCGTTCCCCGGGTGGAATCGACGCTCGGCAGCGTATGGGGCTCCGCCGCGAGGCGGTTCGCATCCGATCCGGCGAAGGCGATCGACCCGTCGCGGTGGACGAGTGCGGTCATCTGGAGGTCGCGGAACTCGATCGCCCTCGGCTGGATAGAGAGATGAAGGAGGCCCCATGTGTCGAGGCTCACGACGGCCTGCGGCGCGCGCAGGACCAGGGCTCCCTCCGGATTGCGGATATCGAGCCCGGCGACCTGAAGCGCCAACGAGTTTTCCGAATCGAGCTCTACGGTGCTGTCGCGCAGGTCCACCCGCCAGCCGGGCCCGATGCTGCCGGCGATGGCCGAGGCCACGCGCTCGGACATTCCGTCGACGCGGAGCGGACCGTTGGTGAGACGCCAGACCAGACCGGACACGCCGAGCACCAGCCCGACGATCAGGACGAGCGAAAGCCATAGCAGGGGCCGCCGCCGCCGGGGCGACCTGCCCCGTCGTAAACCTGTGGCCGTGTCCTGATTCATCGATCCTTGAGCCGCTGGATCGGACAGGCCGCTCGCGCTATCGAGCGGATGTCCGTGGATTCGGGGTTGCCTTGACCCGGCAATCTTTCGGTCCTCATCCGAGGGGCTCGCTGCGCCCCTCGTTCAACGCCCTTTGTGGCACACTATCAATCGGCCGAAAGGAAGGCACCATGCCTCTCGACATCGGAGATCGGGCCCCCGCATTCACATTGCCCGGTGCGGGTGGTGAGGAGATCAGCCTGGATGCGCTCAAGGGTCGCAAGGTCGTACTTTATTTTTACCCGAAGGACGACACCAGCGGTTGCACCCTCGAGGCACAGGGCTTCAACGCCCTCGGCGAGGCCTTCGGGGAAGCCGGCGCGGTCGTGGTTGGCGTCTCGCCGGATTCGGTGAAGAGCCACGACAAGTTCCGGTCGAAATACGGCCTGACCTTCCCCCTCGCTTCCGACGAGAGCAAGGCCATGCTCGAAGCCTACGGCGTGTGGGTAGAGAAGAGCATGTACGGCCGGAAATACATGGGCGTGGAGCGCACCACCGTGCTCATCGACGGGCAGGGCCGCATCGCGCGCATCTGGCCGAAGGTGAAGGTGCCCGGCCACGCCGAGGAAGTGCTGGCGGCGGCCCGCGCACTCACCTGACCCTCCTTCTTCCGGGGATTCATGGTGAACCATCGATTCCCGGACTTTGCGCTTCGTTAACCCTGTTCGGCTCAGATGGCGCGAGTTGGATCGGGGTCGGCCGGAATGCGCCTTTCGTTTCCCATCGTCGGAGGGATGCGCCTGCCGGCCACCGGACGGCGCCTGGTTCCCGCGCTCGTATGCGGCTTCGCGCTCGCCACGCTCTGGGCCTGTGCCGCCACATGGTACCTCGTGTTCCATGACGAGGTCCTGGCCCGCTTCGTCTCCCAGCAGAGCGCCATGCAATACGGCTACGAGGAGCGGATCGGCGCCCTCAGGCTGCAACTCGACCGGGCCGCGATGGAGCATCTCGCCACGCGCGAGGGCGTGACCGCACGGGTCGCCGATCTGTCGCAACGGCAGGCGGCCATGGAGAAGCGGCAGGCCCAGCTCTCGCTTCTGGCCGGCGAGGCGGGTCGCCCGGTGGCACCTGCCGGCCAATGGGACGGGGATGATCCCGCCGAGACGGGTGCTCTCGGCTATGCGAGCCCGGAAAAGCCGGCCGCCAAACCGATCCTGAAGCCGATGCTGAAGCCGTTCCCGACACCGGATGCCCTCGAATTACGCTCACGCGACAGCGACGGGCCCGGTGATCCGGGCCGCCAATCCATGCGGGAGGCCGAGCAGGTGCTGACCGGCATCGAGCAGCGCCTCGATCGACTGGGCGCGAACCAGATCCGAACCCTCGACGGGCTGGGTGTGCGCGCCATCCGCGGCTCCCAGCGCCTGCGCGACATCGTCATGCGGGTCGGCCTCGATCCGCAGCGTTTCGAGCGCCAGCGTGACACGGGCGTCGGTGGACCGCTCGTTCCCCTCTCCACCGATCCGTTTGGCCTCGCGGCCGCACAGGTCCAGCGGGCCATGGCCGAAGAAGAACGCCTCCGTCGGATCGCCTCGTCCCTGCCCCTGCGGCGGCCCCTATCCGGCGATTACAGCCTGTCGAGCACTTTCGGGCCGCGCCTCGATCCGTTCACGCGAGGGCTCGCCATGCATACCGGCCTCGACATGAAGGCCGAGTTCGGAGAAATCGCCCGTGTCACGGCGGCGGGCCGCGTCACGATCGCGGATTACAACGGCGGCTACGGCAACATGGTCGAGGTGGATCATGGAAACGGGCTCGCCACCCGTTACGCCCATCTCTCCTCCGTCTCGGTCGGTCCGGGCCAGTGGGTCGATGCCGGCTTCCCCATCGGCCGGGTCGGCTCGACCGGCCGCTCGACGGGAAGCCACCTGCATTACGAGACCCGGATCGACGGGGAGCCGGTGGACCCGCAGCGGTTCCTGCGTGTGCTCACCGGCCCGGACTCGCAGTTCCTCGCCGCCCGATAGGAAGATCTCGCCTCCGCGCATGATCCCGACGGCCCTCGATGAGACCGAGGCCTACTCGATGTCCTCGACCTCGCCTGCGCCGCCATAGACCCGCTGGGCCAGAGACGCTTCCATGAACGGATCGAGGGCACCGTCGAGCACCTCGTCCGGGTCGGTGGACTGAGTGCCCGTGCGCAGATCCTTCACCAGCTGGTAGGGCTGCAGCACGTAGGACCGAATCTGGTGGCCCCAGCCGATATCGGTCTTGGCCGCGTTCTCGGCATTGGCCTTCTCTTCGCGCTTCTTGAGCTCGGCCTCGTACATCCGGGCGCGCAGCATGTTCCAGGCCGTCGCGCGGTTCTTGTGCTGCGAGCGCTCCTGCTGGCAGGCCACCACGATCCCGGTCGGATTGTGGGTGATGCGCACTGCCGAATCCGTCGTGTTCACGTGCTGGCCGCCGGCGCCCGACGAGCGATAGGTGTCGATGCGACAGTCCGATTCCTTGATCTCGATGACGATGCGGTCGTCGATCACCGGATAGACCCTGACGCTGGCGAAACTGGTGTGCCGGCGTGCGCTCGAATCGTAGGGTGAGATCCGCACGAGGCGATGCACCCCGGACTCGGTCTTGAGCCAACCATAGGCGTTGTGGCCCTTGACCATGAGCGTGGCGCCCTTGATCCCGGCCTCGTCGCCATCCGACCATTCGACGATGTCGACCTTGTACTTCCGGCGCTCGGCCCAGCGGCCATACATGCGCTGGAGCATGTTGGCCCAGTCCTGGCTCTCCGTACCACCCGCGCCCGCATGGACCTCGACATAGGTGTCCAGCCCATCGGCCTCTCCCGACAGGAGGGTCTCGATCTGGCGGCGCGCGGCCTCCTTCTCGACGGCGCGAACCCCGTTCTCGCCTTCGAGAATGGTGTCCTGGTCGCCCTCCATCTCCCCGAGCTCGATCAGCGTCGCCGCGTCGTCCAGATCCTGGGCGAGCTTCCGGATCGCGCCTGCGGCCTCTTCGAGGGCGCCGCGTTCGCGCATGACCTTCTGCGCCGCCTCGGCGTCGTTCCAGAGGTCGGGGTCCTCGGAGGCTGCGTTCAGCTCAGCGAGGCGTTTCTCGACGGTATCCCAGTCAAAGATGCCTCCTCAGCAGTCCGATCGACTGCTTGGCGGCATCCGAGAGTTGTTCGATCTCGGCGCGCATCTGGTGTTTTGGCTCGTGGTGCGAAGGTTATGGGGTCCGGCGTGTGAGCGCGGGTGATACCGAGACGCCCGCCCGGTGTAAACGGCGGCTCCCGCCTTCATTCTTCTCTCGATCCAGGACGCGCGACACGCATGCCGGGTTTCCTCATGCCAAGTCTCCTCATGCCAGGCTTCCTGAAGGCAAGGGCGATCTATCTCGCTGCGACGGTCGTCGTCGTGGGTGTGGGGCTCACCCTTCGCCTCGTGCCTCTCGGATTGCCGATGGGGGTCGTGAAATACGGCGGTTCGGCCCTGTGGGCGGCGATGGTCTATGGATTGGTCGCGACCTGCCTGCCGGAAAAGCGCGGGCGAATTCTCGTCGTCGCCGGAGCGATCGCCGTTGCCGTCGAGCTCTTCCGCCTCGTGCACACGCCCTGGCTCGACAGCTTCCGGCTGACGCTCGCCGGCGCGCTCCTGCTCGGGCGCATCTTCTCGATCTGGAACCTCGTCGCCTATGCCGCAGGTCTTGCCGCGGCAGCGCTCGCCGATCGATGGGTCGGCCCCGCCCGTCCCCCGAGACGACAGGCAGGTTATCCCGCCGGGGACGGTGTCAGACGTCAGTAACGGGGGGTGGGAGGAGCGACTCGGGCGGGTGAGAGGACGTATTCATGGGGACGGCGGCGTCCGTTGAGCGGACCTTCCGTCGGCGAATCCTCGAAATAGCTGTTTCCCGTCAGGCCGAAGCCACCGCCATTCATCACGCTCGGTACCGGAATGGCGCGCGCTTCGTCCGGGATCGGACGGCCCGTCGCACGGTCCGTCGGCAGGATGTAGGGGCCGGTCGCCCCCGTATAGGTGGTCTGGGCGACGGCGCCGCCGGCGACGGACAGGCCGAGGCCGATCAGGCCGGCGGCGACGACGATCTTCGAGATGGGCTGCACCGGTCACTCCGTCGCGGATGTCTGAATGCGGCCGCTGCCGCGCGTATTCCCATCATGCCCGAGGAGAGGTTGCCTGTCCGTGTCCTCGCCGCGCCAGGCCGCAACTTTTTCGGAAGCCGCCGTCTCGGCGAAGCCGGCGCATCGCCATTCAGTCGGCAACCGGCTCCGATCCGTCGCGTTGACCCCGCAAGCGCAACGAACAAGCGCATTCAGCAAGGAGCCACAACGTGACCGCCATCAAGATCTCCGCCGCCGCTGCCGCCATGGTCCTCGCCCTGTCGGGCACCGCCTTCGCACAGGCCGGCATGCCGGAAAGCCACGGCACCAACGCCGCCGGTTCCAAGTCGGGCGTCGTCGGCAAGGGCGACAGCCTCGAGGCCGGGCCCGCCACCACCGGGACCGCGACCGCGCCGGGTGCACGCATGGCACCGGGCACCGCGATGCCCGCCACTCCCGGCATGACGAACGATAACCCGAGCGCCGCGCAGCGCCCGGTCAGCCCGGCACCTGCTGCCCGCTGAACTGCGGATTTCGTCATCCCAGAACAGGAAAGGCCGGAGAACCCCTCCGGCCTTTTTTCGTGCCACCGCGCAAGTCCGACGAGGTGCTTCCGGCCAAACTCTTCCGTCCGAGACCGGAACAGGTTCAGCCCTTCGCGCGGAGAACGACCTGGGGCTCGCGCTGCACGGGCTGGCAATTGGTGCGAACAGCGTTGAGCACGAAGGGCTGCGAATCGCAGATATAGCCGAGACCCGGCTCGGGCGCGGGAACAGGGTCACGCGCGACGATCGGGTTCGGCGCGCAGGCACCGGCCGATGCGGCCAGCAGCAGCGCGACGGTCAGGGTCAATCCGCGCATACGATCCTCGGTGACAGGCGACATGGCGCGACCCTGCTCACCCGCAGGGCCCGTGACAAGCGCGAGGGGCCGCCGGGCACCGCTTTGGCGCCGGCTGTCTCCTCACCGCAACATCGTGGCCCTGCGGCGCCTCAGGCCGTCTTCGTCAGCGGCACGACGTTGTGGAGCGTGCGGTCCGACGTCTCGAAGAAACGGCGGATGTTGCGCGCCGCCTGGCGGATGCGCTGCTCGTTCTCGACCAGGGCGATGCGGACGTAATTGTCGCCGTGTTCACCGAAGCCGATGCCCGGTGCCACCGCCACGTCCGATTTCTCGAGGAGAAGCTTGGAGAATTCCAGGCTGCCGAGGCTCTGGAACTTCTCCGGGATCGGCACCCAGGCGAACATCGAGGCCGAGGGGCTCGGGATCTTCCAGCCGGTCTTGTCGAAGGACTCGATCAGGGCGTCGCGGCGCTTCTTGTAGATCGAGCGCATCTCGACGATGCAATCCTCCGGTCCGTTGAGTGCGGCGGTCGCCGCCACCTGGATCGGCGTGAAGGCACCGTAATCGAGGTAGGACTTCACCCGGGTCAGCGCCGCGAGCAGGCGCTCGTTGCCGACCGCGAAGCCCATGCGCCAGCCTGCCATGGAGAAGGTCTTGGAGAGCGACGTGAACTCCACCGTGCAGTCGATGGCGCCCGGCACCTCCAGCACGGAGGGCGGCGGATCGCCGTCGAAATAGACCTCGGCATAGGCGAGGTCCGACAGGATGATGATCTCGTGGCGTTTCGCGAAGGCGACGAGGTCCCGGTAGAAATCGAGGCTCGCCACGTAGGCGGTGGGGTTCGAGGGATAGCAGACCACGATCGCCACCGGCTTGGGAATCGAGTGCTGCATCGCCTTCTCCACCGCCGGGAAGAAGGCCGGCGTTGGCTCGGCCGGGACGGAGCGGATCACGCCGCCCGCCATGAGGAAGCCGAAGGCGTGGATCGGATAGCTCGGGTTGGGCACCAGCACCACGTCGCCGGGCGCGGTGATCGCCTGCGCCATGTTGGCGAAGCCTTCCTTCGAGCCGAGCGTCGCCACGACCTGCGTATCGGGGTTGAGGCTCACGCCGAAACGGCGCTTGTAATAATTCGCCTGGGCGCGGCGCAGGCCGGCGATGCCCTTCGAGGACGAGTAGCGATCCGTGCGCGGGCGGCCCGCCGTCTCCACCAGCTTGGCGATGACGTGGCGCGGCGCATCGAGATCGGGATTGCCCATGCCGAGATCGATGATGTCGGCGCCGTTGGCCCGTGCCTGGGCCTTGATCCGGTTGACCTGCTCGAACACGTAGGGGGGCAGGCGCTTGATGCGGTGAAAATCGGTCATGGGCTTCACGGGATCCGATGCGCCAATCGCATGATTCGCGCGTTCAAAACTGTCATCACTCTGACGTGGTCGGCCTGTCTACCATCTCGGGCGCGCGGAGCCGACCGTTATTGTGCCGGCTGGCGCTATTGTGCGGGCGGCGTCTGGCCGGTGGTGCGCGCGGCACTCTCGGCGGCGCGGCCCTTAGCCTCGTTCTGTCCCCGCGCGCCCATCAGGTCGTTTTCGAGGGCCTTGGTCCCCTCGGCGGTTCGGGCGCGGATGGATCTGGCGGGCGCCGCGACGCCGACCGGCAGGTACTCCGCATTGGGCTTGCGCGATTCGGCGACGAAGTCCGGCGCCTTCAGGTCCTTCTGTCCTCCCCCGGCCAGCGCATAGGCGTCGCGCATCGGATTGAGGTCGCTGGAGCAGCCTCCTGCGGCGAGGAGGCCGGCGACGGCGAGAACCAGGCGTGAAGCGACGCCGCACCGCCTTTGATTTTGTGATGAAGGCTCTGACATATCGACCTTAAACGTAAGCCGCACCCTGGCACAAAGTCGAGCTGCCGCGTTAATTTGTCGGGAACGAGGACGGTTCGACCGGACCGTCCCGAGAAGTGAGGGGAAACACACGCGTGACGACCGACAGGACGACACCGCTTCCCGACATCGACGCCTTGTCGCGCAACGCGACGCTGCTGATCGAGGAATTCGGTCGTACCGCCAGCGCTTACATGAAGCCGATCAGCCACGCCGATCCGCTCGATCCCGAATTGGCAAAGCCGCCGGAAGAGGTCAACGACGTCGTCAAGACCCTCGGTACCGTGGCCGAGCGCTGGATGGTCGATCCTCAGAGGTCGATGGAGGCCCAGAAGAAGCTCAGCGACGCTTTCATCACCCTCTGGGGCTCCACCTGGTTTCGCCTCCAGGGCGAGGTCGCGCCCCCCGTGGCGCTTCCGGAGCCGAAGGACACGCGCTTCAAGCACGCGGAATGGACGACCAATCCGATCTTCGACTTCATCAAGCAGAGCTATCTCATCACGTCTCGCTGGGCGGAGGAGCTGGTCGAGGAAGCGGACGGGATCGACGAACACACGCGGCACAAGGCGCAGTTCTACCTGCGCCAGATCGTCGGCGCCCTCTCGCCCTCGAACTTCGTGATGACCAACCCGGAGCTGATCCGGCACACGCTCCAGGAGAACGGCGCCAATCTCGTGCGCGGCATGAAGATGCTCGCCGAGGATATCGAGGCCGGCAAGGGCCAGTTGAGGGTCCGCCAGACCGACCCGTCCGGTTTCGAGGTCGGGGTCAACGTCGCGGTCACGCCGGGCGAGGTCGTGTTCCGCAACGACCTGATGGAGCTCATCCAGTATTCCCCGACCACGGAGACGGTGCTGAAGCGCCCGTTCCTGATCGTGCCGCCCTGGATCAACAAGTTCTACATCCTCGATCTCAACCCGGCCAAGAGCCTGATCGGCTGGATGGTGTCCCAGGGCCTGACGGTGTTCTGCATCTCGTGGGTCAATCCCGACGAGCGCCATGCCGACAAGGATTTCGAGAGCTACATGCGCGAGGGCATCGAGGCGGCCATCGACGCGATCGGCGTCGCCACCGGCGAGAGCGAGGTCGCCGCGGCCGGCTACTGCGTCGGGGGCACCCTGCTGGCGGTGACGCTGGCGATGCAGGCGGCCACCGGCAACAAGCGCATCAAGAGTGCCACGTTCCTGACGACGCAGGTGGACTTCACCCATGCCGGCGACCTCAAGGTCTTCGCCGACGAGGAGCAGATCCGCGGTATCGAGGCGCGCATGAAGAAACGCGGCTATCTCGAAGGCTCGGGGATGGCCACTGCCTTCAACATGCTGCGCCCCAACGACCTCATCTGGTCCTACGTGGTCAACAACTACGTCAAGGGCCAGACACCTTCGGCCTTCGACCTGCTATACTGGAACGCCGATGCCACGCGTATGCCGGCGGCCAACCATTCCTTCTACCTGCGCAACTGCTACCTCGATAACACCCTCGCGCAGGGGCGGATGATCCTCGGCAACGTCCGCCTGGACCTGAAGAAGGTGAAGGTGCCGATCTTCAACCTCGCCACCCGCGAGGACCATATCGCTCCGGCCATCTCGGTATTCGAAGGGTCCTCCAAGTTCGGCGGCACGGTCGATTACGTCCTGGCCGGGTCCGGCCATATCGCCGGTGTCGTCAACCCGCCCGCCAAGCCGAAATACGGGTTCTGGACCGGTGGCCCGGCCAAGGGACGCCTGGAGGACTGGATCTCCGCTGCGACCGAGCACAAGGGCTCGTGGTGGCCCTACTGGTTCGACTGGCTGGAGCGGCAGGCCCCGACACGCGTGCCCGCGCGCATCCCCGGTGAAGGCGGATTGGCCTCCCTCGGCCCGGCGCCGGGCACCTATGTCCGCATGAAGGCGTGATCGGATTGGACGCCTGCGATTCGGCCTGAAGAGCCGGGTCGAGGACGAAACTGTCGGCGCCCCCGTGTCCGCCCGATGATTGTTCGACTGGGCTTTTCAAACACCATCACCTCATCCTGAGGTGCCGGAGCGTAGCGGAGGCCTCGAAGGAGGGCTCCAGTTCGCGCAATGGTGTCTGGAGGGCTCCTTCGAGGCGGCTCTCGCCGCACCTCAGGATGAGGTGGAGGATGGACAGGTCTCCTCAAGGCACCGGCGTTTACTCAGGTGCCCGACGTCCTTCCTATACCCTCAGAACTTCCGCACCAGCGGTGCGGGAGCGATCGGCGCCGCCGGGGCGCCGAAGACGTAACGGAAGCCCACCGAGACGATGTCCGCGCTGCCGCTCGTGTCGGCGGCGAGGGCGATGCCGGGGACGTTGTAGTCCCGACCCGGCCCGGCCAGGAGCTTCGAATCACCCACGAGGAAGAGGTGCGAATAGGCGATGTTCAGGGTCAGCTTCTCGTTCCAGCGGTAGCTGCCGCCGACGGAGACGTTGAAGCGGTCACTGTCCGGCAGTCGCACCGACCTGTTCGAGAAGTCGATCGGCGATTGCTCGTAGGCAACGCCGGCCCGGACGGTGAGAGCGGGGGACCAGTCGTACTCGCCGCCCACCGAGTAGGTGTAGCCGTCCTTGTAGTTCAGGGGCAGCGTGGTCGCGATGCCGCCGGTGGTGCGGCCGACGATACCCACCGTGCCGAGCCTCGACCAGTTGTCCCATTCGAAGCCGAGGCTCATGCGGGCGACCGGGCTGACGGCCTGGGTCAGGCCGACGCTGAGCTTCTCCGGCGTATTGAGATTGGCGGTGACCTGCTGGCTCAGGAACGAAACGGGGGCCGGCAGCGCGAAGGCGCCTTCGATGTCGTGATGCACCGATGAGCGATAGCCGATGCCCAGCGCCGTACCGGTCCAGGGCGTGATCAGGACACCCGCCGTGAATCCGACCCCCCAGGATTCGCCCTTGAGCGACGCGTTCGGCAGGTTGAGCAGGTTGGGCGAGATCGGCAGGGCCTGGCGCAGGGTCAGGCGAAAGTATTCGATGTTCGGGCCCGCCGCGATCGAGAGCCACTCGTTCACCTTGAAGCCGACGATCGGATTGAACGAGAGCGAGAAGATGCGGCTCGATCGCCCGTAGACTTCGCCGGCCCAGTTGTCGCGCGGCTTCGTCACGAGGCCGAACGGGGCGCCCGTCTGGATGCCGATCCAGAGCCGGTCGCTGAGCTGGTAGGAGGTCGCGCCGGCCGGAATGACAGCGCCCTGGCCGATATCGCCGCTGCCGCCGAGGCCGGCAAAGGCCGGATTGGTACCCTCGGTCGGGGTGATCTTCGACGAGAGGTTGATGAAACTGAGGTTCTGCTCGCTGACCCAGCCCGGGTTCATCGTGATCGTGGCCGGGTTCCAGAACATCGACGAGACGCCGCCGGAGCCGGAAGCCGCGCCCGCGAAGGCCTCGCCCTGGGCGAGAGTGCTCTGTTCGCGAATTCCGAACGCACCGGCGAAGGCTCCACCCGCGGTCGAGGTCAGGACCGCGACGGAGATTCCCGCCAGAGCCGCGCCGCGCATCGTCGTTCTCATGTCCCGCTCCCCGACCCTTGCTTGCGATGCTCGGTTCTGTCGCGGCGCGATGTCCGGCCGGCATCTTGAGCAGAAGAGTGACGATCTTGGTCGATCTGGACAACCCTTTCACGCCGGAGGTTTTAACAATCCGTAAACTATGAATTACTTCGAAAAATAGTGAGGAAGATCTTCGCGTGGTGTCACCTCAATGCATTTGAAAGAATGGTTCATATCTAAACTGTCGGATCGACTTGGATGGAGGTCGGCATGAAAATGCGTATTCCGTGGGATTTGGGCGGGCCTGTATGAATTATGCAACATGCCTTGTTTGCGGCATCCCAGCCTCCTCCTGCCGATCGCCGCTGGCGCAGCAGGGCGGTCGGCATCTTGCCAGGACGGGTCGAGAGTCCGATGTCTCTGCCACGACGAGGATCGAAGGGGAGCGAGAGCCGATGAAGCTGGTGCGTCACGGAGATGTGGGCGACGAGAAGCCGGGCCTGATCGACGCGAAGGGCGGCCTGCGGGACCTGTCGGGTCTCGTGCGCGATATTTCCGGATCCACCCTCGCCACGACGTCGTTGGAGCGCCTGCGATCCATCGATCCCGAGACGTTGCCGCTCCTGTCTCCGGAAACGCGCCTCGGTCCCTGCGTCGGCGGCACGCGCAACTTCATCGCGATCGGGCTGAACTATTCCGACCACGCGGCGGAGATCGGCGCGGACATCCCGTCCGAGCCGATCGTGTTCAACAAGGCTACGTCCTGCATCTCCGGTCCCAACGACCGGGTCATCCTGCCGAAAGGCTCGGCCAAGACGGATTGGGAGGTGGAACTCGCCATCGTCATCGGTGCGCGCGCATCCTACGTCCATGCCAACGAGGCGATGTCCTATGTGGCGGGCCTGTGCCTCTGCAACGACGTCTCGGAGCGGGAATACCAGCTCGAACGCGGTGGGACCTGGACCAAGGGCAAGGGCTGCCCGACCTTCGGCCCCCTTGGGCCGTGGCTGGTGACGCTGGACGAGATCCCCGACCCGGCCGCCCTCGATCTGTGGCTCGACGTGAACGGTGAGCGGGTGCAGACGGGGTCGACCTCGACGATGATCTTCGGCGTCGCTCAGATCGTCGCCTACCTCTCGCATTTCATGATGCTGGAGCCCGGTGACGTGATCACTACGGGCACGCCTCCCGGCGTCGGCATGGCGCGCAAGCCGCCGCGCTTCCTCAAGAGCGGCGACGTGATGACCCTCGGCATCACCGGACTCGGCGAGCAGCGGCAGGAGATCATCGCCTTCGACGACTGGACCGCGAAGGTCGCCGCCGGCGAACCGACTCATTGAAGCCGGGCGGGGATCGAAATCCCCGCTCACTCGTCTCCTCTGCTGAAGCAGCTTGGCAGTTGGAAGGACCGGACCTTGAGCATCGGACTGATCGCCCTCCTCGACGACATCGCGGGGCTCGCCAAGGTCGCGGCGGCCTCTCTCGACGACGTCGCCGGACAAGCCGCCAAGGCGGGTGCGAAAGCGGCGGGGGTCGTCATCGACGATGCCGCCGTCACTCCGCGCTACGTCGTGGGATTCGCGGCCGAGCGCGAATTGCCGATCGTGGCCAAGATCGCCATCGGGTCGCTCCGCAACAAGATGCTGTTCCTGCTGCCGGCGGCCCTCCTGCTCCAGGCCTTCGCGCCCTGGGCGATCACGCCGCTGCTGATGCTGGGCGGCGCCTATCTCTGCTACGAGGGCATCGAGAAGGTCTACGAGGCGCTGTTTCCGCATCGGGCGCACGCGCACGAGGCCAAGCTCGATGCCGATGCCGCCAGCGGTGAGGCGCTGGAGGCGCGCAAGGTCTCCAGCGCGATCAAGACCGATTTCATCCTCTCGGCCGAGATCATGGCGATCTCCCTGGCCTCCCTGCCCGATGGCAGCATCTGGACGAAGGCCGTCGTGCTCGCGGTCGTCGCCATCGGCATCACCGTCTTCGTCTATGGCGGCGTCGCGCTGATCGTGAAGGCCGACGATGCCGGGGTCGCGATGGCGAAGAACACGTCGGCTTCCGTGTTCGGCAGTGCGATCCGCGGCTTCGGCCGTGCCCTGGTCAAGGGCATGCCGGTCTTCCTGCAACTCCTCGCCGTGGTCGGCACCGCCGCGATGATCTGGGTCGGTGGCGGCATCCTCGTCCACGGTCTGGAAGGCTATGGCCTGCCTCAGGTCGCGCACGTGATCCACGAAGCCGCCGCCGCCGGCGCGAAGCTGGTTCCGCCGATCGCGTCCGTCGTCGAATGGGTGGTGACCGCGGCAGGGTCGGGCCTCGTCGGTCTCGTGGTCGGCGCAGCCCTCATCCCGATCGCGAGCTATCTCATCGCTCCGGTCTGGTCCGGCCTGTCGGGCCTGCGCAGCAAGGCGGCGTGACGAGGATTGCCCTGGGCGCGAGGGAAAAGCAGCCTCGCATGCATCGCGCCCGGCTTGATTTTCCTGCCGAGATTCGCCTCATGGGGCCATGACCGAGACCGTGGCCCCCCTCGCCCCCTTCCCCGCCACAGAGATCGCCGCGATCCGCCACGATTGGACCGTGGCCGAGATCCAGGCGATCCACGACCTGCCGCTCCTCGACCTCGTTTATCGGGCGGCACAGGTCCATCGCGCGCATAACGACCCGGCCGATATCCAGCGGGCGAGCCTGCTGTCGATCAAGACCGGCGCATGCCCCGAGGATTGTGCCTATTGCCCGCAATCGGCGCATCACAAGGGGACCGGCCTGCCGCGCGAGCGCTTGATGCCGGTGGACAAGGTCCTGCAGGAGGCCGCCGCGGCGAAGGCTGCCGGTGCCCACCGTTTCTGCATGGGTGCCGCCTGGCGCCAGCCCAAGGACGGCCCGGAATTCGATGCCGTCCTTTCGATGGTGCGCGGAGTGCGCGGCCTCGGGATGGAGGCCTGCGTCACCCTCGGCATGCTCACCCCGTCACAGGCGGGCCGCCTCGCCGAGGCCGGGCTGACCTCCTACAACCACAACCTCGATACCGGCCCGGAATTCTACGGCGACATCATCTCGACCCGGACCTACGAGGACCGCCTGAACACGCTGCAGAACGTGCGCGACGCCGGCATCGGTGTCTGTTGCGGTGGCATCGTCGGCATGGGCGAGGGTGTGAAGGATCGCGCGGCGATGCTGCAGGTGCTCGCCAACCACGCTCCGCACCCCGAGAGCGTTCCGATCAACGCCCTGGTGGCCGTCGAGGGCACGCCGCTCGAAGACCGGCCGCCGGTGGACCCGCTCGATCTCGTGCGCATGTGCGCGACGGCCCGGATCGTGATGCCGAAGGCGCGCGTGCGCCTCAGCGCAGGCCGCAAGGGGCTGACCCGCGAAGCTCAGATCCTGTGCTTCATGGCTGGTGCGAACTCGATCTTCTACGGCGAGCGTCTGCTCACCACCGCCAATAACGAGACCGATGCCGACGCGGAATTGCTGCGGGACATCGGCATCACCGTGCCGGGCCTGACCCTCGCGGCGGCGGAATAGGCGAGGAATCCGTTCGGCGGACTTCGCCTCTTCAGGTGAAGACGCTCATCTCCTCCACGACTTCACCCTGAGATGCTGCAAAGCAGCCTCGAAGGGGCCTTCCAGAAGTCTCGCGCGAAGCGGAGGCCTCCTTCGAGTCCTCCGCTTCGCGCGAGACTTAGGATGAGGTCTTAGTCACGAGAAGCGACGTCACAATCACTGAACGGCGCGGTTAGGCCGGATCTCACAGAGACGACGGAGCGCGATCCGGGATGACGATCCGGAAACGGGCGCCCTCCCCCTCGCCGGTCTGGTCGAGGGTGAGGCTGCCGCCCTGGAACTGGATCAGTTCGGCGGCGATCGGCAGGCCGAGCCCGGTTCCACCCGGCCGCATCGACCCTTCGAACGGCGAGAACAGGTTCGCCCTCGCCCGTTCGGGAAGCCCCGGTCCGTTGTCCGAGACGACGATCGTCACCTGACCCGCTCCGAACCGGCCCTGGCGCGTGGCCTGTATCTCGATCGCCGGATCGGGCAAGGGCGTCTTGTCCGAAGTCAGTGCCTGGACGGCGTTGCGCACGATGTTGGTGAGCGCACGCGAGAACTGGTCGGGGTCGACGTCCACTTCCAGATCCCGCCCGCAGACCACGCGGATCGTCACCGCCGAGGCGCCGCCCAGCCTGGACAGGTCGGATTGCTCGGCGAGGAGCGGCGCCAGCAGGACCTTCCGCCGCTGCGGCACGGTCTCGGTCGTGCGTCCATAGGCCAGGGTCTCCTCGCAGAAGCGGATCGCCCGGCCGAGGGTCGCGAGGAGACGCGGGGCGATGCGCTGGACCGCCGGGTCGGACACCGTCTCGAGGCGATCGCCGAGGAGCTGCGCCGTGGTCAGGAGATTGCGCAGCTCGTGGTTGATCTTGCTCACCGAGAGGCCGAGTTCCGCGAGGCGGCGCTTCTGGCGCAGCTCGCTCGCCAGCGCATTCTCCATTCGCGCCAGGGCCACTTCCGCATGGCCGATCTCGTCGGTCCTGCGTGAGGGTACGATGACGCGGTCGCTGCCCTGGGGATCGTCCGCGAATTCGGTGATGTTGCGGGCGAGGCGCCGGACCGGGCGCACGATGATCCGCTGCAGCATCAGGAAGACGAGGCCGGCGACGGCCGCGGCAATCGCCAGCGAGGAGAGCAGCAGGCGGCCGGCGAAATCGATCAGCGCCTCGCGCAAGGGAGCCTCGTCGAGGAGGATCTCGACGAGGTCGAACCCGTCCCGCCCATGGCCGACGACACGGATCGGCGCGGTGCTTTCGGTGAAGACGGTGCGCCACGCCCCACCGATCGACGCGACCCAGTCGTGCGAGCGCAGGTCGACGAGGCCCGAGACTTCGGAAGGCATCGCATCCACGGCGAGGAGACGGCGCGTTCCGTCGCCGCGAACTGCGATGGCGCTGGCACCGACTCCCCTCAGGAGGTGCCGTGCGAGATCTTCCGAGACGCGCTGATCCGGCGAGGCTTCGAGGACGAGGGCGGCGATCTGGGCGGCGGCGATGCGGTCCGACAGCCACATCCGCCGGTAGTTCGCCACGGTGGGCACGTAGATGAGGATTTCGACCAGGGCGACGAAGGCGATGGTGACGAGGAACAGCCGGCCCGACAGTCCGAGATGGCGGACGATGCCCTTCCGAGCCTCCGCCGGCACGGGTAAAGGCGCTTCCATGCCGGCGCGCGGCGTCGCGTCCATCACGGGTCCCCGATCACTCTTTCTCCCGGGCTTCTTCGCGCGTCCCGGTTTCTCCGGCGCGGCTCCGAGCCCCGACCGTCATTCCGCATTCTCTGCGCCCGGCTACGACGCCCGACACACGAGACTCCTCGCCAAGACGGTTACGCTCCGGGCGCCGCGCCGTCGAGTGCCCGATCGACGGGATTCATGGGGTGCCGGCTCGCCTGCGGGCGAACCGGCGCCTCAGCCCGATCGAGAGGAGTGCGAAGGCGGCGAGGCTGCCGAGGCCCGCGACCGTCTTCACGGTGACAAGCGACCGCAGGGACAAGGCTTCGTCACAGGCGGTGGCGCCGGTGGCGAGGCAGGCTGCCTTGGCCGCCGCGTTGGCCGCGACGACATCCTCGATCGCCGATCCGGTGGCGGCATAGACGAAGGCGCCGGGGGCCAGTCCGAGAAAGGTGGCAAGCACGAAGGTGCGCAGGGGAACGCCGAACGCCGCCGGTGCCAGGTTGGTCATCCAGAAGGGAAACAGCGGCAGGAGCCGCAGGACGAGGATATACCCGAAGGCGTCGTCTCGAAACCCGGCGGCGAGGCGGGCGAGGCGCGGCCCGGCCCTGTTCAGCAGAAGCTCGGAGACCGGCCCGCGGCCGATCGAGAAGACGATGGCCGCTCCCGCCGTCGCCGAGACAAGGGCGATTCCCGCGCCGGTGGTGATCCCGAACAGGAATCCGCAGAGGATCGTCAGGACCAGCGAGGCCGGCACCGACACGATCACGCATCCGACATAGATCAGGCACGCGATCGCGATGGCGCGCGGCCTGTCCTCGGCCACCGCCTCGCTCAGCCAAGCGCGATACGAGAGCAGGCGATCGAGGCTGAGGAGGTGCGGGACGCCGGAGACGAGAATGCCGAGCGAGATCGCCAGGAGGGCGGCGACGGGGAGCCATCGCAGGATTCGGCGGGCGGAACCGCTCGATGCGCGTGCCATGGCCCTGCTTCGCAACGCCGGGTCAGCCGGCCTTCCGCATCCTGAGGATCTTGAAGAAGCCGCCGGGGAAGGTCGGGGCGACGCCGATGAATTCGACGCCGTTCCGGTTGGCCCAGGCCTCGATCCGGGTCGACTTGAAGGCCGAGGACCAGCCGATCTTGGTGCAGAGCGGCGCCACGATCTCCTCGACCTTGGCCACGGCGCCCTTGGTCTGGCCGAAATGGTTGGCGAGGACGATCTCGCCGCCGGGTCGCACGACCCGCAGGAATTCCGAGAGGGCGGCTTCGGGGTCCGGGACCAGGGTGATCAGGAACTGGGCGACCACCGCGTCGAAACTGGCATCGGCATAGCCGAGGCGGCACACATCCATCACCTGGAGGCCGCGGACATGACCAAGCTTTCGGCGCAGGACCTTGGCGCGGGCGCGCTTCAGCATGTCTTCGGACAGATCGACGCCGCAGACGAAGCTGCCGGCCGGGTAATAGCCCAGCGACAGGCCGGTGCCCACGCCGGCCTCGAGGATCCGCGGTCCGCAGGCGGTGGCCGCCATCACGGCGTCGCGGGCGGCCGGCTCCGTCAGCTTGTCGTAGACGACGTCATAGACCGGCGCCCAGCGGGCATAGGCCTTGCGCATCAGGGCCGTGCTCGGACCGGCCTGCGGCTCGCTCAGCATATCGTCTCTGGATCCTGCGGATGGGAAGGGTGGTGATGTCAGGCGGCCTGCGCCGCCCCGGCTGCCAACGCGGCGATGCGGCGGATGGTGCCGCCGCCGAGCACGCGCGAACGTGGACCGTCATCGGCGTAGATCACGCAGGCCTGACCCGGCGAGACACCGTCCTCCGGCGTGGCCAGCACGATCTCGGCGGTCGCTCCGTCCGCGGCGAAACTCAGGTGCGCCGGACGCGGCTCCCGGGTCGAGCGGACGCGGACGGCCACCGGCATGTCCACGATCCCGTCCGATGCGGCCGGGCCGAGCCAGTTCAGATCGTCGAGGCGGATGCGGCTGGTGGCGAGCGCCGCGCGCGGACCCACCACCACGCGGGCCGAGGCCGGCTCCAGGCGGATCACGTAGAGCGGTTCGCCGACCGCGAGGCGAAGGCCCTTCCGCTGGCCCACCGTGTAATGGATGATGCCCTCGTGCCGGCCGAGGACCCGGCCGTCGAGATCGACGATGTCGCCCGCCCGAGCCGCATCCGGCCGCAGCTTGGCGATGACGTCGGCGTAGCGCCCCTGCGGCACGAAGCAGATGTCCTGGCTGTCGGCCTTCTCGGCAATGGCGAGGCCGAGCTCGCGAGCGAGGCGGCGGGTCTCGTCCTTGGGCAGCTCGCCCAGGGGAAAGCGCAGGAAATCGAGCTGTTCGCGCGTCGTCGCGTAGAGGAAGTAGCTCTGGTCGCGGGCCGGATCGAGGGCGCGATAGAGGCCGCGGCCGCCGGTCTCGAGGGGCCGGCTCGCCACGTAATGGCCGGTCGCCAGCACGTCGGCGTCGAGGTCGCGGGCGGTGGCGAGGAGATCGCGGAACTTGATCGAGCGGTTGCACTCGACGCAGGGGATCGGCGTCTCGCCGGCGAGGTAGCTCTCCGCGAAACGATCGATCACCGATTCCCGGAACCGGTCCTCGTAATCCAGCACGTAATGCGGGATGCCGAGCGTCTCGGCCACGCGGCGCGCATCGTGGATGTCCTGGCCGGCACAGCAGGCACCCTTACGGTGGATGGCCGCCCCGTGGTCGTAGAGCTGCAGCGTGATCCCGACGACATCGTAGCCCTGCTGCTTCAGCAGCCCGGCCACGACGGACGAATCCACGCCACCGGACATGGCGACGACGACACGCGTCTCGTGCGGGGCCTTGGGAAGGTCGAGGGAGTTCATCACGTCACGGGTTCGCCGGCAGGCCGCATCGCCCGCTCACGCGGAGTCTATAGCGATCCTGAGATCGAACTTCCAGGCAGTCTGGGGTCGCCCGTTCCCGCTCACGGGCGCCGCGCACCCGGCAAATCCTGCCGGGACCGGGACGATTCCGCCGAGCCGGATCGGTGCGGTCCTTGGGTCATTGGAAATGATCGTTTATCTTCAAATGGTTGATCGGCGTTGCGTATGGCGCGGGGCTTGCGCGGAGAGGCCCCGAGGAGATCGAGGCTGATGGCCGTGACGTCGACGAAAATGGAGCATCCGGTGCGCCCCGCGGTCACGAGTGCCGCGCGTTCCGCCACGACTTCCCACCTCGACTCGACCAGCCGCGACGCCTTTGCCGTTTCAGAGCGGGAACCAGCCCCGCCACCGCGTCGGCCCTCGGCGGCGCCACGCGAGCATCACCCGACGAATGTCGAGAGACGGGAAGCGCCACAACGGCCGGCCGCATCCGAGATACGGTCAAATCGTGAGGCGGAATCGGGCAAGCCCGCCGATGCTGCTGCGAAGTCCAAGCCGATCACTGATTCCAATGTCCCATCTTCGGGAAAGATCGGGACTAACCCCCCTGTCCCGGCGAAGACGGACGCGGGGAAGGACGGCAGGGGGACATCGCCGACTGTGCCGCAGCCGGGGAAAGGCCAGGCGCTTGCGCCGGCTGTCCCGACTGCGCCACCGACGCCGGTCCAAGCCCTGGCCGCTCAGGAAGCCTCCGCCGGCGCGGTCGCGGGGAGCGAGGGACATACCGAGGAAAAGCCGGTCTCGAAGGACGAGGTCGATGACGAGGCGTCGGATGAATCCGCCCTGGCGGAGGCGACCCTCGTGCCGATCGATCTCCTCCTCCCGCCGCCTCCGGCGAATCCATCCACGGTCCAGGCCCGAACCGGCGCGTCCGCGCCGGGCTCGGGCGCGACCGCCTCTCTCGATGGGATCGCAGCGAAGGGCAGCGCCGCAAAGTTGGCCGCCGTGCCGGTCATGGGGACCGATCGATCCGACACGGCGATGGCGCCGGACGGCGAGGGTCTGGTGGCCAAGCCGCTCGAGGCGCTCGCCCCCATCGCGACCGCGTCCTTTGGCGATCTCGTCGCCTCCTCGTCGCCGTCCGCTCCTGCACCTCTGGCGAACAACGCCGCGCCGGTCGCCGATACGGGCGCGGCGTCCCCTCAGGCCCAATCCGCGCCGGTCCCTCTCGGCGCCGTGCCGATGACGATCGGATTGCGGTCCCTCGCCGGCTCGAACCGATTCGAGATCCGTCTCGACCCGAAGGATCTCGGGCGGATCGACGTGAACCTCGACATCGACAAGGACAACGGCACCGTCACCGCGCATCTCGTGGTCGACCGGCCCGAGACCCTGGCGCTGCTCCAGCGCGATGCCGGCAATCTCCAGCAGGCCCTGTCGCAGGCCGGCTTCGAGGCGACCGACGCCAGCATCAACCTGTCCCTGCGCAGCGATACCGGCTCCGACGGCCGCAACGGCGCCGAGCGGGATAGGGGGAGCGGCCGCGAGGGCGCTTCCGGCGCCCCCGGTTCCGACTTGAAAGACCCACGCCTTTCCATCGACGCCATGCCGCTGCGGATACTGCGCGGCCTCGGCGGCATCGATATCCGCATCTGAGGAGATTGCCATGACATCCGGAATCAGTTCGATCTCGAGCAGTTCCTCGACGAATTCCACGACGGCGACCGGCACGTCACAGGAGATCGCCGGCAATTTCCAGCAGTTCCTGACACTGCTGACGACGCAGCTTAAGAACCAGAACCCCCTCGACCCCCTGGACACGAACCAGTTCACGCAGCAGCTCGTGCAATATGCCGGCGTCGAGCAGCAGCTGAAGTCGAACGACCGGCTGGACTCGATCCTCAGCAACTCGAAGGCGGCGAGCGCGGCCTCGGCCACGAGTTTCGTCGGCCAGACGGTGACGGCCGACGGGCAGGTGGCCGATCTCAAGGACGGTTCGGCGACCTGGACGCTGACGCCCTCGCGGGCCGCCAAGCAGGCGACGATCACGATCAGCGATGCCAAGGGCAACGTGGTGGCGACGCAGACGAAGGCCCTGACCACCGGCGCGCAGAGCTTCACCTGGGATGGGCGATCCACCTCCGGCTTCACCTCGGCCAATGGCAGCTACAAGATCAAGGTCGATGCCATCGACGCCACTGGAGCGAAGGTCACCGTCGATACCCAGGTCAGTGGTAAGGTCGATGGCGTCGACCTGAGCGGCAGCGCGCCGGTCCTTCTGATCGGCAATTCCCGGGTGCCGATCGCGAGCGTCCAGAACATCGGGACAGGGTTGTCCACATGAACCCAGAGGAAACGAATCAGATGCGATCGATCCGCTTCAACATATCTTAAGCGGGCGCAAGTAGCTTCCAAGCTCGACAGGTCAGTCGAGTTGTAGAGCGTATCATGACCGAACCAAGCCGCCCGAGAGTCAAATACGTCATCGGGCCCGACGGCAGTCCGTTGACGATCGCCGATCTTCCGCCGACCACGACCCGAAGGTGGGTCATCCGCCGGAAGGCGGAGGTCGTCGCAGCCGTCCGCGGCGGTCTACTCAGTCTCGAGGAGGCCTGCCAGCGTTACACCCTCACCACCGAAGAGTTCTTGAGCTGGCAGTTCTCCATCGACCAGCACGGCCTTGCCGGCCTGCGGACCACCCGCATCCAGCATTACCGCCACTGAGATCGAGCACTGAGATCGAGACGGGCCGGCATCCATCTTGGATGCCGAAACGCCCTTTTAAGAAACCTCCCCTCGAAAAAGAACCGCGCCCCTCCCCGGGGGCGCGGTTCTTTATTTTTTCAGTCCTGCGTTTTCCAGTTCCGCATTTTCCAGCCCGGTCCGCGAGGGGCGTGGCCGGCACCGGGACATCCTCGTCCATCGGATATCCCCCGCGACCGGAAGCGGTCGGCCTCTCCCCGTCGGCGTGCCCTTTTTGACCCGCGACACCATTCGTTAACCGGACGCTAACCACGGCCTGGGCAAATTTTGCCGAGCGAGCGCGGCCCCTCCGTCGCGCCGGTTCGGGTGGGTACGTCGCGTCGTGAAGTCGGTTCTCGAACTGGTGACGAAGTTGGGACCGGCGCGGCTCGCGGCCATGGTGGCCGTGACGCTGACCTTGGTCGGCTTTTTCGCCTTCGTGATCCTTCGGGTGTCGAAGCCCGACATGGGCGTCCTGTTCGCTGACCTGTCGATGCAGGATTCCGGCGCCGTCATCCGCGATCTCGATGCGCGCGGCATCAAGTACGAGACGCGCGGCGATGCCGGGCAGACCATCATGGCGCCCCGTGCCGATCTTCCGCGCCTGCGCATGGACCTCGCCGGCAAGGGCCTGCCCAGCGCCGCGGGCGTCGGCTACGAGATCTTCGACAAGGGCGACGCGTTCTCGTCCACCAACTTCGTCCAGAACGTCAATCACCTGCGCGCCCTGGAAGGCGAGCTCGCCCGTTCGATCCGGGCCATCGGCCGCGTCCAGGCGGCCCGCGTCCATCTCGTCATGCCGGAGCGCCGCCTGTTCGAGCGCGACCGGGAAATGCCGAGCGCGGCCATCGTCCTCAAGCTCGTGGGCGATATCGACCCCTCTCAGGTCCGCGCCATCCGCCATCTCGCCGCCTCCGCCGTGGAGGGATTGAAGCCCGAGCGGATCTCCATCGTTGACGAGCGCGGCCGCCTGCTGGCCGATGGGGCTCGCGGCGCGGAAGCCGATACCGGCGCCGGCATGGAAGAGAAGCAGGTCGGGCTCGAGCGCCGCCTGCGCTCGCAGATCGAGGAGATCGTGGCCGGCATCGTCGGCACCGGCCGCTCGCGGGTCCAGGTCACCGCCGAGCTCGACAGGAACCGCATCGAGAGCCGATCGGAAACCTTCGATCCGGAGAGCAAGGTCGTCCGCTCCACCCAGACGCGCAGCGAAAGCGCACTCACGGGAGGCACCGAAGGCGCCGTGACGGTCGGCAACGAATTGCCGGGTGCCAACCAGCAGAACCAGAATGCGGGGCCGAAGGACACGTCCAAGAAGGACGAGGAGACCACTAATTACGAGATCTCCCGCGTCACCAAGACGGTGGTGGAGGAAGGCGGGCGGGTGAAGCGGCTCTCGGTGGCGGTGCTGGTCGACGGCGCCTACGCGCCGGGGGCGGACGGCAAGCCCGTCTATCAGCCGCGCCCCGCCAACGAGATCGAGCGGATCGCCACCCTGGTCCGCACCGCCATCGGCTTCGACAAGACCCGCGGCGATCAGGTCGAGGTGGTCAACCTGCGTTTCGCCGAGACCCCGGCACCGGTCGAGTTCACCGAGCCCACTCTCGTCCAGTCCCTGCTGACTCCCACGAAGGAGGACATCATGCGGGTGGTCGAGCTCTCCGTCCTGTTCCTCCTGACGGTGATCGTCCTCCTCGCCGTGGTGCGTCCCCTCGTGCGCCGCGTCCTCACCGCCGAACCGGCACCGGCCATCATGGTCGCGGGTCCGGGAATGTCCACCGGCGATCCCGCCCTCGACCAGATGCTGGTGCCGCGCGACAACCCCACCGCCCGCCTCGTCGACTTCGCGCAGCTCAACGGCAAGGTCCAGGCCGAGACGGTCCAGCGGGTCGTGGACATGGTCCGTGGCAGCCCGGGCGAGACCGTGGAGGTCTTGCGCAACTGGATCCACGACAGTTGAGCGGAACGGCGAAGACCACGACGAGACGAGCAGTAGCGACAAGAGCGGAAGAGGATTGAGGTCATGGCCTCGGGGTTGAGTGTCGGCACGGACCAGGAGAGCGGCAAGGCAGGCCTGAGCGCCATGTCCGGCGCCCAGCGTGCGGCAGCACTTCTGCTTCTCCTCGGCGAGACGGACGGCGCGCCGATCTGGCAGCTGCTCGACGAGGAAGAGGTGAAGATGGTCTCGCACGCCATGGTCCAGCTCGGTTCGCTGGAGGCGGAGACCGTCGAGAGGCTCATCGTCGATTTCGTCTCGCGGCTCTCGTCCGGCGGCGGCATCACCTCGAATTTCGAGCGGACGGAATCGCTCCTGCTCAAGATTTTTCCATCCGACCAGGTCTCCTCCATCATGGCGGAGATCAAGGGCGCCTCCGGGAAGCGCGTCTGGGCGAGCCTGACGCAGATCGATCCCGAAATCCTCGCATCCTTCCTGCGCAACGAGTATCCTCAGACCGTCTCCGTGGTGCTGTCGAAGGTACGTCCCGACTATGCGGCCAAGGTGCTGACGATCCTGCCCGAGGACTTCGCCATCGACGTCCTCAACCGGATGCTGCGCATGGAGACGGTGCAGAAGGAGGCCCTCCGCCATATCGAGGAGACCCTGCGGGTGGAATTCGTCTCCACCATCGCGCAGACGACCCGGCGCGACGCGCACGAGCTGATGGCGGACGTGTTCAACGCCTTCGACCGCCAGACGGAAGGCCGCTTCCTGGCGGCCCTGGACCAGGCCAATCGCGGCTCGGCCAAGAAGATCCGCCAGCTCATGTTCACCTTCGAGGACCTGCTCAAGCTCGATGCCGGCAGCGTGCAGACCCTGCTGCGCAAGGTCGACAACGACACGCTGTGCCGCGCCCTCAAGGGCGCCGACGAGCGCGTGCGCGGGTTCTTCCTCAAGAACATGTCCACCCGCGCGGCCAAGAACATCACCGACGAGATGGGCTCGCTGGGCCCGATCCGCCTGAAGGATGTCGACGAGGCGCAGTCGAAGATGACCGAACTCGCCAAGGAACTGGCCGAGAAGGGCGAGATCATGATCGCCAAGTCCAGCGGCGAAGAGGAGCTGGTCTATTGAACGCCCGTCGCTTCCTCTTCGACACCGACTTCCGGCCGCGCGACGGTGCGAGCGCCTCGCCGAAGGAGGCCGCAGCTCTCGCCGAGGCCGTGGCCCAGGCCCATGCCCGCGGCGTCCAGGAAGGCCGGGCCCAGGCGGAGGCCCAGGCCCAGGCCCGCATGGCCGACGCCCTCACCCGCGTCGGCCTCGCCGCGGCTGGCCTCATCGGTCAGGCCGATGCCCGCGATGCCGCCCGCGAAGAGGAGGCCCTGGCCTTCGCCGTGTCCCTGGCGCGCCGCATCGCCGGCGATGCCCTCGACACCCAACCGCTGGCGGCCATCGGCGACGCGGCGCGCGCCGCCCTGCAGCACCTGCGCGGCGTGCCGCATCTCGTGGTGCGGGTGAATGACGGGCTGGTGGACGAGGCCGAGGCGCTGGTGAAGGGCCTCGCCCGCGAGCGCGGCTTCGAAGGGCGACTCATCGTCCTCGGAGAGCCCGATCTCGCACCGGGCGACGCACGGATGGAATGGGCGGATGGCGGCGTCGTGCGCGACCGCGCCCGTATCGAGGCGGCCGTCCTCGATGCCATCGGCCAACCTCTCGATCCCCGATCCGCCGACGCCTGAACCCCGCTATTTCTGCACTGAAAGCCCGCAATGTCCGACGATTTCAGCCTGCCGCAGCTCAATGGCACCGATGCCTCCTTCGACGGCCTCGGCTCCGAATCGATCCGCGAGGCGCCGACGACCCCCAAGAGCGCCGCGGATCTCGAACAGGTCTTCGACGTCCCAGTGGTGGTCTCGGCCGTGCTCGGCTCGTCGCGGATGCCCATCGGCGACCTGCTGCGGCTGCAGCCGGGCGCGGTGCTGGAGCTCGACCGCAAGGTCGGCGAAGCCATCGACATCTTCGTCAACAACCGGCTCGTTGCTCGCGGCGAAGTCGTCCTCGTCGAGGAGCGCCTCGGCGTGACGATG
This sequence comes from Methylobacterium marchantiae, assembly GCF_022179405.1. Classification (GTDB taxonomy): domain Bacteria; phylum Pseudomonadota; class Alphaproteobacteria; order Rhizobiales; family Beijerinckiaceae; genus Methylobacterium; species Methylobacterium marchantiae. The sequence goes on from NZ_BPQT01000015.1 coordinate 28,625, forward strand.
ACCGAGATCATCAAGAGCGACCACTGATCCCGCCCGCCGCGCTTCTGCCCGCCGCGCTTCCGCGCGAGGCCCCCACCGACACAGGATCCTAGACCATGCGGCTACTCATCATCGGACGCTTGAGCGGCGAACTCGTCACCGCCTCCAAGATCGCCATGAATCGCGGTGCGGCCGTGACCCATGCGGACGGGGTGGCCCAGGGCCTCGCCGTGCTCCGTGCCAAGGGCGCCGACCTCGTCATGATCGACGTGGCGCTGCCGATCCGCGAGCTGGTGACGGCGCTGGCCGAAGAACGCATCCGCACCCCCGTGGTCGCCTGTGGTGTCGCCACCGATGCCAAGGCGGCGGTGGCCGCGATCCAGGCGGGAGCCCGCGAATACATCCCCCTGCCCCCCGATCCGGAACTGATCGCCGCCGTGCTGCAGGCGGTTTCGGAGGATGGCCGCGCTTTCGTCTGGCGCGACGCCTCGATGGAGAAGGTGGTGAAGCTCGCCGAGCAGGTGGCGCGGTCCGAGGCTTCGGTGCTCATCACCGGCGAGAGCGGCACCGGCAAGGAGGTCCTGGCCCGGCATGTCCACCAGAAATCCACCCGGACCAACCGCCCCTTCGTCTCGGTGAACTGCGCCGCGATCCCCGAGGCGCTGCTCGAATCCGAATTGTTCGGCCATGAGAAGGGCGCCTTTACCGGCGCCGTCGCCCGCCGGATCGGGCGGTTCGAGGAAGCCAATGGCGGCACGCTGCTGCTCGACGAGATCTCCGAGATGGACGTCCGCCTGCAGTCGAAGCTGCTGCGCGCGCTGCAGGAGCGGGTGATCGACCGGGTCGGCGGCACCGCCCCGGTCAAGGTCGATATCAGGGTGCTCGCCACCTCCAACCGCAACCTCCTCGACGAGGTCCGCAAGGGCACGTTCCGCGAGGATCTGTTCTACCGCCTCAACGTGGTGCATCTGCGCCTGCCGCCGCTTCGCGAGCGCCCGGCCGACATCCTCGAACTCGCCGGCCACTTTGCCAAGAAATACGCCGAGGTGAACGGCCTGCCGTTCCGGTCCCTCAGCCGCGAGGCGCAGGGCATCATTCGGGAGAACCCGTGGCGCGGCAACGTGCGCGAACTCGAGAACACGCTGCACAGGGCGGTGCTGCTGGCGACGGGATCGGAGATCGACGCCGATGCGATCTCGACGCCGGAGGGCGAATCCTTCGCGCGCTCGGCAGGACCGGTCGAGCGCGCCGCACACGTCGCGGAGGCCGCGACCCGGGGCCTCGTGGGACGCACGGTGGCGCAGGTGGAATGCGAGCTGATCCTCGACACCCTCGACCATTGCCTCGGCAACCGCACCCATGCGGCCAAGATCCTCGGCATCTCGATCCGCACCCTGCGCAACAAGCTGAACGAATATGTCGATTCGGGCATCAGCGTCGCCGAACCGGGCAGCGTCCGCGCCATGGCGGCCTATGGCTGAGGCGTCGAGGGCGGGCGAACCGTCGCGCGCCGTTGCCGCCCCTCTCCGCTTTGACTAGGTGTGACCGCGACGGCGCTCCGTTTCTCGGATCGCCCGAAGCGGATCGGTCACTCGGATTTGGCAAAGCACGACAAGGACACCACCGTGCGGACCGCGAAGTCGGGCTATTCCGACATCGTCATGGTCTGCTCGAAATGCACCAAGCGCGTCGGTTTGAAGAAGGATGAGATCCGCGGGCGGCTGAAGCGCGAGGTCAAGCGGCGAGGCCTCGGCCGTGTGACCCGCGTGGTCTCGACCGGCTGTCTCGGTCCGTGCCCGAAGAGGTTCGTCGCGGTCGCGACCTCGTTCAGCCTGTCGCGCAACCGCATCGTCCTGATCGATCCCGATGGCGACGCCGCGCAGACCCTCGATACGGTCTATCCGGCCGCCCGCAGGTTCGAGTGAGGCGACCCCCGATTTCAGCCCCAATGACGCGATAGGGCGGATCGGAATTCGATTTTTCCCGAGGCGGGCGCTGTGCCGGATAAGGTGACCGCCGAACAGACAGATCGTCGCCGTTGGCGCTCATTCATCCCAGGGGTTCAGGCATTTGACACGCCGCGTCGTGGCACCTCCTCCCGCCCGTATGGGAATCGGGAGACATGCCCTGCGATACCTGCCCGTCCTGGGTACGGTGCTCGGCCTCGGCCTCGCGATCTGGCTGGTGGCCACCCACGATCTCGCTGCCGTTGCCGATGCCTTCGGCCGGATCGGTTTGGCCGGACTCGCCGGAATCGTGCTGATGCGGATCGTCGTCCTGACCCTCTGCGGTATCGCCTGGGAGCGGGTGCTGCACCGTCTCTCGGCCACGACCGAGGCGGGCGCCTTCCTCATCCTCCGTTTCGTGCGCGACGGGATCAACGTGCTTCTTCCCGTGGCCTCGGTCGGCGGCGATGTGGTCGGTGGGCGCCTCCTCACCTTCTGGGGCGTTCCGGGAAGTCTGGCCGCCGCCTCGATCTTGGTGGACATGCTGATCCAGGTCGCGACGCAGGCCCTGTTCGTCCTGATCGGCGTCGTCCTGCTGATGCAGATGGAGAGCGATTCGGCCGCATCCCTCGCTGCCTGGGCGTTGCGGGCCCTCGGCGTCACCGCCGCTCTCCTCGCCGCCTTCTTCGTCTTCCAGCGCAGCCCGCTCATACGGGGCGTCGAGCGCCGCATCGCCGAACTCGGTCGGCGCTTCCTGCGCGATGAGGCCGAGGTCTCTCCCGGCACGGCACCTGCCACGGCTCCATCGGATGCAGGCGTTCACGGTGCCCTCGATGCGGTCTGGGCGCCGGGGCGCTGGCCCATGCTCGCCCAAGGCTTCGCCCTTCATCTCCTGGCCTGGATGCTCGGCGCGGTGGAAATCTGGATCGCGCTGACCTGTATCGGCGTCGAGGGCGTCGGCCTCACCGAAGTGATCGTCATCGAGGCGCTGAGCCAGGCGATCAAGTCGGCGGCCTTCCCGGTGCCGAGCGGGCTCGGGGTCCAGGAAGGCGGGTTCGTGCTCGTGGGCGGATTGTTCGGCATCGATCCGGGAACCGCCATCGCCCTGTCCCTCGCCAAGCGCGTGCCCGACGTCGTGCTCGGCCTGCCCTCCCTACTCCTGTGGCAGACCCTGGAAGCCCGCCGTGCCACGGTGATGCCGCCGCGCGGCTGAGGTCTTCGCGAGAGGGGTGTCTTCCGATCAGGTGAGTTGTCTTACCTCAGCCGATGCCGGAACCACCGCCGCCGACGACGGCGCCCGTCCCTCATGCCGAAATCGATCTCTCGCCGATGCTGCGTGGGTCCGGGCGGGTAGCTTCGCCTTCCGACCGGCCATTCCCGCGCTGCGAAGGCTGCTGCTCCGCCTTACGCCTCGCAGAAGCGGAGGTTGTTGCCGAAAGGGTCGGCCACCGTCATCACGAGACCCCAGGGCAGGCTTTCCACCCCCGGCTTGGCATGGACGTAGTTTCTGCCGATCAGTTCCCGCTGGAAGGCATGGATGCCCGCCATCCGGACGAAGGTCGTCGAGCCCGGCGTAGCGTCGCCGTGATGCCCGCTCAGATGCAGGATCAGGCCTGCCCGCGAGACCTGGGCGTAGAGCGGGAAGTCATCGCCGAAGCGATGCTCCCAATCGAGGCCGAAGCCGAGGAAATCGAGGTAGAATTCGCGGGCCTTGGCCTCGTCGAAAATGCGCAGGATCGGACAGGTCTGATCGAAGCGGATGTCGCCGTCTTGGGGCTTCGTCGGAACCATGGCACCGTACTCCTCAGGCGATCCTATCCGGTTCGGCCAGCAGCCCGTCGACGAAGTCGGAGAGCCCGGTATTGCGGGTGCGCTTCAGGCGTTCCGCGATGAGGATGCCCTGAAGCTTGGCGAACGCGTCGTTCAGGTCGTCGTTGACGAGGACATAATCGTATTCGTTCCAGCGCTGGATCTCGACGCGGGAATTGGCGAGGCGCTTCTCGATGGTCTCGGGCGAATCCTCGGCGCGCCGCTCGAGCCGGTGGCGCAGTTCGGCGAGGCTCGGCGGCAGGATGAACACCGTCACTACGTCCTCGGCGAGTTTGGCTCGCACCTGGCGCGTGCCCTGGTAGTCGATGTCGAAGATCATGTCCCGGCCGGCACCGAGCACCTTCTCCACCGGGCGGCGCGGGGTGCCGTAGAAATTGCCGTGAACCTCGGCCCATTCGAGGAGGTTGTCGGCCCCGCGCAGGGCGTCGAAGGCCTCGCGGTCGATGAAATTGTAGTGCTTGCCGTCGATCTCGGACGGCCGGCGCTGGCGCGTCGTCACCGAGATCGAGAGGTCGAGGCCCCATTTCGGATCGCTGGCCACGGCACGCGTCAGCGTGGTCTTCCCCGCCCCCGAAGGCGAGGACAGGATGAGGATGAACCCGCGCCGCCCGATCGTCGTGGCCTGCATGTCCGAAAAAACCTACTCGACGTTCTGAACCTGCTCGCGGAATTGCTCCACCACGGCCTTCAAGTCGAGTCCGATCCGCGACAACGCGATGTCTCCCGCCTTGGCGCAGAGGGTATTCGCCTCGCGGCCGAGCTCCTGGGCCAGAAAATCGAGCTTCCTGCCGATGGCGCCGCCATGGGTCAGCAACTCGCCGACGCTGTCGAGATGGGCGCCCAGGCGGTCGAGTTCCTCGCGCACGTCGGCCTTGGCCGCGATGAGGACGGCCTCCTGGTGCAGCCGGTCGGGGTCGAGGCCGCCGGCTTCCATCAGCGCGGCGATGCTGGCGGAGAGCCGCGCCTTCACTGCCTCCGGCTGGCGACCGGGGCAGGTCTCGGCGGCTTGGCGGAGGCGGGACATGGCGACGAGCTGGCCCTCGATGATGGCGCGCAGCTGGCGCCCCTCGGCGCGGCGCGTCTCCACCAGGTCGGCCACCAGCCGTACGACGCCCTCGGCGAGATCGTGGGCAAGCGTGTCGGACTCCGCCGCAGGCTCTTCTTCGGATTCGATGACGCCGCGGATGCCGAGCAGCCCGTCGAGAGAAGCGGGGGCGAGCCCCTCCGGGCGCGGCACGCGGGCGGTGGCGGCGGCGAGTTCGGCGAGCAGCTTTTCGTTGATCCGCACCCGTGCTCTTGCCTCGGGCCGTGTGAGGTTGAGCGAGAGTTGGCACTGCCCTCTGGTCAGGGTCTTCTGCAGGGCGGTGCGGGCGACCTCGCCCACGGCCTCCAGGCCGTTCGGCACGCGCAGGCGTACATCGAGGCCACGACCGTTCACGCTGCGAACCTCCCAGGCCCACTGGACCGGACCGGTCGTGCCGGTGGCGCGGGCAAAGCCCGTCATGCTGGAGAGGATCATGATGTCGTCTCGTAGCGGCCCTCTCCCCGTGAACGGCGAGAGGGGATGCGCGCGGCGTGCGAACCGATCATTGCGGCTTCAGCGCCGGGACGCTCTTCGCCGAGTTGAGGTCGAAGGTCCTGTTACGCAGTGGGTCGAGCTTGGTACCTTCCGAGGCGTCGAAGGCCTTCGGGCGCGGGGCCGAGGGGTCGGCGGCACTGCCGGCGAAATTGGTACCGTCTGGCGCATAGGCCGAAGCCCGGCCCGGAGCACCCGCCGCGTCCACTGGGGGCTCGGCCTTGTCCACCGGAGCGGCGTCGGTGGGCGTTTCCTTGCGGGCGCGCTCCACCTGGCGCCAGCGTGCCACGTTGCGCGAATGGCCCTCCAGACTGTCTGCGAAGGCATGGCCGCCTGTGCCGTCGGCGACGAAATAGAGGTCCTTGGTGCGCGACGGGTTGGCGACGGCTTCGAGCGCCGCGCGGCCCGGATTGGCGATCGGTCCCGGCGGCAGGCCCTCGATGACGTAGGTGTTGTAGGGGGTCGCCCGGTCGATCTCGGAGCGCTGGATGCCGCGGCCGAGGGTGCCGCGCCCGCCCACCAGCCCGTAGACGATGGTCGGGTCGGATTGCAGCTTCATGCGCTTGTTGAGGCGGTTGACGAAGACGCCGGCCACGCGCGGGCGCTCGTCCGCCCGGCCGGTCTCCTTCTCGACGATGGAGGCGAGCGTCACCATCTCGGCCGGGGTCTTCACCGGAATGTCCGCCGAGCGGCGCAGCCAGATCTGGTTCAGCACTTCGCGCTGCTTGGCGCGCATCAGGTTGACGATCTGCTGGCGCGTGGCGCCGCGCTCGAACTTATAGGTGTCGGGCAGGAGCGAGCCCTCCGGTGGGATCTCGTTGACGTCGCCGGTGAGGATGTCGTTCTCGTTGAGACGTACGACGATCTGCTCGGACGTCAGTCCTTCGGGGAAGGTGATGGCGTGCTGGACCTGCCGGCCGTTGGCCAGCGTCTCGATCGTGTCGCCGATGCTGGCATGTGCCTTGAAGGTATACTCGCCGGCCTTCAGCGCTTTGCCCGAGAAGCGGGCGGCCCATTCGAAGAGGGCGGTGTGACTGATGACGCCCTCGCGGGAGAGCGCGTCGGCGATCTCGGAGGTGCCGCTGCGGGGCGGGATGACCACCACCTTGTCGGCGGCAAGCGGGCCGGGCTCGCGGACCTGACGGTCGAACAGTGTCACGCCGATCATCGCGGCGATGGCGAGGACGACGGAGGCGGTGAGAAGGCCGCTGATGGTGCTGAGCAGGCCGCCGCGCTCGCGCACGGGACGGTCGGGCGGCGGCGGCGCGGCCGTGGGCTTGATCGCCTCGCTCGGGCTGCGCGGGGACGCCCGGTTCAACGGGGCCGGCTCGTCGGACGGCACCGGTATCGATGCCTGATCCGGATCTTTGCGTTTGCGGAAGAACATGGACATCCTGTTCAGGCTCGCATCTCGCCCGTGCTCCAACGGGTCGGGCGCGAAGGAAGCCACAGCAAGGAAGCGCAGGGTTCCGTGCGTCAAGCCTCCCCGCGCCTGAGCCGATGGCTATTTCGAGCGAACTGAACCGGTTTTGTGGCGAAAAGGCGTATCAGGACTTCGCCGAGACGGCCTGTCCCCCGATCTCCTTCCTTGCCGAAAGGGCCTTCACGCTCCGTCCGAGGAAGGCGCCCATCGGCTTCTCGAACAGGCGATAGGAGGCGAGGGAGACGGCAACCGCGATCGCCCCCGCCGCGACCTTGGCCGGGACGCTCGTCCCGATGGTCTTGGCCGCGGCCGAGATCACCAGCCCATGCAGCAGGTAGAGCGAGTAGGAGGCGTTGCCGCCGATCTCGATCAGGCGCAGACCCGACGGCCACCGACCCGCTCTCTCGATCGCCAGCGCTCCGGCGACGATGAGGAAGGCCGGCATCCCCCAGGTGAGCAGGCGGAGATTCTGGTCGCCGAGACCGAGGGCCGTGAACCCGGCAAAGCCAGCCAGACCGAGACCGACCATGGCCGCGCCCTTGCCGAGCCCCGCCGGCCTGACGAAGGTCGCGAGCGCGAGGCCGGCGGCGAATTCCAGCAGCAGCGGTGTGGTCCATTGCACGAGGATCGCACTCTCGGGCTCCAGTACCGCTCCGGCCAGGGCCAGGAGGGCGAGGGCGACGAACGCGAAACGGATCGGCGCACCCAGAACGAGCCCGACGGTGAAGACCGCGTAGAACAGCATCTCGACATTGAGCGTCCACCCGACGACGACGAGAGGCCACAACCCGCCGCCCGGCTCGTAATAGGGGATGAACAGCAGTGACAGCACGAGGCGGCGCGGGTCGACGGTGAACTGGGTGAAGACGCCCGCCAGCGAGACGACGCTCATCAGCAGCGTCACCGCCCAGTAAAGCGGAACGACGCGGATCAGGCGCTTCGCCAGGAAGGCCGCGGGCGGCTCGCGCACCCCGATCGTTCCCATGATGAAGCCGGAGATGATGAAGAACACGTCGACGCCCGCCGCCCCGACGATGAAATGCCCGTCGGCGAGATGGAACGCCACGACGAGGAGGGCCGCGACGAAGCGCAGCGCCTGGATCGAACGGTAATGCGGCATGGATCGGCCCCGAAGCAGGAGCGCGACGAGCCGTCATGGGTTTGGCAAAGTCAATGTTTCGGGGTTGCCGGGCATCCGGTCTCCGTAGTGCGGACGGTGGAGAAGGCCGAGTTTGGACTTCGCGCTGGCGAGGCCTGCGTGTGGTCCGAGGGCACTGTCATCCCTTCCCCCGGAGGACAGAGGGCGGCGGGCGATTGTGCCAAGCCTGTCCGTCAGACCCGCCGCATCACCAGCGACGCATTCGTCCCGCCGAACCCGAACGAGTTCGAAAGCACCACATCCACCTGCTTGCGCTTGGCTTCGTGCGGCACGAGGTCGATTGCCGTCTCCACGGAGGGGGTATCGAGGTTGAGAGTCGGTGGCATCACGCCGTCGCGGATGGTCAGCACCGAAAAGATCGCCTCGATGGCGCCGGCCGCGCCAAGAAGATGGCCCACGGCCGATTTGGTGGAGGACATGGCGGCCTTGCCGGCATGGCCACCCAGCAGGCGCTCCACCGCCTTGAGTTCCAGTTCGTCGCCCATGGGCGTCGAGGTGCCATGGGCGTTGATGTAGTCGATGTCGGACGGCTGCAGACCTGCGCGCTTCACGGCGGCGCTCATGCAGCGGAAGGCGCCGTCGCCGTCCGGGGCGGGCGAGGTGATGTGGTAGGCGTCACCCGTGAGGCCGTAGCCGACCACCTCGGCGTAGATCCTGGCGCCGCGGGCCTTGGCGTGCTCGTATTCCTCAAGCACGACGACGCCAGCGCCCTCGCCCATGACGAAGCCGTCGCGGTCCTTGTCGTAGGGGCGGGAAGCCTTGGCCGGCTCGTCGTTGAAGCCGGTGGAAAGAGCGCGGCAGGCGGCAAAGCCCGCAAGCGCGAGGCGGTTCACCGGAGACTCCGCGCCGCCGGCCACCATCACGTCGGCATCGCCGAACTGGATCAGCCGGGCCGCGTCGCCGATGGCGTGCGCCCCGGTGGAGCAGGCGGTGACGACCGCATGATTTGGTCCCTTCAGCCCATGCGCGATCGAGACCTGGCCGGAGGCGAGGTTGATGATGCGGCCGGGAATGAAGAACGGTGAGATCCGTCGCGGCCCCTTGTCGTGCAGGGTCACGGAGGCGTCGTAGATGCCCCCGATCCCGCCGATGCCGGAACCGATCATCACGCCGGTGGCGCATTGATCCTCGTGGGAGGTCGGGTGCCAGTCGGCATCGTCGAGGGCCTGACCGGCCGCGGCCATAGCGTAGACGATGAAGGGATCGACTTTGCGCTGCTCCTTCGCCTCCATCCACTGGTCGGGATTGAAGGTGCCGTCGTTACCGTCTCCGAACGGGACCGAGCAGGCGATGCGGCAGGCGAGATCGGAGACGTCGAAGGCTGTCACCTGCGACGCTCCGCTATCTCCCGCGATCAACCGGCTCCAGGTGGTCTCGACGCCGCTTCCCAGCGGCGTCACCATGCCTAAGCCCGTCACCACAACCCGACGCATCGCGTTATCCCGAACCGGTCCCGTCATTATCACACCAAATGGCGCACGGGGGTTTCACGCCCCGTTTGTCTCTGCGCCCTTTGTCCTGTCGCCCTTAGGCGGAGTTCTTCTCAAGGAACTTCACGGCATCGCCGACCGTCTGGATGGTCTCGGCGGCGTCGTCAGGGATCTCGACGTTGAACTCTTCCTCGAACGCCATCACGAGCTCGACGGTGTCGAGGCTGTCGGCGCCGAGATCATCGATGAAGTTCGCGCCCTCGACCACCTTTTCCGGCTCAACGCCGAGGTGCTCGACAACGATCTTCTTCACGCGCTCAGCGATATCGCTCATCGTTCCTGGTCCTTAGCTATTCGATCGTGATGGTGAAGGCGCCGTGGCCGCTATCCCGCTGATGCGGATTTCTGGAAGCGGCCGGTGTCCGATCGCGCGTGGTCTTGAGAACCCGCAACACGCTGAACCGTCAACCCCCCTCGCACGGCAGCCGGGGTGGTAGCACAGGGTTTTGGCGCTGGCGAGGGGCGGTTCACAAACCGTTCATCGCTGTGGCTTTTTCGAGCGAACGGACGAGATTTTCAGTGTGCGATGCAGCAATTCCCTGCCTTCCTCCGCGGGAAGAAGGGCGGGTGATCGCTAATACATCGCCATACCGCCGTTGACGTGCAGGGTCTGGCCCGTCACGTAGGCCGCCTCGTTCGAGGAGAGATACACCGCAGCGGCGCCGATCTCCTCGCCGGTGCCGAGGCGATTCATTGGAACGCGGGTGAGGATGCCCTCGCGCTGCTTCTCGCTGAGCACATCCGTCATCGGTGAGGTGATGAAGCCCGGCGCGATACAGTTCACAGTGAGGTTGCGGGTGGCGACTTCCGCCGCCAGGGCCTTGGTCATGCCGACGAGGCCGGCCTTGGCGGCGGCATAGTTCACCTGCCCCGGATTGCCGGTGGCGCCGACCACGGAGCCGACATTGACGATGCGGCCGTGGCGCCGTTTCATCATGCCCTTCACCGCGGCCCGCGAGAGCCGGAACGCCGCCGTGAGGTTCACGGCGATCACCGCATCCCACTCGTCGTCCTTCATCCGCAGCATGAGATTATCGCGGGTGATGCCGGCATTGTTGACGAGGATATCGAGCCCGCCAAGGGCCGCTTCGGCCGCTGGGACCAGGGCCTCCACGGCGTCCTTGTCGGACAGATTGCCTGGCACGACGTGGATGCGCTCGCTGCCGAGTTCTGCAGCAAGGGCCTCCAGCGCCTCGGCGCGGGTCCCGGAGATCGCCACGATGGCGCCTTGCGCATGCAGCGCCTTGGCGATCGCACCGCCGAGTCCGCCGGTCGCGCCGGTGACGAGGGCCTTTCGGCCGGTCAGGTCGAACATGGGCAATCCTGTCTTCAGCTGAGCGTCGGGAAGGCGGCCACGTCGTCGGGAGTCCCGACGGGGGCCGCGGAGGAGCCTGCTGCGATCCGCTTGACGAGGCCGGTGAGGACCTTGCCGGTGCCGATCTCGTAAAACTGGTCGATGCCGGCGGAGGCCATGGCCTCGACGCTCTCTCGCCAGCGCACGGTGCCGGTCACCTGGGCGACGAGGGCCTGGCGGATGGCGGCCGGCTCCAGGACGGGGGAGGCCAGCACGTTGGAATAGACCGGAACCGCGGGTGCCTTCATGGCGACCCGCGTTAGAGCATCCTGCATGGCTTCCGCCGCCGGGATCATCAACGAGCAATGAAAAGGGGCGGAGACGTTGAGCATCACCGCGCGCTTGATGCCGCGTGCTTGCGCGATCGCAACCGCGCGTTCCACGGCGGCCTTGGCACCAGAGAGCACCACCTGACCCGCGCCGTTATCGTTGGCGACCTCGCAGACGTCTCCCTCGGCCGCCTCGGAGGCGATGGATAGGGCGATCTCGGCATCGGCACCGATCAGCGCCGCCATGGCGCCCGCTCCCGGGGCCACCGCGCTTTGCATGGCCTCGCCGCGAATGCGCAGGAGCCGGGCGGTGTCCGAAATCGTGAATGTCCCGGCGGCGGCGAGCGCCGTGTATTCGCCGAGCGAATGGCCGGCCACGGCGGCGACGTCACGGGCGAGGTCGAGGCCGCGTTCGGCCTGGAGCACGCGCAGCACGGCCATGCTCGCGGCCATCAGCGCCGGCTGGGCGTTCGCAGTGAGTGTCAACTCCTCCACCGGCCCCTCGAACATCAGCATCGACAGGGATTGGCCAAGCGCCTCGTCGACCTCGTTGAAGACGGCTTTCGCCTGCGGGAAGGATTCGGCCAGGGCTCGGCCCATGCCGACGGCTTGACTGCCCTGTCCCGGAAAGATGAATGCGCGCGCCATGCTGTCGAAAGTCCTTTGCCACGTCGTCGCACGTGAAAGGGCGGCGCAGTCGCACCGCCTGCCGCACGTGTCAACATGAGGCACTCGAATCATCGGCCCAGAATCACCGGGACGAATGAGGTGTCGAAGGTGCCCGTCCCGATGGTTTCGACGGAGGCGCCGCGTTTCCTGCATTCCATCACGTTTCGTCGTCCGCCATCGCGTCCGGCGTTCCGGAAAGGGTCCGGCTCCGATCAGGCCTCGTTGAAAAAGTCCACCGTGCCGGTATCGAGACTGTAGGACGCGCCGACGATGCGCAGTTTGCCGGCCTTCAGCGGGTCGAGCAGTGCAGGCTCCGACGCGGTGCGCATGCGGTTCACCACCCGGTCGACATTGGCGCGCACGCAATTCTCGAGAAAGTCACCGGGCTTGCCCCGGACGGAGAGCACTGCCGGCACGATCGGCTCGATCATCCGGCCGATGGAGCCGGGATAGACGGTGTTGTTCTCGACCACATCAGCGGCCGCCTGGACGGCGCCGCAACGGCTATGACCCATCACCAGGATGAGCGGCACGCCGAGCTGGGATACCGCGTATTCCACGGACCCCAGAGCGGCGGTGTCGGCAGTGTTGCCGGCGTTGCGGACGATGAAGAGTTCGCCGAGGCCGCGTCCGAACAGGATTTCGGGCGAGACGCGGGAATCGGAACAGCTCACCAGCACGCAGAAAGGCGTCTGCCCCAGAGCGATCTCGATCCGCCGCTCGCGACCCTGCACGGCGCGGACCGGGCTGTCGGTCTTGTAGAGCCGGTTGCCCTCCTTCATCAGCTCCAGCGCCTGGTCTGCCGTCAGGTCGGTCTTCTTGGTGGACGGGCTGGCTGCGAAGCCGAGATTCGGCATCGCGGTGGCGGCGAAGGCCGCTGCCCCGACATGGCAGGCGCAGCTGAACAGGCTGCGGCGACTGAGCGTCTTCGTCATGATCGATCCCCCTGCTCCCCGCAGAAGAAGCGCGCGAGGTCACGGCGTCAGGCGTAGCCGCACGACCGAGCCGTGTCGCCGGGGCGTTAAGTGGCTGCCGCGAGCGGGATGGGTCGGTGCTGCTCGTACGTGCCGGCGGATCATGCCTGAGTCGGTTCGTACGCTCCGCTTGTTGCTGCGCGTGAGCCGGTGTAAGAGGCGCGTTCAATCACGAAATTCCCGGTCCCATGGAAGGAGCCGCTCCGCATGGCTCGCGTCACCGTTGAAGACTGTATCGACAAGGTCGAGAACCGCTTCGAGCTCGTTCTGCTCGCGAGCCACCGTGCCCGCCTGCTCGCCGCCGGCGCGCCGCTGACGATCGACCGCGATCGCGACAAGAACCCCGTCTGCGCCCTTCGCGAGATCGGCGACGAGACCATCACCGCCGATGATCTCAAGGAACAGCTGATCCACTCGATGCAGAAATACGTCGAGGTGGACGAGCCGGAGGCCGAGACCGTACCGTTGCTGTCGAGCTCGCCGGCTGCGGCCGCCGTGGCACCGCAATCCTCCAGCGACGACGGCGCCGTCCAGTTCGACCGGATGAGCGAAGAGGATCTCCTGCGTGGGCTCGAGAACCTCGCTCCGCCGACCGAGACGGACGAAGAGGCGGAGTGATCGGACGACGTGTCCGTCACATATCGACGATCCCATATCGAGGATCTTGCGAGAAACCCGGCCTTGTGCCGGGTTTTTCCTTTTCCGGCATGAAGAAAGCCGTGCCATGCGGCGCCATGGGGCTGGCGCGCTCGGGTGCGATGCGGGACAACGTATGGTGAAGTGGGCGGTGGCGATGAGTGAAGGGTATCTCGGCGGATGATGCGCCAGTACGAGCTCGTGGAACGGGTAAGGCGTTACAATCCCGCCACCGACGAGGCCCTTCTCAATCGCGCCTATGTCTACGCCATGCGCGCCCATGGCACGCAGAAGCGGGCCTCCGGCGATCCGTTCTTCGCCCACCCCCTCGAAGTCGCTGCGATCCTCACGGACCTTCGGCTCGACGATGCCACCATCGTCGCTGCGGTCTTGCACGACACGGTGGAGGACACCGCCGCCACCCTCGACGAGATCAGCGAGATCTTCAGCCCCGAGATCGGCGCCCTCGTGGACGGGCTGACCAAGCTCAAGCGCCTCGATCTCGTCTCGAAACGCGCGGCGCAGGGCGAGAATTTTCGCAAGCTGCTTCTGGCCGTGGCCGCTGACGTGCGCGTTCTGCTCGTCAAGCTCGCCGACCGCCTGCACAACATGCGCACGCTCCATCACATGAAGCTGGAGAAGCGTGAGAGGATCGCCCAGGAGACGCTGGACATCTATGCGCCGCTCGCCGGCCGCATGGGCATGCAGGAGCTGCGCGAGGAACTCGAAGACCTGGCGCTGCGCAACCTCAAGCCAGACATCTACACGACGATCACCCAGCGCCTCGCCGATCTCGCCACCAAATCGGAGCGGCTGGTGGAGAGCATCGAGCGCGACCTGACCGCCAAGCTCGCGGCGCAGGGCATCAAGGCGGTGGTCACAGGGCGCCAGAAGCGGCCCTTCTCGATCTCCGCCAAGATGGAGCGCAAGTCGGTTGCCTTCGAGCAGCTCTCCGACATCTTCGGGTTCCGCGTGATCGTAGAATCGCTCGCCGAATGCTACGGAGCGCTGGGCGTCGTCCATACGACCTGGCCGATGGTGCCGGGGCGCTACAAAGACTACATCTCGACGCCGAAGCAGAACGATTATCGCTCGATCCACACCACCGTGATCGGGCCGAAGAGCCAGCGCGTCGAGTTGCAGATTCGTACCGCGGCCATGGATGAGATCGCCGAATACGGCATCGCCGCCCATGCCCATTACAAGGAAACCGGCGGCAAGGACGACATCGGCGGCGTGCATCCGCGCCTCGCTACCGAGAGCGGCGCCTATCAGTGGCTGCGCCGGACCATCGAACTGCTGGCGGAGGGCGACAGCCCGGAGGAGTTTCTCGAACACACAAAGCTCGAACTCTTCCAAGACCAAGTGTTCTGCTTCACGCCCAAGGGACGCCTCATCGCCCTGCCGCGCGGAGCGACGCCGATTGACTTCGCCTACGCCGTGCATACCGACGTCGGCAATACGGCGGTGGGAGCCAAGATCAACGGCCGCATGGCGCCGCTGCTCATCGAACTCGTCAACGGCGACGAGGTCGAGATCGCGCGGGCCGATGGGCAATCGCCGCCGGCGGCCTGGGAATCCCTCGTCGTCACCGGCAAGGCCCGCGCCGCTATCCGCCGCGCGACTCGTTCGGCGGTTCGGCGGCAATATGCCGGCCTCGGCCGCCAGATCCTCGACCGCGCCTTCGAGCGGGCCGCCAAGAGCCTTTCCGAGGACAAGCTGCGCGGGGCCCTGCCGCGGCTCGCACGCCAAAGTACCGAAGACGTGTTCGCCGCGGTGGGCCGCGGTGAGATGTTCTCGGGAGACGTCGTGCGAGCGGTCTATCCAGACCACAAGGACGAGCGCCGCACGGCGCCGCCCCCGCTCCAGCAGCCAATGGATGGGGGGGCCGGGCGCCTCAGCCTCGCCAAGGGACAGGCCATGCGCCTGACTTTCCCGGAAGGTGGCTCCGATGTCGGCCGCGCCGACGCAATTCCCATCCGCGGCCTCGACAACGACCTGCCGGTGAGTTTCGCCCCGAATGGCGGCGCGGTGCCGGGAGACCGCATCGTCGGCATCCTCACGCCCGGCGTAGGGGTGACGATCTATCCGATCCAGTCGGCAGCGCTCGCCGCCTTCGACAACGAACCGGCGCGCTGGCTCGATGTGCGCTGGGATGTGGAGGCGGACACGAACGAGCGCTTTCCCGCTCGCCTCGCCCTGCAATCGATCAACGAGCCCGGCGTCCTCGCTCAGATCGCCCAGGTCATCGCCGATCATGACGGCAATATCGACAACGTCTCGATGAAGCGACGCACGCAGGACTTCACCGAAATCGTCATCGATCTGTCGGTCTGGGATCTCAAACACCTCAACGCCATCGTTGCCGAACTGCGCGGCAAGCGCACGGTGAGCAAGGTGGATCGCGTCAACGGTTGAGGAATCAGGCCACCACCCGCGACCTGTCCGAGGCCTTCGCCGCGTAGAGGGCGCGATCCGCCATCGCAACGGCATAGACCGTCAGGTCGCCGAACAAGAACAGTCCGGCCAGCCGGCGGCTTCGTCTCGCTGTCTGATGCCGCCGACGCTTGGACGTGCCGACACCGCATCGGCGCGCCTTGCGCCCCCTGCCCCGCACTGCCACAAACGCGGCGTCCAAATCCTATCCAAGGAGCGCCCCTCTCATGACACCAGATGCGGTGCTCGATGAATTTCGCGATGCCGGAGCCCTGCTCGAAGGGCATTTCGTTCTCAGTTCAGGGCTCCATTCCGGGGTCTTTCTGCAGAAGATGGCGATCTTTTCGGATCCGGTCCGCACCGAACGTCTGTGCAAGGCTCTGGCAGACGTCATTGTCGCCCGCTTCGGCGCCATCGACATCGTCGTGTCGCCGGCCATCGGTGGCATCGTGCCGGGCTACGAGACGGCGCGCCATCTCGGTGCCCGTGCCATCTTCGTCGAGCGCGATCCCGGCGGGCCCTTCACATTGCGGCGCGGCTTCAGCATTCCTGCCGGCAAGCGCGCGGTGATCGTGGAAGATATCGTGACCACGGGTCTTTCCGCCCGGGAATGCCTCGCGTCACTCCAGAGCGAGGCGGGTGAAGTCGTCGGCGCTGCCTGTTTGATCGACCGGTCTGGTGGGCGAGGCGAGATTGGTCTTCCCCTCGTCACGCTGGTCACCCTCGACATTCCGGCCTATCCTGCGGATGCGCTACCGGCCGAGCTGGCTGCACTGCCTGCCGTAAAGCCGGGCAGCCGAGTGATTCCCGTTGGATGACCCTGAAGCAAAACTTAAACTTAAGGTGGTCGATTGAAGGTCGTGCAATTGAGAAAAACAGTCGTTCGGTGAGAGATGTTCTAGGCGACTTTCATTCTGGCCTAATTATTTGCACGATTGTCCAAGGATCGAGGTTGACAAATGTGTCTCCCGGTCAATAGCAAGAGAGATTATTGGCGGCGACTGAGGGCGGTCCGTCGATTTTCAAAAATCAATTGTGGATTTTCGTTGATTTGATCGATCAATTTTTATTGATCGCGTTGATATTTGATTAGTCAAGTGCAGGCGTGGCAGATTTGTATCTGATAATTGTCGCGCCATATGTGTGAAAAATCCTAATGAGAAAACGGATCATTCAATGAGCGCACAGCAGCGCAGCGCCCTGTTCATCGATGGGGCAAATCTCTACGCGGCGACGAAGGCCCTCGGGTTCGATATCGATTATCGCCGGTTGTTGAAGGAATTTCAGGCTCGCGATAACTTGATTCGGGCATTCTACTACACTGCAATGGTAGAAGATCAGGAATATTCTTCTATTCGCCCTTTGATCGACTGGCTCGATTACAACGGCTACAGGGTCGTGACCAAGCCCGCCAAGGAATTCACCGATTCCGCAGGCCGCCGTAAAATCAAAGGCAACATGGACATCGAGCTAGCCATCGATGCCCTCGAACTTGCACCCCGTATCGACCACATGGTGCTGTTCTCCGGCGACGGCGATTTTCGCTCTCTCGTCGAGGCGATGCAGCGGCGCGGCGTCCGCGTCACTGTGGTCTCGACGATCCAGACGCAGCCGGCGATGATCGCCGACGACCTTCGCCGGCAGGCCGACGAGTTCGTCGACCTCGTCCATCTCATCCCGCGCGTGGGACGCGATCCCGGCGAACGGGGCGTTCGAAGCCAGGGTGACGGTCCGCCACGTGGTCCGCGCGATCTGCCGCGAGATGTGGCCGACCGGGCGGCACGCCCCAATCCCGGCCTCGAAACCCGCTATGGCATCCGCCAGGGCGACGACGCTCCCGATCAATAGGCTATGTCGAGCGAGAGGAGGGTGTGGTTGCGCCCTCCTCCCCCGTGTGGCCATGCGTCAGTCGGAATGCTCCTATCACGCGGCAGGATCGGAGCGCGGTGTCAATAGCTCCATCTCCAACCGTGAGGCATGAGCGAAGAAACGGCTTCGGACATCGGCGGCACAGGGGCTCGAGCGCTCGATCGCGTCGAAGACCTCTGGCGCATCATGCCTGACCACGCCGACCGCCTGCATCAGTACCTCGAAGCTCCTCGTGGTCACCCGACTCGGCAGTGGCTCCCTCTCGACGAAGACCTTGGCGATCAGGTACGTCGGCCCCTGAACCGAAGCGACCTGCCGGTCATGCGCCCTCCGGATCCGTGAGGATGACGTCGAGGCCTAGAACCTTCCGCATGAATGCCCCTGCGCGTAAGCCGCCCCTCCCCCTGATCGGACAGACGGCGATCTTCAGGCCTCGTAACCCGTCACGCGCGTTCTGTGGGCCGAAGAGCGGGGGCGTTGCGACGATCTACACGTGATCGGGCAATCCTTCCGCCATGATCTGCAGCGATCGCCTTCACCGAGCCGACGTCGAGAACGAGAGTGCCAGGCCGAAAGTGCGGCACGATGGCCGATACCACGTCGGCGAGTTCAGACACCGGCGCGGCTATGATGACGAGAGGGTACGCCGCCGCTTCCGGCAGCGTGCCGAGGCTCGCGCCAGCTTCGGTTCCGTTCTCGGCAGAGCCGGATCATACGCATCGATCGGGAAGGACGAGCCGAGATGCCGTGCGATCAAACGCCCGAAGGCGCCGAAGCCGATGATCCCGAGGGAAATGGAGGACTATGGGAAAACAACCTAAAGACACAGAACTGCCCTCTATGGATCCGAGAGGCCAGCGGTCCTGGGTGATCGGTCAACCGTCGGCGAGTGGGGCGGTTGAGACATGACGGAGCATCTCGCCGCTAAGGGAGCGGCGCTTAATACGATGCGGGGAGGCAGCGGCTTGTCGTCATGGTCGGCTCCTCGCAGCGCTCCGCCGCGCCGTCAACCGGGCCAGCCGGTCAGCCCTTGTCGCGCATGATCCGTGCGCGGTCTCGCTCCCAATCGCGTTCCTTGGCGCTCTCGCGCTTGTCGTGAAGCTTCTTGCCGCGGCCGAGGCCGAGTTCGATCTTCGCGCGTCCCTGCTCGTTGAAGTAGATCTTCAGCGGCACCACCGTGTAGCCCTCGCGCTTCGTCGCGCCGATGAGCTTGTTGATCTGCTTGCGGTGCAGCAGCAGGCGGCGCGGACGCTTGGTCTCGTGGTTGAAGCGATTGGCTTCGAGATATTCCGGGATGTAGGCGTTGAACAGGAACAGCTCGTTGCCCGACGGACCGGCATAGGCCTCGCCGATGGCGGCTTTGCCCTTACGTAGGGATTTGACCTCCGTCCCCGTCAGGGCGATGCCCGCCTCGAGGACGTCCGAGATCTCGTAGTGGAAGCGGGCTGCCCGGTTGTCGGCGACGACGCGGCGGGGATCTTGAGGTTTGGGAGGCATCACATCGTCGGTTCTGGCCGGTCGCGGGATGCGGCCGGGCATTGGTCATATGGTTCGTGGAAACGGCTGACGCGAGGGGCTTTCAGCGCTCGATCAGGCCGGCATGACGCAAGGCCGCGTCGACGATGTCCTTCGTGACGTCGCTGACGGTGAGGAGCGGCAGGCGAACCTCGTCGCTCATATGGCCAAGCCGCGACAAGGCATATTTCACCGGCGACGGATTTGATTCGGCGAACAGCCCGACATGCAGCGGCAGCAATTGGTCCTGAATTCGCAGAGCCGTGGCGTACTCGCCGCTGAGCGTCGCCGTCTGTAGATCGGCGCAGAGGCGCGGCGCGACGTTCGAAACGACCGAGATGCAGCCGACGCCGCCCTGGGCATTGAACCCGAGTGCCGTCGCATCTTCGCCCGAAAGCTGGACGAAGTCTTTCCCCATGGCTTGGCGCTGCAGGCTGACACGGTCGAGCTTGGCCGTGGCGTCCTTCACTCCGGCGATGTTCTTGAGTTCGAATAGCCGCGCCATCGTTTCGACGCTCATGTCCACCACGGAACGCGGGGGAATATTGTAGATGATGATCGGGATGCCGATGGCGTCGTTGACGGCCTTGAAATGCGCGTAGAGTCCGGCCTGGGTCGGCTTGTTGTAATAGGGTGTCACCACGAGGACGGCATCCGCACCGGCCTTCTCCGCGTTGATGGCGCGCTCGACGGCCTCGGCCGTGGAGTTGGATCCGGCTCCGGCGATCACTGGCACGCGGCCGGCGGTCTCGGCGATGCAGGCGGACACGACACGGTCGTGCTCGGCATGGCTCAGGGTCGGCGTCTCACCGGTGGTGCCCACGGGCACGAGGCCGTGAATGCCCTGATCGATCTGCCAGTTCACGAATTTGCGGAAGGCGTCCTCGTCGAAGACGCCGCCGCGAAACGGGGTCGCGAGCGCGGTCATGGCGCCCCTGAGGCGCTGGGTCGTGGTGTCGGTCATCCTGGCGTTCCCGGCCGTCGCTCTTTCGGTGGGCCGGTGTGCCGGCCGCGTCACCGCTCTTGCGGCGGGGCAGACATAGGGCCTCGTCCGCACTCGCGCAAACGCTCTGTCGGCGCGGTTAATGACTTCTTAATGCCCTCCGGGACAGCTTAGGCATGTCCGCATCCGACGGGACTGGAAGAGCCATGGCGTTCTGGACGCGCTCAAATCGTGCCGCCCTCCCCGTTTCCCTCGCGCTCGCGCTGGCGGGAACGACGATGCTGGTCGGCCCGGCTTCGGTCTTTCCTGTGGCGGCCGGCCAGGGTGAGGAGTTCGCCACGCGCCCGGTGAGCGATGCCGTCGCTCCTGCCGTCCTCGTTCCGGACAGCAAGGCGGCCGCTACCGATGCGGTCGCTGCCGATGCACTGAAACTGGAGGATCGCAGCGCCGAGACCGCGCCGAGCAAGGTGCTTCCCGCCGCCGCCAAGGCCTATGCCTCCGCCGACCCCGAAGCGGCCATCGCCTTCCCCCTGCCCGACGCGGCCGTGACACCCGCCGCTCCCGTGCCGGAGGTGCCCGACCCCGCACGTGCGGCCCAGGTCGCTCCCGATATCGACTTGCCGGCCCTGCGCCAGGCCATCGACGCCTATCGCCGCGGCAAGGTCTCCGAAGGCGACCGCCTGCGCGACGGCTTCACCGACCCGGCGGCTCTCGCCCTGCTCGAATGGGTGGCGATCCGCGCCGGGTCCGGCATCGGGTTCGAGCGCACCGTGTCCTTCACACGTTCCAACCCGGACTGGCCGGCGGGTCCGCTGCTGCGCCGCCGCGCGGAGGAGGCGCTGCTGACCGAGCGCAGGAACCCGGCGACCGTACGCGCCTTCTTCGCCGGCTCCCGCCCGGCGAGCGCACCGGGCAAGTTCGCGCTCGCCCTCGCCTTCAAAGCCGAGTCCCTCGACGAGGATGCCGCCGCCCTGGTCCGCGACTTGTGGCGCTCGGAGACCTTCGGCAAAGCATTGGAGACGAAGGTACTCGACGCCTTCCCCGGCCTCCTCACCCGCGTCGATCATCGTTTCCGCATGGAGCGCGCCCTCCTGAAGGAGGATTACGAGTCGGCCGGCCGCGCCGCCTCCTATGCCGGCGGCTCTTATGCCGCGCTCGTGCGCGCCCGCCGCGCCGTGGAGGACAAGAGCTCGTCTGCCGCTTCGGCCCTCAACGCGGTGCCGCCGTCGCTCCGCAGCGACCCGTCCTACATCCTGTCCCGCGCGCAATACCTGCGCCGGGCCGACAAGCCGATGGAGGCGGCCGCGATCCTCGCCACCGCTCCCACCAACGGCGACGTTCTGGTGGACGGCGACGAATGGTGGGTCGAGCGCCGGATCGTCGCCCGCAAGCTCGTCGATATCGGAAACCCGAGACTCGCCTACGAGGTCGCTGCCGGCCATAGCGGCCGCACCGTGGAGAAGCGGATCGAGGCCGAGTTCCATGCCGGCTGGATCGCCCTGCGCTTCCTCGACGATCCGGCCAGGGCCGCCGACCATTTCGGTAAGGCCGCGACCATCGCCGAGACGCCGATCTCCCTGGCGAGGGTGGCCTATTGGCAGGGCCGTGCTGCCGAGGCCGCGGGCGATGCCGGCCTGGCCAAGACCTTCTACGAGCGCGCCGCGCTCCAGCCGATCGCCTATTACGGACAGCTCGCCCGGGCGAAGCTCGGGCAGGCGAGCCTGCCGCTCCGCGTCGTCCCGGAGCTCGAATCCGCCGCCGCCAGGGCTTTCGAAAACCGTCTGACGACCCGGGCGCTCCGCATGCTCGAGGCGGCTTCGCTGAAGGATCTGGCGCTTCCGCTTTACATCGACACGGCGAACCGGCTGACCAATCCGGCGGAGCTCAACGCGCTCGGCAACCTCGCCGTCGAGATGCGTGATTCCCGTGCCCTCGTCGCCGTCGGCAAGCTCGCGGTGCAGCGCGGCCTGCCCCTCGACGCCCATGCCTACCCCACCATCGGCATCCCCGATTACGAGGCCTCCGCCGCCGTGCCGCTGGTGGAGAAGGCCATGGTTTTCGCCATCGCCCGCCAGGAGAGCCAGTTCGATCCGCGCGCCCAGTCGAGCGTCGGCGCGCGCGGGCTGATGCAGATGATGCCGGCCACCGCCCAGCGCACGGCGCGGCGGGTCAGCGCGTCCTACGATCAGGACCGTCTCACCAGCGATCCCGCCTACAATGCCCGCCTCGGACAGGCCCATCTCGGTGAGCTGATGGAGGATTGGCGCGGGTCCTACATTCTCGCCTTCGCGTCCTACA
Source organism: Methylobacterium marchantiae (assembly GCF_022179405.1). Taxonomy (GTDB): domain Bacteria; phylum Pseudomonadota; class Alphaproteobacteria; order Rhizobiales; family Beijerinckiaceae; genus Methylobacterium; species Methylobacterium marchantiae. The sequence goes on from NZ_BPQT01000015.1 coordinate 50,991, forward strand.
ATGCAGGGGGCGGCAACGTGAAGAAATGGATCGACGCCTACGGCGATCCGCGCCGGGGCGGGGTCGACCCGATCGACTGGGTCGAGCGCATTCCGTTCACCGAGACCAGGAACTACGTCCAGCGGGTGATGGAGAACCTGCAGGTCTATCGCAGCCGCCTCGAGGGCAAGAGCGCCCTGCTGATCGAGGGGGATCTCCAGCGCGGCGCGCGGTGAGTTTTTCGGCCGATCGGGAGGGCGTTCGAAGCCGGATTGCGGGGCCGTTCGGTGCCGGATCGGAGGGCGTTTGCCTCAGCCGCCCCGAACCACGCGATCCGGCGAAATTCTCGACCGCCGCATCGGTCCGGCAAACGCGCCCGACACGGCCCCCGCGCAATACGCCGCCAGGTTGAGGGCCGCGCTCTCGACCCAGAAACCCGCCCGGCCCGGGACGAACCCCGCGAGCGCGATGCCGGCGAGGACGAGGGCGCCGAGCGCCAGCCCGATCGCCGAGAACCGGGCGGTCCGCGAGCGCGGCGGGCCGAGATGCCAGCCGATGGCGGCGCCGAGCGCGAGGCTGGCGAGAAGGGCCGGCCACAGGACCGTCAGCAGCAGAAGCATGGGATGATCGTCTCGCTCAGGAGCGCAGGGCGAAGCCGACGCCGAGCCCAGGGGCATTGGCGCGGCCGGGGGCGGCGGCGATGATCCGGTCTGCGGGAATGCCGGCCTGGAGGAGGTATTCGACGATGGTGAGCGCGCGCTGGCGGGCGAGATCGGGCTCCGGCTCGGCCGGCTTGACGTCGGCCTTCTTCGGTTCGCCTTTCTTGGCGTCGGATTTCGAAGCCCCGGCCGCGGTGGGCTTGTCCATCGCTACAGAATCCTTCGCCGCCAAATCTTTGGCCCCTTTGTTCGTGGCGGCGGGCGGCTTGCCCTCGGCGGTCTTGACCACCGGCCTGTCCGCCCCGGTGGTCGCGGGTTGCGCGGCCGGCGGCTTCTCCCCGGCCGGCGCTTTGGCCACATCGACCGAGGACGTGTTCTCGACGCCGGCATCGAGTGCGGCTTTCGGCGCGGCGGCCGCGCCGGCCGGGTCGGCATGCGCGGTCACCTCGATGCGGAGGCTCGGGCAGGTCTTCGCGGCGGCGGCCAGGGCATCGAGCGCCGGGTAGAACTCGGCTTTCAGGGTGACGCTGCCGGGGGCGAAGACGAGCATGCGGCCCTGGACGGCCCGGTCGAACGCGGCGCGGCAGGATTCGGAATCGTCGACGATGGAGATCGCCGGTGGCGTCACCTCGGCCCGGGCCTGCCACCCGGCCGGCATCCGCCGGGCGAGATCGGCCTCGAACCGGTCGGCGCTCTCGCGGTAGAGGCTGTTGCCGGTTAGCGAAAGGCTGTGGTCGGAGACGCGGATCTCGCCGGCGGCGAGGAGGGCGAGGGAGGCGATCCCGGCCTCCACCGCCGGCGAGAGGCCGGCCGGGGCGCCGTCGGCGATGCGGCTCTTGTCGACGATGCGCTCGCGGAAGAAGCGGGGCCTGAGGGAGGCGAGCACGCGGTCGCGCGTCGCCGCATCGGGCAGGTGGCCGCTCAGGGTCACGGACTCGCCCTCGCGCCGGACCATCAGCCGGTAGGGCGAGAGCGGCATGGCGGCGAGATCGACCGGCCCCGCCTCGGTCCCGGCGGGCCGCGCCTCGCGCAGCAGGGCGTCGATCTCGTCGATCGCCTGTCCGTCCAGCGCCGTGCCCGAGACGGAGAGGCGCGACCCGGAATAGGTGACGCTGCCGTCCTGCATCAGCGCCGAGACCCGGAAGGCGAAGCGGCCGAGCGCCGCCGGATCGATTCGCTCGCCGAGGCCGCGAGCGGTCTGCATCCGATCCTCCACCGCCGCCCCGTCCGCGGAATCCTCGGCCATGGCGCGGATCTCGGCGCGGGCGGTCTCGGAGACGGTGTTGCCGGAGAGAACGAGGTTGCCGCCGCGCTCGCGCGTCACCGCGAAGCGGAAATCCGGGATCGCGGCGGGGGTGATGTCGACCTTGCCCATGGTGAAGCCGGCCGGCGGATGGGCCACCGCCTGCCGCAGCGCCTCGTAATCGGCCACGCTCGCCGCCTCGCCGGTGAGCGAGACGGTGGTGTCGGCGATGGTGGCGCTGGCGCCGGGGGCGAGCGGCTTCAGCTGTTCGAGGGCGAAGGAGGAGGCCGCGGCGAAGTCCGGCGGCGCGCCCCGTGCCGCCTTGGCCTGGTCGACGATCCGGGTCTCGGAGGGGAGTTCGGAGGCGAGTTGCGCGGCGAGCGCCCGGGGGCCGATCTCGGAGGGGCGGTTGCCGGTGAGGTCGATCCGCTCCGCGCTCGTGCGCGTCGCCGTCCAGACGAAGGGCGAGGCATCCTCGACGACGCCGATGCGCCCGACCACGTGGCGCAGGCCCGGAAGCCGCTTCAGCCGGTCGAGGGCCGCCACGCGCCCGGCATCGTCGGGCGCCTCGCCGGAGGCGACGAGATCGCGGCCCCGCACCTTCAGGCGCAGCCACGGCTCGAGCCCGGTCTCGGCGGTGCCCCGCGCCACTGCGCCGGCCGTATTGTCGAGCCGCCGCTCCATCCGAGGAGCGAGCAGCGGCGTCGCCACGGCGACGATGAGCACGAGGCCGGGCAGGCCTGCGGCCCAGCCGAGCTTTTTCAGGGAGGGGGGAAGCGAAAGGGCGGACACAGCGAACCTCGACGATCGGATTCCAGCCATCCGACCGGGCCCCAGCCCATACCAGCTTCACGGCATCATGAAGACGGGGTTGGTGGGCGGATGGGAATTTTGCGTAGGCCGTGTGGGTGTGGGCCTGATGGAGGACAACTGATGCCGGGCTCACTGGCAGCATCCGATTTCGACTCTCGGCAGGCCCTGGGAAGGCCCGCTTACAGGCCGCCGAGTGGGAGTGACAGTACGGCCGGGTTGGGCGGCAGCCGGACCCTAGCCTTTCGCACCGAAGCGGCGTTCCGCCTACGATCCACGCTCGCCGCTCACGATAACGCTAGTGGACGTAGGAAGCGGGGTCCGAACTATCGGTCGGGGCGGTGTAGGCGCGCTTCAGTTCCGGCGACATCGGCACGTTGTAGTTGACCCCACGCGGCGGCGTCGGGGACATGAACCACTTGTCGTAAAGGGTCGTGATCTCCGGGCTGCGGTAGAGGTCGGCGGTTGTCCGGTCGGCCAACGCCTTGAAGGCCACGTCGCCCTTGCGCAGCATGATCCCGTAGGGCTCCGGTTCCGAGAAAGCCTCCTTGCTGACCTGGTAAGCGGCCGGATCCTTCGACTGTGCGATCGCGATGCTCAGCTGGACGTCATCGAGCACGAACGCCGCGGCACGACCATTCTCTAGGAGCAGGAACCCCTCAGCGACGTCCTTGGCCGGGATGACGTTGATGCCGAGCTTGCGTTCCGTACTGGCTTTGTAAAGCATGACGATGTTGGTCGAGCCCGCGACCGCGGAGACCGTCCTGCCCTTCAGGTCGTCGATGGTGTCGATCCTCTGCGCTTTCCTGGAGGCGAAGCGGGCGGCCGACAGGAAGTGGGTGTTGGTGAACGCGACCTGCTTCTGCCGTTCGACGTTGTTGGTCGTCGCGCTGCACTCCAGGTCGATCGTCCCGTTGGTCATCAACGGAATCCGGGTCGCGGAGATCAACGGAAGCATCTCGACCTTGAGGTCGGGCAGCTTGAGGTCGCGCTTCACCGCGTCCGCGATCTTCAGGCATATGTCGATGGCGAAGCCGATATAGTTTTGCTTGTCGTCTATATAGCTGAAAGGTGTGGCCGCATCCCGGACGCCTATCACGATCCGTTTGCCGTCCTTGATCTTGGCCAAGGTGCCGCCGAGTTCATCGGCTGCGGCCGGCGTGATCAGGAGGCCGAGGACGAGCGTGGTCTTGAGCAGGCGCATGAGAATCTCCTGGATTTCTACATCACGTAAAGTGCGAAAGCGGAATCGGGCGTGGATCGCGTCAGTCGAGCGTTGCAGCGACCCGGGCGATCGCCGCGCATCCGGCCTCGATCGCTTCTAGAGACGTTGCGAACGAGACCCGCAGGTAAGGACTGAGCCCGTAGGACGTCCCGTCCATGACCGACACGTTGCCGGCGCTCAGCAGGTGATGCGCGAGGGCAAGGTCGTCGGCGATCCGGATCCCATCCGGGCTACGACGGCCGATCAGGCCGACCACGTTGGGATAGGCATAAAAGGCCCCGGCGGGACGCTTGCACGAGATGCCCGGGATGGCGTCGAGCAATTCGACGGCACGGTCGCGGCGGGTCTCATAGGTTGCCCGTGCCTGGACCACGAAGGTCTGGTCTCCCGACAGAGCTCTCACCGCCGCGGCCTGACCGATCGAGGATGGGCAGGTCGTACTCTGGGACAGGAGGTCGGACATCGTTTTCGCGAGCAGGCGCGGACCTGCGGCGTATCCGATCCTCCAGCCAGTCATCGCGTAAGCCTTCGAGACCCCGTTGATTACAAGCGTCCGGTCCCGCAGGGCCGGGACCGCCCGTCCGAACGAGATCTGGGACTGGCCGTCGTAGACGAAGTGCTCGTAGATCTCGTCGGTCATGACGAGCACCCGCGGGTGTCGCTCGATGACTTCGCCGAGGGCCGCCAGTTCCGCGGCGGTGTAGACCGCCCCGGACGGGTTGTTGGGCGAGTTGAGTACGACCCACTTGGTCCTTGCCGTGATCGTGGCTTCCAGCTGCGATGGGCTGAGCTTGAACCCTGTCTCTTCGAGGCAGGGCACCACCACGGGCACGCCGTCGTTGAGTGTCGCCAGGTCGGGATAGGACACCCAGTACGGCGCCGGTATGATAACTTCGTCGCCCGGATCCAGCGTCGCCGCGAACGCGGTTTGGATCAGTTGCTTGGCTCCGCAGCCGACCACGATTTCGTCGGTGCCGTAGCTGAGGCCGTTCTCCCGGATGAGCTTGTCGGCCACGGCCTGCCGCAGGGCCAGGGTACCGTTCGAGGGCGTGTAGTACGTATCGCCAGCCTGCATGGCCGCCTGGGCCGCTTCCATGATCGATCGCGGGGTAACGAAATCGGGTTCCCCGACAGTCAGATCGATGATGTGGCGTCCCTCGGCACGGAGCCGGGTGACCAGAGCCTTGGCCGCGATGCTGGGCGAGGGCCGGATGCTCGCCGGGCGGCGGGCGATGAGTGTCGTGTTCATGATGGGCTCCACGTTTGCGATGCTCCGGTCAGACCGTGATGCCGAAGCTTTCGAGGGTGTCGTGAAGCCAGGCCTGGCGTGCTGCGCCCCCGGCGATCTCAGCCGTGATCGCCTGTTCCTGGCGAAGCTTCGCTCGCGCACCCTTGATGACGGCGGGGAGCTGCTCTGGAGCGAAGGCCACCAGCCCGTCCTCGTCGCCGACGATGACGTCGCCGGGCGCGATCGGCTGACCGCCCACGCTGACCGGGACATTGAGCAGGGCTGGCCCGGACTTGTAGGGTCCGCGGTGGACGACGCCGCGGGCGTAGCAGGGGAAATCGCCTGCCGCGAACGTCTCCACGTCGCGGATGGCGCCATCGACGACGAAGCCCGCGCATCCACGCGATACGGCGTAGGCACGCATCAAGTCGCCGCAGAGGGCATTGTTGAGATCGCCACCCCCGTCGATCACGAGGACATGGCCGGGCTCCATCACCGCCAGCGCATGATAGAATCCGAGGTTGTCGCCGGGACGGGATTTCACCGTGAAGGCGGTGCCCACGAGCTTGCCAGAGCCATTGTAGCGGTTCAGGCCCACCAGTCCCGCAAGGCGATGCAGGTTGTCGCTGAGCAAGGGGGTGGCAAGATCCTGCAGCGCCTCACGATCGGCGGGTGCAAGGACCGCCGGAAGGCCGTCTGAATTTTCGAGTTGAGAAAGCATGGTCGAATCTCCCTGCCGAGAGACATCTCACCTCGCCGCTACGCCGAAAAGCGATTAATCTGCACGGATCAGCATTCGGAAAAGCGATTTGATATGGCGACGCTCAAACAGTTCGAGGCACTGCGCTGGATTGCTCTGCTCGGGAGTTTCGAGCGAGCCGCAGATCGGCTGCACACCACGCAGTCGACGGTGTCGAAGCGTATCCACGAGCTTGAGACGTCCCTGGGGACGCAGCTTTTCGACCGCAGCCAGCGGGGCGCCCGGCTCACGGAAAAGGGCAATAGAATCCTGGAAATCGGCGAGGAGATGCTGAGCCTTCGCGACCGCGTCGTCGCCATCGCCGCGAGCCGCGCCACCATGATCCGGCACCTACGTTTCGGGGTCACGGAGCTGACCGCGCTGACATGGCTGCCACAACTGGTGGCTGAGTTGCGGGCGACCTATCCGAACATCGTTCTCGAACCAGAGGTCGAGCAGAGTACGACGCTGTTCGAGAACCTGAAGAACGGAGCCCTCGATTTCATCGTGACGCCCGATGTGTTCCGCAAACCAGGTTTTCGGAGTGTGCCGCTCGCCAGTGTTCGAAGTGCTTGGATGTGCAGCCCAGTCTTGTTTCGGGATCGGGGTGTCGTAGAACTGGCCGCGCTAGCGCAGTTCAGTATCCTGACCCAAGGTAATCGCTCCGGATCCGGCGTGGTCTTCGACCAATGGCTGCAAGCTTGCGGGGTGTCCTTGCCGCACAAGATCCAGAGCAACAGTTTCGTGGCCATCGTAGGGCTGACGCTCGCCGAAGTCGGCGTCAGCTACCTGCCGGAGCGATGCTTCGACGGATTGATCGAACGTGAGAGATTGCGGATCATCGAGACCAACCCGCCACTTCCGCCCATCACCTACGTTGTAACCTTCCGCGAAACCGAGTCGTCCAACACCGTCGGATCGATTTCGAGGATCACCCAATCGACGTGTAACTTCACCAATCCGATACAGTGGGCATGATGATCGCCGCGGGAACTGGAGCATTGGCGAATCATGTCGATTTCGCTTTCGTGGGCGAACAAGTCTCGGGGGACAGCAGCGCCTCAGACCCAGTCTTCACCCATCGACCAAACGCCAGGTTGGCACTCCTGGCATCTGTATTCTGCACCGTTCGCAGCGTCTTCGAACGTGGCCTGTTCGATACGGAGACATACGCGATGCAGAAACAACTCGGCCTGATGTGCAACGTCTCCATAAAAATAATCATGGTATCAGACTAGGCGCCCTCGAAGATTTCCGCTTTCGGTATGATGCCGCAAACACCAGAACGGCGTATTTGGGTTGGAAACGGAACATCCGCTTCAAGGCGAGGGGCCAAGGTCCGCTCCCCACGCATCACAGACCTTCGATCTGGGCAGCATCCATCATACGTTGACCACTGCCAGAGCGCAGGGGGGCCGTTTATCCTGCTTGTTCCGTCTGATGGAAGACGCCTGGGTGAGTGTTCGGACGATCGGATCGGATCAGGCAAGGCAATATGCGATCAGCTCTTTCACCACGCCGCCCTTCCCTGGACGCCTGGAGCGAAGCGGAAGGTGATCCGGGGTCCAGGGGGACAGGTCGCGGAGCGGCGGAATGCCGGCGCCCTCGGGTTCGAGCCGCTGCGCGGCACGCTCCGGGATGGGTCCCGGATCGCCTTCCGCTGACGCTTCAGGCGTCCGGGAAAGGGGGCGTGCGCAGCCGGGTCGGACGAGGGAAGCGCCATTGCGGGACGGGTGGTGCCCCTCTCCCGGTCGCTGCGCGACCACCCTCCCCCGCAGAGGGGGAGGGTGTGCGGGCCTCACCCCTCGCGCAGCATTTCCAGTTCCAGCCAGCGGTCCTCGGCGGCCGAGAGTTCGGTCTCGGCGGCGGCGAGGGTGGCCGAGGCTTTCTGGAACAGGGCCGGGTCGCGGCTGTAGAGCTGCGGGTCGGCGAGCACGGTGCGGATCTTGGCGATGCCGGCCTGGAGCTTGGCGATCCGCTCCGGCAGGGTCTTCAGCTCGTGCTGGTCCTTGAACCCCATCTTCGTCTTCGGGGCCGGGGGCGCCGAGGTGCTGGCGAGGCGGCCGGGCTTGGCCTTGCCGTCGGGCCGGGGTGAGGCCGCGGCGCTCTTCCGCGCCTCGACGCCCTGGCCGCGCTGGGTGACCATGTCGGTATAGCCGCCGGCATACTCGACCCATTGCCCCTCGCCCTCGCTGACGAGGACGCTGCCGACGACCCGGTCAAGGAAGTCGCGGTCGTGGCTCACCAGGATCAGGGTGCCGGAATAATCGGCCAGCATCTCCTGCAGCAGGTCGAGGGTCTCGAGGTCGAGGTCGTTGGTGGGCTCGTCGAGGACGAGGAGGTTGGCGGGCTGGGCCAGCGCCCTGGCGATGAGCAGGCGGTTGCGCTCGCCGCCCGAGAGCACGCTCACCGGGGTGCGGGCCTGCTCGGGAGCGAACAGGAAGTCCTTGAGGTAGCCGATCACGTGACGGCTCACGCCGCCCACGATCACGCTGTCGCCGCTGCCGCCGGTGAGGACCTCCGTGACCGTCATCGACGGTTCCAGCACCGCGCGGGCCTGGTCGAGCAGCATCATCTTCAGGTTGGTGCCGAGGGTGACGCTGCCCGTATCGGGCGGGGCCTGCCCGGTGAGCAGGTTGATGAGCGTGGTCTTGCCGGCGCCGTTGGCCCCGACGATGCCGAGCCGGTCGCCGCGCATGACCCGGATCGAGAGGTCGTCGACGATGACGCGCGTGCCATAGGCCTTGGCGGCGTTCTTCGCCTCGATGACGAGGGCGCCGGAGCTGTCGGCCTCGGTGGAGGTCATGGTCGCGGTGCCGACGGGGCGGCGGTCGTCGCGCCGCTCCTTGCGCAGGGCGTGGAGATTGCCGAGCCGCCGGACGTTGCGCTTGCGCCGCGCGGTGACGCCGTAGCGCAGCCAATGCTCCTCGTCGGCGATCTTGCGGTCGAGCTTGTGCCGGTCGCGCTCCTCCTCCTCGAAGAAGGCGTCGCGCCAGGCCTCGAAGGTGGAGAAGCCCTGCTCGATCCGCCGCGTGATGCCGCGGTCGAGCCAGATCGTGGTCTTCGACAGGGCCGAGAGGAAGCGCCGGTCGTGGCTGATGAGGACGAGCGCGCCGCGTACGGATTTCAGCTCGGCCTCCAGCCACTCGATGGCGGGCAGGTCGAGATGGTTGGTGGGCTCGTCGAGGAGCAGGATGTCGGGCTCGGGCGCCAGGGCCTGGGCGAGGGCGACCCGGCGCCCCTCCCCGCCCGACAGACTCCGGGGATTCTCTGTACCGTCGAGGCCGAGGCTCTCGAGCAGGTAGCGGGCTCGGTAGGCGTTGTCGCCGTGGGTCAGGCCGTGCTCGACGAAGTCGAGGGTCGTGGCGAAGCCAGAGAAATCCGGCTCCTGGGCGAGGTAGCGGATGGTGGTGCCGGGCTGGATGAAGCGCACGCCCTTGTCGGGCTCGACGAGCCCGGCGGCGATCTTCATCAGCGTCGACTTGCCCGAGCCGTTGCGGCCGACGAGGCAGGTCCGTTCGCCGGGCGAGATCGCGAGCTCCGCCTGTTCGATCAGCGGCGTGCCGCCGAAGGTGAGCGCGACGTTCTGGAGGGTGAGGAGCGGGGGAGCGGCCATGGGCCGGCTTATGGCAGCGCAGCCGCTCCCGAACAAATGCGGTTTTGTGCGATCGGCTACATCGTCGGATTTGCGGGCCCCGTGGGCGAGGGATCGGGCGAGACCGGATCGATGACGGGGATCTCGGTCGGGGACTGGGCCGGGGCCTCGGTCGGGGTCGAATCCGGTATGGCCGGGCCGGGGGTAGGAGTCTGGGGCGCCTCGTAGGGCGTCTCCGGAATCGGTGTCTCGGGAACCGGAGCTTCCGGGATCGGGCCTGGATTCGACATGGGCGACGCCACCTGTTCGCGAGGGGTCGGGAGAGTGGCTGGAAACGGGCGAATGCCCGGCGCCGTTCCCCCGATGGCGCGCCTTATCCCTTCTTGATCAGGAGCTGGTTGCCTTCCTTGCCGATGATCTTCTTCATCCGCTCGGTGAACAGGGCCAGCAGCATCGGCAGCCGCACCTCGATCCGCACCGTCTCGGGCAGCACGTCGACCTCGCCGTCGACCTTCTGGCCCATGGCCGACATGGCGAAGTTCAGCCGGTCGTCGGTCCAGGTCATGTGCTCGACATTGATGCCGGCCTTGGCGCAGGCGGCCTTCGCCTTGTCGAGCCCGTTGGAAATCCGGCGCTTCGCCTCGACGGGGCCGATCTCGTGGGGAATCTCGACGATCAGGGGTTTTGCCATGGTGCGACCATCCTCAAACACGCAGCCAGCCGTCAAGATGGGGCCGATCGCCATCCATGCAACGGCGACCGGCCCCTTACTTCGTCAAGCGCGGCAGTGAAACCCGCTCCTTGCGGAATCATCGTGCGCCATCAGGACGATGAGACGGGCCGCGCGTCAATTCACGACGCTGAGCGCGACATAGGTCGTGCCGCCCATGCCGAGCGCCCGGGCCGGGCCCTTGGCGAGATCGATGATCCGGCCGCGCACGAACGGCCCGCGATCGTTGATGCGCACCACCACCGAGCGGCCATTGCGCTTGTTCTCGACCCGGACACGGGTGCCGAACGGCAGGCTGCGATGGGCGGCGGTCATCCCGTTCGGATTGAAGCGCTCGCCATTCGCCGTCTTGCGGCCGCTGCCGTACCAGGAGGCCGCGCCGGATTGGGCTGCGGCCGGTGCACTGAGTGCGGCGAGAGACATGACGGTTCCGAAAGCGGCAGCGGTCCAACGAACAGGCTTCATATTCATCCGCATTCCCTTTGTTGTTGCAGAGGCCGCGGAACATAGAGCCAATGAAGGCTGAAATGAGATCAGTAGAATGTGGCAGGTCTCGCCTTTTTTAGCCTCGGCCGTTATGGAAATGTGTGAATAAAGTCTGAAGATGTTGCAAATCGGGGCTGCGCTCTAATTCTATAGTGAGAGCGAAGGGAGACAGTCGTCGGCAGGTTTCGGCGGGCCCTCGGAGCCCGTCACATTCCCCGTCACATCGATGGCGAAGCGTGGCCTTAACCCGGCGTCCGGTGCATGGGCGATGCGCGTCCGCCGTGACCCTGACGGTTCCGGAGGCGCCGGGCGACGGGTCGCGCGCGGGCCGCTCGCGTCTTCGTCCGGGCCGGACGAGCCTCCGGGACGAAATCCCTGTCGTCCGCTCAATATAGGCTGGACGACGATGACGATATGAAGCGATGGTTAAATCGATCGGAGCAAGACTTGAAAATCCTCAGTATTCGAGCGGGTAGGCAAATTCTGCAGCCCCAAATCGAGACGCATTTTCCTCGACCCGGCAACCCGCCCTTTACGTTAACGGCCCCATGGTCTGCCGGTCAGTCGCGTAACCGGTGTTTGCCATGGCTTCCCAGCGTACCGCGGTTGCCGACACCGTCGCCCGGAAAAGTGTCTCGCGTACCGGGCGACTCGTGTCGGCGCCGCGGATGGGTCTCGTACCCGCCGCCCAGCGTCTCCCCCTCGACGAAATCCTCGTCGGGGATTGCATCGCCGCCATGAACGCCCTGCCGGCGGCCAGCGTCGACTGCGTCTTCGCCGACCCGCCCTACAATCTCCAGCTCGGCGACGGCTCGCTGCTGCGGCCCGACCAGAGCCGCGTCGACGCCGTCGACGACGCCTGGGACCAGTTCTCGAGCTTTGCCGCCTATGACGAGTTCACCCGCGCCTGGCTCACCGCCGCCCGCAGGGTGATGAAGCCGAACGCCACGTTGTGGGTCATCGGCTCCTATCACAACATCTTCCGCGTCGGCTCGGTGCTCCAGGACCTCGGGTTCTGGATCCTCAACGACATCGTCTGGCGGAAAGCCAACCCGATGCCGAACTTCCGCGGAAAGCGCTTCACCAACGCCCACGAGACCCTGATCTGGGCCTCCCGCTCGGCGGAGGCGAAGAGCTACACCTTCCATTACGAGGCGCTGAAGGGCGGCAACGACGACGTCCAGATGCGCTCCGACTGGTTCATTCCGCTCTGCACCGGCGACGAGCGCCTCAAGGGCGCCGACGGCCAGAAGGTCCACCCGACCCAGAAGCCCGAGGCTCTGCTCGCCCGCACCCTCCTGTCGGCCACCAATGCCGGCGACGTGGTGCTCGATCCGTTCTTCGGCACCGGCACCACCGGCGCGGTCGCCAAGCGCCTCGGCCGCCGCTTCATCGGCATCGAGCGCGAGACGGTCTATGCCGAGGCGGCCCGCGCCCGGATCGACGCGGTCGAGCCGCTGTCCCAGGCCGCCCTCCTCGTCGCCCCGACGAAGCGGGCCGAACCGCGGGTCGCCTTCCTCAGCGTGATCGAGGCCGGCCATATCCGCGCCGGCGAAATCCTCACCGACGCACGCGGCCGCCACGCGGCGGTGGTCCGCCCGGACGGGACGCTGATGGCCGGGCCGGCCATGGGCTCCATCCACAAGATCGGCGCCCTGGTCCAGGGCTTCCCCTCCTGCAACGGCTGGGATTTCTGGCACGCCAAGCGCGACGGCAAGCTCGTCCTGATCGACGTGTTCCGCGGCAAGATGCGGGCGGCGATGGGCTCGGCCGCCTGAGTTTTCAGATGGTGGCACGCGTCAGTGGGTCGGATAAGGTTGGTGGTCTATCCGGAGAGGTCGCCCCTCTCCTGCTTGCTCCGCAAAGAGCCTGTTCGATCGGATGTCTCTGCGAAGGCTTCTGCCAAAGTCGTCATCCCATCAGACCACCTCATCCTGAGGTGCCCTTTGCGCATGCAGAGGGCCTCGAAGGAGCCCTCCAGACACCAAAGCGATCCCTGGAAGCCTCCTTCGAGGTCGCTACGCGGCACCTCAGAATGAGGTAAGGCCTTGGAATAACAACTCAAACTGGCTCTGAGGCGGGAGGGTTCGCGCTCTTTCGATCATAAACGCGTTTTCGGCCGGCCGCGCTTGCGCGGGGTCGCGGGCGGGGGCGCCTCCTCCGGCTCCCCGAAAAATCCATCCGCCTCCTCGTCCGGCGGCTTTGCGATCGGGCGCGGCGCCGGTTTGGGCACCGGGCGAAAGCTCGGGCGCGGCTCGGGCGCCGGCGTCTCGTCGTCGGCGAAGAGCGGCGTGTCCTGAACCGCCCGCATGGCCTTCGGCCGTCCGCGCTTTGCTTCCTCCGGCTTCGGATCGAAGGCGTGGGCGAGCACCTTCTTCATCACGCCGGGCAGCGGCTCCTCGTCGAGGTCGCGCCGGGGCGTAAAGCGCATGCCGGCCGGCGCCTCCGTGGCGAGGCCGACGCGGGCGACGAAGACGGTCAGTTCCAGCGGAAAATGCGTGAAGACGTGGCGGACGACTCCCGGCAGCCGCTTCCAGCGCGCATCGAGGGGCGCGTCGAGCAGGGCCTGGGCGATCTCGTAGTCGCTCTCCCACGCGCTCGTCGGCGGCTCGGCCATGGCTCCGAGAAGCCCCTCCGGAGGACGCGTCCGCAACAGCACCGCCTCGTCGCCGCTGCGGATCGCCACGAAGGCCGCGCCGAAGCGTCCGACGCCCTTCGCTTTTTTGATCTTGCGCGGAAACGTTTCCTGCAGCCCCAAGGCCCGGGCCTCGCAGGGCGCCATCCACGGACACAGCGCGCAGGCCGGGCGCTTCGGCGTGCAGATGGTGGAGCCGAGATCCATCAGGCTCTGGGCGAAATCGCCGGGCCGCGCGGCGGGCACCAGGCCTTGCGTCAGGCGCCGGATCTCGGGGCGCGCTGCGGGGATCGGCGTCTCGACGGCGAAGAGCCGGGTCACCACCCGCTCGACATTGCCGTCCACGGCGGCTTCCTGTCGATCGAAGGCGATGGCGGCGATGGCGCCGGCTGTGTAGGCGCCGATGCCGGGCAGCTTGCGTAGGCCGTCGAGCGTGTCGGGAAAGGCGCCGGCCTCGGCGACCGCCTTGGCGCAGGCATGGAGGTTGCGAGCGCGGGAATAGTAGCCGAGCCCGGCCCAGGCTGACATCACGCTCTCTTCGGGAGCCGTCGCCAGGGCCTCCACCGAAGGGAAGCGTTCGAGGAAGCGCTGGAAATACGGTTTGACCGCCGCGATCGTGGTCTGCTGCAGCATCACCTCGGACAGCCAGACCCGGTAGGGATCGGGCGCCTCGCCCGGCAGCGCGCGCCAGGGCAGGACGCGGCGATGCCGGTCGTACCAGGTGAGGAGATCGGCGGCCTGCGGCCGGGGATCGGAGATGGCGGACGCGGGCATGGGCAAGCGTGCATAAAGGCGCGGGGCCGGCGATGGAAGTGTGCGCCGACCGTCGGGACTCTCGCCGCCCGATCTGTGACGCCTGACAGACACGCAACAAAAAGGCACATGCCTAAGGATGATCGGAGGTGCGTGGTTGGTCAAACCGATCGTAGACCGCAATCTCGCGCTTCAGATCTCGACGCTTTTCGACGACCAGGTCGGAAAGAATGTCTCTTTTATGCGGATCGATTGCAGATAATAAATTGATGTCTGGATAGGAGCCTTAAAAGACCACGAACACCTTCGTTCTAACGTCCGATTTTTTAGGATCGAGTCGTTAGAATCGATGCAATAAAGATTACCCATCGAGTATGATCCTTTATTTAAAGTGATACCGATGCGTTGCAATAGGTTTCGATATCGATGAAGCCGCAAAGTTAAGTCATGAGTAGCTTGTGCGTGTTCGGCGAGCGTCCCTTATGCAGGGTTCTTTTTGCCCGGCGCATGTAAGGCAAAGAGAGCGACCTTTTCGACGTACCCCATCGGCACGACCGCCCCGCAGGGCGCGCAGTGATAGGCCCTGATCGACCGGAACCAGAGGCCGCTGCGAGCGAGCCCCACCCGACATTGCGGGCATCGATGGGTCATCATGACATGGTTGAGATGGACCGGGAGAGACATGCATTTCCTCTCATGAGAGGAGCGCTCATGTCGCTCAGTCATCGACACTCGATTCCTTGGTCTATGATTGGCGACTCTAACCCCTTTTGTTCGACGATGTACCTTGGAATCTGCATTCTCGGCCATTTCAGCCACGATTTTGGCGCCGAAACCGTGAATGGCGGACCGTAACACTCCGCGGATCGAGGTCGCGCCTTCTCCAAATCTCCTGCTTCCGGCGCGGCACGGGCCGGAATCCGCCGTGCGGACCAGGACCGGCGGTTCGGTGTCTTCTGATCATGCCGAGCGGAGTCGACGCGACCCCGGGGCCCTGGCGGGATCGGTCCGACGCTTCAGGCCGCGGCGCCGACATGATATCGTGATGCATGTCAGCGGACGTCTCGGGCATCGCAGGGTCACAACCACCATCATGGCCCGCATCAAACCCCTCGCCGAACTGATCGAGACCTGCATCGGCCCGGCCTTCGCCGCGCAGGGTTTCGCCTCCACCGACATCCTGGCGGCCTGGCCCGACATCGTCGGTGAGCGCCTCGCCCGGTTCTGCCAGCCCTCGAAGCTCGAATGGCCGCGCCGCGCCAGGCGCGAGGAACAGGGCCGGCCCGATCCCGGCACCCTCGTGGTGAGGGTGGAGGGCGTCTTCGCCCTCGAATTGCAGCATCTCGCCCCCGTGGTGATCCAGCGCATCAACGCCCATTACGGCTGGGCCTGCGTCGGCAAGCTCGTCCTGAAGCAGGGGCGCGTCCATCAGGCGGTTCGCAAGCGCGCTCCGGCCATCCTCGATCCGGCGAAGCGCGGTGAAGTGGCCCTTGCGGTCTCCGCCATCGGCGACGACGCCCTGCGCGATGCCCTCGACCGGCTCGGCGTGGCGATCGTCGCGTCGGCGCCCCCGCGCTGAGCAGGTTTCGCAGACGTGGTTTCCGGTTCTGCGACAAGAACCCGTTCAGGGCCGAATCCCGCCCGCGGCGGCGCGGACGTCGCGGCGCATGGAAGCGGGGCCGCCTGTCCCGTCTTGTCAGATTGGGCGCGGGTCTCTACCGCAGGCCGCATGGATCGGATCTGCGAGCGGAGCCCGTCGACAGCATGATCACCCGTCGCGACACTTTGAAACTCACCGGCATGGCGATCGGCGCTGCGGCGCTCTTGCCGCGGATGACCTTCGACGCCTTCGCCCAGGATGCGAACCTCGCCTCGCTGATGGAGCCGGGGCCCCTCGGCGACGTCTGGCTCGGGCCGAAGGACGCCAAGGTCACGATCATCGAATACGCCTCGATGACCTGCTCGCACTGCGCCGCCTTCCACAAGCAGACCTGGCCGACCCTGAAGGAGCGCTACATCGACACCGGCAAGGTGCGCTTCACCCTGCGCGAGTTCCCGCTCGATCCCCTCGCCACGGCGGCCTTCATGCTGGCCCGCTGCGACGGCGACGCGAAATACTACCCCATCACCGATCTGCTCTTCGACCAGCAGCAGGCCTGGGCCTATGTCCAGAAGCCGCAATCGCCGGTGGACGCCCTCGAGCAGATGCTGCGCCAGGCCGGGTTCTCCAAGGAGAAGTTCGAGACCTGCCTCAAGGATCAGAAGCTCTACGCCGCCGTGAACGCGGTGAAGCAGAAAGGCCTCGAGACCTTCAAGGTCGATTCGACGCCGACCTTCTTCATCAACGGCGAGCGCTTCAAGGGCGAGATGACGATCGAGGGAATCGAGAAGGTGATCAAGCCGATCCTGGGGGCTTGAGCGCCAAGCTCGGCCGTTGATTGCGCGTCATGCGCGGGACACATCGGCGAAGATGGGCCAAAAGATCGGTTTTATTCAGTATTTTCAATGGTTTGGTATGTGTTCGGAGCGCCTTGACACCCAAGATGGGCGAAACTATGGTGCGCCGCGCTTGCAGGAGGCTTTCCGGCTGGTTCCCTCCACTCTCGCCAATGTGAGTTTTCGCCGTGAGCGGTAACGACGCAGGGGATGGGCGTGGGGACGGACGGCGCGAGCCGGACGAGGACCTTTCTGCAAGACTCAAACGTCTCGAGAGGCGGATCGAGGAGAAGCGGCCCGCCGCTTCGTCCGGTCCTCTGCCGCGTCCCGGCGCCTCCAAGGGGGCGTCACCCTTGGGCCAGGCGATGCGACTCTCCACGGAGTTCATCGCCGGTGTCCTCGCAGGAGGCATTCTCGGCTGGTTGTGCGATCGGTTTCTGGGGACGAAGCCCTGGGGTCTGATCGTTCTGCTCATGCTGGGCTTCGCAACCGGCGTCTATAACGTCATGCGTGTCTCGGGCTCGCTCCCGGGGTCGTTCAAGAAGATCGAGGCCAACGAGAACGTGGCCGAGAAGGATTAGGACCGCGAGCGGTCCTAATCCGATCAAGTGAGCTTTGCCGCCTTCGGGCGGTCGTGGGGGGAGCGGGCATATCGCCAGCTCGTGGACAGAAGGACGGTAGCGGCAATGGCCGTAAAGATGGATCCGATCCACCAGTTCGAGCTCAAGCCGCTCGTCTCCTTCGGTCATATCGGCAATCAGGAACTCGCGTTCACGCAGTCGGCCCTGTACATGTTCGCCGCCGTCGGGATCATCGCCCTGATCACGATCGTGGCGACGGCGCAGCGCTCGGTGGTGCCGGGCCGCATGCAGTCCATGGCCGAGGTGTTCTACGAGTTCATCGGCTCGACCCTACGCCAGTCGGCCGGCCACGGCTCGGAGCGGTTCATGCCGCTGATCTTCTCCCTGTTCATGTTCGTGCTCGTCCTGAACATGTTCGGCATGATCCCCTACGCGTTCGCCGTGACAAGCCACATCATCGTGACCTTCGCGCTGGCGTTCCTCGTGATCGGCACCGTCATCGTCTACGGCTTCATGGCCCACGGCACCAAGTTCCTGAAGGTGTTCGTGCCCTCGGGCGTGCCCGGCTGGCTCCTGCCGATGATCGTCGCCATCGAGATCGTGTCGTTCATCTCGCGCCCGATCAGCCTCGCCGTCCGTCTCTTCGCCAACGTCCTGGCGGGCCACATCGCCCTCAAGATCTTCGCGGGCTTCGTGCCGGCGCTCCTCGCCGCGGGTGCCTGGGGTGCGATCTCTCCGCTGCCGCTGGCCCTCAGCGTCGCGGTGACGGCCCTCGAATTCCTCGTCGCCGGTCTGCAGGCCTACGTCTTCGCGACGCTCGCCTCGATCTACCTCAGCGACGCGCTCCACCCCGGCCACTAGGCCCCGGCGGTACCCCCTTCCGTCCCCGGTCCGCGGTCGCGGCCGGATTTCTCTCCACGCAACGAACGAACCGACACCAGGAGCAATTTGATGGATCCCTTAGCCGCTAAGTACATCGGCGCCGGTCTCGCCTGCCTCGGAATGGCGGGTGCCGCCATCGGCCTCGGCAACCTCTTCGGCCAGTTCTACGCCGGTGCCCTTCGCAACCCGTCGGCCGCCGACGGCCAGCGCGGCAACCTGCTCCTCGGCTTCGCCCTGACGGAAGCGCTCGGCATCTTCTCGCTGCTCGTCGCGCTGCTCCTCCTGTTCGCCGTCTAAGACCGGCCTACTCGTCGATCCCGACAGCAGACCCGGACCGGGCGCCCCGTTCCATCGGACACGCGCCCGGTCCCTTTCACGCATTTCTTTGAGCGAAGGACGTCATGGCTCAGCCTGCTCATTCCACCGCTACGCAAGGCATCATGGCATCGCCCGCATCCGAACATGGCGGCGGCTTTCCGCCCTTCGAGAGCCATACCTTTCTCTCGCAGCTGATCTGGCTCGCGCTGGCCTTCGGCCTGCTCTACTACCTGATGGACAAGGTGGCCCTGCCCCGCATGCAGGCGATCCTGCATGACCGCGCCACGCGCCTGTCGTCGGATCTCGACGAGGCCCAGCGCATGAAGGCCGAGGCCGAGGCCGCTGGCGCCGCCTACGAGAAGTCGCTGGCCGACGCCCAGGCCAAGGCCCGCACCATCGCGGCCGAGACCCGCGCGTCCCTCACCGCCGAGGCCGAGACCCGTCGCAAGACGCTGGAGGCCGAGCTCAACGACAAGATCGCCGCCTCCGAGGCGACGATCCGGAGCCGCACCGCCGAGGCCATGGGCAGCGTTCGCTCCATCGCCGGCGAGACCGCCTCCGCCATCGTCGAGCGCCTCACCGGACAGGCTCCCGACCAGACCACCCTCGACACCGCGCTGAACCGCGTCGCCATCCCGCACTGAGTGCGGTCGCAGCTGACGTGATCGGTCCGGCCCTGCCCCGCCGGACGCCAACGAGTTAGGACGACGAGAATGTTGTTGGATGCCGAGTTCTGGGTCGCCGTCGCCTTCGTCCTGTTCATGGGCGTCGTGTGGAAGGTCGGCGGCTTCGGGCAGATCACCAAGGCCCTCGACACCCGCGGCCGCCGCGTCCGCTCGGAGCTCGACGAGGCCCGCCGTCTGCGCGAGGAGGCCGCGACGGTGCTGGCCGATTACAAGAAGCGCCGCGCCCAGGCCGAATCCGAGGCCGAGGCGATCGTCGCCGGAGCCCGCGAAGAGGCCCAGCGCATCGCCGAGGAGGGCCATGCCCGCCTGAACGAGTTCATCGCCCGCCGCACCAAGTCGGCGGAGACCAAGATCGCCCAGGCCGAGGTCCAGGCCACCGCCCAGGTCCGTGCCGCTGCCGCCGACGCGGCTGTGAAGGTCTCCGAGGTGGTGCTGCGCGAGCGCATGCAGGGCGATGCCGCCCTGTCGCTGGTCCGGTCCAGCCTCGACGAGGTCAAGGGCCGTCTCCGAGCCTGATAGTCTTCCGAGCCCGACGTCTTCGAGAACGATCGTTTCGAGAAAGCCGCCCCACGGGCGGCTTTTTTGTTGCCGGACGTGCCGCATCACACTCGCGGGCCGCACCCCCTGTCGTGGTATGGCGGCACGCACGTCCATTCCGCCGAATATAATCCATGGAGATCCGATGCCGCCGATCATCTCCATCTCGGGCCTGTCGAAGGTCTATGCCTCCGGCCTCCATGCTCTGAAGGACATCGACCTCACCATCGCCAAGGGCGAGATCTTCGCGCTGCTCGGCCCCAACGGCGCCGGCAAGACCACGCTGATCAGCATCGTCTGCGGCCTCGTCCGTGCCAGCTCCGGCACCGTGACGGTGGATGGCCACGACATCACCGGGGATTACCGCGAGGCACGCCGGGCCATCGGCCTCGTGCCGCAGGAACTCACCACCGACGCGTTCGAGACGGTCTGGGCGACGACGAGCTTCAGCCGCGGCCTGTTCGGCATGAAGGCCGATCCGGCCCATATCGAGCGGGTGCTGCGCGACCTGTCCCTGTGGGACAAGAAGGACAGCCGGATCATGACCCTGTCGGGCGGCATGAAGCGGCGCGTGCTCATCGCGAAAGCGCTCAGCCACGAGCCGCGCATCCTGTTCCTCGACGAGCCGACGGCGGGCGTCGACGTGGAATTGCGGCAGGACATGTGGCGGCTGGTGCGCAAGCTCCGCGACCAGGGCGTCACCATCATCCTCACCACCCATTACATCGACGAGGCCGAGGAGATGGCCGACCGCGTCGGCGTGATCCGTAAGGGCCGGATCATTCTCGTGGAGGAGAAGGCGGAGCTGATGCGCAAGCTCGGCAAGAAGCAGCTGACGCTTCAATTGCAGAACCCCCTCCCCGCTCTGCCGGACGAACTGGCGCTGCACGGCCTCGCTTTGTCGGCGGACGGCCAGGAACTCGTCTACACCTACGACACCAAGGGCGAGCGCACCGGGATCACCACGCTCCTCACCGATCTCACCGCCGCCGGCATCCCGTTCCGCGATCTCTCCACCAGCCAGAGTTCGCTCGAGGACATCTTCGTCGATCTCGTGAGGGAGCAGGCATGAACCCGCTGTCGATGAACTGGCCGGCCGTCAGCGCGATCTACCTCTTCGAGATGGCCCGCTTCTGGCGCACCGGTCTGCAGAGCATCGTGGCGCCAGTGATCGCCACATCGCTCTACTTCGTGGTCTTCGGCGCGGCGATCGGTGCCCGCGTGGCCTCGGTGGACGGGGTCGCCTACGGCGCCTTCATCGTGCCCGGCCTGATCATGCTCTCGCTGCTGACGCAGAGCATAGCCAATGCCTCGTTCGGCATCTACTTCCCGCGCTTCGCCGGCACGATCTACGAGATCCTGTCGGCGCCGGTCTCGCCGCTCGAGATCGTGCTCGGCTATGTCGGGGCGGCCGCCTCGAAATCCATCCTGATCGGCCTCATCATCCTGGCGACGGCCGCGCTGTTCGTGCCCCTGCGCATCGAGCATCCGATCTGGATGGTGGCGTTCCTGCTCCTCACGGCGGTGACGTTCAGCCTGTTCGGCTTCCTCATCGGGCTTTGGGCCGACGGGTTCGAGAAGCTTCAACTCGTGCCGCTCCTCATCGTGACGCCGCTGACCTTCCTCGGCGGCAGTTTCTATTCCATCGAGATGCTGCCGCCGTTCTGGCGGGCGGTGAGCCTCGTCAACCCGGTCGTCTATCTCATCAGCGGCTTCCGCTGGAGCTTCTTCGGCGCCTCCGACGTGAGGGTGGAGATCAGCCTCGCCATGACCCTGGTCTTCCTGGCCGCCTGCCTCGGCGGCGTGGTCTGGATCTTCCGGACCGGCTATCGGCTGAAGAGCTGATCTCGATTGCCTCAGATCGCGTGGCCGCGACGGGCGCCCTCTCCTTTCCGGAGAGGAGACACGCGTTAATAGTGGTAATCCGACGCTTGGTACCTATCCACAAGCATCTGAGAAGCGTGGGTATCTGACGTCAAGTTCGTTGATACCAGTAAGCCGACAGCGAGAAGGATACCTCACGTTCATTCCCTTTCGCCCGCGCCGCGATGCACCATTCCAAGTAGCGGCAAACTGCCCTGGCTTGCCCTGGGTCCAATGCATCCCAACGCTCTCTTAGGAGCGCTAGCTGCCAAGCGATAACTTCGTCTGTTGTAGTAGAGGGGTCAAAGACGCAGAGGTAAGATGCCGGATCGGAATTAAGATCAGCACCTCGTAGGTCAGCAATTATGAACGCAGGAAGGTAGAAACGAGCCGCCTCGTTGGTAAGGAACCCAAAGCCGCTATGACGGTCTATCTCAGCCACCGTGTCTGGCGGGAGGGTGCTCCAATCAGTTATTACAGCGAGATCCGCCCCAATGCGGATATCCTCCTCACGATCACCTTTCGAGATCGAACCGAAATCTTCGGGGCGATGGGTTGGGAAAGATCGCCGAATTTCAGTTTCAACTGGTTCAGCCGCTGTGCTCATGAAGCATAGATATCAATCGTACCAAGGTCCGCAACGGGTCAAGGCTGTGTGAAAACGCAGGACGGCTCTGAAATCGCGGAATAGTCTTCAATGCGTTAGGCATTCAAGCGTCTTACAGGCTGCCTCAGATGCCATAGGAATGCCTATTCCAACGCAACCCATGGAGCTTGAGAGGAAGTTCTTCTACTGCCTCCGCGTTTTCACACAGCCTCGGTCGTGAACGGACGGTACCAACCGTCAGGTTTTGACCACTGGATCATTTCCCGCAGCGACGGTCTCGATCGGCCGAACCGATCGTCCGGAGAGCGTATGATCCATCTTCCTCAGGGCCGCTCGTCGAGGAAGGCGAGGACGCCCTGCCGGTGCAGCTTGTCGCCCACCGCCGTGCTGTGGTCGCGGTTGGGCAGTTCGAGGCTCTTCGCGTTCGGCATGAGCGCGGCGAGGGCCGGAGCCGAGCCCGCCACCGTGTCGAGGGTCCCCACCGTGACGAGGGTCGGTGCCTCGATCTGCGAGACCTCCTCTCGCGATAGGGTCTGTCGCGAGCCGCGCATGCAGGCGGCGAGCGCCTTGAGATCGCTCTTGGTCTGCTCGGCGAAGGTGCGGAAGGCGGCGGCCGTGAGGTTGGGCGCCTTCTCGCCGGCGGGCGCTTCGAGGGCTTCGGCGATGCCGTTGGGCAGGCCCCTGCCCTCCACCAGATGCAGCCCGAGCCCGCCGAGGAGCACCGAGCGGACGCGTTCCGGATTGTCGAGGGCGAGATAGGCCGAGATCCGCGCGCCCATGGAATAGCCCATGATGTCGGCGCGCTCGATGCCGAGATGGTCGAGCAGGCGGCGCGCGTCCTGCGCCATGATGTCGGAGCCGTAGGCCTCGGGATCGTACAGCTTCTCGCTCTCGCCATGCCCGCGATTGTCGAGGGCGACGACCCGGCGCCCCGCCTCGGACAGGGTCCTCACCCAGAGCGTGTTGACCCAGTTGACCGAATGGTTCGAGGCGAAGCCGTGGATCAGCACGATCGGATCACCGCTCCCGCCCTTCGCCGGCACGTCGATATAGGCGATGGTGGTCCCGTCGGAATCGAAGGTCTGCATCGGCTCGTCCATGCCTTTCGAAGAAGTCGCCATCGGTCGAGGGCTCGCCCCCATCGGCCGCCAGACTCGCCCTTCGGCAGGGCGGAGGCAAGGCATGCGCGGCCGAGGCGGTGACAAGAGATCGTTTCCCTCGTCCCGCAGGGGATCGTCCGACGCGCCTGCCCTTGCCGCCCGGCGGCTCCGGCGCGATGAACGACGGGATCGTCATTGCGCTGCAGCGCGACCCGTGCCGGTGGATTGTCGAGGAGACGGACGGCCCATGATCCAGATCGTTCCCGTCGTCGTCCTCAAACACGTGGTGCGCGCGCCGCAGCCGGACGTGTTCCGAGCCTGGACCGATCCTCTCCTGATCATGCGCTGGCTCGCACCCGGCACGTCCGTGGTGGAGCACGTGGAGACCGACCCGCGAGTGGGCGGCGCGTTTCTGCTGCGGGGGCGCGACGCGAGCGGGGCGCCCCATACCGTGACCGGGCATTACGAAGACATCCGGCGCGGGCATCACCTGCATCAGACCTGGATCTATGACGGGCCGAACCCGCTCCTGCGCGTCGGCGAGACCGTGGTCCATGTCGATCTGCTCTCCGTCGGCGACCGAGCCACGGAGATCACGCTCACCCATCGCCGCATCGTCAGCGCGGATGTCCGGAACGCCTATCGGGCCGATTGGCGGAGCTGTTTCGGCAAGCTTCAGGCCGCCCTGGGCTGAGGGTTTTTTCGTGGAAACCGACCCGTTCCCGCTGCGCCCCCTTCTCCTGCGCCCCCTTCCCCGGACGGGTGGAGCGCGGCGGAACCCGATCCGGGGCCCAGCGCAGAAAGCCGCGACGCGGCCGTTCATCTGAAGCCGCTCCCGCGGCACGTCTCGCGCTGGGTCCCGGATCGCCTTCCGCTGATGCTGCAGGCGTCCGGGAAAGGTGGAGGTTTTCGCCTCCTCCGGATCGCACGACGAAAGTCGGTGGCCGGGCCATGGCGATCACGCTCACCCCTCTCCAACTGCGCCCCCTTCCCCGGACGGGTGGAGCGCAGCGGAACCCGATCCGGGGCCCAGCGCAGAAAGCCGCGACGCGGCCGTTCATCTGAAGCCGCTGACGCGGCACGTCTCGCGCTGGGTCCCGGATCGCCTTCCGCTGTCGCTGCAGGCGTCTGGGAAAGGTGGTCTGTTCTCTCCCTCCCTAGATCGAAATACGAAAGAGGGGCCGCGGCGCGCGCCGCAGCCCCCCGGTTGATCGTCGTTCCGTCGATGGTTCAGGCGAAGACGGGCTGGCCGCTGGTGACGGCGCGCTGGGCGACAGCCTCGTCGTAGAGCTTCTGCTCGTTCTCCTTGTGGGTGAGCGAGAAGCGCACCGAGATGGCGCAGAGCGACGAGATCAGCACGGCGATGCCGAGGATGAACAGGGCGCCGGGCAGGTTGCCGACACCTTTCAGGAGGAAGCCCGCCGCCACGGCGCCGACATTGCCGCCGGCGCCGATGATGCCGGCGACGCCGCCGAGCGCCTTGCGGTCGATGAACGGCACAAGGGCGTAGGTGGCGCCGCAGGCCATGTGGGTGAACAGGCCGAAGGCCAGCATCGCGACGACGGCGAGGGTCACCGAGCCGGCATAGGCGAAGGCGAGGAGGCCGAGCCCCTCGCCGACCATCAGCGTGAACAGGAGCAGCGTGCGTCCGTCGAGGCCCTTCGAGCGGGCGACCCGGTCGGAGGCGATGCCGCCGAGCGCGCGGGCGAATAGGGCCAGCAGGCCGAAGCTGCCCGCCGCCATGCCGGCCTGGGTCAGATCGAGGCCGAAACGCTCGACATAATAGGTCGCCGCCACTGCATGGATGAAGATCTCGACGCCGAAGCAGGCGCCGTAGGTGATGGCGAGCATCCAGACACGGTAATTCACCATCGCCTGCTTGAAGACCGCCCAGCCGCCCTTCTTGCCGGAATCCACCGCCACGCCGCGGGCGCGCAGCTCCATGATGTTGCCCTCGGGCGTATCCTGGGTGAAGCGGTAGTACAGGACGGCGACGATCAGCATCATCACGCCGGGCACGATCATCGACAGGCGCCAGCCCATCGTCTTCTCGACGCCGAGGCTGAGGAGGGCCGCGAGGATGAGCGGCATCACGCTTTGGGTGACGCCGCCGCCGGCATTGCCCCAGCCGCCCACGGTGGCGTTGGCGGTGCCCACCACGTTCGGCGCGAACATCACCGAGGTGTGGAACTGGGTGATGACGAAGCTCGCCCCGATGGCGCCGATGGCGAGGCGGAAGAACAGGAAGCTTTCGTAGGAATTGGCGAAGGCGATGCCGATCACCGGGATCGCGCCCAGGGTCAGCAGGGCGGTATAGGTGAGCCGCGGGCCGAAGCGGTCGCACATCGGCCCGATCAGCAGGCGCACCAGGATGGTGATGCCCACGGCGGCGATGTTGATATTGTAGACCTGATCGTTGGTCAGGTGGAACTCGCCCTTGATCACCGGCATCAGCGGCGCGACAGCGAACCAGGCGAAGAAGCAGACGAAGAAGGCGAGCCAGGTGATGTGGAAGGCCCGCATCTGCGGCGTGGCGAGGCTGAAGAGATCGATTCGGGTGGCTTTTCGGGATTGCATCGGAGGGGCTCCAGGCGATCGGATTTCTCCCGGCACTCCTCGCGAGTGGCCCCCGTCCTGCGGGGTGGGGAGAGACTGGTCGCTCACGCCACAGTGAGCACGAGCCGCCTGTGGGACGAGGCGCCTCTCGCGGGCGCCGTTGCCCACGGACGGCCCTGTTGCATCGCACATGCCAAGTGGAGCGCGTCTCGAAAGGCCGGCCGTCATCGCGCCGTCGCGCTCTGGGAAGAGCCTCGGGAGCCGGGTCGGACGACCATTCCGGCCGCCGTCAGGCTGCCTCCCTCATGGTCGCCTGCGCATTCGATGATCGGGAACTTGCGTTGTTTTCAGGCATGGCGCGGATTTGTGCAGAGGCATCGGCGAAGGCCGGCCCGGCAGGTGGCGCTTGCCGTGCGCCCCTCGGGCTGGCATCACCCGCCGCAATGACCGACACGCATTCTTCCGGCATCCCGCCCTTCGGCACTTACGCGCCCACGGGGCTCGTCGCGCGCATCACCGATCGCACGGTGAAACTGTCCGGCCGGAGCTGGGCGGGGCGACGCCTCGGCTTCCTGTTGCGCCGGATGGCGATCACGATGCTGCACGGACAGCCCCTCGACGTGGAGCGGTTCGGTGCGCGGATGCGGCTGCATCCCTACAACAACAATTGCGAGAAGAAGGTGCTGTTCACGCCGCAATTCTTCGATCCCGAAGAGCGTGCGCTGCTGAAATCGCGGCTGGAGCCCGGCTGCACCTTCCTGGATATCGGGGCGAATATCGGCGCCTACGCCTTGTCTGTGGCGGCCTTCGCCGGGCCGCGCGCCCGCATCCTCGCCGTCGAGCCGCAGCCCGACGTGTTCGACCGGCTGACCTACAATATCGGCCTGAACCCGTTCGGCACGGTGAAGGCGGTGGCCTGCGCGGTAGCCGACAAGGCCGGCGAACTCACCCTGTTCGTCGATCCGCGCAACCGCGGCGAATCGAGCCTGAAGATCGTCGGCACCAACGAGGGCGCGCAGATCCGCGTGCCGGCGGTGACCCTGCTGGGCCTCGCCCAGGGCGAAGGCATCACCCGCATCGACGCGATGAAGCTCGACGTGGAGGGCGCCGAGGACCTGATCCTGGAGCCGTTCCTGCGCGAGGCGCCGGCCTCCCTGCATCCCCGCCTCCTCGTCATCGAGGACGGCACGGCCCAGTGGCAGATCGACCTCGTCGGCCTGCTGGAAGCGCGCGGCTACCGCCAGATCGCCCGCACGCGGCTGAACCTGATCTTCGAGCGCAGCGCGGATTGAAGGGCGTTCGGCTGTCCCATCCTGCGCCCTGATCATGTGATCGAGACAGGGATTGCCGAAGACGTCATCGCAGACCCCGGCACCCATCCCTTCCCCGGACGGGTGGAGCGAAAGCGGAACCCGATCCGGGGGCCAGCACGGGAAGCCGCGCAGCGTCCGCGTCTGGCGCCATCGGGCACGAGCCGCTGCGCGGCAATTCCCGTGCTGGGTCTCGGCTCACCCTCCGCTTCGCGGCGGGCGGCCGGGAAATGGCTCCCCTGGCGGGAAGCCCTCTCTCGCTCAGAGCGGGATGTTGTCGTGCTTCTTCCAGGGCTGCTCCATCTCCTTGGTGCGCAGCATGCCGAGCGCCCGGGCGATGCGCTTGCGCGTCGAGTGGGGCATGATCACCTCGTCGATATAGCCGCGCTCGGCCGCCACGAAGGGCGAGAGGAAGCGGTCCTCGTACTCGCCGGTGCGCGCGGCGATCTTGTCGGTGTCGCCGATCTCGCTGCGGAAGATGATCTCCACCGCGCCCTTGGCGCCCATCACCGCGATCTGTGCGGTGGGCCAGGCGTAGTTGATGTCGGCGCCCACATGCTTGGAGGCCATCACGTCGTAGGCGCCGCCGAAGGCCTTGCGGGTGATGATCGTCACCAGCGGCACCGTGGCCTGGCTGTAGGCGAAGAGCAGCTTGGCGCCGTGCTTGATCAGGCCGCCATATTCCTGGGCCGTTCCCGGAAGGAAGCCGGGGACGTCCACGAAGGTGACGATCGGGATCGAGAAGGCGTTGCAGAAGCGGACGAAGCGGGCGGCCTTGCGGGAGGCGTCGGAATCGAGCACGCCGGCCAGCACCATCGGCTGGTTGGCGACGAAGCCCACGGTGCGGCCCTCGATGCGGCCGAAGCCGGTGATGATGTTGCGGGCGTAGGTCGCCTGGATCTCGAAGAAATCGCCCTCGTCGACCACGCGCCGGATCAGCTCGCCCATGTCGTAGGGCTTGTTCGGGTTGTCCGGGATCAGGGTATCGAGGGACTTGTCGAGGCGCAGCGGATCGTCGAAGCTCTCGATCTCCGGCACGCCGTCGATGTTGTTGGCGGGCAGGAAGTCGAGCAGGCGGCGGACCTGCAGGATCGCCTCGACATCGTTCTCGAACGAGCCGTCGGCGATGGAGGACTTGGTGGTGTGGACCTTGGCCCCACCCAGTTCCTCGGCCGTCACCACCTCGTTGGTCACGGTCTTCACCACGTCGGGGCCGGTGACGAACATGTAGCTCGTGTCGCGGACCATGAAGATGAAGTCGGTCATGGCCGGCGAATAGACGTCGCCGCCGGCGCACGGCCCCATGATGACGGAGATCTGCGGGATGACGCCGGAGGCGGCGACGTTGCGGCGGAACACCTCGCCGTAGCCGCCGAGCGCGGCGACGCCCTCCTGGATGCGGGCTCCGCCGGCATCGAAGATGCCGATGATCGGGGCGCGCATCTTGAGCGCCATGTCCTGGACCTTGATGATCTTCTGGGCGTGGGTCTCCGAGAGGGAGCCGCCGAACACCGTGAAGTCCTTCGAGAACAGGAAGACCGTGCGGCCGTTGATGGTGCCCCAGCCGGTGACGACGCCGTCGCCGGGGATCTTCTGCTTCTCCATCCCGAAGTCGGTCGAGCGGTGCTGCACGAACATGTCGAATTCTTCGAACGACCCGTGGTCGAGGAGGAGCTCGATGCGCTCGCGCGCCGTCAGCTTGCCGCGCTTGTGCTGGGCGACGACCCGGTTCTCACCGCCGCCGAGCCGGGCTTCCGCGCGCCGCTCTTCGAGCCGTTCGAGAATGTCCTTCATGCTGTTCGGGCCCTGAGATGGATAAGAGGGAGGATGCCGTGCCGCTTCCCGCAGCGAGGCTTGGCGGTATACGTCAAATGCGCCTTAGCACGAGCCAAAGGCAGCGAAAACGGATTTAAAGCGCCAGCGTCGATACCGTCGCCGCGGCCTCGAACTCCGCCTTCCGCAGGGCGTGGCGCGCCTCCGCCTCGGCGTCGCTGCCCCAGACACTGGCCTGATAGGCCTCGTCCACATGGGCGGCGATCCAGGCCTCCTGCGGGGTCAGGCGCCCGTGCAGGGTCGCGAGAGCGATGAGAAGCGAGCCGGTCAGCGTCGTCATGGTGTGGAGCGCCGCCAGCCGGAACGGCCCGTCCACGGCCGCGATGGCCCCGCGCAGGGCGGCCACCGACTTCTCCGGTTGGGTGACGTGCATCACCCCCTCGCTGAGGATGAGGCGGGCGCCGAAGGTCTCGTGCGCCCAGTCGAGCACGGGGTCCCAGGCGCGGGCCTGATCGGCCACGAGGCGTTCGGGGTCGGCGGCGCGATAGGCCACGAGATCCGTGCCGGCATAGGCCGAGAGATCGTCGATCACCGCCCCGCGCCGGGGCGCGACGCCGTCGATGGCAGTGTTGGCGAGGCGCGTCAGCGGCATGATCGAAGGGTCGATGACGTCGACCTGTGCCGCCCATTCCGCCGCCACGGCCTCGGCGAGCGCCCGCGTCGGCAGGCGCAGCGGGTTGCGGGCCGGCGTGTTGGCGGGCCGTCCGTCGAGGGTCAGGCGAAAGCCGTCCTCCTCCCCGGCGAGACCGGCCTGCGTGTAGAACCGCTTCGGCAGGGCGACGCGCGTCTGCGCGCGCACGGACCGGTGCGGATCGTGAACGGGAGGATCATCGGAGGCGCCGAGCCAGCCGGCGGGATCGTCGTTGCTCATCATGGAGCGGGGTTCTAGCGCATCGCGTCACGGCCCGCGAGCGCCGAGCCGATCGCTATTCGGGTGCCAAGTCTCCGACGATGGTGTCGCCGCCGACGTCGCGCAGGCCGCCCGAGAACAGCTCGCCCAGCGCCGAGGCGGTTTCTACCACCGTCACCGCCCCGGCTCCGAACAGGGCGCCGGGCGGGTGATAGCCCCAGGCGACTCCGATGGCCGCCGCGCCGGCGCTCACCGCCATGTCCATGTCGTAGGTAGTGTCGCCGATCATCACCGTGGTCTCGGGCACGGCGCCCACATCGGCCATCGCCCGACGCAGCATCGTCGGATCCGGCTTCGACGGCGCATCGTCCGCGGTCTGGGTGGTGGCGAACACGTCGCCCCAGCCGTGGCTCTCGATCAGCCGGTCGACGCCGCGCCGCGATTTGCCCGTGGCGAGGCCCAGCCGCAGGTCTTCGCGCGCGCGCAGGCGCTCGATCAGGTCGCCCATGCCGGGAAACAGCGGTTCCTCGTAGGAGGGGTCGAGCCGCAGCGTGTTGAAGGCCCGCTTGTAGCTCTCCGACAGGCTCTCGATGGGCCCCTGCTCGCCCACGAGGCGCCGGAAGGCCTGGGGCAGCGACAGCCCGACCACCGAGAGGGAGACGGCACGGGTGGGCGCCTCCATGCCGTGTTCGGCGAAGGCCATGCCCTGGGCGGCGACGATGAGATGCTGGCTGTCGACCAGCGTCCCGTCCACGTCGAAGACGACGAGCTTCACCGGACCCTACGGCGCGACCGCCTCACGGCTCGGATCCTCGGCGACATGGCCGCCTCATGGCTCGGATCCTCGGCGACATTGGCGCCTCACGGCTGACGCCCCTGCGGGGATTGCTGGGCCGGGTTCTGCCCGGGCTTCGGGCGCTCGTAGCCGAGCTTGCAGCGGATCAGGAAGCGCCGCCGCACGCCGCCGCGCAGGTTGCGCGCATGGGAGAGCCGGTTGCAGCTGGCATAGGACCGCCGCCGGCGGTCTCCTGCTCGTGTCTGCGCGCCCTGGCGGCCGACGGCAGGGGGCGGCGGCGCCTGGTTCTGCGCGGCCGGCACCGGCGTCGCCTTCGGCGCCGGTGCCGGCTGGGGCTGTTGCGGGTTGGGCGCCTGAGCCACGGCCTCGGAGGTCAGCGAGGCTGATCCGAGGCATACGAACAGGCCGACGAGTGCGGTGCAGGCCATGGTCGCGAACGTCATCGGCATGTTGTCTCGCTGCAAGAGCACGGAATGTCGGCGCCAAGAAGCCTGCATCAAGGATAAGGCATGGCGTCCGATTGCCAAGGCGCATGATCGAAGACGCATGATCGAAGGCGAATCCGCGTGCGGCACGCCGCCGACTTGCCTGATTGACCCGATCTCCTCTGCCGGAATCGGTTCAGGCCTCCGGTGCTTCGACGATGGGATCGTAGCGCGACGCGTCGAAGCCGAGCAGGTTCCAGCTCTGCGCCATGTGCGCCGGCAAGGGCGCGGTCACGTCCACGGGCTTCGCCGTGCGCGGATGCGGGATGACGATGCGCCGGGCGAGCAGGTGCAGTCGGTTCTGGATACCGCCGGGCAGTTCCCAGTTCTCGATGCTGAAATATTTCGGATCGCCGACGATGGGGTGGCCGATATGCGCCGCATGGGCGCGGAGCTGGTGGGTGCGTCCCGTCACCGGTTTCAGCGACAGCCATGAGAGCTTCTGCGCGGCGTTGTCCACCATGGCGTAATAGGTCAGCGCGTGGGCGGCCCCCTCGTCGCCATGCTGCGCCACCCGCATGCGGGCGTCGCCGTCCGTGGGCTCCTCCTTGGCGAGGTAGGTCGAGATCCGGCCCTGCGGAACGCGCGGGACGCCGGCGGTGAGCGCCCAATAGACCTTGCGGGCAGCCCGCGACCGAAAGCTCTTGGCCAGCGTCGAGGCGGCGATCCGCGTCTTGGCGACGATGAGGCAGCCGGCGGTGTCCTTGTCGAGGCGGTGGACGAGGCGCGGCTTCTGTCCGTCGGGCCCGGTCAGGGCCTCCAGCAGCCCGTCCACATGGCGCACGGTGCCGGAGCCGCCCTGAACCGCGAGGCCGAAGGGCTTGTTCAGGACCATCATGTCCGCATCCTCGTAGAGGATGAGGGAGCGCAGGAAGTCGGCGTCGGTGGCGTCGCGGGCGATACTGCGCGGACGGTCCGCGACGGGGTCGAGCTTGAGCGGCGGCACGCGTACGCTCATGCCGGGCAGCAGGCGGTCGTTAGGCTTGGCCCGCTTGCCGTCCACACGAAGCTCGCCCTTGCGGACGATGCTCTGCACGCGGGTGAAGGGCAGTTGCGGGAAGCGCGTGGTGAGGAAGCGGTCGATCCGCATCTCGGCCTCGTCGTCCTCGACGATCAGCGTCTGAACGCCGGAGGCAAGCGTGGCGGAGGCGGCGGCACGCTGCTCGCGCCGCGTCGGTCCCTCGGCCACGGGCTCGGGGGGCTTGGTGCCGGCGCGGCGGGGGCGCGGCGCATCGAAGGCTTTCGCCGCGACCTCGTTGCGCGGCGCGCGGGTCCGCGGGGCGCGGGGCGCCGCCACGACGTCGTCGGCCGTCTCCTCCGGGGCGTCGCCGGGGCGCCAGGGCGCGCGCTTGTCGGCCTCCCCGCGCATCTGCGCCGCGCGCTGGGCGGCGTCGAGGGCACTGGTGCGCGGGCCGGTGCCTTCGCGGTCGGGCCGGCGGAATGCGCCGGGCCTGCCGGTGCGGTACGGCTTGCCGCCGCCGGAGGGCGGTCCGCCCTTGCCGGCTCCCGAGCCCTTGCGCCCGGCGCCGCCGCGTGATGGTGGTCTTGTGGTCATCGCGTGCTCGTAACACCCTCGCCTCTCTCGGCAAAGCGCCACGAGGACGGGATGTCAGGCCGCGCGGCGCCCCGCCTCGATGGTGAGGCCGGTCCCGACCGAGCCGAACGTGTCGCCGTCGACGATGCGGGCCTTCGGCACGCCCGCCACCAGCGCGGCGCGCACATGCGGCAGGCCGGTGGAGCCGCCGGTGAGGAACAGGGCGTCGATATCGTCGGCCTGCAATCCCGCCTGTTTCAGGCAGCGCCCGATCCGCTCGGCGATCCGGCGGGAAAGCTCCTCCGTCTGTGCCACGAGCGCGGCATGGTCGAGGTCGGCCGAGAGTCCCGGCTCGACCCAGCCGAGGGCGACCCCGCCATGGCCCGCATCCGAGGCCGCGATCTTGGCGCCCTCGACTTCCATCGCCAGGGAATGGCCGCGCTCGGCCTCCACCACCGTGTAGAGCCGCCCGATCAGGTCCGGCCGGCGCGCATCGCGGCGGACCTCCTCGATCTCGCGCAGGGTCTTGGCGTTGTAGAGCCGGTTGATGCTCGACCAGGTGGCGAGGTCGTGGAAATAGCCGCTCGGTACGTCGAGGTCGCCCCGGTTCATCGGGCTGCCGAGGCCGAACAGCGGCATCACCGTCCCGAGGCTGAGGCGCCGGTCGAAATCGGTGCCGCCGATGCGCACGCCGTCATTGGCCAGGATGTCGCCGGACCGATCCACCTTGGCATGGCGCTCGGGCGAGAGCCGCACGATGGAGAAATCCGAGGTGCCGCCGCCGATATCGGCGATGAGGGCGATCTCCTCTCCCCTCACCTGCTGCTCGTAATCGAGCGCCGCCGCGATGGGCTCGTACTGGAACGAGACGTGGCGGAAGCCGATGCTCCCGGCGATCTCGCGCAGGGCGTCCTCGGCCCGGGCATCGCCCGCGGGATCGCCGTCGACGAAATGGACCGGCCGGCCATGCACCACGGTGTCGATGCCCGTCCCCGCCTGCGCTTCGGCCCGTGCCTTCACGGCGGCGAGGTAGCGGGCGATGACGTCGCGAAAGCGGATCCGCTCGCGCCCGACCGGCGTCGTCTCCTCGAGCAGGGAGGAGCCGAGCACCGATTTCAGGCTCCGCATCAGCCGTCCCGGCGTGCCCTCGACATACTCGGCCATGGCCGCGCGGCCGACGAGGGCCGCCTGGCCGGGGGGAAAGAAGATCGCGCTCGGAATCGTGACGTGGTCGCCCTCCAGCCGCAGCAAGGCGGGCCGCCCCTCGGTGACGAGGCCGAGCGTTGTGTTGGACGTGCCGAAATCGAGGCCGCAGGCCGCCATGAAGGTCTCCGGACGAAGGTCCGCTGGAATGGGGGCCGCCGACCTACAGGCTGCGCCGCGCCGGGTCCACCGGTCTCAGCGTCCGGAATCGCCGGCCCGGCTCGCCTTCAACGCAGGGCTTGCGGCCATGAGGTCTTCCCTGAACTGCGTAATCGCCTTGTGCTGCAACTCGCCCATCTCCGAATGCGCGCTTGCGACCGCAATCAGCATGTCCACGAGTTGCAGGCGCTCGTCGGGCGTCAGCGTCTCGCGCAGGAGTGGGAGCAATTCACCTGCCAGCAGTGGGAATGGTCTGCGTGCCTGGGTGTAGCTCCAGGCAACCTCGTACATCGCCGATATCGCCTCGACTTCGAGGGGATCTCTCATGAATTCGAGAATTCGCGACTTCTCCGCCGCGGTCACGGGACTTCCGGTCCGAGCGACCTGTAGCATCAGCGTCACGGCTGCGAGCCGGACGTCACGCACGCGCTCGATCGGAATGCCGATCAGCTTCGCCAGTGGCGAACGCGCCCGGCGCACCATTTCGTCGACGTTCGTGTCGGAGCCGCGTTTGCCGCTGATGATCCAGACGAGAATGCCCGCCGCGAGCAGAAGGAGCGCCACGATCCACACGATACGAATCCATCAGAAATCTATCTCTGGTTGCGTATCATGATGGACTGCGATGACAGCTTGCAAGAACAAAGCTTGACCATATTGTCGAGAAGAGTGGCCGTTGGGCCTGGTTCAGCCGTCCCTGGGATAACCGTCGGCGCGGGTGGCGGAGAAAATATCCCGCTCCGAGCAGCGCACCGGTGGCGGCGACGAGAAGTTCGTCGGTCTCCGGGACGCCGTCACGGCTATGGACGCTGTCGCGCAGCCATCCGAGCAACGCAGTGAAATCGCCTTCGGCGAGGTCGGCGAAGGTGCCGGGCAGGCTATCGCAGGCGGTGCGGAAGGCTTGCGCAGCGGCCATGGCGCCGAGCGTGTAGGCCACCTCGATATCGCCGAGGATCGTTGCCGATTCGAGGTCGTAGCGCAGGAGGATATGGGCCGGATATGTGACTTTGTCGGCATCGACCCGGATCAGGCCCGGCCCGGCCCGCGTGCAGAGGCGGTGCAGGTTCCCGGCCTCCCAGCCGGCTCCCTCCCCGCCGAAGGCCTCGCGCAGGCGCGGGGCGAGGCAGACGCAGAACTCGGCCCAGCGGCAGGCCTGCATCTCGACCCGGAGCGACTGGCTCTCGTGCAGGCTCATTCTCCTGGCATTGCCTCCGGCTGATGGTGCCTCTCTTTCGAGCGAGCGGGCTCGGGGAGCGGTGTCTCGGACAGCACGCGTCGGGCGAGCAAGTCTCGGGGGCGCCGTAAGGAGCGATTCGTGATGTCGCCGCACGATCGAGTTCCGCGCGTCGGTCTCGGTGATGCAACGGGCATGGTGCGGATCCGGCATTTGAAGAACCCATGCGATCGAGAGCTTACGGGATGCTCGATCCCGACGTGATTTCGGAGCCGATCTTCGCTCGGCGCGATTGCCAGGGCTTTGCTTTCCAATTCAAATAATGATCCGCATAATTCAGTTGAATTATGCGATATAATGTAAAAAATCGCAACCACTTAAAGCGTAGTTAAGTATTGTTCGGTCAGATA
Organism: Methylobacterium marchantiae; assembly: GCF_022179405.1. Lineage (GTDB taxonomy): Bacteria > Pseudomonadota > Alphaproteobacteria > Rhizobiales > Beijerinckiaceae > Methylobacterium > Methylobacterium marchantiae. The sequence goes on from NZ_BPQT01000015.1 coordinate 86,393, forward strand.
TCGATCGAGTGGATAGTCCTCGCAGTTTCCCGCCGCCGAGGGGGGCGCTCGCCGGCTGGAGCCTCCAGCGTGCCCGTTCGGCGCGCGTGATGTTCGCGATTGGGATGAGGTCGATGTCGGGTTGTCCGGTTTTCGGAAGGGCGCCAGCCGGGGCGGTGCGGCCGGTGGAGCCGCTTTCGTTCGAGCGCATGTTCGAGACGCTCCCGGTCGGTGCGATGACCTGCAATCTCGACACGTTCGAGATCGACTATGCCAATCCGTGCTCCATCGCCCTGCTCGAATCGATCCGCGACACGCTGGGCTTCGACCCGGTGGACATCGTCGGCACGTCCATCGACGTATTTCACAAGAATCCGGCCTATCAGCGCGGCCTGCTCTCCGACGCCGCCCAGCTCCCGCACAAGGCCCGCATCTGCTTCGGCACCGAGTGGCTCGACCTGCACATCCACGCCCTGCCCGATTCCACGGGGCGGGTCAGCCGCGCGCTGCTGGTCTGGGCCATCGCCACCGCGGAAGTCGCCAAGGAGCAGGAGGAATATCGCCTGCAGCGGATGATCGACGACATGCCGGTGGCGGTGATGACGGTGGATCCCGTCAGCTTCAACATCACCTACCTCAACGAGACATCAATGCGGACGCTCGGGCAGATCAAGGACCTGCTGCCGATCAGGCCGTCGGAACTCCTCGGCGCCTCGATCGACGTCTTCCATCGCCATCCGGAACACCAGCGAAAGCTCCTGTCCGATCCGGCCAACCTGCCCCACCGGGCCAGGATCAAGCTCGGGTCAGAGGTGCTGGATCTCCAAGTGACGGCGGTGACCGGAACGGACGGCGCCTATCTCGGACCGATGCTGACCTGGTCGGTCATCACACAGCAGGTCGCGGCCGAGGCGCGCATCCAGCAACTCGCGCATTTCGATACCCTGACGGCGCTCGCCAACCGCAACACGTTCCGCGAACACCTGAATGCCCGCCTGTCCTCCCCCGATTGCCGGCTCGGCCTGCTCTTCATCGATCTCGATGGCTTCAAGTTCGTCAACGATTCCAACGGGCATCTCGTGGGCGACATCCTTCTGAGCCGCGTGGCGGACCGCCTCCGCGCCCATTGCGTGCGCCCCGGAACTCTGGTCGCGCGCCTGGGCGGAGACGAATTCGCCATCCTGATCGCGGATGCGGGCGTGGCGGAGGCCTCGGCCCTCGCCGAGGATCTGATCCGCGAGATCGTGAGACCCTATCAGGTCGAGGTCGATCGGCGCCTCGAGATCGGCGCCTCGATCGGCGTCGCGGCGGCCCCCGAACATGGAACGGACTCGGAACTGCTCCTGTCCCGTGCGGACATGGCGCTCTATGCCGCCAAGGCGGCCGGCAAGAAGACGTTCCGGGTCTTCACACCCGACATGGAGTTCCGCCTGTACGAGCGCGTGCGCCTCGAAGGCAAGCTGCGCGAGGCCCTCACCGAAGGCAAGGGCCTGTTCCTGTTCTACCAGTCCATCACCGATATCGAGACGGGCCGCATCACGGCCCGCGAGGGCCTGATCCGCTGGTACCACGAGCGGCGGGGATGGATTTCGCCGGTCGAGTTCGTCCCGGTCGCCGAGGAAAGCGGCCTGATCGACGAACTCGGAATCTGGGTGCTCAACCGCGCCTGCCAGGACGCCGCCGGCTGGGACGACGACGTCCGCGTCGCGGTCAACGTCTCGGCCAAGCAGCTCGGCAAGGGCACCCTCGCCACGAACATCCTCACGGCGCTGGTGCGCGCCGGCCTGGAGCCGAGCCGGCTCGAGATCGAGATCACCGAAAGCGCTCTCCTGGCCGACGAACTCGATTGCCTCGCCGACCTGCGGCGCGTGCGCGACCTCGGGGTCCGTGTGGCGCTGGACGATTTCGGGACCGGGTTCTCCTCCCTGGCGCACCTGCGCTCGTTCCATTTCGACAAGATCAAGATCGACGGCTCCTTCGTGCAGGACGCCATCCAGCGCCCGGATTGCGCGGCGATCGTCGGGGTGCTGGCCGATCTCGGCAAACGGCTCGGCGTGACGACGGTGGCCGAGGGCGTCGAGACGCAGGCCCATCTCGACCTCGTCAGGGCCGAAGGCTGCCGGGAGGTCCAGGGCTACCTGCTCGGCCGACCCGCGCCCTCCTCCCGCGATGTCCCGCTCGTCGCTGCGCTGAACCGGTTGCAGATCCAGGTATCCGACGTGGCCTGAGCCTCTGCCCCGGCCGGTCACGTCACGTCGCGTCCTCGCGGCGCTCCTTGCGCAGACGCTCCCAATGGGCGAGGCGGTCGCCGTAGCGGGTCTCCATGCCCCGGTCGGTGGGCTCGTAGAAGTGCTGGCGGCCGAGCTGTTCCGGCCAGTAATCCTGGCCGGAGAATGCGTCCGGCTCGTCGTGATCGTAGCGGTAGCCCTCGCCGTAGCCGATCTTGCGCATCAGCTTGGTCGAGCCGTTGAGGATGGTGCGGGGCGGCGGCAGCGAACCATGCTCCTTCGCCACCCGCGTCGCCGCCTTGTAGGCGGTGTAGACCGCGTTCGATTTGGGGGCGCAGGCGAGGTAGACCGTGACCTGGGCGAGCGCGAGTTCGCCCTCGGGCGAGCCCAGGAAGTCGAACGCGTCCTTGGCGGCGGTGGCCACCACCAGGGCCTGAGGGTCGGCGAGCCCGATATCCTCCACCGCCATCCGCACGAGGCGTCGGGCGATGAACAGGCGGTCCTCGCCCCCGTCGAGCATGCGGCAGAGATAGTAGAGTGCCGCATCCGGGTCCGAACCGCGCACGGTCTTATGCAGGGCGCTGATGAGGTTGTAATGGCCTTCCTGGCTCTTGTCGTAGATCGGCGCCCGGCGCTGGACGATCTCCTGCAGGGTGGCGGCGTCGAAGATCTCGTCCCGCTTGGCCGAGCGCCACACCTCCTCGGCGAGGGTGAGGCAGGCGCGCCCGTCGCCATCGGCCATGCGCACGAGGACGCCGCGCGCCTCTTCGTCCAGCGGCAGCGGCCGTTCCGTCAATTCCTCGGCGCGGACCAGCAGCTTGGCGATGGAGGCGTCGTCGAGGGAGCGGAACAGCAGCACGCGAGCCCGCGACAGGAGGGCGGCGTTGAGCTCGAAGGACGGATTCTCGGTGGTGGCGCCGACGAGCGTCACCGTGCCGTCCTCCATCACGGGAAGGAAAGCGTCGAGCTGGGCCCGGTTGAAGCGGTGGATCTCGTCCACGAAGAGCAGCGTCCCCTGCCCCATCGTCCGGCGCTGGCGCGCCGCCTCGAAGACCTTCTTCAGGTCGGCGATGCCGGAGAAGATCGCCGAGATCTGCTCGAATTTCAGGTCGGTCTCGTGGGCGAGAAGACGGGCCACCGTGGTCTTGCCGGTGCCGGGCGGCCCCCAGAACACCAGGGAGCCGAAGGACTTGGAATTGAGGAGCCGGGTCAGCGAGCCGTCCGGCCCGGTCAGGTGCTCCTGACCGACCACCTCCGCGAGGGAGCGCGGGCGCAGCCGGTCGGCGAGCGGGCGCGGCGCATCGTTCTGCAGGCCGGCGGAGGCGAAGAGATCGGACATCGGCGCATGAAGACGCGGGGCGGCGCGGACCGCAACACCTCATATCGCGTCGTCACCCGCGGAATGGCCGATCCGGAATGGCTGATCCGCGCCCATCGCCGTTCACGGCAATATTCGGGATACAGGAACGGCGCAAAAGGCGCCCTATCTCCGAGAGGAGTTCCCTGAACCGGAGCCCTGCGCCATGTCCGATCGCCCCGGCCCCTATTCCCGCCCCGGCCTCTCGCGCCGCGCCGCCCTGCTCGGGCTGACCGCTTCGTCCACGGGCGCCCTCGCCGCGACCGGCACCGATCCGGGCCCGCCGCGCGGGCGCGGATCGCTCGATTCCGACACCTGCATCCTGACGCCGCAATCAATCGAGGGACCGTACTATCTCGATCCGCACCTCGTGCGCTCCGACATCACCGAGGGTCGCAGCGGCGTGCCGTTGCGCCTGCGCCTGCGGGTGCTCGATGCGGGGGCCTGTACGCCGATCCCGGGCGCCCGCGTCGATGTCTGGCATGCCGACGCGCAGGGGCTCTATTCCGGCTACCAGGGTCAGGGCGACACGCGAAGGATCTCCACATTGGGACAGACCTTCCTGCGCGGGACCCAGGCCAGCGACGCGAACGGCTGGGCGAGTTTCGAGACGATCTATCCCGGCTGGTATCCCGGCCGGGCGACCCATGTGCATTTCAAGGTCTTCCTCGACGAGCGCAATCTGGTGACCGGTCAGATGTATCTCGTCGAGGCGATCAACGAGTTCGTCTACGGCAACATCCCGGCCTACGGGAAGCGCCGGCAGCCGCGCGAGACCCTCAATGCCACGGACAGGATCGCCCTGGACGAAGACCCGCAGCGTCTCGCCTTCTGCGCCATCAAGGAGGAGCGCGACCGCTACGTGGCGACCCTGTCGGTGGGGGTCGACCGCCGGGCCTCGCGGCGTTCCGGCGGCCTCGGCCTCATCGCGGGGGCCGGGTTCCTTCTACCCGCGCCGGTCAGAAGCCTTCTGGGCTTCGACGCGACCCCGACCTTTGCGGACAGGGTCGACGCGCTCGCGCCGGGCGCCAGGGCCCGGCCATAGGCTCTCAGCCGCCGAACACCGAGGTCAGCACTTCGCCGCCGCGGTTGATCGAGACTTCCCACATGCCCTGGCTCGCCCGCGTCATGCGTTCGAGGTCCTTCGTGGTGGTCACCGGCGCGCCGTTGATCGCCACGATGACGTCGCCGATCTGAAGGCCGGCGCGGGCGGCGATGGAGCCTTCGTCGACGGACGAGACCGCGACCCCCTCGCTGGCGAAGTCTTTCTGCAGCTCTTCCGCCACGGCCGGCGAGGTGTTGACGAGGGTGGCGCCGAGGAAGGGCGAGCGGGTGCGCACCTTCAGCGCGTCGCGCGGGCGCGTCTCGGGAGCCGAGGCGAGCTTGATCGAGACCGTGGACCGGGTCGTGCCGCGCAGGATGCCGAACTTCGCGGTGCCGGTGATGCCCTTCAGGGCGAAGCGGTAGCCGAAGGCCTCCGGATCGTCGACGACCTTGTCGTCCACCGTGAGGATCAGGTCGCCGCGCTTGAGGCCAGCCTCCTCAGCGGGGCTCTTCGGCTGCAGGCTCGCCACCAGGACGCCGGTCGGGTGGTCGAGCCCCATACTCTCGGCGATGTCGGCCGACACGCTCTGCACCCGCGCGCCGAGCCAGGGCCGGCGCACGGTGGTGGCCCCGCCCTTGGCCGTCTCCACTACGGCGCGCACCATGCTGGTGGGGATGGCGAAGCCGATGCCGTGGCTTCCCCCCGATTGCGAGAAGATCGCGGTGTTGATGCCGACGAGCTGCCCCTGGAGATCCACCAGGGCGCCGCCGGAATTGCCAGGATTGATCGCCGCATCGGTCTGGATGAAGAACTGGTAGTCGGAGGAACCGACCTGGGTCCGTGCCAAAGCCGAGACGATGCCCTGCGTGACCGTCTGGCCGACGCCGAACGGGTTGCCGATGGCCATGACGAAGTCGCCCACTTCGAGGGCGTCCGAATCGCCCATGGGCATCGGCACGAGGCCGCCGGACGGGCTCTTGATCTTGATGACGGCGAGATCGGTGCGGGGATCGCGCAGCACGATGGTCGCCTCGAACTCGCGCCGATCCGAGAGCGAGACGCGGACCTCGTTCATGTTGTCGATGACGTGGTTGTTGGTGATGACGAGGCCGGATTCATCGACGATGACGCCGGAGCCCAGGGATTTCTGCGCCCGCTCGCCCGGCATCCCGCGTCCGCGCCCGGAGCCCTGCTCGCCGAAGAAGCGGCGCATGAACTCGTCCATGGCACTGCGGGAGGTGCCGCGCTGCTCCACATGCGAGGCGTAGACGTTCACCACCGAGGGCGCCGCCCGCTTCACCACGGGGGCGAAGGAGAGATGGACCTCGCCCTTCGAGGACGGCACGGTCTTCGCGGGCGGCTTGGCCGGCATGGTCGCGTCCGGCGTCTTCATCATCTGCGCCCGAGCGGTCGGCGAGACGGCGATCGTCGCTGTGACGAGGCAGGCGAGCAGCGGCTGACGGAACATCGCGATCTCCAAGATTGCGCGCGCAGACGGCAGGGCCGCTGCGGAATCCGGGATATCTAGACGGGCCGGGGCGCCGGCGCGAGGGGTGTTCAGCTCCGCCGAACCGTCGCGGCGATGCGCCCGGCCCGGCGGGCGAGGCTGGCGATGCAGCTCAGCGAGGCATCCGCCGCCCGCTGCATCTCGTTGACCTGGAGGCGGATGGCGTCGGCGGGATTCTTCGCGGACGACAGCGCACCCCAATGCGCGAAGGTGGCGAGGCTCTCGTTGCGGAGATAGGCCGCCAGCGTGTCGTTCGCGGCGGTGATCTCGCTCAGGGCGGAAACGGCGACGACGCGCTGCTGCTGGGGAGCGACGGCCTGTGCCGAAGCAATCGCGCTCTCGATCTCGGCCGGCAGGAGGGAATCCGGCTGCGCGGTGCTCTCGTCCGGCGCCTTTTCCGTGTGGACGGCGTCCCCATCCTGCGCCTCGGCAGCGATGGTCCCGACGGCGGAGACCGGAACAGCCACCACGTCCTCAAGAGCCTCCGCTTGCGGAAGAGCGGGTTCCGGCGAGTGCGCATCGTCCGGGACGGCGTCGGCACCGATGGTGGACACCTCGTCCGCGGCCTGTCCGGACAGCAGCGCTTCCTGCGATACGCTCTCCATCAGCGCTTCGCCTACAGACGGTTCGACGGTATCGAGGGTCGATGGCACCGCCGTCCCGTCGTCCCCGGCCTGCAGGATCGTATCCTGCAGCTCCGCTGCGGCGTCGACATCCAGCGGGGCGGGTTGGGGGGCATCCGTCATCGAGGCGCTCGCTTCATTTCCGGCTATCCGGGCCGGGCGGCCGGGTCTGGTTCTCTCGCGATCGATGGAGCGTCCTTGTCGGCGTGTGGCCATGATCCGCGTCCCCTTCGTCCAACCTCCGCCGCGCCCGGCCTGACCCGGGCGAGCACGGTCTCGTCCTCCGACCCGTCTCACGGGTCTCGGCCTACGTCTCACGTGATCCCGACACCGAGTCGGGCCGCGCGAGACGGGGCAACCGGATCAGACGCCTTTCGTGGCGGTCTGCGCAAGGGCACCGAGATCCTTGGCCTGGCCCTGGATCGTGGCGATCTGCTTGCGCAGGAACTCACTCTGCAGCTCGAAAGCTTCCTTCAGGTCGCGGGTGCGCACGAGTTTCTGGGCGAAATCGAAGGTGGAGCTCGCATTCTCCTGAACCTGGTCGAGGCTCTTGGCGAACACGGCCTGAATCGTCTCATGCGCCGTCTTCGACGAGGACTGGACCTGCTCGGCGGACTTCACGACGGTCCCGAGCAGGCTGCTCACGGCCGTCCGAGCCTGATCCACGCTCTTCTCCGCGAAATCGCGCAATTCGGTGGGGATCTCGAAGCTCGGGGCGTTCATGTCGTTCCTCACTGCTGGTTGATCGCGCGCGATATGACGCGCCGCACCATCGATATGTTGCAGTGCAATATATAAGTCAAGATCGACTTAGAGACAATCTTCGCGCAATAGCCCAGGCTCCGGGAAAGCCCGCGCAGCCATCCGGACAGGTTCCGGAAGAGAGACGAACAGTCTAAGCAAACAGGGAGATGCCGGTCAAACGCTCGCCGACAGTAATGACGATTCGGCATCTGTGTTATGTATTTCCTCCGTCGAAGTCCGCGTCGCCGAGCGCGAACCGCCAAGGTTTCCGGCGGCCGGCGTTGCTGCCGGCCGTCCCGCGTCTATGACGCGGAAACGCTCGACCGTCGGAGGGGAAGGTTCCGCGCGATGCCCTCGTAGAGCGTGATCAGCGCGGCGGCATGCGCGGCGATGGTCAACGGCGCCTGCCAGTAATGCGCATGGGCGGCGCGCCCCAGCGCCTCCGCCTTCGTCGCGTCGAGGCGCCGAAACGCCGCCGCGAGGGTGTCCCGCTCCGGCGCCACGACATAGCCGGTGATGCCGTCGATCACCTTCTCGGCGGCGCCCGAGCGGTCCGAGGCGATGACGGGAAGCCCCGATGCCAAGGCCTCGTAGATGGTGAGCGGGCCGGTCTCGAACCAACGGGACGGTGCGGCCAGCGCCCGTGCCCGTTGGAGGAGAAGGGTGGACACTTCCTCCGGCGTTCGCCATCCGAGCATTTCCACATGCGGCTGCGCCCGCAACTCCGCCTCAAGCGGGCCGGTGCCGATGAAGAGCGCCGGCATGCCCGCATCCCGCGCCGCGTCGGCGACGAGATCGGCGCCCTTCTCGCGGGTGAGGCGGCCTACATAGGCGATGGCCTGCGCGCCAGCCGGATCGGCCCGCGGACCTTCCCCGACACGCACCGGATTGTCGACGCGGTGATGGGTGACGGACAGCGAGCCGAGCTTTCCATCCATGCGATGGATGCTGGCATCGCAGACATGGATCACGTCGAGATGACGTTCGTGCAGGGCGACGCGCTGGGCGATGCTGCGGCCGATGCGGATCGCCTTGTGCAGGCGGCTCTTCGGATCGCAGGGAGCGGCGATGCAGGACGCGGAAAGCGGTGTCAGGCCGCACGGGCGATTCTCGTCGAAGCGGTAATAGACGCCGTTGGGACAGGACAGAAAGTAATCGTGCAGCGTCACCACCACCGGGATGCCGCTGTCGAAGAGGACCGGAAAGATGCTCGGCGACAGGCTGCGGGTCCATTGATGCAGATGGATGACATCCGCCGGGCGCGGCAGTGCACCGAGTCCGGCACGTAAACGGGTCGCCGAATCCCGGCTCCACACGCCCGACAAAGCCGCTTCCAGGGCCGCACGGTTCCAGATGTCGGCATTGCCGAGACAGATCCGCCGGATCCTGGGATGGTCGAGGAGCGGGTCCGCCGGTCCCGCAATGGCCTGGATGAAGGTGACGTCGATCCCGGCTTCGGCGAGGCCGTGCGCGGATTCCACCGCGACCTTCTCGGCACCCCCGCTCGCCACGGCGAATTCTGCGAGGATCACGATATGCATGGCGTGCCCGAAACCTTGGCCGGCCCATGAACGGGTGCCGTCCATGCCGGGGAAGGAACTCTAGCCTCCATCGCCTCACGTCCGGTAAACGCGGCCCGGATTCCGGCAAACCGCCTTCGGCCGGCGAAAGAAGGGATCGGGCGCCCTCTCCTCGCGTTGGTCTCCATGAATGTGCCGTCCCCTGCGGCGGTCAGGCGAACCCGAGGAGAGACGCCATGGCGGATACACCGCAGACACCCAAGCCCGAGGCCGATGACGAGCGCCCGATGGACCCGGCACGCACCGGCGACAAGAAGCACCCCGAGAACCATCAGGACGAGATGAGCGAGCGTCTGGATGAGGCGCTGGAGGAGACTTTCCCGTCCAGCGATCCGGTCTCGGTGAAGATCACGAAGTAGCAGGCCGCGCCGGCCGACACGAGAGGCGTCGAGATGCGAGGCATCCCGGCGCCTTTGTTCGTCCGACCGCCCGGCGATTGCGGTCAGCGCGGATCAGACCTCGCGCGAGACCATCATCTTCTTGATTTCCGCGATGGCCTTTGCCGGGTTCAGGCTCTTCGGACAGGCATTGGCGCAGTTCATGATCGTGTGGCAGCGATAGAGCCGGAACGGGTCGTGCAGGGCGTCGAGGCGCTCGCCGGTATTCTCGTCGCGGCTGTCGATGAGCCAGCGATAGGCCTGGAGCAGGGCGGCCGGACCGAGGAAGCGGTCGCCGTTCCACCAGTAGCTCGGGCAGGAGGTGGTGCAGCAGGCGCACAGGATGCATTCGTAGAGCCCGTCGAGCTGGGCGCGATCCTCGGGCGTCTGCTTCCACTCGCCTTCGGGCGCGGGCGTTTCGGTCTGGAGCCAGGGCTCCACAGACGCGTGCTGGGCGAAGAAGTTGGTGAGGTCCGGCACCAGATCCTTCAGCACCGGCATGTGCGGGAGCGGATAGATCCGCACCGCGCCGGTCTTCTTGCCCTTGGCCTGCTCCTGGCACTCGTCGATGCCCATGGTGCAGGCGAGCGCGTTCTGGCCCTCGATGTTCATGGCGCAGGAGCCGCAGATGCCCTCACGGCAGGAGCGGCGGAACACCAGGGTCGAATCGACCTTGGCCTTGATCCAGAGCAGCGCGTCGAGGACCATCGGCCCGCAATCGTCGCGGTCGACCTGATAGACGTCGACCCGCGGATTGGCGCCGTCATCCGGGTTCCAGCGATAGATCCGGAATTCCTGGAGGTTGTTGCCCCCGGTCGGCCGGGGCCAGGTCTTGCCCTCAGTGATCTTGGAGTTCTTGGGAAGGGCGAATTCAGCCATGAGAAGGGCCTACTCTTTCCGGGCGAAATCGAGGGCGCGCAACCGAAGCCGCTCCGCCTCTATGGTCAGGATCGCGCCGGAGAGCAGGTCAGCCTCCGCGCGGGCGAGGGCCTGGACGACCAGGGGGCCGATCCGGGCGGATAAGGTCGTGTCGGTGCGGAGCTGGACGACGCTCGGGCTGGACGCGCCCGACATCGCCAGCAAGGTCCCGAAATCGAGATCGTTGGTGAGAACGATCCGGTCCTCGGTCCGCGCCCATTCGACGATGGCGTCATCGGCAGCATCCACGGCGCCGACATTCGACCAGTGGACCGCGTCGTGACCGGCTGTTTGCAGGCAGCCGACCCAATCCATCGATAGGTTCATGTCGATCACGAACCTCACGCCGCCGGCTCGAGGTCAATCTCGCGTTCCTGCGCCAGCCATGCGCCGAAGCGCATGGCCTCGAGCACGTCGTCCCGTTCCAGATAGGGATAGGCCGAGAGCAACTCGTCGATACCGACGCCCGATCCGAGATTGGCCAGGATCATCCCCACCGTCACCCGCATTCCACGGATGCAGGCCTTGCCGCCCATGACGGACGGGTTGCGCGTGATCCGGGGGAATGCGTTCATGAATGCGAATTCCTCGATCTCAGAATCTCAATACACCCGCGCCTTCGGTTCGATATACTGGATCTCGTTCGACATCGTGTAGGTGTGGACCGGGCGGTAATCGATGTTCACCTGCTGCGAGGTCTCGTCGAGCCAAGACAGGGTGTGCTTCATCCACTCCTTGTCGTCGCGGTCGGGGAAGTCCTCGCGGGCGTGCGCCCCGCGGCTTTCCTTGCGGTTGGCGGCGGATTCCATGGTGACGACGGCCTGACCGATCAGGTTGTCGAATTCCAGGGTCTCTAGCAGGTCGGTGTTCCAGATCAGCGAGCGGTCGGTGATCTTGATGTCGGCCTCGCCCTGCCAGACCTTGTGGATCAGGGCCTTGCCCTCCTCCAGCACCTCGCCGGTGCGGAAGACGGCGCAGTTGTTCTGCATGGTCTTCTGCATCTCGGCGCGGAGTTCGGCCGTGGGCGTGCCGCCATCGGCGTAGCGGAAGCGGTCGAGGCGCCCGAGCGCCTTGTCCGCCGAGTCCTTCGGCAGGTCCATCTGGCGGGCGCCCGGCTCGACGATCTCGGCGCAGCGCAGGCCCGCCGCGCGGCCGAACACCACGAGGTCGATGAGCGAGTTCGAGCCGAGGCGGTTGGCGCCATGCACCGAGACGCAGGCCGCCTCGCCGAGCGCCATCAGGCCCGGCACCACCGTGTCGGGGTTGCCGTTCTTCAGGGTCAGCACCTCGCCGTGATAGTTCGTCGGGATGCCGCCCATGTTGTAATGGACCGTCGGCAGGACCGGGATCGGCTCCTTGGTGACGTCGACGCCCGCGAAGATCTTGGCCGATTCCGAGATGCCCGGCAGGCGCTGGTGCAGGATCGCCGGGTCGAGATGGTCGAGATGCAGGTAGATGTGGTCGCTGGTCTTGCCGACGCCGCGTCCGGCCCGGATCTCCATGGTCATGGAGCGCGAGACGACGTCGCGCGAGGCGAGGTCCTTGGCGCTGGGAGCGTAGCGCTCCATGAAGCGCTCGCCCTCGGAATTCGTCAGGTAGCCGCCCTCACCGCGCGCGCCCTCGGTGATGAGGCAGCCGGCGCCGTAGATGCCGGTGGGGTGGAACTGCACGAATTCCATGTCCTGCAGGGGCAGGCCGGCGCGCAGCACCATGGCGTTGCCGTCGCCGGTACAGGTATGGGCCGAGGTGGCCGAGAAGTACGAGCGTCCGTAGCCGCCGGTGGCGAGGATCGTCATCTGGGCGCGGAAGCGATGGATCTCGCCCGACGCCTGGTCGATGGCGATGACGCCGAGGCAGCGGCCCTCCTCGTCCATGATTAAGTCGAGGGCGAAGTATTCGATGAAGAAGTTGGTGTGGTTCTTCACCGCCTGCCCGTAGAGGGTGTGCAGCATGGCGTGGCCGGTACGGTCGGCGGCGGCGCAGGTGCGCTGGGCGGTGCCCTTGCCGTAATCGGTGGTCATGCCGCCGAACGGGCGCTGATAGATCTTGCCTTCCTCGGTACGCGAGAACGGCACGCCCCAATGCTCCAGTTCGTAGACGGCGGCAGGCGCGTTGCGCACGAGATACTCGATGGCGTCCTGGTCGCCGAGCCAGTCCGACCCCTTCACGGTGTCGTACATGTGCCAGCGCCAATCGTCCGGGCCCATGTTGCCGAGCGAGGCCGAGATGCCGCCCTGTGCCGCCACGGTATGCGAACGGGTGGGGAACACCTTCGAGATGCAGGCGGTGCGCAGGCCGGCCTGGGAGCAGCCCACGGTGGCGCGCAGGCCAGCGCCGCCGGCGCCGACGATCACGACGTCGAACGTGTGGTCGATGATGGAATAGGCGGGCGCGCCGTTGCCGTTGGTTCCGTTGGTGGCCATGGGCAGATCCTTCGGTTTCTTGGGTGCGATCAGACCAGCTTGCCGAGGCTCACGCGCAGGATCGCGTAGAGGCAGGCAACGGCGACGACGACCGCATAGGCATTGTTGGCGAACAGGCTGGCGAGCTTCAGTCCCTTGGAGTGGACGTAATCCTCGATGATCACCTGCATGCCGATCCTCATGTGGAGCGTGACCGAGATCACGGCGAGGATCAGGACGAGCGCCACGAGCGGGTGCGACAACAGCGCGACCGCTTCCGGGTAGGGGCGGTTGGCCATCATCGCGACGATGACGACGAAGCCGAGCATCAGCGGGGCGTTGGCGGCGGCGGTGAGGCGCTGCTGCCAGAAATGCCCGGCCCCGTGGCCGGAGGCACCGAGGCCCTTCACCCGGGCGCGCGGGGTCCGCATGGTCACGTTCGTGTTCTGACGGTTGTCTGCCATGGCGATCGCTCCTCAGCGCAGGACGAGGGCGAGGGCCCAGATCAGGACGGTCAGGATGACGGAGCCGATGAGGGTGGCGCGGGCCAGCCCCATCCGCTGCTCGCGGTCGAAGCCGTAGCCGAAATCCCAGATGAAATGGCGCAGGCCACCCAGCATGTGATGCATCAGGATCCAGGTGTAGACGAACAGGACGAGCTTCCCGAGGATCGACCCGAAGAACCACGCGACCCAGCCATAGGCCGCCGGGCCGGAAGCGAGGGCCACGAGCCAGATCGCCACCAGGGCGGTGCCGCCGTAGAGGGCGGTGCCGGTGACGCGGTGGAACACCGACATCGCCATCGTCCAGGTCCAACGGTAGATCTGGAGGTGGGGCGAGAGCGGCTGGGCGACCGTGGGTCGGACGGTGGGTGCCATTCTGCGAAAGTCCTCGGCGTTGTGGTGCCAATGCCAGCAGCGATGCTGCTCAGATTGGACCGTCTCTAAAGGGGTAGGGCCCGAGCGCCAATGCGCAACGGCGGTCTATGTGCATTGCGGTGTGACACACCCGCTCATTCGTCATCCGGCCGGTCCTCACGGGAAGCGGCCCAGCGCGCGCCACCAGAGATAGTCGAGCGGCGCGATCACGAAGAGCGATGCGAGCCCCACCACGATTGTCAGGATGGTGGCCGATCGGAGGGGAACCCGGCCCAGATCCATCGCCATCACGATGGGCGGAGCCTGATAGGGCAGGAACAGGGTGGAGTATCCCACGACCTGGATCATCACCACGCTCGCAAGGTCCAGACCGCTGGCGCGCGACATCTCTCCGGCTAGGGCCGTGTAGAGGGCCGGGGCACCGTTGGCGGTGACGGCGACGGCGAAGATCGAGGCGATGACCGTCAGCACGCCGAAATTCTGCGCCGATGCCCCCGGCTCGAGCGGCGCGACGCCGAGCAGGACATGACCGAGTCGGGCGCCCAGCCCGGTCTCGTTGACGACCGCCACGAGACCGAGGAGTGCCGCCACGTAGAAGCAGGTCCGTAGGTTCACCGCGCCGAAGGCCTCCGCCGGTAATACGCCGACACGCGGCAGGAGACAGATCACGGCCGCCGTCAGTCCGATCCAGGCCGGGGCGATGTGATGCAGGCTGTCCGTCACCCAGAAAGCCAGCGTGAGGGCGAGGACGATGGTGAGCCGCCGCTCCTCCGGCGAGAAGGACGGCATCGTTCCCACCTCTTCAGCTGCCGTCGGATGCATCCGGTCGGGGAACAAGCGCACGATGGCCGCCACCAGGACGAGGCCCTTCACGCCAGCGAGGACCGGGGCGTGGAGGAGGAGATACGGCAGGTAGGCGAGATGCAATCCGTACTGCGTCTCGGCCGTGCCGGCCATGACGAGGTTGGGCACGTTGGCGGGGAGGATCGCCGCCGAGAGAAGCGGCGTTGCGAGTCCCACCGCGAGAACGGCGCCGTGCCGGCCCGGCCGCCCCGGTTCCAGGCCGAACGTGTCGCACAGGGCCAGGACCACCGGGATCAGCAGGGCGATACGCCCGAGATTCGAGGGCATGACGAAGGCGAGGAGGAAGGACAGGGTGACGATGGCCGCGACGAAGCCCGTATAGGAGCCCGACAGCCGGCCGGCGAGGCTGCGCGCGAGGCGGGTGCCGAGGCCTGTCCGGGTGATCGCGAGACCCACCACCATTCCGCTCAGGACGAGCCAGAAGGCCGACGACGAGAAGCCGGAAAACACCGTCGATGCGGGCGCGAGCTTCAGCAGCATGGCGGCCGCGAAGAACAGCATCGCCGTGACCACCTCGGCTACGATGCCGCTCGCCCACAGGCCCATGCAGACGACGAGCAACAGGGCGGTCACGAGAACCGTCTGTTCACCTGCGAGGATGGACGCCACCTGCATCTGCGGGACATGCTCCGCCGGAGCCGGGCAGCAATGGGGACCCGGTCTCACGGCGCGGACATTGATCTCGAATTGGAGTGGTTCGCAATTCGGATGTCGCCGACCGATCCTTCGCGAATGGCGAAGGATCGGCTGTGTGCGACGCGTCGCGGACGCGGTTCAGCGCACCCGCTTCTCCTGGTCCACGGCCACCCGGATGAGGTCGGCGAGAGACCGCACGCCGAGCTTCTGGCGCATGGCGGAGCAGGTGTTGAGGACGGTGCGGTACTTGATCGACAGGGTATCGGCGATGCCCTGATAGGAGGTGCCGCGGCTGAGGAGCGACAGGATTTCGCGCTCGCGGCCGCTGAGATCGGCCAGGGGCGAACGGCGGGCCCCCGCCTGCAGAACCGCGATCTCCACCGCGAGATCGTGATCGAGGTAGCTCCGACCCGCTCGCACCGCCTCGAAGGCCTTGAGGAATTCCGCGGTCCGCACGTCCTTGAAGACGTAGCCGATGGCGCCGCTCTCCAGGGCGCGCGACACGATGACCGGATCGTTGTGCATGCTGAAGGCGAGGATGCGGGTCTCCCGCGCCAGGGTGTGGATCCGCCGGATCAGCGACAGGCCGGACAGCCCCTCCCCCTGCAGGCTCAGGTCGGCGACGACCATTTCGGGGCGCAGGCGGTGAAAGATCCGATAGGCGGCCATGATGTCCGTCGCCTCGTGGATCGTCTCGATCCCGGCATCTTCCATCAGCCGACGGAAGCCGCGCAGGACCACGGGATGATCGTCCACCACGAGGACGGCCGTCATCGCCGAGCCTCACCGTCGCATGGCATCATCGGGCAGAAGGCCGTCACGGCGTCGCCTGCCCTTCGTTCTGGACCGCGTAGCGCTCGGTCAGCCTCGACAGGGCGCTCGTCCGGTCGGCCCCCTGCTGGCGCGTATTGTAATAGTGCTGGCACATCTCGCCGAAGAGCTGCTTGCGATGGGTCGCGGCGGCGACCTCTTCGAGCCCGTCGATGAGGTCGGCATAGGGCTCGGGCTTGCCGGCCTCCGCCAGCATCTGGCCGAGCTGGACGGTGCGGTTGGCGATCATCCGCGGGTCCTCGATGAACGAGTCCTTCGCGCGGGTCAGGCTGTGGCGAAGGTGCTCGGTCTGGGAGCCCACTTCAGGCGCCGGCTTGCCGATCTCGCGGCTGGCGAGCCAGCGGGCAGGCTCCATCGGGTCCGTATGCGAGAGCCAAGTCGGGACGTCCGCGTCGGATTTCGTCGCGACCACCACCTGATCCTCGGTGCTCACGGCCTGATCCTTTCCCTCCTCGCCCCTGTCGCAGGCGGAGAGGACGAGCGGGAGACACAGGATGGCGCAAGCGAGCCGGTTCATCGGACCGCCTCCGAGACCGCGCCGACGACGAGGCTGCGCGGCCCCTCGGCCACGGGGATGCGCGCCGTCTCCGTCAGGGATCGGAGGTCGATGACCGACACGGAATCCGAGAACCAGTTTGCCACATAGGCCGACACGCCATCGACGGCGATCCCTTCCGGGTAGCGTCCCACGGGGATCGTCGCCTTGAGGTCGAGGCTGGCCGCGTCGATCACCACCACCGTGCCGGCCTGCTGGTTCGTGACGAGGACGAGGCCGCCATCGGCGCTCGTCGCGACGCCGTAGGGCATCCCGCCGACCTTCACCGTCGCGATGACCGCCATCGTTCCGGTCTCAATGACACTGAGGTCGCCGCTGCGCACGTTCGCCACGTAGAGCCGGTCCTGGCGCGGATTCAGGCCGAGGGCGAACGGCCCCTCGCCCACCGGCACCGTCGCCAGGCGTTCCATCCGCGCGGTGTCGATGACGCTCACCTGCCGGCTCTCGCGATCGGCCACGTAGAGCCGGCCCTTGCGGTCGAGGACGAGGCCGGCCGGGTCCCTGCCCACGGCGCAGCTTCCTTCGACGGCGCCCGTCCCGGCGGAGACACGCACCAGGCGCCCGCCGGCCCAGTCGCCGACGAAGAGGCTCGCCCCATCCGCCGAGGCGACGATGCCGAAGGCCTGGCCCTGAAACGGCAGCCGCCGCAGGACGGCATTCGTGCGTCCGTCGACCACGTCGATCCCGGCATGGTCGGGCTGGGTCAGGTAGAGGCGGCCGTCCGGACCGGCGGCGACCTGTGCGATCCCCTGCCCGACCGCGACGGAGGCCGCGACGACGCCGGCCCCCGCCTCGATGCGGGTCAATGCCCCGGCGCCCTGGCTCGCCACGTAGACGGGCCCCGCCTCCACCGCAGGGATGGAGAGGACGAAGGCGAGGCCGGCGAGCAGGATCGGGCGCGTTGGGCTCATTGCTTCGCCTTGCCCTCCACGCGCGCCTTCAGCCCCTTGAGGCCGTTGTCGAAATAGCGGTTCATCGCCTCCTTGCCGGCGGCGTCGCTGAGTTCCTCCGGCGGCTCGTTGCCGGTATCGCCGCGATAGAAGCGGCCGAGCCATTCGACCTTCGAGCCCTCGCCATCGGGACTGACGGTGAGCGTCGCCGAGTAGGACGAGACCGGCAGCGCCTTCAGATCGGCATCGCCGAGGCGGTAGGAATAGCTGCGCTTGCCCGCATCCCACTCGTCGAGCCCCTCGTCGAGGGTGCCGCCGTTCTTGAGGGTCAGAGTGCGGCGGCCGCCCGAGGCGTTGCCGCCGGTGCCGACACTCTTCGCCACGTCCGGATGCCAGTTCGACATACCGGCGAAATCGCCGACCACGGCCCAGACCGCGTCGGGCTTCGCCGCGATGGTGACGGACTGGTCGACCTTCTGCGGCGTCGGGCCGTGAGCGAGGGCCGTGGTCGAGAGGAGGAGTGTGGCTGCCAGGGGAGCGAGAAGCGCGGGCGGCAGGGCAAGACGCATCGATCAGACCTTTTTTCCGATGAAGAAACGGCCGGCCCCGAGCAGCGGGGCGGCGAAGACGGCGAGGATCAGCGCGAGGGCGATCCCGCCGAACAGGGGGCGCAGGTCGAGGCTGCCGGGGAGAGGGCGCGGAGTCGCCGCGCGTGCCAGGGCGTCCGGCAGGCCCGAGGGTCCGTCGAGATGGGCGTAGGTCAGCCCCGTCGCCTGCGCGAGGGTCCTGAGGTAGGGCTCGCGGACGGAGGACAGGTGCTCGGTCCCGGTCGCGGCGCTGGCGCCGAAGGGGGCGTTGCGCGGGTTGTAGCCCTCGCGGCTCTCGGCATCGGCGGGGGGCGGCCCGAAGCGGTTCTCCTGCTGGACGTCGCCCGCCCCGTAGAACCCGATCTCGCGGCCGCGATCGTTGTAGCGCGGGATCGGCGACAGGCCGTAGGCCCCGGCCCCGACGATGAGGCCGCGTACCGCGCCGGGCTTGCCGTCGAAGGCGGGACCGCCGGTGCTGGGCAGGGGTGGCGCCTCCTGCCCGTCGGTGACGAAGACGAGGTCCGTGCCGAGATCGGCCGCCATCTCCACGGACCGGAACAGGCCGGCCGAGATCCGGCTGTCGCCCTCCCAGGCCATGCGCCAGTCGACGGCCTGGATGGCGCCGTCGAGGGGCGCGAAATCGGCGCAGACCTCGATCGGTGCGAAGAGCAGGAAGGGCCGCCGCTCGGTGAAGAGGGCGAGCGCCACCCGCGAGCCGCAGGGCAGCGCACCGACGAGATCGCGCAGGGCGGCCTTCGCTGTCTCCAGGCGGCTCACCGGCTTGCCGTCCGCCCCGGCATAATCGCGCACGTTCATGCTGCCGGTGATGTCGAGGACGGCCAGGACCTCGACCCCGTTCCGGGTGAGCGGCAGCGGGCGCGCCACGAAGGTCAGCGCCACGAGAGCGAGCGCGCCGGCGAGAAGCTGGAACCGCCGGTCGCGCAGGTTGCGGCGGACGAGGCTCGCGGCGTTCACGGCTCGCCCCGGGGCTGGCCGGGAATCTCTGTCCAGATCTTCTTCGGCTCGGCCTTCAGCTCGTCGCCGGTCTTGCGGTCGAATTCGGGGAAGTCGCGCAGCAGGCGGGAAGCGACGTCGAGGTTGAACTTCGCGTCCCACAGGTCCGGCCGGCCCTGGAGCGCCCGCCGGTAATCCTGCCGCGCCAGCGTGATGAGCGGCCCCGCCGGGTCGAGGTCGCCGCGCTCCAGGTGATCGAAGGCCTGCCGGAGACGGGCATTGGCCAGCGCATAACGGGCGCGCGCCGAGCGGTCGGTCTCGCCCAGCCGGTCGAGGGCCTCGATCAGCGGCTCGATCTCCTCCACCACGCCGCGCCGGGCGAGGTGCTGCACGCGGGCGAGCAGGACGGGAGGCGCCGCAGCGAGGGAGACCGGCACGTCCTTGCCGGAAGCGAGCGCCGCGATGGTGGCGTTGTCGCGCGCGACCCGCCAGGCCGCCGCGCCGAAGCCGAGGGCGATCAGCAGGAGCAGGATCGGGAGGACCACCAGGAGACGGGGACGGGCGCGGCGCAGGGCGCCGACCAGTCTGGCGCGGACCTTCCCTCTCCCCTCTGCGGGAGAGGGTGGACCTCGCGTCAGCGAGGGTCGGGAGAGGGGAGCGCGCTTTCCGGAGGGGTCGCTCCCTCTCCCGGTCGCTCCGCGACCACCCTCCCCCGCAGAGGGGGGAGGGTTGGCGGCGCGCGTCGATGCCGGTCCGGTAATCCTGCTCATGCGGCGAGCCTCGATGTCGCCGGCTCTACGACCGAGGCGTCGACACGCCCCCGTCTCCGCCGCAGGCTCGGATCCGCTTCCGCGAGCTTGCCCGCGACCAGAGCGAGAAGGCCGATCAGGCTCA
This sequence comes from Methylobacterium marchantiae, assembly GCF_022179405.1. Lineage (GTDB taxonomy): Bacteria > Pseudomonadota > Alphaproteobacteria > Rhizobiales > Beijerinckiaceae > Methylobacterium > Methylobacterium marchantiae. The sequence continues at coordinate 106,243 of NZ_BPQT01000015.1, forward strand.
GGCCGTAGGCCCATCTTGACAGGTCGCGGCGCGGACGCTGCTCGGTATAGGGGATCGGGTCGCGCTCCAGCCGCTCGATCTGGCCGATGGCGTCGGCCACCGCCTCGGCGCCCTCGGCCTCGAAGGCACGGTAGGGTGTGCCGAGGCTCTTGAAGAACAGGTCGAGATGGCGCTCGGGCGCGGCCTGGGGCGTGTCCTCGCCCGACGGCTTGTCGGAAATGGAGGGCGAGCCCTTGGTGCGCAGGAACAGCCAGTAGAGGTTCGGCCGGATGCGGGCGAATTCGGCGCGCAGCGCTCCCTGTACGCGCGGATCGATCACCGCCGCACCGTCCGAGACGATGAGCAGGGCGCGGGAGACGTTGGCGGCGTTCGCGCCGAACTGCGACAGCGCCATGGCGAGACCGCGCGCGACGTTGGTGTAGTCGAGGCCGGGCCGGTCGATGGCGGCGATGGCCGCGCGGACCGCTTCGTGACGGTCGGTCATCGGCACCACGAGCATGGGGGCGGTGGAGAAGGCGGTGACGGCGAACTGGTCGTGCGCGCGGCTGCCGACGAAGTCCGCGAGCAGCCGGCGCGAGGCCGCCGCCTTGGATTCCTCGGCTCCCGAGGGCTGACGTCCGGCGAAGGTCTCGTTCATGCTGCCCGACCGGTCGACGAGGATCGAGACCTGGGCGCCGATGCCGGTACGGGTGATGGTCTCGCCCTGCCGGTAGGGACCGGACAGGGCGACGACGAGGCCGCCGATGGCGAGGAAGCCGGCCGCGCGCAGGCTCCAGCCGATCGCCCGCGACAGGCCGTCGAGCGGCCCCGCCGCGATGCTGGAGACCCGGGTCAGCCGCTGGCTCGACACCGCCAGCGGCAGCAGGGCCAGGGGCAGCAGCCAGAGCAGCCAGGAATGTTCCGCGGAGACGCGCATCATGATGCGCGCTCGATGGCGGCGAGCCGCCGCGTCAGGGACACGAGGTCGGACGGGGCGAGGAGCCGCGTGCCCGCGGCGGGACCGGACCCGAAGAAGGTATGGCGCGACGCGTCGAGGAAGGCGGCGAGGCCGCGCTCCTCCGTTCGATAGGCCGGGTGGCGCGCGAGGAAGGTGGGGAGATCGTCGGCGAGCACGCGCCGGCCGTCGGTCTCGTCGAGGGCGCGGTGGAGGGCGAGGAGGCCTTCGCCATAGGCGGCATCGGGATCGGGGCGCTCGAACAGGGTACGGAGCCGGCGCAGGCACAGGGCGAAGGCCCGCCCGCCTCGTCCGGCGAAGGGCCACCAGGTCCGGTCCCAGGCGAGCCCGGCGAAGGCGACGAGCGCCATGGCGGCGAAGCCGGCCCCGCCGAGGACGAGCGGCTGCGGATCGAGGGCCGCCACGCGCCCGTCCGGCCGCATGTAGCTCTGGGGCTCCGCGCGCGCGGGCGGCTGCACCTCGCGCAGGGGCGAGATGTTGAACGACCAGGCCGGGACCTGGGCCTTGGCCGTGGTGGCGCCCCGGTCGCTCTCGCTCACGAAGGTGACGGTGAAGCCCGGGATCTCCAGCGCCCGCGCATCGAGGGCGGCGTAGAAGTTCTGGTAGGTGAGATCGAGGCGCACCCGGCGGCCGTCTCCCACCGAGGCGTCCGAGACCGCGATGTCCCGGAGGTCGAGCCAATAGGCCATGGCGCCGGGATGGGGCAGCGAGGCCGACTGGAGCGCGAAGCCGGGCTCGACGACGATGTCCACCTGGGCGCGCACCAGATCGCCGAGGAAGTAGCCGAAGGGGCGCGGCGTGCGCACCTCCACGGACCGCACCTGCGCCTGTGCGGCGACCGACGAGCAGAGGAGGAACAGGATCGGGGCGAGGCGACGCATGGGCTGACTCAACTCGCCAGCAGGTGGCGGCTGACCGCGTCCGGGTCGAAGCGGCCGGACAGGCGGAAGGGGGGACGTCCGTAGGCGGTCGCGATCCGGCGCAGGGTCGAGGCCCGCTCGGCCTCGCGGGCGATCCAGCGGCGGCGCAGGCTCGGACGCATGAAGACCACGCGGCGGCCGGCGCCTTCGAGGTCGTCGAGTTCCATCAGGCCCCATTCGGGGAGGCCTTCCTCCTCGGCGGCGTCGGCCACCACCACCGGCACGAGGTCGTGGCGCGCCAGGCTCGAGAAGGTGTTCGCGATGGCGGCGTCCGGCCAGCGGAAATCGGAGATCAGGAACACGATCTTGGGGCGTCCCACGAGGCGGCGGGCGGCCTCCTCCATCCCGTCCGCCCGGTCGACGGTGCAGGCGGCCCCGGCGAGGCGCGAGGCCACCTCAGCGGCAATGCTCCGGCGGCGGCTCGCCGGCAGGAGCACGTCCTCGCGAACGGTCGCGTCGCAGCCCATCAGGCCGAAAGCGTCGCCGATGCGCGTGGCCGAGGCGGCGAGACAGCCGCAGAGCGCCGAGACGAGTTCCATCCGGTCCGCCTCGCCGGAAAAGCGCATGGAGGCGGACAGGTCGACGAGCGCCCACACTTCGATGGACGTGCGGCTCTCGAAGCGGCGGACATAGGTGCCCTCGAACGGATCGCGCAGGGTGGCGCGCACGTCGATGCGGCGCGCATCCGGCATGCGCAGGAACGGCACCTGGTCGCGGAACGTGCCGAGGCCGCCGGCATCGCGGCCGCGATGCGCCCCGGCGACCGTGCCGGGCACGCGTCCGCGGGGACGGTAGACGATGTCCGGCATCGGTTCGGGCACCGTCACGGCGCGGGCACGGTGTCGAACACGGCCCGGCACAGTTCCGGCACGATGGTGCTGCGGCGCATCTCGTAGATGGGCTCGAGGAAGACGCGATGCGCCATCACTTCGGGGAAGATCGCGCGGATATCCTCGGGTACGAGCCAGTCGCGGCCCTCGAGCCAGGCGCGGACACGGGCGGCGCGCACGAGGAAGGCGACGCCGCGCGGCGAGGCCCCGCCCTGGATCAGCGCCGACATGTCGATGCCGGGCAGGCGGATGCCCGCCTCGTCCGGGCGCACCAGGGCCTCCCACAGGCCAACCACGTAGGCCTCGATGGCGGGGCTCGCCTGGATGCCGTGCTGGATCGCGGCGCCGATCCCGGCCATGGCGGCGTGATCGAGGACGCCGCTGTCGATGCCGGCGATGAGCGCGTCGGTGTCGTGGAAGCGCGGATCGAAGACGAGGGCGCGGCGGGCCTCCGCATCGCGCGGCGCATCGAGCCCGATCTCCATCATGAAGCGGTCGCGGGCGGCGGCTGGGAGCTCGAAGGTCTCTTCCCGCTCGACGCGATTGCGGTCAGCGAAGACCTGGAGATTGGGGAAGCGGTATTCGCGGTTGAAGGCGGTGAGGCTGCGCTCGGCCATCAGGCGCAGCAGCAGCGAGTGGACCTGCGGCCGCGCGCGGTTGATCTCGTTGAAGAAGAAGATCGACAGGTCCTCGGATTGCCGCAGGACCGGCCCGGGCTCGACGCGGGGACGCCCGTCATCGGCGAGGTAGATGTGGTAGACGAGGTCGGAGGGCATCATGTCCACCGTGCCCTCGATCCGCTCGTAGGCGCCGCCCAGCGCCCGCGCCACGGCGCGCAGCAGCGTGGTCTTGCCGACGCCGACATCGCCTTCGAGCAGCACGTGGCCGCGGGCGAAGAGCGCGATGGTGAGGAGCCGGATCGCGCGGTCCTGGCCAAGGACGGCGCCGCGCACGGTGCGTTCGAAGCGGCCGGCGGCCTCGCGCCAGTCGGTGAGCATCGCGTCGCCGGAGCGGATGTCGTTCATGGGGTTTGCCTTTGCGGACAGCGGCCGCGATCCCCGGACGGAGCGGTCCAGGCGCCAGGGGGGATCGCGGTCACCGTGAGGGCCGCCCGGGAGTGAGGGCGGCGACGACGTCAGTTGGCGGAAAGCTTCGTGACGTCGTATTCGAACTTGCCGGTCTTCTTGGCGGCTTCGATGCGCCTGGCGTTGCGCTCTTCCATCTGCTTGATCGAATCCGACTGCTTGGAGAGTTCTTTCGGATCGTGCTTCGGGTCGTATTTCGAGCCGGCGATCTTCTCGGGGAAGCCGGGCTTGGGCTCCCAGCAATTGCCGGCGGCCTTGCACTTGGTGCCGTCATAGGCGAGCGCGGGAACGGCGAGCAGCGCGCCCGCACCGATTGCCAGGGCCGTGATGAGTGTCCGCATGGTCGTCTCCTCTGGTTTTACTTGTTACGGCGTTCGCCGCTTCTCGCTCACCGCGCGATGTCCCCCGCGCGACGTGACTTCCTCGGACGCTCATTCCAGCGGCTTGCACTGGCCCTTCACGTCCGTGGGGAAGGTCTCGCCCTGCTTGTAGGGCGTGTAATTCTTCTTCTGCTCGTCGTTGAGCCAGACCGCGTCCTTGACCGGACCGGTATAGAGATGCCGGATCCAGGCGATGGTCTGCAGCATCTCGTCGGGCGTCAGGTTCTCGTTGTGCGGACCCATCATCCCGTTGGCGCCACCGAAGATCGTGGCGAACAGGCCCGCATCCTCGGTATTCGACGGATAGGTCCAGTAATTGTCGTTCAGGCCGGGCCCGAGCTTGCCCTCGGCGAGGTGGCCATGACAGCCCGAGCACGAGGTCGCGAACAGCGACTCGCCGTTACGCAGGCAGGACTTGTCGTCGATGTAGAGGTTCTTGCCGGTCTGGAAGAACTCCTTGACGGCCGGCGTGTCCCGGCCGCCTTCCTTGCCCTGCGAGACGTCGAGCTGTTCGCCGGTGACGGTGTTGCGGAAGGTGATGCCGGTGGAGGGGCCTGCGCTCGGCTGGGCGAGGGCCGCGACGCCTGCGGTGGCAAGGCCGAGCCCGAAGAGGCCGGCGATGACGCGGTTCGTGTGACGCATGGATTTGCTCTGCTTATCCCCGGACTTGCGGCCGGGGTGGGCGTACCGGTGCTCGGCGCACCGGCGACGCGGGACAGGGGTGAGGAGATCAGTTGGAGGCGGCGATGACGGGCACGCCGTCCTGGCGCAGGATCGCGTCGATCTGCGGCCGGGCCTTGGTGATCGCCGCGTCGAGGGCGGTCTTCAGAGCCTGGTCGTCGCGGCGCACGCCCATGGACTGGTCGAAGCTCTGGGGCATCTTCTGGCCGTCGCTGCGGACCGTATCGTCCGGCACCAGGGTCATGCGCAGGGGCTGGCTCGAATCCTTGACATAGCGGGCGACGTCGGGAGCGAAGGCCACGGCGACGTCAGCCTTGTTGGCGACGACTTCACTGACCATTCGGGCGGGATCGATCTGGGTGTAAGTGTTGCGGGCCGCGCGGAAGTTCACCAGCGAATAGAGGTAGGCCATATCCTCCTCGTAGCGGCCGATATCCTTCAGCATCGCCTCGCCGGGCGTGCCGAAGCCGACGACCATGTGGTCGATCGTCTTCAGCCGTGGGTCGGACCAGGTCTTGATGTCGAGGTCCCTGTCCGCGCGGGTGATGAAGACGTAGCCGCTCCGGTAATAGGGCTTGGTGGTGAGGACGCGCTGGTCGTCGCTGTCGAGGCCGACCACCACGTCGCAGAGCTTCTTGTCGAGGCTGTCGCGCACGAGATAGATCGCCGGCTTGTCGGACCAGACGAACTGCGCCTTGCGGCCCATGGCCTCGGCGACGGCGGAGACGATGCGGTTCTCGAGCCCGGTCCCGTCCTTCATCGAGAGCGGCGGCTGGTTGGCGGCGCAGACCCGGAGGACGCTGTCGTCCGAGGGGACGCTCGCTGCGGGCGTACCGGTCTGGGCGACGGATACGCCGCCGAGGGCCAGGACGACGGCCGCGGAAAGGGCTGCTGCGGAAAGCGCCGACGTGCGGCGTCCGGTGAAGAACGACATGGAGCGTTTCCGTTTCCTGAAATGGGGCGTCGAATTCTTGGACGAATTCTTGTGCGGGTTGCCGGTGCGCGGATGGCCTTCGGCACGAAGGCTCGCTCGGAAGACCGAAACTTGCGGAGCAGAAGCGCGGCCCGGGGTTTCTCGGAGACCTGGGCCCGACGATCCGGGCATGGCGTGCCCGCTCGAACGAGGTTCCGTGTCGCGGGTGACCCCGCCGGACCCGAAGGCCGGCGAGGCTTCCTTGGATGCGGGAAGACCTGGGTCTTACTTGGCAGCCGTCTGGTATTCGCCGACGCTCGGATCGTCGTAGGGACCCTTGCCGTTCAGCGAGAACACCATCACGCCGCCACCCATCTGGGTGTAGTTGGCGAGCTTCTTGAAGGCGCCGACCGCGCCGAGACCGGCCGTCGGATCCTGAAGGTCGAACACGAGGCCGACACCCGGCCAGCCGCCGACGCCGTAGTAGATGGCGACGTACTGGTCACCCTTGTGGGTGTAGGTGATCGGGTAGCCGATGGCGCCGGACGGCATCTTGAACTTCCAGAGAAGGTCTCCGTTGTCCGAGTTGCGCGCCTTGATGTAGCCGTCCAGCGTTCCGTAGAACACGAGACCGCCGGCGGTCGCCGTCGTTCCGCCCCACACGGCGAAGCGCTCCATCTTCTCCCATTTGAACTCGCCGGTGATGGCGTTGTAGCCCTTGATCTGGCCCAGACCTTCGTAGTTCTGGCGATCGCCCTTCGGGCCGGGATACATGTTCAGAGTGGCGCCGACGAAGAACTGACCGGCACGGTAGGGAAGCATGAAGGGCTCCCAATCCATGCAGATGTGGTTGATGCCCATGAAGAAGAGCTTGCGCTCGGGATCGTAGGAATCGTGGCCCTGGTTGTGATAGCCCATCGCCGAGGGACAGATGTCCTTGGCGAGGTGGTCCATCCGGGTTCCGTATTCGGGATCGCGCACCGGCTGACCGGTCTTCAGGTCCACCGACTTGAACACGTTGACCGTGTCGTCGATCTTGTTGGCCGAGACGAGCGAACCGTCGGTCCGGTCGAGGGTATAGACGATGCCGTTCCGGTCCGGATGGGTCAGGAGCTTGCGATCCTTGCCGTCCTTGTCCTTCTGGTTCGACAGCATCATCACGTTGACGCCAGCGTAATCCCACTCGTCGTGCGGGGTCTTCTGGTAGCCGAACTTGGCTTCACCGGTATCGGCGTCACGGCCGAAGATGGTCATCGTCCACTTGTTGTCGCCGGGACGCATGGTCTCGTTCCACGGCGCCGGGTTGCCGGTGCCGAAATAGATCAGGTTGGTGCCCGGATCGTAGGCGTACCAGCCCCAGTTGGTGCCGCCGCCGATCTTCCAGGCATCACCCTCCCAGGTGGCGGTGCCGAGGTTCTTCTGGCCGTAATGGGGGTTCTTGATGTTGAAGTCGGAGGCCAGCAGCAGGTCCTTGTCGGGACCGGTCGCATAGGCGCGCCAGACCTGGGAACCGGTCTTCACGTCGTAGGCGGTGAGGTAGCCGCGCACGCCGAGCTCGGCGCCCGAGGAGCCGATGATGACCTTGTCCTTGACGACGTAGGGAGCGATCGTGAGCGTCGAGCCGACCTTGATGTCGGAGTTCTCGACCTTCCACACGGTCTCGCCGGTCTCGGCGTTGAGCGCCATGACGTTGCCGTCGAGCAGCGTCTTGAGGATCAGTGCCGGGGTCTTGCCGTCGCCGGGCCAGTAGGCGAGGCCGCGGTTCACGAGATCGCAGCAGGCCACGGCGCGGGCGGCCGGGTTCTGCTTGGGCTTGTCCTGCCAGAGGATCTTGCCCGGATCGTCGAGGCCGAGTGCGAACGTGTTGTTCGGGAAGGAGGTGTGGATGTACATCTTGTTGTCGACGACGACGGGAGCGCCCTCGTGGCCGTTGAGCAGGCCGGTCGAGAACGTCCAGGAGACCTTGAGGTCCTTCACGTTCGTCGTGTTGATCTGCTTGAGCTTGCTGTAATTGTCCGAGTCGTAATTCTTACCCGGCATCACCCAGTTTTCATCGCTGTTCGACAGATCGATGAGCTTGTCGTTGGCTGAGGCGATCCCTGACAATCCGATCGGTGCCAGGGCCAAGACGGCCAGCACCGAGACTGAATTCAGTAACCTGTTCATTCTGCGTCTCCTGCCCTTCTGCCACGTGCTCGACCCGTGAGGGTCGGCCGCAGCCATTGCTTTCGCCGCTTCAGCAAGAAATCGGTCGATCGGTTTTTCTATAATCGTATTTATAAGACTAACCTGACGTTGGTCGCTCTTATAAAAGACTTATTACTGATCCATCGGCTAGCTATATAATCATTTGCTTTGCCTGATGTCTTTAGCCACTTCAACCTTTTTTTACAGGACGATTTGGCAATTGGTTCCATTCATTTATCCAGGCCGCTCAGCATTCGCAGTGCTGGACTCGACTTGGTCCACGCTCTGCGACAACGGGTCTTTGCCTGGAATGAGAAAGACTTCGCCGGCTCGCGATCCGTCGCGCCGATGCCCGTACGGCTGCCGAGACGAGTCACACGCCACGTAGGTTCGCGGCCGGTCCGTCGTCTTCGAATACGATCGCGGTTCAGGAAAAGCATCCTTTTCGCGTGAACCTAAGCTTTACTCGCCGTGGCTCGGCGCTAACATGGACAGGGGTAGGAAACAAAAACGAGAAACATCGATGATCAGAAGACGAAGCGCGCTCGTATTTTGCCTGATTGTCCTGCCGTCGATTGCCGAAGCCGCACGGTTGACGATGGATGACAAGGTGTCGCGCTGGCCGCGTGCCTCGACGGACGAGAAGATCGACTTCGCGACACGCATGGGCAACGCCTTTTCGAGCCTGAACGCCGAACTCGATAAGAACTACTTCATCCGCTGCCTCGAGGAGACGGCGAATATCGGCAATCCCGGTGAGATCAAGCTGGAATCGGCCGTGAAGATGTGCGTGTCCGTCAAGAAAGATCCGCCGGAATAGGCGGGCATCTCGGATGCCTCTGCCGGCATACGTGGCTGGATTTGGATCGTCGCTCCGCCGGACGTCTTCGCGATTGCAGATGCGTCTATCCGGAACGCAGTCTCGACATCACCCGAACCGCCCTCCTCCCGGGACCGGGAGGCGATTGCGCAGCATCAGCATTGGTTCACGACGCAGATGACCCAGGTCGCAACCGAGCGCGTCTCCGTCCCGATATCGAGGGACCGATCCGGCCCGATGCGGAGATCGGCCCGGGTCTGGACCTGCCTGCTCGGGCTCGCAGTGCCCTCGATCGCGGTGGCGTGGCACGGGCTTGCCTCTGCCGGCGAGGTGCGGATGGCCGCGCTCTACCCGCGTGACGGGCGCCGCGATCTCACCGGAGCCGACATCGCCCGGTATCCCGGTGCAGGTGTCCTGTTCTGCCACCGCCGGCCGGATGGAGTCCCGCAGAAGGCGGCAGCGGCCTGGCTCATCGGATCGCCTCGCCTCGTGGTGCTGAACGCCCACAACTTCCGCAACCGCCGCATGGAGGTGATGCGGGAGGTCGAGGATTGCTTCTTCCAGATCGGGGGGCGCAATTACAGTTTCGTACCCTCGAGCCTGCGTCTCGGCGCCGCCTCCGATGCCAAGGCGCTGCACATCACCGACGATTGGGCGCTGATCGACCTCGCCGAGCCCGTCCTGGGCGTTCCGCCGCAGCCGATGCCCGAGCCGCCGGCGCTGGCCACCGGCATCGCCGAGATACCCGTAGTGATGGTGTCGCCCGGCGGCCACGAAAATTATCGCGGACCGAGCAGTACCGAGACCTGCTCGATCCAGCAGATCGACCCGCCGACGGAGGATGACATCCGCCGCGCCCGGCACAATTGCAACGACGGTTTCGGCGGCTCCGGCTCGGGGCTGTTCGATCTGTCGGACCGTCTCGTGGCCATGCAGAGCGCGTCGCTGTCGATGAACTCGCGGCGCCCGTTCGACCTCGAATTCCACTACGGGTCGGCCCTCCTGTTCGAAGGCGCTCTCCTGGAGGCGATCAGGAAGGCGGTCGGGGCGGAGAGCGCGGCCTCGAAGACGCGCTGAGCGGGCCGGGCCGCCTCAATGGATCGTCGGTGCGGGTTCGGGCGCGACGGCGACGATCTCGGAGAACGGAAATTCGAGGACCGTCTCGCCGGATTCGTCGGTGACGACGAGGATCGCTCCCATCAGGCGCGCCTGAGCCTCTGCCTCGCGCATGGTCGCCTGGATCGTATCCCGCGCGACCTCCCAGGCATGGTCGGCATCCCGCAATTCGGTCCCGGTGGGGTCGGTGATGACCTCCTCGCCGATATGGGTGTGGAAGAAGAATCGGGGCATCGTCGCGACCGGCCGGGTTGGGGAACAGTCATCATCACCTGGAAGCCGCGGCCCGGCGGCGCAAGCCCTGCCTAGCTGGTCGAAGCCTCGGTTCGGCGTGTCAGGCGCTCGCGAGCCGCGAATGACGCAGCGAGTAGGACGTGTAGAGCACGAGGGCGGCGGCGATCCAGAACGCGAAGAGCAGGTAGGTGTCGCGTGGCAGCGCGGCGATGAGAGTGAGGCAGCAGCCGAGGCTCGCGACCGGCAGGAGCGGGAAGAACGGTACGCGGAACCCCCGCGGCAGGTCGGGCCGCGTCCGGCGCAGGATCACGACGCCGATGGAGACCGCGGCGAAGGCGACCAGCGTGCCCATGCTCGTGAGGTTGGCGAGCACGTCGAGGGGGACCAGGGCCGCGAGCACAGCGACGAACAGGGCCACGAAGAGGGTGTTCGCGTTCGGGTTCCGGGTTCGCGGATCGACCCGCTGGAACGCCCTCGGCAGCAATCCGTCGCGGCTCATGGCGAACAGGATGCGGGTCTGGCCGTACATCGTCACGAGCGTCACCGAGAAGATCGAGGCCACCGCGCCGATGGAGAGGACGAGGGCCGGCCAGGTCGTTCCGGTGGCGGTCCGGAGGATCACGGCCAATCCGGCATCCTGGCCCGCGAAGAGGGTCCAGGGCTGGGCTCCGATGCCGGCGAAGGCGACGAGGATGTAGATCGCACTGACGATGACGAGGGAGAGGACGATCCCCATCGGCAGCGTCCGGGACGGGTCGCGCACCTCCTCGCTCGCCGTGGAGATCGTATCGAGCCCGACATAGGAGAAGAAGATCGTCGAGGCGGCGGTGCTCACGCCGGCCCAGCCGAAGGGCGCGAAGGGCGTCAGGTTCTCCGGCTTGAACGCCGTCAGGGCGACGATCGCGAAGAAGACCAGCACCGCGAGCTTCACCAGGACGAGAACGGCATTGATCGCAGTCGATTCGGCCGTGCCGCGCAGGAGCAGCAGCGTGCACGAGGCGATGAGCACGATGGCCGGCAGGTTGACGTAGCCGCCGCGGCCGGGCGGCTGGCTGATCGCGGCGGGCATGGTCCAGCCTATCGTCGCGGCGAAGACCTCGTTGAGATACTGCCCCCACCCCACCGCGATGGCCGAGGCGGAGACGGCGTATTCGAGAAGCAGGCATGCGCCGACCAGGAAGGCCGCGAGCTCGCCGAGGATGGCGTAGGCGTAGGAATAGGACGAGCCCGACAGGGGAAGGGCCGAGGCCAGTTCGGCGTAGCAGAGCGCCGTGAGTCCCGCCGTGATTGCGGCCAGCACGAACGAGATCAGGATGGCGGGGCCGGCCTCCGGCACCGCGGCGCTCAGGATCACGAAGATGCCGGTGCCGACCGTGGCGCCGACGCCCAGCATGACGAGGCGGAACAGGCCGATGGAGCGTTCGAGGGGAGGAATACCGGCCTCGTGATCGGCGATGCCCGCTGCTTCCGCCGGATGCGCGATGGGCTTGCGTCGCAGCACCGCCCGGCGCCATCCGCCCCGTCTTCCGTCCGATCGGATCAGCGGCCACACTGCAACGAATCCCTACGGCAATTTGGACGATCCCATGCCGGTTTTCGACCGCAAGGGCTATGCCGTCCCGCAGGACGGATGATCTTGCCGGTCATCGGATCCGGCGCGCCCGTTGCGAAGACGCAGCCGGGATGGGGTGACCCTGGCGACGAGGCGCGCCGGCACAGGAAGGTGGGTCATCATGTCGGTTCAACTGAACGTCGTTCCGTTCGTCAGCGTCGACAAAATGATGAAGCTCGTCCTCGCGATCGGAATCGAGCGGTTCCTGTCGGAACTGGCGGCCACGATCGAGGAGGATTTCCGGCGCTGGCACGTCTTCGACAAGCAGCCGCGCGTGGCCTCCCACAGCGCCGATGGCGTGATCGAACTGATGCCGACCAGCGACGGCACCACCTACGGCTTCAAATACGTCAACGGGCACCCGAAGAACGCCCATAGCGGACGCCAGACCGTGGCCGCCTTCGGCGTGCTGGCCGATGTCGGCAACGGCTATCCGATGCTGCTCACCGAGATGACGATCCTCACCGCTCTGCGCACCGCCGCCATGTCGGCGGTCGCCGCCAGACACCTCGCTCCCAAGGGGGCGCGGACCATGGCGATCATCGGCAATGGCGCCCAGGCCGAGTTCCAGGCACTGGCCTTCAAGGCCCTGGTCGGCATCGATTCCCTGCGCCTCTACGACATCGACGCGTCCGCCAGCGCCAAGTGCCGGCGCAACCTCGGCCGGTTCGGCTTCGATATCCGTCTCTGCTCCGGCGCCGCCGACGCCGTGGAGGGGGCCGACATCGTCACGACGGCGACGGCGGACAAGCAATCCGCCACCATCCTCACCGACAACCTCGTCGGCCCGGGCATCCACATCAATGCAGTCGGCGGGGATTGTCCGGGCAAGACGGAACTGCATCCCGACATCCTCCGGCGGTCGGACATCTTCGTCGAATATGCCCCTCAGACCCGGCTCGAGGGTGAGATCCAGCAATTGCCCGCCGATCACCCCGTCACCGAACTCTGGCGGGTGATCGCCGGCGAGGCGACCGGGCGCCGCGACGGCCGGCAGATCACGCTGTTCGACTCCGTCGGCTTCGCGGTCGAGGATTTCTCGGCATTGCGATATCTCCGCTCGGTCCTCGCGGGCACCCGCTTCTTCGAGGATCTCGACCTGCTCGCCGACCCGGACGATCCCCGGGATCTGTTCGGGATGCTCCTGCGCGCCGGCCCCTGATCTGGCCCCGATCCTGCCGCTCTCGTCTTGCCTCTGCGGTCCCTGCCTCAAGGATGTCGTGCGCGGCGCCTACGATGACGTCCTACGATCGGAGGCCGAACCATGGACATGAACCGCTGCATCCTCATCGGCGTGCCGGTCCAGGACGGCACGCGCCGCCTCGGCTGCGACATGGGCCCGAGCGCCTACCGGGCGGCAGGATTGAGCGCGGCGCTGACCTCCCTCGGGCTCGCGGTCGAGGATCGGGGGAACCTCGCCCCGCCCGTCGGTCCGGCGATCGCCCATCCCAATCCGAGCATCGCCAACCTGGCCGAGTTCGCGCGCTGGACGTCGGCTCTCGCCGAGGCCGCCTATGAGGCGGGGCGCGACGGTCTGCCGATCTTCCTCGGCGGCGATCACAGCTTGTCGGCCGGTTCGATCTCGGGCATGAGCCGGCGTGCGGCCGAGGAGGGACGCGAGTTGCACGTGCTCTGGCTCGACGCCCACCCCGACCTCCACACCCTGGAGACCACGACCAGCGGCAACCTCCACGGCGTGCCGATGGCCTATGCGCTCGGCCTGCCGGGCTTCGGTCCCTACTTGCCGCCGCCGGTGGCGCCGGTGAAACCGCAGAACGTCTGCATGATCGGCCTGCGCAGCGTCGATCCAGCGGAGCGGCAGACGATCCGCGAGGCCGGGATCACCGTCCACGACATGCGCGCCATCGACGAGTTCGGAATCGGCATCCTGCTGCGTGCCTTCCTCGAACGGGTGGCCGCCGCCGGCGGATGGCTGCATGTCAGCCTCGACGTCGACTTCCTCGACCCCGGCATCGCGCCCGGCGTCGGCACCACGGTTCCGGGCGGCGCGACGTTCCGCGAGGCGCATCTCGCCATGGAGATGCTGCACGACAGCGGCCTCGTCCGCAGCCTCGACCTCGTGGAGCTCAATCCCTTCCTCGACGAGCGCGGTCGCACCGCGATCCTGATGACGGATCTGGCGGCGAGCCTGATGGGGCGACGCGTCCTCGACCGCCCGACGCGGAGTTTTTGATGGAGGTGGCACCACTCCGGATCTGTTTCTAGTGTTCGATTTTCAAGAGCCTGTTTGAGTCGTTTTTCCAAGGCTTTCCCTCATCCTGAGGTGCCGCGGAGCGGCCTCGAAGGAGCCTTCCAGGGATCGCTTTGGTGTCTGGAGTGCTCCTTCGAGGCCCTTTGCTGTTGCAAAGGGCACCTCAGGATGAGGGGGTCTGATAGGATGGTCGACTCTGGCAGGATTATCCGCTGAGAAGTCCGATCAAACGGCCTGTTGGAGACTGAAACGCGAAACGCCGGAGCCCCTTTCGAGGCCCCGGCGTCGCGAACGTCTTGAACGACCGAGCGCGGAAGCGTTCGACCCGCTGCTTTCAGAGCGAATAGTACATCGTGAACTCGACCGGATGCGGGGTCATCTCGTAGCGCATCACTTCCGTCATCTTGAGCTCGATGAACGAGTCGATCTGGTCGTCCGAGAACACGCCGCCGGCCTTCAGGAAGGCGCGGTCGCGGTCGAGGTTGGTCAGCGCCTCACGGAGCGAGCCGCAGACGGTCGGGATCTTCTTCAGCTCGCGCGGGGGCAGGTCGTAGAGATCCTTGTCCATGGCCGGGCCCGGGTCGATCTTGTTGATGATGCCGTCGAGACCGGCCATCAGCAGGGCCGAGAAGGCGAGGTAGGGGTTGGCCATCGGGTCGGGGAAGCGGACCTCGACGCGCTTGGCCTTCGGGTTCGTGGTCCACGGGATGCGACAGGAGGCCGAGCGGTTGCGGGCCGAATAGGCCAGCAGCACGGGGGCCTCGTAGCCCGGCACCAGACGCTTGTAGGAGTTGGTGGACGGGTTGGTGAAGGCGTTCAGCGCCTTGGCGTGCTTGATGATGCCGCCGATGTACCAGAGGCATTCCTGGCTGAGATCGGCGTACTTGTCGCCGGCGAAGATCGGCTTGCCGTCCTTCCAGATCGACTGGTGCACGTGCATGCCCGAGCCGTTGTCGCCGTAGACGGGCTTGGGCATGAAGGTCGCTGTCTTGCCGTAGCTCTGGGCCACGTTGTGGATCGCGTACTTGTAGATCTGCATGTGGTCGGCGAGCAGGGTCAGCGTGTCGAACTTCATGCCGAGCTCGTGCTGGGCGGAGGCGACCTCGTGATGGTGCTTCTCGACCTTCACGCCCATGGACTGCATGGCGGCCAGCATCTCGCCGCGCATGTCCTGCGCCGAATCCTGCGGCGGCACCGGGAAGTAGCCGCCCTTGGTGGCGACGCGGTGGCCGAGATTGCCGCCCTCGTAATCGGTGAAGCCGTTGGTGGGCAGTTCGACCGAGTCGAGCTGGAAGCCGGTATGGTACGGGTCGGAGCCGAACTTCACGTCGTCGAACACGAAGAACTCGGCCTCGGGGCCGACATAGATCGTGTCGCCGATACCGGTGGACTTGAGGAAGGCCTCGGCGAGCTTGGCGGTGCTGCGCGGGTCGCGCGAGTAAGGCAGGCCCGACGAGGGCTCGAGCACGTCGCAGACGATCGACATGGTGGAGGCCGAGAAGAACGGGTCCATGCAGGCGGTGGCCGGGTCCGGCATCAGCAACATGTCGGATTCGTTGATCGCCTTCCAGCCGGCGATCGACGACCCATCGAACATCGTGCCTTCGGCGAAGATCTCGTCATCGACGAGGGAGACGTCGAACGTGACGTGCTGCCACTTGCCCCGAGGATCGGTGAAACGGAAATCGACGTACTTGACGTCGTTGTCCTTGATTTCTTTGAGGACCTGATCGGCGGTCTTTGCCATCCCTGTGTCTCCTTCGAGGCTCGGCCTGTTTCGGCCGTGGTTTTGCCGCACCACGCGGTGGCGTGCCGCGGATTGGGAAGGGGCGTGCGCGAAGGGACTTAGCTTCTAGGGCGACGCGAGGCTAGAGCTGTGCCCGCCCGTATCGTGACAGGTCGGTGCCTTCTCCCCCATCGTGCCGTTCGACCTTCGCCGTGGGCCGGCCCAGGCCATGCCCGAACCTGTGCCGGGACTGGGCGTCAGATGGCGTCGGTGCCGGTCTCGCCAGTGCGGATGCGGATGGCTTCCTCGATCGTCGAGACGAAGATCTTGCCGTCACCGATGCGTCCCGTCTGGGCCGACTTGCGAATGGCTTCGACAGCGCCCTCGACGAGCGCATCGGAGAGGACGATCTCGAGCTTCACCTTGGGAAGGAAGTCGACCACGTACTCGGCGCCGCGGTAGAGCTCGGTATGGCCCTTCTGGCGACCGAAACCCTTGGCCTCGATCACGGTGATGCCCTGAAGGCCGACCTCCTGAAGGGCTTCCTTCACCTCGTCCAGCTTGAATGGCTTGATGATCGCTTCGATCTTCTTCATGCCGAACGGGCCTGACCTGAATGCTGCTCCGGGCCCTTTTCCTACCATCGTGGCCCGGCCTTCGCCACGCCGTTTTCCCCGAGACAGGCGTTAAATTGCCTATTCGGTAGGCATTGGATGCAAATCGTTTCAGCCAAGCTGGCTTGGCGCCTGAAATAGCGGCGCGGCATGAGCGGCGCACAGGCAGCAGAAGCCGGGCATGAGAAGCCGAGCCGGGGACAGGCCCGGTCACACCGACACGTCGAGGATGCGGAATGCCGACACACCGTTTGCTCACCGTCGAAGCGATGCGGCGGGTGGATGCCGCCGCCATTGCCGCGGGCACTCCCGGGATCGAGCTGATGCGCCGGGCCGGTGCGGCCGTGGCCGCGAGGGCGGCTACCCTCGCCGCGCCGTCGTCGCGGATCCTCGTCCTCTGCGGTCCCGGCAACAATGGCGGAGATGGGTTCGTCGCGGCCCAGCTCCTCGAACGGGACGGCTACGCCATCGATCTGGTCTGCATTGTGCCGGTCGAAACCCTGACGGGCGACGCCGCCCTGGCCGCCGCCGAATGGAAGGGACCCATCCTGTCCGAGGCCGAGCCCGAGGGGGCTGCCCTCGTCATCGACGCCCTGTTCGGTGCCGGCCTCTCGCGTGACATCGACGGGCCGGCGAAGACGATGATCGAGCGGGTCGCGGCGGCGGGCATTCCGGTCCTCGCCGTCGACGTTCCGAGCGGAATCGACGGCGATACCGGCGCCCTGCGCGGCATCGCCCTGGCGGCCCGCGAGACCGTGACCTTCGTCGCGCTCAAGCCGGGGCATTTGCTGCAGCCGGGCCGCAGCCATTGCGGCGATCTCCACGTGGCGGATATCGGCGTCGGCGAATCTGCACTCGAGGCCGGTCTCGCCGGGACGCCCGTGGTTTGGCGCAATGGACCCGACCTGTGGAAGGATCACTTTCCAAGGCTCGAAGCCGCCAGCCACAAATATACACGCGGCCACGTCCTCGCTTTGTCCGGCCCCGCCTACAAGACCGGGGCGATCCGTCTGGCGGCGCGCGCCGCCCTGCGCGTCGGCGCCGGCCTCGTCACCGTGGCCTCCCCGGCCGCCGCGATGGCCGAAAACGCTGCCCATCTCACCGCGATCATGCTGATGCCGTGCGAGACGGCGGACGATCTCGACGACCTTCTGGTGGACGAGCGCATAAACGTGATCCTCGCCGGACCGGGTCTCGGAAGCGGAGAGGCCACGCGCGAGCGGATCGCCGTGGCCGCTGGCGTCGGGCGCAGCCTCGTCCTCGATGCCGACGCGCTGACGAGCTTCAAGGGCGAGGCGGGCCAATTGGCGGACTTGATCGCCGATGGCGGCGGGCAGGCCGTGCTGACGCCGCATCAGGGAGAGTTCGGTCGCCTCTTCGCCGGCACGAACGCCATCGCGGACGATGCGAGCAAGCTCGAACGGACGCGGCGGGCCGCTGCCCTCGCCGGCGCCGTCGTGGTGCTGAAGGGCGCCGATACCATTATCGCCGCGCCCGACGGACGCGCCGCCATCAACGACCACGCCACGCCCCATCTCGGCACCGCCGGTTCCGGCGACGTCCTCGCCGGTCTCGCCGCCGGCCTGCTGGCGCAGGGCATGCCGGCCTTCGAGGCGGCCTGCGCGGCGGTGTGGCTGCACGGCGATGCCGGACTGCGGCACGGGCCGGGGCTCATCGCGGAGGACCTTCCGGAACTGATGCCGGAGGTTCTCGGCGCGCTCGTCTGAGCGAAGGCCGTCACGTCACCTCGAACGTGGTCCAAAATCCCGCATCGAACCGCTCCAGCACCGTCGAGCCGATGACCCAGCGGCCCGGATTGTCCGCTTTGAAGGCGATGCGGGCGATGCGGCCTTCGAGCAGCTGGAACGTGTCGAGCCAGTAGGGCTCCCAGCCGTCGTCGAGGGGATGGAGCAGCCGGAAGGCGTGGCCGTGCAGGTGGAGGGCCTGCGGGAAGGCGGTGTCGTTCCTGATCGCGAGGACCACGACCTGGCCGCGCTTCACAGTGAAGGAGGGAGCGGTGCCGGCCGCTCCGGAAATGCCGTTGATCGCCCAGACCCGGCTCGGATCGCCCGAATAGGCCGGTTCGGCGCCGGGCTTGTCCTTGTCGGGCTTGGCGCCGCCGGTGATCGCGATGTCGCGGCGGACGGCGTTCTGGAGCTTCACCTCCGCCGGGAGGAGCTTGTTCTCGCCGATGGGGCCGATCGGCGGTCGCTTCTCCGTCACCGGCTCGCCCTTGGCGGTGAAGGTCGCCAGGACGAGGCCGTTGCCGACCAGGGCGTTGAGGCTGACGCTCGCGCCGACCTCCGTCGGCATGTCGAGCATCAGGTCGTAGCGCGTGCCGGGGGGAAAGGGCAGCGTCGCCCGCAGGGGCTCGAACGTGTCGGTGGGCTGGCCGTCCACCGCCACCACGTAGACCTTTGCGCCCTCGAAGCGGATGCGGGTGCCGCGGGCATTGCAGACATTGCCCAGGCGCAGGCGGATTCGCGAGCCCGGACGGATGTCGATCGCCTCCGGGACCGGCTTGCCGTTGATGGTGACGAGGTTGCCGAGACGGCCCGAGGCGGCGGCGAAGGCGACCTGCCCGAACGGCAGCAGCGCGCCCGAATCCTCCAGCCGCCAGTCCTGCATCAGAAGCGCCATATCCTGGTCGAGGGCGGGCGGCGCCGTCTCCTCGACGATCAATGCCCCGGCGAGGCCGCGCCCCGACGGCTCGCTCGACCCGCCGACGAGGAGTGGCCGGATCAGGAAGGTGCCCGCATCGGGGGGCACGAACGAATAGGTGAAGTCTGCGCCCGGAGCGATCGGCGGTTGGGTCACACCGCCGACACCGTCCATGGGGTTCTGGTTGCGCACCCCGTGCCAGTGGAGGGAGAGCGGCTTGTCGGTCTTGTTCTCGACGCGCAGGCGGACGGTGTCGCCGAGCTTGGTGCGGAGCTGCGGAAGGCTCGTCTTGCCGTCAAAGGTCCAGACCGGCGTCTCCGCCGCGGGTTCCGGCTTGAGGCGGTTCGCGCCCGGGCCGGCGACGAGGAGGCGCGGCTCCGGCAGGGGCTCGGCGGGCTTGACCGAGGCGGGACCGGCCGGAGCCGGCACCGCCCTGGGCGCGCCCTTGCCCGATCCCGATTGCGCCGCGGCGTCGCGGATGAGGGCCGGTCCGGCGAGGCCGAGGGTCGCCACTCCGCAGAGCAGGGACCGGCGGGACAGGACGCACGTCTCCGACACGCGGCGGCCATTCGTCGGATCGGGATTCGGCATGTCACCTCGGGCAACGATGGTTTGGACGGGGATGGTTCGGGCAGGCGCTTGTAGACGGCGGGCCGGCGCATCGCCAACCGCGGCCGTGCGGGAGACGATCGGCGCCTTATTTTTTTGCTGCGGTCCCGCGCCCGCATGCTATAGGACCGCGCTCTGGCGGCTTGAGAAAGCGCGCCGGGCGTTGGCGCTTGCGGGCGTGGCGGAACTGGTAGACGCGCTGGATTTAGGTTCCAGTGACGAGAGTCGTGGGGGTTCGAGCCCCTCCGCCCGCACCAGCCTCCGTCGTCGGGAACGGATTGGCTCACAGCGATGGCCGGCCCGCTCTGCCGCTCGGAGTCGGCCTCCGGTCGGGCACGCTCCCTCAACGCCGCCTTCCGGCGTCGTGCCTTCGTGCGGCGGCGCCATCTGAGATTTTTGACCGATCACACGGACGACAGCGGGAAGACGACGATGCAGGTGACCGAGACACTCTCCCAGGGTCTGAAGCGCGAGTTTCAGGTTCTCCTGGCCGCCAATGAGCTCGAGGAGCGCCTGACGACCGAACTGTCCACGCTCAAGGACAAGGCCCAGATCAAGGGCTTCCGCCCCGGCAAGGTGCCCGTCGCCCATCTGCGCAAGCTCTACGGCCGCTCGGTGATGGCCGACGTGCTGCAGAACGCCGTCAACGAGGCCAACCAGAAGATCGTCACCGACAACAACCTCAAGCTCGCCCTCGAGCCGAAGATCGAGTTCCCCGGCGAGGCCTCGATCGTCGACCGCGCGCTGGCCGCCAAGGACGACGTGTCGTTCAACGTCGCCCTCGAGATCCTGCCGAGCTTCGAGCTCGCCGACCTCTCCGACGTCACCCTGACGAAGCAGGTCGCCAAGCCGAGCGACGAGGAGATTGACGAGGCGATCAACCGCATGGCGTCGTCGAACCGCGCCTTCACGCCGAAGGACGAGGGCGCCGAGGCCGCCACCGGCGACCGCGTCACCATCGATTTCGCCGGCAAGATCGACGGCGTCGCCTTCGACGGCGGCACCGGTGAGGGTGTCGACCTGGAGCTCGGCTCCGGCTCGTTCATCCCCGGTTTCGAGGACCAGCTGGTGGGCGCCAAGGTCGGCGAGTCGCGGGTGGTGAAGTCGACCTTCCCCGAGGCCTACGGTGCCGAGCACCTCGCCGGCAAGGATGCCGAGTTCGACGTCACCGTCACGGCGATCCAGGCTCCCGGCGAGACCAAGATCGACGACGAGCTCGCCAAGGGCTTCGGCATGGAATCGCTGGAGAAGCTGAAGGAGGCCGTCGCCGGTGCCCTCGGTGGCGATTTCGAGGCTCAGTCGCGCCGCAAGCTCAAGAAGGAGCTCCTCGACGCCCTCGACGACAAATACGCCTTCGATCTGCCCCCGAGCCTCGTCCATCAGGAATTTGCCGCCGTCTGGGCTCAGGTCGAGCAGGACCTGAAGACCCGCGGCAAGACCTTCGAGGACGAGGGCACCACCGAAGAGAAGGCGACCGCCGAGTACCGCAAGATCGCCGAGCGTCGCGTGCGGCTCGGCTTGGTGCTTGCGCAGGTGGGCGAGACCGCCGATATCAAGGTGAGCGACGACGAGGTGAACCAGGCCCTGATCGCCCGTGTCCGGCAATATCCCGGACAGGAGCAGCAGGTCTGGGACTTCTATCGGAAGAATGCACAGGCCCTGGCCGAGCTTCGCGCACCCCTGTTCGAGGAGAAGGTCGTCGACCATGTCCTCGCCCAGGTGAAGCTCGTCGAGGAGCCCGTCTCGAAGGACGCTTTGTTCGCCGACGAGGATGCCGATGCGGCCAGCGCCGGATCGACGGAATCCGAGGCGGCCGAATCCCAGGCTCCTTCGAACGAAGACCTGCCGGCCGTCGCCAAGGCCGACTGAGCTCGAGGCTCCGACGAGGGCGGCGGGCTCGGATGTAAAGGCGGCGTTCACCGCCGCCATAGTTCGCTGACACGTCCGTGCCGCGCGTGATTCGCGCGGCCGGATCCCTTGAAGCCTGGGGCACGAGAATGATGAGAGATCCGGTCGACTACTATAACAGCGCACTCGTGCCCATGGTGGTGGAGCAGTCGAGCCGCGGCGAGCGTGCGTTCGACATCTATTCCCGCCTCCTGCGCGAGCGCATCATCTTCCTCACCGGTCCGGTGGAGGATTACGGTGCCTCGCTGATCGTCGCTCAGCTGCTTTTCCTCGAAGCGGAAAACCCGAAGAAGGAAATCTCCTTCTACATCAACTCGCCCGGCGGCGTGGTGACCTCGGGCCTGTCGATCTACGACACGATGCAGTTCATCCGGTGCCCTGTGACAACGCTCTGCGTCGGTCAGGCCGCCTCGATGGGATCGCTGCTGCTCACCGCTGGCGAGCCCGGCCACCGCTTCGCGCTCCCGAACGCGCGGATCATGGTCCATCAGCCGTCCGGCGGGTTCCAGGGCCAGGCCACGGACATCCTGATCCATGCCCGCGAGATCGAGGCGCTGAAGAAGCGCCTCAACGAGATCTACGTGAAGCATACCGGCCGCGACTACGACACCATCGTCCAGGCTTTGGAGCGCGATAACTTCATGACCGCTGACGCGGCCAAGGAGTTTGGCCTGATCGACGAAGTCATCCAGAAGCGTCCCGAGCCGGCCGCTGCCTAGCTCCCACCGCGCCGTGGCCGTCCCGCGGCCCCGGCGCGTCCTTTCGAGGCAACCGATTCACGCGGCTTTGCCTTGATCCCGTCGCGGCAGCATGCTTGCATCGCGAGTCTGACCTACCGGCAGAAAGCGCGCAGGTGACTGTTTCTTTAGGCGGGCACCCTTAGATCTGAGAGATGCGCGTGCGCCCCGGGGCTGGCGTCGCACCCGCGAACGGAGACCGACATGAGCAAGACTGGCGGCAACGACTCGAAGAGCACGCTGTACTGCTCGTTTTGCGGCAAGAGCCAGCACGAGGTCCGCAAGCTGATCGCGGGCCCGACGGTGTTCATCTGCGACGAGTGTGTCGAACTGTGCATGGACATCATCCGCGAGGAATCGAAATCCTCCCTGGTGAAGTCGCGTGACGGGGTGCCGACCCCGAAGGAAATCCGCCGCGTCCTGGATGATTACGTCATCGGCCAGGATTTCGCGAAGAAGGTTCTCTCCGTCGCGGTTCACAACCACTACAAGCGCCTCGCCCACGCCTCGAAGCACAACGACGTCGAGCTGGCGAAATCGAACATCATGCTGATCGGGCCGACCGGTTCGGGCAAGACGCTGCTCGCGCAGACGCTGGCGCGCATCCTCGACGTGCCCTTCACCATGGCCGACGCGACGACCCTGACCGAGGCGGGCTATGTCGGCGAGGACGTCGAGAACATCATCCTGAAGCTGCTCCAGGCTTCCGACTACAATGTCGAGCGGGCCCAGCGCGGCATCGTCTACATCGACGAGATCGACAAGATCTCGCGGAAATCCGACAACCCGTCGATCACCCGTGACGTGTCGGGCGAGGGCGTGCAGCAGGCGCTTCTGAAGATCATGGAAGGCACCGTGGCCTCCGTGCCCCCGCAGGGCGGCCGAAAGCACCCGCAGCAGGAGTTCCTGCAGGTCGACACCACCAACATCCTGTTCATCTGCGGCGGTGCCTTCGCGGGCCTCGAGCGGATCATCTCGGCCCGTGGCAAGGGCACCTCGATCGGCTTCGGCGCCACCGTCCAGGCCCCGGACGACCGCCGCACCGGCGAGATCTTCCGCAACGTCGAACCGGAGGATCTGCTGAAGTTCGGCCTGATCCCCGAATTCGTCGGCCGTCTGCCCGTGCTGGCCACGCTGGAGGACCTCGACGAGGTCGCCCTCAAGCGCATCCTGCAGGAGCCGAAGAACGCCCTGGTTAAGCAGTACCAGCGCCTGTTCGAGATGGAGAACGTCGACCTCACCTTCCAAGAGGAGGCGCTGTCCATGGTGGCCCGCAAGGCCATCGAGCGGAAGACCGGCGCCCGCGGCCTGCGCTCGATCCTGGAGACGATCCTGCTTGAGACGATGTACGACCTGCCCGGCCTCGACTCGGTGGAGCAGGTGGTGATCGGTCCCGAAGTGGTGGAGGGCAAGTCACGTCCCCTCTACATCCACGGTGATCGCAACAAGGACGTTCCGGCGAGCGTCAGCGCCTGAGGGCGAAAAGCGGCGGCGATTTTTAGCCGCCGAACGGTCCGGGGAGAATTCTTGAAAAAGCCCTCCCCGGCTTCCATCTGAACTGTTAGCCGGGACGGCCGCACGCTCACCTTCTGAGGTGCGGTGTCCCGCCTCCAGCCTCACAGTTCAGCGATGTCTCCGACCCCGCTCGGCGGTTCGGTCGGCCCGTGGCAGGATGCTTGCTCATTTCGAGGAGCTAGAGCCCGGAGTCCATCAAGAGGAAGTCCGACATGACCCAATCTAAGTCTCGCCAGCCGGTCGTCCCGGGTTCGACGGGCTCCTACGCCGTTCTTCCCCTGCGCGACATCGTCGTCTTCCCTCACATGATAGTGCCGCTCTTCGTCGGCCGCGAGAAGTCGATCCGCGCCCTTGAAGAGGCCGTACGCACGGACCGCCATATCCTTCTCGCTACCCAGATCAACGCGAGCGACGATGATCCGTCGACGGATGCGATCTACAAGATCGGCACCCTCGCCAGCGTCCTGCAGCTGCTGAAGCTCCCCGACGGCACCGTGAAGGTGCTGGTAGAAGGTGCCGGCCGCGCCAAGATCACCCAGTTCAACAAATCGGATTCATTCTACGAGGCCGAGGTCGAGACCCTGACCGACGAACTCGGCGATGCCGTCGAGGCCGAGGCTCTCGCCCGCTCGGTGATCTCCGAGTTCGAGAACTACGTGAAACTCAACAAGAAGATTTCGCCCGAGGTCGTCTCGGCTGTGACGCAGATCGACGAGCCGTCAAAGCTCGCCGATACCGTCGGCTCGCATCTCGCGGTCAAGATCGCCGACAAGCAGGCGATCCTCGAAATCCCCACGGTGGCCGAGCGCCTAGAGCGCGTGCTGTCGTTGATGGAGAGCGAGATCTCCGTGCTGCAGGTGGAGAAGCGCATCCGGACCCGCGTGAAGCGGCAGATGGAGAAGACCCAGCGCGAATACTACCTCAATGAGCAGATGAAGGCGATCCAGAAGGAACTTGGAGATTCCGAGGACGGTAAGGACGAACTCGCCGAGCTCGAGGAAAAGATCGAAAAGACCAAGTTCTCGAAGGAGGCCCGCGAGAAAGCGACGGCCGAGCTCAAGAAGCTGCGTCAGATGTCGCCGATGTCGGCCGAGGCCACGGTCGTTCGCAACTACCTCGACTGGATGCTCGGCATCCCGTGGTCCAAGCGTTCGCGGATCAAGAAGGATCTGCTCGGCGCCCAGACCATGCTCGACCACGACCATTTCGGTCTGGAGAAGGTTAAGGAGCGCATCGTCGAGTACCTTGCCGTGCAGCAGCGCGCCAACAAGCTCACGGGCCCGATCCTCTGCCTCGTCGGCCCTCCCGGCGTCGGCAAAACCTCGCTCGGCAAGTCCATCGCCAAGGCGACGGGTCGCGAGTTCGTGCGCATGTCGCTGGGCGGCGTGCGTGACGAGGCCGAGATCCGCGGCCATCGTCGGACCTATATCGGTTCGATGCCCGGCAAGATCGTGCAGTCGATGCGCAAGGCCAAGACCTCCAACCCGCTCATCCTGCTCGATGAGATCGACAAGATGGGTCAGGATTTCCGCGGTGATCCGTCCGCGGCGCTCCTGGAGGTGCTCGACCCGGAGCAGAACGGTACGTTCAACGATCACTACCTCGAGGTCGATTACGACCTCTCGGACGTGATGTTCGTGACGACGGCGAACACGCTCAACATCCCTGCGCCCCTGATGGACCGCATGGAGGTGATCCGCATCGCCGGCTACACCGAGGAAGAGAAGCTTCAGATCGCGCGCAAGCACCTCATCCCGGGTGCCGTGAAGAAGCACGGCCTGACGGACAAGGAATGGGAGATCGACGATTCGGGGATCCTCATGCTCATCCGCCGTTACACGCGGGAAGCGGGCGTGCGTAATCTCGAGCGCGAGATCTCGAACCTGATCCGCAAGGCGGTGAAGGAGATCCTCATCACCAAGGTGAAGGCTGTCGCCGTCACCGAGGAGAACCTGCCGAACTTCCTCGGCGCGCCGAAATTCCGCTATGGCGAGATCGACGAGGAGGATCAGGTCGGCGTGGTGACGGGTCTTGCCTGGACCGAGGTCGGCGGCGAGTTGCTGACGATCGAAGGCGTCATGATGCCCGGCAAGGGCAAGATGACCGTGACGGGCAACCTGCGCGACGTGATGAAGGAGTCGATCTCGGCGGCGGCGAGCTACGTTCGTTCGCGGGCCATCGATTTCGGCATCGAGCCGCCGCTGTTCGAGCGTCGCGACATCCACGTCCACGTGCCGGAAGGGGCGACCCCGAAGGACGGGCCGTCGGCCGGGATCGGCATGGCCACCGCCATAATCTCGACCCTCACCGGCATCCCGGTGAAGAAGGATGTGGCGATGACCGGAGAGGTCACCCTGAGGGGCCGCGTGCTCCCCATCGGCGGTCTCAAGGAGAAGCTGCTGGCTGCCCTGCGCGGTGGCATCAAGACCGTCCTCATCCCCGAGGAGAACGCCAAGGACATCGCCGAGGTGCCCGACAGCGTCAAGAATGGGATGGAGATCATCCCGGTCTCGCGGATGGACCAGGTGCTGAAGCACGCCCTCGTGCGGGTGCCCGAGCCCATCGAGTGGGAGGAACCCCTCCCCGTCGCTCGCCGGCCGGTGGTCGGCGAGGACGAGCCGACGACCGTGATCGCCCACTGAGGGCGGACGCTTTCCCCCAATGAGAAGGCCCCGGAGCGCTGCTCCGGGGCCTTTTCGTATGAAGGATGTCCCTGCCCTTCGCCGAAGGGTTGCCATCCCGCCGACGCTTGGATTAACGATGCGGCGCGCGTCGGGCGGTTAGCTCAGTTGGTAGAGCGTCTCCTTTACACGGAGAGGGTCGGCGGTTCGAGCCCGTCACCGCCCACCACGATCCCTCCCCTGGCCTCCCTATCTCGGGCCGATCCCGCGAGACGAGCGATGACCGCGCGCGGCTTTCCAACTCCCTGGTTCGTCGTCGAGAAGACCGAGAGCTTCTGCGTCGAGGATAGTGATGGTTCGGCCGTGGCCTGGACCTATTTCTCGGACGATCCCGAAAGCCGGGAGGTCAAGGGTGTCATGACCCGCGAGGAGGCCCTGCGGATCGCCCGGGCCATCGCGATGATCCCCGAGATGCGCACGATCATCCGCAGCATTCAGGAAGGCCTCGCCGACTCCGATACCGCCGAGAGTTGATCGCCGGTTCTCAGCTTCCTGCGAGAACCAGGGCCCAGAAGCGCTTGTAGCGGGTGCCGGGCGCATCGACTCGGGCGACGCCCACGCGCTTGAGCTGGGGCATGAGCATGTTCTTGTTGTGCTCGGGAGAGGCCTTCCAGCGGGCGAGCACCTCGTCGAAGGTGTTGGAGCCGGCACTGAGGTTCTCGGCGGCGAAGGACCGGCCGAAACCGGCCAGGGCCATGCGGGAATTGAAAGTTCCGCCGATCTCGTGGCTGAGCCGACCGGCCTTGGCGTTGGATTCCGCCTGGTAGGACGCGGCGCGGATCAGGCTCGGATCGAGGGTGACTGGCCCGAGCCCATGCGAGGCGCGGTAGCGGGAGATCGCCGCCGCGGCCGCGCTCTCATCGAGGATGACAGCGCTCGTCAGGTTGTCGGCTTCGGGCAGGATCGTTGCCCCCGAGCAACCGGCCAACGCGAGGAACATTCCGGCGAGGGCGGCGGCGCGCAGCCAAGAGACGCGGGCCGAGGACGAGCGAGAGAACAGGAATGAGGACATCGATCGGGATCGGTTCGCTGCAGCGCGGTTCATCCGCCAGGGCATCCCGGTCGCATGGGGCGAAAACGCGGCAGACGCGCACGTAACGGTACTGCCTTGCCGTCCGTGGCCGATCTGCCACGCTCTGGTTGATCGAAGATCCGGTTCCTCAGATCCGCGTGCCGTGATCCCGTGGTGGCGAGCCGCAGCGCCATGCGGTGATGCGATAATCGGGATGGGTGCCGATCCATCGCGCCAGCTGCGGCTGAGCCACGCGGATGCAGCCCTTCGCGTCCTCGACATCCAGGGGAAGCCGCTTCGATTCGCAGGTATCCGGCGCATTCGACATGCAGGCCGTGAAATAGAGGAAGAAGAAGCCCGCCATCGTCCGCAAAGTCCTCGTCGCGAGAAACGTCGGGGATGAGGCTAATGCGCGAACGCCGCTTGTCGAGGGCTCTCGACACGATCACGGCAATCGAAGGGTGACGGATGAGGATTTCGGACGTGGGGTGGCGGCGAGTGGCGCGGGCGACGGGACTCGAACCCGCGACCTCCGGCGTGACAGGCCGGCACTCTAACCAACTGAGCTACGCCCGCATATGGGTAGTCAGGTATCGGGGACGTGGCGCGGGCGACGGGACTCGAACCCGCGACCTCCGGCGTGACAGGCCGGCACTCTAACCAACTGAGCTACGCCCGCACGGCGTCCCGCGCCGTCTCCGGCGGTGTCGGGGGTCTAGTTTCCGCACCCCGACCTGTCAAGCAACAGCGGGCAGCATTTCCGACGAAATCCTGTCCTGGCCGAGTACGGATCGGAATCGACGCCGGCGAGAGGCGAGCCGAGCCCGGACCCGGCATTGAAACCGCGTCTCTTTTCTGTCATACGCCCCCTCGCGTTGAACCGCCCGGCCGATAGGGCTGCCGTGGCGGTTCGTGCTGCTCCATCAGAAGCATCAACCGAGCGCACGCCTTCGACCTGTCACAGGGGCGGAGGGCATGCGCGTTCAGGAGAGCCAAATGCCCAAGCTGAAAACCAAGTCGGGCGCGAAGAAGCGCTTCAAGATCACCGGCACCGGCAAGGTCATGTACGCCCAGGCCGGCAAGCGCCACGGGATGATCAAGCGGACGACGAAGCAGATCCGCAACCTGCGCGGCACCACCACCCTGTTCGAGGGCGATGCTGCCAACGTGAAGAAGTATTTCCTGCCCAACAGCCGGTAATCCTTCGCCGCAGCCGATACTGATTTCGTAATCCAGGAGAGAACCCATGGCCCGCGTCAAGCGCGGCGTGACCAGTCACGCGAAGCACAAGAAAGTCCTCAAGGCCGCCCGTGGTTATTACGGCCGCCGCAAGAACACGATCCGGATCGCCAAGCAGGCGGTCGAGAAGGGCATGCAGTATGCCTACCGCGATCGTAAGAACAAGAAGCGCACGTTCCGCGCCCTCTGGATCCAGCGCCTCAACGCTGCCGTCCGCGAGCACGGCCTGACGTATTCGCGCTTCATCAACGGTCTGGCGAAGTCCGGCATCGAGGTGGACCGTAAGGCCTTGTCGGAACTCGCCATCCACGAGCCGGCGAGCTTCGCCGTCGTGGTCGAGAAGGCCAAGGCCGCTCTTCCGGACCTGGCCAAGGCCGCCTGAGGCGTCTTCAACGCGCCCTCTCACTCGTCGATGCGAAAGGCGCGGGCCGTGAGGTGCCGCGCCTTCGTCTTTTGCAGCGGATCGTCGGCCGGCGCGCTTGCATTGGCGGCGCCAACCCGCAAAAGCCTCGCGGGCGCCTGCGAACGATCCGAAGGCCGCATGCCAACCGGTGGGTTGAACCGATGACCGATCTCGACACCCTCGAAGGCGATCTGCTCGGGCAGGTCGGGAGCGCGTCCGACGAGGCCTCCCTCGACGCCGTGCGCGTCGCGGCCCTCGGCAAGAAGGGCTCGATCTCCGAACTGCTCAAGACCCTCGGTGGCATGACGCCCGAGGAGCGCAAGGAGCGCGGACCGCTGATCAACGGCCTGCGCGATCGTGTGCAGGGCGCCATCGCCACCCGCCGCGAGGCCTTGGCCGAGGCCGCCCTCGAAGCCCGCCTCTCGGCCGAGCGGATCGATATCACTCTGCCGGTGCGCGATGCGCCCGAGTCGCGCGGGCGCATCCATCCGATCAGCCAGGTGATGGACGAGATCACCGCGATCTTCGCCGATATGGGCTTCTCGGTGGCCGAAGGTCCCGACATCGAGACCGACGACTACAACTTCACCGCCCTCAACTTCCCGCCGGGCCATCCGGCGCGGGAGATGCACGACACGTTCTTCCTGGCCCCTGACCACAACGGCCAGCGCAAGGTGCTGCGCACCCATACCTCCCCGGTCCAGATCCGCACCATGCGCTCGCAGGAGCCGCCGATCCGCGTGATCTGCCCCGGCCGGACCTATCGCCACGATTCCGACCAGACCCATACGCCGATGTTCCATCAGGTTGAGGGGCTGGTGATCGACAAGACCGCCACCATCGCCAACCTGAAATGGGTGCTGGAGGAGTTCTGCCGCACCTTCTTCGAGGTCGATGCGGTGAAGATGCGCTTCCGCCCGTCGTTCTTCCCCTTCACCGAACCCTCCGCTGAGGTGGACATCCAGTGTTCGCGCAAAGGCGGCGAGATCCGCTTCGGCGAGGGCACCGACTGGCTCGAAATCCTCGGCTGCGGCATGGTCCATCCGAACGTGCTCAGGAATTGCGGCTACGACCCCGACTTCGTCCAGGGCTTCGCCTTCGGCATGGGGATCGACCGGATCGCCATGCTGAAATACGGCACGCCGGATCTGCGCCCGTTCTTCGAGGCGGATGTGCGCTGGCTGGAGCATTACGGCTTCCGCCCGCTGGACATCCCGAGCCTGGTGGCCGGGCTGACGAGCTAGGATCACGAGTAAAGGATCGCGCATGACCGAGCAGGAGATCCGACAGGTCGCCAACGAGGTGCTGCGGGAAACGCTCGGACCTCACGGGTTCGAGAGTGCCGATGTCCGTCCGGCGCCGGATTTCGACGGCGAGCCCTCGCTCTACGTGACGGCGCATTTCCGGCCGCAGGCAGGGGTGACCAGCGGAGAAGCATCGACCAGGGCGTTGTCGGCCCTGCGGAAGCGGCTCCTCGACAAGGGCGAGGAGCGGTTTCCGTACATTCGCTACGATTATCCCGATGACGAGGTGCTCGGCGATGACCCATCGGATGCGATGCCGGACCGGCACTGATGCCGAGACTCGGAAATCCGCTCGTTTACGATCTGCTCGAAACGTCCCGCGCTCTTGCGGACACGCGCGGTCGGGTGAACCTCCGCAAAGCGGCAATGCGCCGGGCGGTCAGTGGGGCCTACTACTCTGTCTTCCACGCTCTCTGCTTCATCTGCGCGAGCGAGCTGATCGGATGGAACCAAGAAAACGAAGTCCTCGAACCAATTTATCGTCTGCTCGATCATGGAACCGCGAAGAAGCGTCTCTACAGCCGGGATGCCAACCTCATCGGACCATCCGTCACCGATATCGGCAATAACTTCCTGAGTTTGCAGGAGGCCCGAAACGCCGCTGACTATTCTCCGCCTGCTCTGAAGGTTCGCCATGACGAGACGTTGCGCTACATCGAACTTGCGGAACGGACCGTGACGTTGATCGAATCTCTCACGACGCTAGACCGCAAGAAGCTTGCGGTTCTCCTGATCGCCAGAACCCGGCCCCTCTGAGCCGAAGAGACGAACCCATGAAATTCACCCTCTCCTGGCTCAAGGAACACCTCGATACCGAGGCGCCCCTCGATACCGTCTCCGAGACGCTGACGCGTATCGGCCTCGAAGTCGAAGGCATCGAGGACAAGGCGGCGGCGCTGGCACCCTACGTCGTCGCCCACGTGCTCACGGCCGAGCAGCATCCCAATGCCGATCGCCTGCGCGTCTGCACCGTGGATGCCGGCGACGGGCAGCCTTTGCAGGTCGTCTGCGGGGCGCCGAATGCGCGAGCCGGGATGAAATCGGTCTTCGCGCCGCCTGGCACCTACGTGCCGGGCAAGAACATCACGTTGTCGGTGGGCAGCATCCGGGGCGTGGAGAGCCGAGGCATGCTGTGCTCGGGTGCCGAGCTCGGCCTCGGCGATGATCACGACGGCATCCTCGATCTGCCTGCGGATGCGCCGACGGGTCAGCCC
The DNA here is from genome assembly GCF_022179405.1 of Methylobacterium marchantiae. GTDB lineage: Bacteria > Pseudomonadota > Alphaproteobacteria > Rhizobiales > Beijerinckiaceae > Methylobacterium > Methylobacterium marchantiae. The sequence continues at coordinate 137,811 of NZ_BPQT01000015.1, forward strand.
TATGCGCTCTATGCCAAGCTCGACGATCCGGTCATCGAGATCAACCTCACGCCGAACCGTCCCGACTGCACTTCGATCCACGGCATCGCCCGTGATCTCGCGGCCGCCGGGGTCGGCACGCTGAAGCGCGAGGCGATGCCGCCGGTGCGCGGCGAGGGCGACGGCCCGCTTCCGGTCGCCCTCGAATTCGAGCCCGCGGACAAGGGGTTGTGCCCCTATTTCGCCCTGCGCCTCGTGCGCGGCGTGAAGAACGGCCCCTCGCCCGAATGGATGCAAGCACGCCTGCGCGCCATCGGCCTGCGCCCGATCAACGCGCTCGTCGACATCACCAACTACCTCACCTTCGACCGCGGGCGTCCGCTCCACGTCTTCGATGCGGCCAAGGTGAAGGGCGCGCTCACCGTGCGCCGCGCCCGCGACGGCGAGAGCCTGAAGGCACTCGACGGCAAGACCTACGCCCTCGATGACGGAATCGTCGTGATCGCCGACGAGAACGGTCCGGAATCCATCGGCGGCATCATCGGCGGCGAAGCGTCGGGCTGCGATGCCGAGACCGTGGACGTGCTCATCGAATCCGCTCTTTGGGACCCGGTGAACATCGCTCAGAGCGGACGGCGCCTCGGAATCATCACCGATGCGCGCTACCGGTTCGAGCGCGGTGTCGATCCCGTCTTCGCCCTGCCGGGGCTCGACCTCGCCACCCGCCTGGTCCTCGACATCTGCGGCGGCACGCCGAGCCCCGCCTCGATCACCGGCGACCTGCCCGAGACCGAGCGGGTCATCGATTTCCCCTGGACCGAGACCCGGCGGCTCGCCGGAATCGAGCTGTCCCGCGCCGAGATGAAGGTGACGCTGGAGACGCTCGGCTTCCATGTGGCCGGGGCGGGAGACCGGGTGAAGGTGCTCACCCCGTCCTGGCGCCCGGATGTAGAAGGCAAGGCCGATCTCGTGGAGGAGATCATCCGCATCGCCGGTCTCGACCGGATCGAACCGAAGCCGCTGTCCCGCAACGACGAGTCCATCGGCAAGGCCGTGCTGACGCCGCTGCAGAAGCGCACCCGCGTGGCCAAGCGTGCCCTCGCCACGCGCGGTCTCGTCGAAGCGGTGACGTGGTCCTTCATTCCGCATGACGATGCCGTGCTGTTCGGCGGCGGCAAGCCGGATCTGGCCCTGGCCAATCCCATCGCCGCCGATCTCTCCGATATGCGCCCCAGCCTCGTGCCGGGATTGCTGCGCGCGGCCCAGCGCAACGCCGATCGCGGCTATGGCGACGTCGCCCTGTTCGAGGTGGGTCAGTGCTTCGAGACCGATCAGCCCGAGGGCCAGTCGATCCGCGCGACGGCCATCCGCCGCGGCACCGCGCGTCACGAGGGCGCTGGCCGGCACTGGGAGGGGGCTGCCGCCCCCGTCGACGCGTTCGAGGCCAAGGCCGATGCCCTGGCGCTGCTCACGGCCCTCGGCGTGCCGACCGGCGGTCTTCAGATCGTGGCGGGCGGTCCGGGCTGGCTGCATCCCGGCCGGTCAGGCACGATGCAGTTCGGCCCGAAGAACCAGATCGGTTATTTCGGTGAGATCCATCCCCGGGTGATGAAGGCGCTCGACCTCAAGGGGACGCTCGTCGCCTTCGAGATCACCCTCGACGCCGTGCCCCTGCCGAAACACCGCCCGACCAAGGTGAAGCCCGCCCTCGCCCTATCCGACTTCCAGCCGATCTCGCGCGACTTCGCCTTCGTCGTAGGGCGCGACGTGGCGGCGGGCGACGTGGTGAAGGCGGCCCAGGCCGCGGAACGCAAGCTCATCGCGGGAATCGACGTCTTCGACATCTACGAAGGTGCCGGCATCCCCGAGGGGGCGAAGTCCGTCGCCATCGCGGTGCGGCTGCAGCCGGTGGAACGCACCCTCACGGATGCGGAGATCGAGGCGGTGACCGGGAAGATCGTCGCCGAGGTCGCCCGCAAGACCGGCGCCACCCTGAGGGGCTGAGACGGCTCGCGCGACCTGCGATCCCGCCTGCCGGACAATGAGAGAGGCCATGACGGAAAGCCCAGGACTGATCGAGGCCCTATCGGCGGCGAAGTATCTGCCGAAGGAAGCGATGCTTCAGGCCGTGGCGAAGCCGTCGGAGATCGCCGAGACCGTCCTCGCCGTCCTGGCTCTCGCCGCCGATGGCGAGGAACTCGACGAAGGCCAGGGCAACCTGCTGTTCTGGGGGCTCCATGTCCTGGGTACAGCCCGCGAGACACGCGTTTTCGCTCCGCTGATGCGCCTGCTCCAGCGTCAGGATGCCGATACGCTGGACGCTCTTCTCGGCGATGCCCTGACCACGACGATGGCCAAGGTGATCGTCAGCGTCTTCGACGGCGATGTCGAGCCGATTCAGGCTCTGCTCCTCGATTCCACGGTCGATGGTTTCGCCCGCAACGAGGTCTTCGCCGCCCTCGCCTACCTGACGCAGACCGGACGGATCGACCGGAACCGGACGCACGACCTCCTCGTCCGGTTCGACGACAAGCGGGCCGCCGTCGAGGGCGATGTCGCCTGGGTCGGCTGGGAGGAGACCATCGCCCTCCTCGGCTTCGCCGATCTCGCCATGCGGAGCACAGTGGCCCGGGCCGATGGCCGGCTGACGGACGAGTTCAGCGACGCCCAGTGGTTTCACACCACCCTGCGGCGGGCCACCGCCAAGCCGGCCGACCTGCAAAGGTTCGATCCGCGCGACTACGGCACCTTTGACGATCCCATCGCGGATCTGAGCTGGACGGCGGAAGGCGCCGGCCTGCCGGTCCGCAACCCGGTGAAGATCGGCAGGAACGATCCCTGCCCCTGCGGCAGCGGCAAGAAGTACAAGAAGTGCTGTCTCAGCGCGGCCTGACGAGAGGCGCCGAGATCCGCGACAGACTCGTCCTCCGACGATACGGTGGACGGACAGCGTCATCCCCGTCGGAGCAGCATCATGTCCCTCGTGATCCCCGTCATCCTCGGTTCCGTCCGCAGCGAGCGCCAGGGCCTGCGCGGTGCGCGCTTCCTAGTGAAGCTCCTGGAAGAGCGCGGTATCGAGGCGCCCCTGGTCGATCCGGCAGAGCTGAAACTCCCGCTCCTCGACAAGATGTACAAGGAATACCCCAAGGGCGAGGCGCCTCCCGTGCTGGAAGAGCTCGCCGCCCTCTATCGCCGGTCGGACGCCTTCGTCGTCGTCTCGGCCGAATATAATCACTCGATCCCGCCGGCCCTGTCGAACACCCTCGACCACTTCCTCGAAGAGTATTTCTGGCGGCCCTCGGCCATCGTCTGCTACTCGGCCGGGCAATATGGCGGGGTGCGGGCGGCGATGCAGCTCAGGGCGATGATGGCCGAGCTCGGCGCCCCGAGCATCGCCTCGCTCCTGCCGATTCCCCGGATCCAAAAGGCGCTCGATGCCGAGGGCGCACCGCAGGAGGAGTGGCTGTCGAAGGCCGCCAAGCGCTTCCTCGATGAACTCGTCTGGCACGCCGAGGCCCTGAAGGCGCAGCGCGCCAAGGGCACTCCGTATTGAGCAAGTCCACGCCGTCTTGAGCAACCGGGTCTCGTGCCGCGAAGTCTCGGCGCGAGACCCTGCGCAGGTCTTGCGCGTTGGTCTCCCAGGTTACCGGAGGCCGAAGCGACGATGACGAATCTTCAGACCCTTCTCGCCGGCCTCGTGAAGGCGGCATTGATCTCCAACGATGCGGAAAGCCTGCGCTGGCGCGAAGAGGCTCGGCGCGCCCACGCGGCTCTGGTGTCCGACGCCGATGCCGCGAGGACCCTGAAGATCGACGGGATCTGGACCCTGGCCGTGCGCGAGGCCGAGTCGCCGGAATTCCAGGCCCGGGAAGGCCGGGTGTCGTTCGGCCTTCCGCCCGCCTGCCCTTTTACCCTCGATGACCTGATCGACCCCGGATTCGACGTCGATCTCGCCGTGGAACGGATCGTCGGATCGGCCTCTACCGGTTGATGACGCTCGAACATCCGCCGAAGAGCGTTGCCGCGGAACGTCGCCGGTCCCATGTTCGTCGTATGGACAGCGCTTCTCCGAAGGCTTTCCGATCTCGCGCCGGCCCCAGGGCATCGGCGCGCCACTCGACCCCGAGCCCAGAGACCTTTGGCCAAACGCATCAATCCCAATCCCGGGCAGAGCGCCCTTCCCTCCCGCGAGCAGATCCTCGCCTTCATCGAGCAGGCAACGGAGAAGGTCGGCAAGCGTGAGATCGCGGCGGCGTTCGACATTAAGGGCGCCGACCGCATCGGCCTGAAGCGGATCCTCAAGGAGATCGAACTGGACGGTGAGATCGAGCGCGGTCGCGGCGGTCTAGCGCAAGCCGGCCGGCTCCCGCCGGTGACGCTCGCCGACATCAAGTCGCGCGATCGCGACGGGGATTTCTTCGCCGTCCCCGTCGAGTGGGACCACGCCAAGGGTCCGCCCCCGAAGATCCTGGTCTCGTCACCCCGCAGCGGCAAGAAGCCGGGCCGCGCCGCTCCGGGCATCGGCGACCGCGCCTTGCTGCGCGTGGAGCCGATCCCAGGCGAGAGCGGGCGGTATTCGGGCCGTGTCATCAAGGTCATCGGTAAGAACAAGGCGGAGGTCATCGGGGTCTATCGCTCCGGTCCGGGTGGCGGGCGCATCGTGCCCGTGGAGAAGCGGGCGCAGGGCCGCGAGATCGCGATTCCGGCGGGCGAGGAAGGCGAGGCGCGGGACGGCGACCTCGTCAGCGTCAGCCTCGTGAGCGAGAGCCGGTTCGGCCTGCCGCGGGGACGCGTGACCGAGCGCCTCGGATCGCTCGGCTCCGAGCGCGCCGTGAGCCTGATCGCGCTGCATCTCCACCACATCCCCCACGTCTTCGCCGCCGACACCCTTGCCGAAGCCGATGCGGTCGAACCGGTCGGCATGACGGGCCGCGAGGATTGGCGGCCTGAGCCGCTGCTGACCATCGACCCGCCCGACGCCAAGGACCATGACGATGCCGTCATGGCGGTTCCGGATCCGGACGAGGCGAATGAAGGCGGCTTCGTCGTCACCGTCGCCATCGCCGATGTCGCCGCCTATGTCCGGCCCGGCTCGGCCCTCGACCGCGAAGCCCTGATGCGCGGCAACTCGGTCTACTTCCCCGACCGGGTCGTGCCGATGCTGCCGGAGCGCATCTCCAACGACCTCTGCTCGCTGAGGGAGAAGCAAGACCGCCCCGCCATCGCCGTGCGCATGGTCATCGGGGCCGACGGGGTGAAGAAGCGCCACAGCTTCCACCGGATCATGATGCACTCGCGCGCCAAGCTGTCCTACGCCCAGGCACAGGCGGCCATCGACGGATTCACCGACGAGACCACGGAAATCCTGCTGGACCCCGTCCTGCGCCCGCTCTGGGCCGCCTACGCCGCAATGACGAAAGCCCGCGAGGAGCGCGGGCCGCTCGCCCTCGACCTGCCGGAGCGGAAGGTGCTGCTGACGCCGGACGGTGCCGTCGACCGGGTCGTGGTGCCGGCCCGTCTCGATGCGCACCGGCTCATCGAGGAGTTCATGATCCAGGCCAATGTCGCGGCCGCCGAGACCCTGGAACAGGCCAAGCAGCCGCTGATCTACCGGGTCCACGACGAGCCGGCCCTCGAGAAGATGCGGGCGCTCGGCGAGGTGCTGGCGTCCATCGGCATCAAGATTCCCAAGGAGGGCGCCCTGCGCCCGGCTCTGTTCAACCGCATCCTGGGCTCGGTGGCCGAGACCGAACACGCGATCTTCATCAACGAGGTCGTGCTGCGCTCGCAGGCCCAGGCCGTCTACGCGGCGCAGAATCTCGGGCATTTCGGGCTCAATCTTCGCCGCTACGCGCATTTCACCTCGCCGATCCGTCGCTACGCCGACCTCATCGTCCACCGCGCCCTGATCTCGGCCTGCCGGCTGGGCTCGGACGGCCTGTCCTCCGACGTGACGGTGGGCGCCCTCGACCAGATCGGGGAGCAGATCTCGGCGGCCGAGCGTCGCGCCATGGCAGCCGAGCGCGAGACCATCGACCGGCTCATCGCCCATCACCTCGCCGACCGGGTCGGTGCCAATTTCACCGGCCAGATCTCGGGCGTTACCCGCGCCGGGCTGTTCATCAAGCTCGACGAGACCGGCGCCGACGGTTTCGTGCCGATCTCCACCATCGGCAACGATTTCTACCATCACGACGAGGCGCGCCACGCTTTGGTGGGATCGAGTAGCGGCGAGACCCATCGTCTCGGCGACCGGGTCGAGGTCAGGCTGGTGGAGGCGGCGGCCGTCGCCGGCGCCCTGCGCTTCGAGCTTCTGTCCGAGGGCCAGACCAGGCCGCAGTCCGGCGGAGCGAAATCCCCGCGCTCGCCGAGCTTCCACAAAGCCGGTCCACCCGGCCGCCCGGCCGGTATCCGCAACTCCGGGTCGCGCCATCGCGGGTCGCGCCGCTAGGGCGGCTCGTGTAGGATCACGCCTCGCCGGAACGTTTCTTCCCGGTCACCGGCCTCATCCCGAGGTGCCGCGTCAGTGACCTCGAAGGAGGGTTACAGCCGGCTCAGCGGTCGCTGGAGAGCTCCTTCGAGGCCCGCTTCGCGGGCACCTCAGGATGAGGCCGGTGGATCGGAGACTCGAAGTGCAGGATAGTCATTCCATGACAGCAAGCGTCGAGACCCTGCCCGGCGAGCGCGTCGGCCTCATCAAATCCATGGCTCGCGGTTTCGTGTGCCGCTGCCCGCATTGCAGCGAGGGCAAGCTCTTCGGCAAATTCCTCAAGGTCCGCCCGGCCTGCGACGAGTGCAGGCTCGAATTCCATCATCACCGCGCCGACGACCTGCCGCCCTACGTCGTGATCTTCATCGTCGGCCACATCGTCGGGTATTTCATCCTCGAACTGGAGACGAACTACGACGTGCCGTTGTGGTTTCAACTCTCGTTCTGGCCGATCGTCACTCTCGGATCGGCCCTCGCCCTGCTGCAGCCGGTGAAGGGCGCGGTGGTCGGATTGCAGTACGCCCTTGGCATGGGGGGCTTTGCCACGCTACCGACGGGCCCAAGCGTGGCAATTGCGCGATCCGAGGAGGTTCAGCTTGGACCAAGCGACAATCCTACTCCCGACCTCGGCCGCGCCTGACGTCGCCAGACCCGACGCGGCCAAGCGCAAGGTCGCCCTGCGGCCTCGCAACGCGGCGACCCTCATCATCATCGACCGCACGGCGCGCCATCCCAAGTTCCTGATGGGCAAGCGCCACGAAAGCCTCGCTTTCATGCCGGGCAAGTTCGTGTTTCCCGGTGGCCGGATCGAGCCCGGCGACCGCCGCATGAGCGTGGCTGGCGCCCTCTCCTCGCGGGCGGAGGACGCCCTGACCAAGCGCGTGCCCCGCGCCTCGCATTCCCTGGGCCGGGCGCTCGCTCTCGCGGCGATCCGCGAGACCCATGAGGAGACCGGTCTCTTCCTCGGCACCACCGATTACGGGCCGCCCGAGACCACGCCGGAGGGAAGCTGGGAGGCGTTCAAGCGCTTCGGGGTGATGCCCGATCTCGAAGCGCTTCACCTCGTGGCGCGGGCGATCACGCCGCCGGGCCGGCCACGCCGGTTCGATACGCGCTTCTTCACCATCGATCGCAAAGCGGTGGCGGCCGAACAGCCGGGCATCGTGACGCCGACATCCGAACTGGTGGAACTCGCCTGGGTGAGCTTCGCCGAGGCGCGGGAACTCGACCTTCCGCGGATCACCCGCATCGTCCTCGACGAGTTGGAGCTGCAGATCGCTGGCGGGTTCGCGCCCTACCTGCCGATACCGTTCTTCCACGAGCGTAACGGCAAGAACATCCGCGACGTTCTGTAGACGCAACCGGAACCGGATCCGCTCACATTCCGTTGAACGAGCGATGATGTAGTTGGAGTACGGCGATGCTGAAGGGTGGTTTGCTATGGTTGATCGGTATCCCGCTGCCGATCATTTTGCTGATTTACTTCTTCACGTCCTGGCTGCACTGAGCGGCACGGAAGTGGACCGATCCGCCTTTGGAATGCGTTGATCGCTACATGCGCAGCTTTGAAAGCCAGAAGCCCTCGTCCCGGCCGGGATGAGGGCTTCTTTTTTGCCGTCGACTGTCCGATGCCGGCGACGCTACTCGGCGGCGTCGAGGTGCGGGCGAACGATCTCGGCGCGCTCGCGCTTGACCAGTTCCGCCGTCAGGAACGCCACTTCCAGGGCCTGCTCCGCATTCAGGCGCGGATCGCAATAGGTGTGGTAGCGATCCTGCAGGTCATCGGCCGTGAGGGCGCGGGCGCCCCCTGTGCATTCGGTGACGTTCTTGCCGGTCATCTCCAGATGGATGCCGCCGGCGATCGTCCGCTCGGCCCGGTGAACGCCGAAGAAGCCTTCGATCTCCGTCATCACCCGCTCGAACGGCCGCGTCTTGTAGCGTCCGGCCGAGATGGTGTTACCGTGCATCGGATCGCAGACCCACACCACCTTGCGGCCCTCGCGCTCCACGGTGCGGACCAACCCGGGCAGATGCTCGCCGACCTTCTCCGCGCCGAAGCGGCAGATCAGGGTGAGGCGGCCGGCCTCGTTCTCCGGGTTGAGCTGATCGATCAGCTTGATCAGCCCTTCCGAGGTCATCGACGGCCCGCATTTCAGCCCGATGGGGTTCTTGATGCCACGCGCGTATTCGATGTGGGCGTGGTCCGCCTGACGGGTGCGGTCTCCGACCCAGAGCATGTGGCCCGAGGTGGCGTACCAGTCGCCGCTGGTGGAATCGACGCGCGTCAGGGCCTCCTCGTAGCCGAGGAGAAGCGCCTCGTGGCTCGTGAAGAAGTCGGTGGTGCGGACCTCCTGGTGCGTCTCCGGATTGATGCCGATGGCCCGCATGAAATCGAGGGCATCGGTCATACGCTCCGCCACGTCCTGATAACGCGAGGATTGCGGGCTGTCCTTGACGAAGCCGAGCATCCAGCGATGCGCGTTCTCAAGGTTGGCGTAGCCGCCGGTGGCGAAGGCGCGCAGCAGGTTGAGCGTCGCCGCCGACTGCCGGTAGGCTTCGAGTTGCCGACGCGGATCGGGGATCCGTGCCTCTTCCGTGAAGGTGATCCCGTTGACGATGTCGCCGCGGTAGCTCGGCAGGCTCACGCCGTCCATCGTCTCGGTCGGCGAGGAGCGGGGCTTGGCGAACTGGCCGGCGATGCGCCCGACCTTCACCACCGGCGAACCGCCGGCGAAGGTGAGCACCAGCGCCATCTGAAGGAAGACGCGGAAGAAATCGCGGATGTTGTCGGCCGAATGTTCGTCGAAGCTCTCGGCGCAATCGCCGCCCTGGAGCAGGAACGCCTCGCCGGTGGAGACGCGGGCAAGCGCGGATTTCAGCTTGCGCGCCTCACCTGCAAAAACGAGGGGGGGAAAACTCGCGAGCTGGCCCTCGACCGCCTGCAGGGCAGCCGCATCCGGATAGGCCGGCACCTGCTGGATCGGCAGGTTCCGCCACGTCTTCGGTGTCCAACGCTCGCCCATGATGCTCTCCCGTCCACCTCTCGGCCGGCTTCGCTGAAGGGGAATCCTTCGTGAAGAGCGCGGCTTATAGAGCGGTTCTCAAAGAGAAGCGAGCTATACGCTTCGACATGGTTGTCGAGGCGCATGGCGGTCGATCCCGATGCATCTAGGACCAATGTTGGAAGAGGCATCGAAGGTCTTCGTCTCGAGGCGTAGCGGCGTTTCCAGTCCGCGAAGTTCGACCGACAAGATATCGATGGAACCCGACGACCGCTATTCCCCCTCGCCATCCTCCACGGCGATGCCGTGTTCCGACAGGATCCAGAAGATCGCTTCGAGATCTTCCGCCGTCACGTCCCGCGGAGGCAGCGCCTCTTCCAAGTCCTCGTAGGTCAGGCGTTTGGCGTGCTGCGCTTCCGCCTTGGCGATCAGGCGATCCACCGTATCGCGCATGTCCTCAGACAGGGCATCGTGACTCGGCAGCCGGCGATCGGCCTCCGGGAACAGGGCCTGCGCCAGCATGCGGTCGATGATCTCCTGGCGCCGGTCGTGCGCCTCGTCGTTCTTTGCCATTCCCGTGTTATGGGGCGCGACAGCCGCCCGAAACAAGGGAAAGCGGACCCCTTCCGGTCTCGATGAGCCCGGAAAGCCCGTTGCGCTCACCCGTGGATGGGCGCGGCCGAGCGCAATATTCTCACCGGGATCGCCTTGGCCGCCGGCGTCTTCGACTGCTCGTCGTGGTGCCAGAGCGGGATCAGTGGATTGAGTTCGGGATAATAGCCCGCGCAGTTTCCCAGCGGGATGTCGTAGACGACGATGCGCAACCCCTTCACCGAACGCAGTTCGTCTTTCGCCTCCGTCACCACGTCGACGGTCTCACCATCCGAGAAGCCGAGGCGGGCCATGTCTTCGACATTCATGAACAGGATCGAGCGCGTCCCCTTCACGCCGCGGAAACGGTCGTCATAGCCGTAGACCGTGGTGTTGAACTGGTCGTTGGAGCGCAGGGTGATCAGGTCGAGGGATTCGGCGCTGCGCGCCGGCATGTCGGGATCGGCGTCCAGGCCTTCCGGCACCACGAAATTCGCCTTGCCGCTTTCCGTCTCCCAGCGGCGCTCGCGGGCGGCCAGGGGCTTGTGCACGCCGCCCGGCTCGAACAGTCGACCGTTGAGGTCCTTGAACACCGCGGGATAGGTCGCCTCGATGGCGTCGCGGATGGTGCCATAATCGGCGACCCACGCGTCCCAGGAGATGGCGGGATTGGGGTGAAGCGTCGCCTTGGCGAGTTCGGCGACGATCCAGGGCTCGGAGCGGACCCCGTCGCTCACCGGATTCGTCTTGCCGCGCGAGCCGTGGAAACAGGAGGTGGAGCTTTCCATGGAGACAGCCTGGGGGCCGCTCGCCTGGTTGTCGATCTCGATCCGGCCGAGGCATGGCAGGATGTAGGCCTGCCCTCCGTTGATCAGGTGGGAGCGGTTGAGCTTTGTCGAGACCTGAACGGTGAGACGCAGCGAACGCCACGCCTCCTCCATTCGCACCGTGTCGGGAATGGCGCGAACGAAGTTGCCGCCGAGACCCACGAAGGCCTTCACGTCGCCGGACAGGATGCCTTCGCAAGCCTCCACCGTGTTGAGACCCTTTTCTCGCGGCGGCTCGAAACCGTACTGCTCCTTCAGGACGTCGAGGGGGGCGAGTTCCGGCTTCTCGGTGATGCCGACCGTGCGCTGCCCCTGGACGTTGGAATGGCCGCGCACGGGGCAGAGGCCCGCACCCTTTCGCCCGACATTGCCGCGCAGGAGCATCAGATTGACGAGCATCTGCACGGCCTCCGTGCCCTTGCGGTGCTGGGTCAGGCCCATGCCATAGATGCCGATGACGGCGCGCGCTCGGGCATAGACCGTCGCGGCCGCCTCGATGGCCGATCGCGTCAGACCGGACGCGGCTTCGAGGGCAGCCCAGTCCTGCGCCTCGCAATAGGCGACGAAGGCCTCGAAGCCGTGCGTGTGTTCCTCGATGAAGCTGACGTCGAGGATGCGCGGGCGGCCGACCTGCTGGGCCTCGCGGTCGGCGGCGATGAGAGCCTTGCACATCCCGGTGATCGCCGCGATGTCACCGCCGGCCTTCACCTGATGATATTGCGTCGAGATCTCGGTGGCGTGGCGCGTCGCCATCTCCACCACCGATTGCGGGTTGGTGAAGCGCTCGAGCCCCCGCTCGCGCAGGGGGTTGAAGGTGATGATCGGGACGCGGCGTCGTCTCGCGTCCTGAAGCTGGTGCAGCATGCGCGGCGAATTGGAGCCGACATTCTGGCCGAAGAACATCAGGAGATCGGACGCTTCGAAATCGTCCAGCACCACGGTCCCTACCGGGACACCGATGGACGCCTTCAGGCCGACCGAGGTCGGCTCGTGGCACATGTTGGATGAGTCGGGCAGGTTGTTGTTGCCGTACATCCGGGCGAACAGCCCGTACATGTAGGACGTCTCCAGGGAGGCGCGGCCCGACGCGTAGAAGACCACCGATTTCGGTTCGAGGGCGCGCAATTCCCGCCCGATGGCGGCTGTCGCCTCTTCCCACGAGACCGGCACGTAGCGGTCGCTCGTCGCGTCGTAGCGCAGGGGATGGGTGAGGCGGCCCTGCTCTTCCAGGGCGTAGTCGGTCCAGCCGAGCAGTTCGGTGACCGTGTGCTCGGCGAAGAAGTCTGGGCCGCAGCGCTTGGCGGTCTGCTCCCAGGCCGTGGCCTTCGCCCCGTTCTCGCAATATTCGAAGGTCAGCGCCTTGGCGGGCTTCGCCCAGGCGCAGGACACGCACATGAAGCCGTCGGGCTTGTTCTGCTTCATCAGCAGGGCGGCACCCGAAACGGGGATTTCCTCCCGGAGCAGGATTTCGGTGAGCGACTGTGCCGATCCCCATCCCCCGGCCGGACCGTCGTAAGGCTCGATCTTGGGATGGGCCATCTTGTCGGTCATTCGGAATCTCGCGCGCTGGGCCTGCGTGAGATCCAACGGGACCGGCGAGTCCCTGTTCCGGAGTGCGTCTCTAACCCACGCCCTCCGGCCGCTTGGTCACCGCCGGCACCCGCATGGTGACGAGTTCCTCGCCGACGGTCGGGTGCACCGCGATGGTCCGGTCGAAATCCGCCTTCGTCGCCCCCATCGTCACGGCGATGGCCACCGCCTGGATGATCTCGCCGGCATCGTAGCCGATCACGTGGACGCCGAGCACCTTGTCGCTGGCGCAATCCACGATGAGCTTCATCAGGACCCGCTCGTCGCTCCCCGACAGCGTCGCCTTCATCGGGCGAAAGCTCGACTTGTAGACGTCGATGTCGCCGTAGCGCTCGCGCGCCTGATCCTCGGTGAGGCCGACCGTGCCGATCTCTGGCGTGGAGAACACCGCCGTCGCGATGAGGTCGTGGTTCACCGCCCAGGGTTTGCCACCGAACACGGTGTCGGCGAAGGCGTGGCCCTCGCGGATGGCGATCGGCGTCAGGGCGGCGCGGTTGGTGACGTCGCCCACCGCATAGATCGACGGGATACGGGTCTGGGAGAAGGCATCGACGGGGATCGCACCGCCTTTGTCGGTCTCGATGCCGACCGCGTCGAGGCCGAGGCCGGCCACGTTCGGCACGCGGCCGGTGGCGACGAGGACGTGATCCACTTCGAGGATCGTCCCGTCGTCGAGGGTCGCGGCGATTCCGGTATCGCGCCGCTCCAGGCGCTCGAGGGTACGGCCGAGGCGCAGGTCCATGCGCTTGTCATAGGCGTGACCGAGCGCCTCGCGAATCTCCTGGTCGAACCCGCGCAGCAGGTACTCGCCCCGGTGCAACAGCGTCGTGCGGGAGCCCAGGCTCGCGAAGATGCCGGCGAACTCGACGGCGATGTAGCCGCCTCCGACGACGAGGATGCGCTCCGGCAGGCTCTCCAATTCGAACACCTCGTTGGAGGTGATGCCGAGATCGCCGCCCGGAATTACGGGCACCTTCACCGGATGCGCCCCGACCGCGACGAGGATGGTCTTCGCCCGCACGCGCTCGCCGGAGCGGACGAGGCGTACCGTATGGGTATCCTCGATCACCGCCCTGTCCGCGATCAGCGTGACGCCGGCCCGTTCGAGATTGGTGTCGTAGATGCCTTCGAGCCGGGCGACCTCCGCATCGCGGCGCGCCTTCATCACGCTCCACTCGAAACGCGGCTTCCTCACCGACCAGCCGAACCCGGCCGCATCCTCGAATTCGTCCGCGAAGCGTCCCGCATAGACCATCAGCTTCTTCGGGACGCAGCCTCGGATCACGCAGGTGCCGCCGATCCGGTATTCTTCGGCGAGGCTGACCTTGGCGCCGTAGCCGGCGGCGATGCGCGCCGCGCGCACGCCCCCCGAGCCACCACCGATGACGAACAGATCGACATCGAAATCCTCGGACATGGCGGGCTCCTCGCAGCGGGCGGTGTACGATCCTGGTGGACGACACGGCCGGTACCGCCCGCTCTATCGCGGGACGAGGGTATCCGTCACCGCCGCATGGCGAGAATCCGTCGTCGCAGGTTTTCCTCTCCCTTCGGGATGGTGGCCGGGTCCGCGCGCGGACGGGACCCGGCGGAGGCTCAGGCTGGTATGCGGGGTCGTCGACGGCGTCCATTCACACAGTGGTGACGGACGGCGCGATCATGCATGTCTGTTGCAAGCGGAAGCATAAAGCGATGAAGCGGATCGAACATTCATAGGATAAGAAAGTCGCCTCAAAAACAAAGCTACGCTTGGTGATCGTGGTTCCGGAGTCATTTACGGAACGCTTTGCCTACCCTCGCGATTGGATAGGTCCGATCGACGGAGATGATCATGCAACGACAGCTAGCTACACTCGCCTTTGTGGCGTTTCTAGGCTCGAGCGCAGCCTATGCGCAGACCACCGTGACCGGCAAGCCCGCACCCGATGCGGAGACGAGCGCCAAGTCCGGCGGTCAGGAATCCCTGACGCGGCCCAATACCGACAAGCCCGACGCGAACAACCCGGCGACGACCCACACGGCGACCTCGGCCAACCTCGAGGAAGGCGCCAACAGCTTCACCGAAGGCCAGACCCGGAGCCGGCTCGAACAGGCGGGCTACAAGGACGTGAAGGATCTCAAGAAGGACGACAAGGGCATCTGGCGCGGCGCCGCCTCATTGAACGGCAAGCCGGTCACCGTCGGCGTCGACTTCAAGGGCAACGTGGCCGCGAAGTAGCCGCGACCTCGACCTCCCGACCCCGTCGACAGCATGTGAGGAACGACCCCATGGCACAGCAAACCATCACCGCCCTCTACGATTCCTACGACGATGCCAGCAAGGCCGTCGCCAAGCTCGAATCGTTGGGCGTCAGTCATAGCGACATCAGCATCGTCAGCAGCAACGAGAACGACCGGCATTCCGGGCGCCTCGCGAGCACGGACGCAACACGGACCGAGACCGCCGAGACGGCGTCCACCGGTGCGGGAACCGGCGCCGGAGTCGGAACGCTGCTCGGCGGCGCGGCCGGCCTTCTGACCGGCCTCGGCCTGCTCGCGATTCCCGGCGTTGGCCCGGTCGTCGCGGCCGGCTGGCTCGTGACCACCCTCACCGGCGCCGGTATCGGAGCCGCGGCGGGCGGATTGGTGGGCGGCCTCACCGGCGCCGGTCTGAGCGAGGCCGACGCCCATACCTACAGCGAGGGCGTGCGACGTGGCGGGACCCTCGTTACCGTCAGGGCCGACGATGCTCGATCGTCCCAGGTCATGGACATCCTCGAAGAGCATGGTTCGGTCAACGTCACCGAGCGTGCCGAAGGCTGGAAGGCCGATGGCTGGACGGCGCCGAGCGCCGTTCCGTCGGATGCCACGACGCCGGCAAGTGGACGTCCGGGCGTCCGCTCCTATCCCACGGCCTCGCTCTAACATCGCGAATGCCGTCGTAGAACGAAAAAAGCCGCCCGAAAGGGCGGCTTTTTTACGCGTCGACGAGGAATGAGACCGTTACTTGATCTTGGTTTCCTTGAAGTCGACATGCTTGCGCACGACGGGGTCGTACTTCTTCATGGAGAGCTTCTCGGTCTGCGTCCGGGAGTTCTTCTTCGTGACGTAGAAGTAGCCGGTATCGGCGGTCGAGATCAGCTTGACTTTAACGGTGACGGCCTTGGCCATGGCGCGGTGCTCCTGAGATTGCGGCATTCCGCATGAGCGAAACGCAAAATGGCCGGCACGGACCGGCTGAATTCCGCGCGGTCATTGCCCCATCGAGTCCGCTTCGTCAAGGCCGTGCGGGGGTGCGAAGCCGCCAGAGGACCAGTCCGACATAGGCGACGAAGAGCCCGCACAGGGCGTGGGCGAATCCTTGGGGAGGCGCCAGATCCATGGAGCCGCCGATGAGCGGCGGCCCGATCATCAGGCCGACATTGTAGAGGACGAGGAAGGCGGCGTTTGCGCCCGCGAGTTCGCCCCCGCGGACGCTGGCGCCGAGATGGGCCAGCCCGACCGTGTACAGCGTGCCGGCGAGCCCTCCCCAGACCAGCAGCAGGATCGCCAGCCAGACGAGGGAGCTCGATGCGGCGGGGATCAGCGCCGCGCCGATGGCGCCACCCAGGGCGGCGGCGAGGAGGACGCGGCGCCGGTCGAACCGGTCGGCCAGCAATCCGAAGGGGATCTGGAACAGGACGTTGCCGAGGGCGAGCATGCTGACGAGGCCGGCCGAGCTCTCCGCATCGAGCCCGATGCGCAGGCCGTAGAGCGGCAGGATGGCAAAGCCGCCGGTCTCGACCGCACCGTAGACGAGGGCCGCGAAGAGTGCCGCCGGTGCCAGCCGGACATAGTCGAGGAAGCCGCGGCTGCCGGCGCCCTCGATCTCGGGCGAGAGGCCGCGCGCCAGGGCGATCGGCACGGTCCCGAGCAGGAACAGGACGGCGCCGGCGCAATACGGCGCATAGCCCTGGGTGCCGAGGAGCACGAGGAGCGTCGGTCCCACGGCGAAGCCGATGGCCAGCACGGTGGCGTAGATGCCCATGACGAGGCCGCGCCGCGCCGGCGGCGCCACCTCGTTGATCCAGAATTCCGACAGGACGAACAGCACGCCGAGGGTCGCAGAGAAGACGAACCGCAGGGGAAACCACCAGCGGATGTCGTGGAACAGCTTGAAGCCGATCAGGGACGCCGCGCCGATACAGATCGCCAGGATGAGCAGGCGAACGACGCCGATCCGGGCGGCGAGCCGCGGCACGAACGGCACGGTGACGATGCTGGCGAACCCCGCCACCGCCGTGTTGATTCCGATGAGCGTGCTCGACACGCCCATGCGCTCCATCTCCAGGGAGAGGAGCGGAATCGACAGGCTGAGGCCGATGCCGACCACCGCGACGCAGGTGATCGCGGCACTCATCGCCGCGATCCGGGTCCGGTCGAGGGTCTCGGATGCGTGATGGTCCAACATGAAAGGGAGACGTTCCGTGGAATGCGCACGGGGCGCAGGGGAACGGGTGTCTCTACCCGATCACGTCCCTCGGACGGAACCTGCGGGACGGCGTGGCAGACTTGCGTCGCGATAGAATTCCCTCGGCATCGGCCCCATTGGGCGATCCTACCGAGCCGCGGATTTTAGCGGCTTGCCGTCCTGCTTGGCAGGCTGACGTTCCATCGTCTGCCCGTCGCGCAGGTCGGCGGGCGGACTCAATACGATCTGCTCACCCCCGTCCAAGCCCTGGTCGATCTCGATCGTGGTGCCGAGGTCGCGCTTGATATGGATGCCGCGCCATTCCACCGTGCCGTCGTCGCGCGAGATTGCCACCTGGGTGCCGCGCTGGTTGAAGACCAGA
Source organism: Methylobacterium marchantiae (assembly GCF_022179405.1). Classification (GTDB taxonomy): domain Bacteria; phylum Pseudomonadota; class Alphaproteobacteria; order Rhizobiales; family Beijerinckiaceae; genus Methylobacterium; species Methylobacterium marchantiae. The sequence goes on from NZ_BPQT01000015.1 coordinate 155,101, forward strand.
CCTTCGGCCGGGATCACCACGTTCTGGCCCGTCCGAGGCACTTTGAGCGTCACGTAGACGTAGAGGCCCGGCCGGAGAATGCCGTCTCGATTGGGAACGTCGACCTGCGTGGTGAGCGTCCGCGACGAGGTGAGCAGCGCGACGGAGCTTCGTTCGACCTCGCCGGAGAAGGTCCGGTCCGGCATCTGCGGAACCTTGATCGAGGCCGCGACGCCGGGGGCTACGCCCACCGCGAGGTTCTGCGGCACGTTCACCACCACGCGCAGGATGTCGTCGCGGTCCATCGAGAGCAGGGCCGTGCCGGTCCCGTCGGCATGGACGAGGTCGCCGATATCGACGCTGCGGTTCGTGATGACGCCGTCGAAGGGCGCGGTGACGTCCTTGAAGCCGGTCAGAGCCTTCAGCCGGTCCACCGTGGCACGCTGCGCCTTGATGTTGGCTTCGGCGACCTTCACGCCCGCCTCGGCCGAGGCCAGCGTCGCGCCCTGGCTCAGGACGCTCGCCTGCGAGTTGTCGGCGTTCTGCTTCGAGGCCCAGCCCTGCACGGCCAGGGTCGAGGTGCGGTTGTTGGTGACATTGGCGAGATTCACGTTGGCCTTGGCCTGATCGACCATGGCCCTGGCCTGAAGCAACTGGGCCTCGAGCTGCCCCACCTGCGCCTCGGCCTGCGCCAGCTGCTGGTCGAGGTCGGGGGCGGCGATGCGCAGGAGGATGTCGCCCTGCTTCACGCGGCTGCCGATATCGACCCGGCGCTCGGCGATGTAGCCGGTGGCGCGTGCGAAGAGCGCGGCCCTGGCGAAGGCATCGGTCTGGCCCGGCAGGGTCACTTCGACGGGCTGACTGGCCCGCTCGACGGACACCGTCCGAAGCTTGGGTACGAACTCCCTGGTCTTGCGCTGGGTCTCTTCGGCGGCGGCGCGCTGCTGCCAATGGCCGTAGCCGCCCCAGCCGAGCAGGCCGAGGGCGACGAGGCCGACGAGGAGAAACGGCCCCTTTCCGGGCGGCGGCGGCACCTCGGCCGGCTCGCGGGCGGATCCATGCGGCGTCAACGCGTCCGGTTCCCTGTCATGCGGCTGATCCGGCGCATCGCCGAGACGATCCTTGCTCATGCGTAATCCTGCAGCGGCTTGACCTCGCCCCGTCGCAGGAGGGTGTAGAGGAAGGGGACGAAGAGCAGCGTCGAGGGCGTACCGATGGCGATGCCGCCCATCACCGCGCGGGCCAAAGCGGCATTCTGCTCTCCGCCCTCCCCCGTGCCGAGGGCCATCGGGATCAATCCGAGAAACATCGCGCCCGCCGTCATCAGAACCGGCCGCAGTCGCGTCTCACCGGCGAGGAGGGCCGCCTCGGTGGCGCTGCAGCCGGTCGCTTCCCGGTGCTCCTTGGCGAAGGTGACGAGAAGGATTGAGTTGGCGCTGGCGATACCCACCGACATGATCGCCCCGAAGAGTGACGGAATCGAGAAGGTCGTGCCGGTGATGAACAGGCTCGCCACGATCCCGCAGAAGGCCAGAGGCAGAGCGGCCAGCACCACGAACGGGTCGCCCCAGCTCTGGAAGTTCACCGCCATGAGCAGGTAGACCGCCACCAGCGCGATCGAGAGCCCGACGCCCATCCGGAAGAAAGCCGATTGCATGTTCTCGATCTGCCCGCGCACGGTGATCTTGTCCGGTGCCGGCAGGGCTTTCTGCTCGTCCTCGACGATCCTGCGGATGTCCTTGGCCACCGAGCCGAGATCGGAATCCTGCACCGCCGCGTAGATGTTGAAGGTCGGCTGGGTGTTGACGTGGTTGATCACCGTCTGCGAGCCCTCGCGGCGCATGGTCGAGACGCTGGAGAGAAGCGTGAGCACGCCCGGCGCATCGGAATTGCCATTGACGAGGAGCGGCGTGTTCTGGAGCGCGGTGAGACTGTCGTTGCGGTATTCCGGCGTCTGCACCCAGAGCTGGTAGGGGATGCCGGTCTTCGGATCGGTCCAGAAGTTCGGCGTGACCTGGAAGGAGCCCGAGAGCGAGACGTTGAGCCCCTGCGCGATCTGCTGCTCGGTGAGGCCGAGTTCGGAGGCGAGGCGCCGGTCCACGTCGACGAAGAATTGCGGCGTGCCGACGATCTGGTGGAGATGGACGTCCACCGCCCCGCGCGTCTCCTTGAGGCGGCGGACGATGTTCTGCGCGACGGCGAGGTCCTTGGCGGTGTTGCGGCCCGAGACCTGGATGTCGATCTGCGCCAGCGTGCCGAAATTGAGGATCTGCGTGATGATGTCGGAGGGCTGGAAATAGACGATCAGGTCAGGGAAGCGTTCGCGCAGCACCTCGCGCAGGCGCTTGGTGTAGCCGGCCACCGAGCCGTGGCCCTCCTTCAGGTTGATCAGCATCTGCCCGTCGTTATTGGCGACGAAGGAGCCGTCCGAGAAGGCGAAATTGTAGTTGTTGGCGGGCAGGCCGATATTGTCGAGGACCTGATCGATCTCGCCCTCCGGGATGACCTCGCGGACGACCGACTGGACTTGGGCGAAGGTCTGCTCGGCGGTCTCGATGCGCATGCCCGGCCGGGTGCGCAGGTGCAGCGTCATCTGGCTCGATTCGACCTGCGGGAAGTAATCCTGCCCGACGAAGCCGAACAGCACGGCCGTACCGGCGAAGATCGCCGCAACGCTGGCGAGGGTGACGACACGGCGGCGCAGGACCACGTGCAGCAGGCCGAGATAGCTGCGATGGAAGCGGGCGAAGCGCGCCTCGAACCCGTGCCGGAACCGGCCGGCGAGGCGGAAGACCGGCCCGAACAACCAGCCGAGCGCGCGGGCGATGCGGCCGCGTCTCGGCTCCTCGCCACCTTTTCCGTGATGCTGCTCGTATTCGCGCGCCACCAGCACGTCGATCAGGACGGGAACCAGGGTGCGCGACAGGACGTAGGAGGTCAGCATCGCGAACACGACCGCCAAGGCCTGCGGGGTGAACAGGTATTTCGGCGTGTCGGTGAGGGCGAAGACCGAGACGAAGGCGGCGCAGATCGAGAGCGTCGAGATCAGCGCCGGCTTGGCGATGCCGGCCGCTCCCTCGACGACGGATTTGCGGAACGGCTCGCCCTCCTCGAACAGGCGGTAGGTGTTCTCGATCGCCACCGTGGCGTCGTCGACGAGGATGCCTACCGCCAGGGCGAGCCCGCCGAGGGTCATGACGTTGATGGTCTCGCCCAAAGCCGTGAGGATCGAGAGCGAGGTCAGGATCGACAGCGGGATCGACACCAGCACCACGATGGTGGACCGCCATGAGCCGAGGAACAGCAGGATCGTTAGCCCGGTCAACGCGGCGGCGATGACCGCTTCGTGGATCACTCCCTCGATGGCGGCGGAGACGAAGACCGACTGGTCGAACAATTCGCGCAGCGCCATGCCTTCGGGGGCGGCGGCGCGGATGTCCGGGAGCGCCTTCTTCACGTTGTTGACGACATCGAGGGTCGAGGCGGTGCCGTTCTTGAAGATGCGCATCAGCACGGAATTAAGACCGTCGGCTCGTACGATGTTCACCTGCGGCGGGCCGCCGTCGCGGACATTGGCGACGTCGCGCACCAGCACCGGCTGCCCGCCCACCACCTTGATCGGGACCTGATTCAGCGTCTCAATGGCGTCGGGCGTGGCGTTGAGCTGGATCGGGTATTGCTGCTCGCCGATCTTGGCGAGGCCCGAGGGCACGGTGAGGTTCTGCGCCGTCATGGCGTTGGTGACGTCGAGGGCCGTCAGGCCCAGCGCGCGCAGGGCCTGAACGTCGAGATCGACCATGATCTGGCGCGGCGTACCGCCGAAGGGGGACGGCAGGGTCGAGCCGGGCACCTGCGTCAGGCGCTGGCGGATGCGGTACTGGGCGTAATCGTAGACCTTGGTCAGACTCTCGCTGGTGGAGGAGAGCGAGAGCTGGATCACCGGTACCGACGAGGCCGAGAAGCGCAGGACGATGGGCGGTTGCACCCCGGGCGGCATGGTCGAGCGGATCGAATTCATCGCCGAGACGGTCTGGGCGATGGCGAGATCGATGCTCACCGACTGGTCGAAATAGACTTTCTGGATCGCCGTTCCCTGGAGGGTCGTCGATTCCATCCGGGCGATGTTGTTGACGTTGTTGGAGAGTGAGAACTCGGCATAGGTCGTGATGCGACGCTCCATCTCGGAGGTCGAAAGGCCGGTATAGGTCCACACCACCACGACGACCGGGATGTCCACCGTCGGCAGCACGTCCTTCGGGGCGACGATGACGGAAGCCGTACCGCCGAGCATCATCAGCACGGCGAGGACGTAGATCGTGATGCGAAACTTCAGAGCATACTGGACGAGGCCCATGCGGTTTCCGCGCATTGGTGTTCGGACTGGTGTACCACGTTCGTCGCATGGCACGAGGTGATCTGTAGCCGTGACGCCGCGACGCAATCGGCGCGCCGCGCGGGTATTTTTGTTTCCCGATGTAACCAGGACGTCATGCCGCCCGACGTGGCGTGCCTATGTCTTCGTGGCCTTGCCGGGGACGTTGCGGCAGATGCCCCTGAGCGTCGTCCAGTCCGCGTCATCGAGGATGCGCCGCCCGATCGTGTCGGTACCCGCCATCGCGCGGATACGGTTCGCGCGTTCGGCGGTGAAGGGATGGCTGCGGAGCAGGCTCGCGAACGCGCCATGCTCGTCGTCCTTGGCGATGCGTTCGAGGATCGTCGCCAGCGCCGTCGCATCGCCGCCCGACCGGCGCATGATCTCCACCGAATAGGAATCCGCCGCGTTCTCCGCCTCGCGCGAATACCCGGCGGAAATGGCGGCCTGGCCGACGGCGATGATGATGGTCGAGCCGGTCAGATCGCCGAGGACGAGGCTGAGGAGAAACGAACTGCCGCTCGCGGCCAACAGGGCACGCATGGGGTCGTGCGCGGCGACATGGCCGAATTCATGGGCCATCACCCCGGCGAACTCGTCAGGAGTCGCGGATTTCTCGATGAGATCGGACAGGACGACGACCCGTCCTCCGGGAAGGGTCAGCGCATTGGCAATTGCGTGCCTGCGCACGCCGATCGAAAGATCGACCGGCAGGCTGGCATTCGCGGTCATCCGGTCGATGAGCCTGTCGAGGATGGCGCGGGCCGGCGCATCGTCACAGGCCGGCGGGTCGCCGAGTATCCGGCCGATCTGGCCGTCCACCGCGCCGCCGAGCCGTGACTCGATCGATGCGGGTATCAGGGGCGCCAGGCGGACGGCGATGGCCGGGACACCGTAGATGGCGAGGAGGAGCACCGAGATTCCGGCCGCGACCGACCACAGGACGAGGCGCAGTCGGCCTCCCGAGCCGGCGGGATCGGTCCGATGGAGATCCGGGCAGCGGGCCTCGAGGGCGGCGGCCAGACCCTCGTCGGTGAACTCGACCCGGGCCGCGCTGCCTGCCGGACCGACCCGCATGAGCGGGCGCACCGTGTCGCCGGCAACGAGATCGGAGAGGGTCCAGGCGAGATGCAGGTCACGGCCCGCGATCTCCAACCGGTCTTCGAGGGTGAGGATCACCGGATGGGGCCTGGCGCTCAGGCCGTCGAAATAGGTGCCTTCGATGGGTGGAGACGCCACTAGAACCCGACCTCGAGCGCGCCGCCGACATCGAGGGCATCGGCGAGACCCTCGTTGAGGCCGCTGCCGACGCGCCGGCTCGAAGCCAGCACCGCATCGAGGCCGCCGGCATTCTCGATGGTGGTCGTCGTGGCGACCGCCGCCCAGAGTCGCGCGGTGATCACGCGGACATAGAGCACCGCGAAGAACAGGGCCCCTCCGAGATAGCCGACGATCATGCCGAGGACGATCGCCCAATGGGCGCCGCTCTGTGTGCCGCCGGCATGGAGGAGCAGGGCACCGCCGCCGATGACGAGGCCGAGGAGCAGGACGAAGCCGATGATCGACAGGAGGTAGACGATGTAGGGCCAGTAGAACTGGCGCGCCTTGAGCGTGGAGGACAGCCGCACCGGGCCGAGGCTCGCGGCATTCACGAAGATCCGCGTCTCGCGTGCCCGGTAGAAGGGGATGAGCAGCAGGCCCAGCGGCAGGGTGAAGCCGAGCGTACCCATGAGGATCGCGCCGAAGGTGGCGATGGGCGTACCGTTGTAATCGGAGTTGAACTGCGTCTCGCCGGGCTTGCCGCCTTCCTTCGGGACGAACAGGTCGTCGGGGATGGTGAAGTCCGAGGCGACGAGGAACGCGATGAATGCGGCGGCGATCGGCAGGAGAACCACGACGTAGAACATCAGCCAGGGCAGCAGGAGCGAGCGTCCGCGCGCGGACGAGGCCATCCGGCTCGACCCGATCAGCGTGTGGTCGATCCGGTACCGCTCCAGGCTTGCGCGCATGAAGGGAAAGGCGAGACCCAGGGTCGCGAGCGTCAGCAGCGACCAGCCGATCGCCATCGCCGCATAGGTGATCGCCGATCCGTCCTGTCCGAGGCGGATGCCGCGCCAGAGGGTGCGCGAGGCGCGATAGCGACGGCCGCGATAGATCGCGAACTGGCCGAGGACGAAAAGGATCAGGAAGGACAGGATGCTGCCGAACGGCGCGAGCCAGGGCACCGAGATCGTGGCGATGAAGATCGCCACGTAGATCGGGATCAGGATGGCGATGGCGACGAGGAAGCCGAGGAACAGCTCCTTGCCGCGCCCGGTATATTCGCCCGGGCTACCGTCGACGATCGTCCGGCTCCAGAAGTAGCGCCGCAGCTCGGTGACGTACCAGAACCGGTAGATGCCGAAGGTGACGAGCGACAGGAGGAAGCCGCGGATGGCGATGCCGCTCAACCCGGATAGACGCCTGTCGAAGGTGATGGCTCCGACACGTTCCGTACCGGTTCGCGCGTGGTCCGCCAGCGGCTGCGTCATGGTGCCCCCTCTCGTAGGAGGCGTCAGCTAATCCGATTCTTCGGGATCAAGCCACAGACAGGCGTTGCAGAACATCGGCTTTCGTCGATTCTCGACACCGAGGTCTTGCCGCGACGATCGGCTTTCCCGCGAGCGGCTTAACCCGATCTTCGGGACGTCATTCGATGGCGATGGCCGTCTCCCCGATTTCAACGGGGAGTGGCTGATTCGCCCGCAGGGCTCTCTTTTGCTCAGCAGCAGCGGAAGCCGCTGCGATTGCCGACTCCGAAACGGGCATTCTCCCGGTTCCGGAAGAAATCCCGCTCGCTCATTGGTTCCTGGTCCGCATGCGTCCTGCGGATATGGGCGGCATAGGCCTCGTAATCGCCCTGCCCCACCATGAGGCGGGCGCCGTCGCAGACGCATTTCGAGAAGGTCTTCAGCCGTTCCCTCAGCTCGCTCGACGACAGCGCCATGGTGCCTACTCCGCCGGAACGGCGGCCGGGCCGCCGCTCTCCAGCGCGGTCCAGCGATCGGCCCGGTAGGCCTTGACGCAGGCCATGATGCCGAAGGTGGCGATCGAGATCACGAGACCGACGAAGAGCACGGCGAGGGCCGCGTCGATCCGGTCATTGAAGACGATCTTGTGCATGTCGGCCATGCTCTTGGCCGGTGCCAGCACCTTGTTCTCGGCGATGGCCGCCGAGAAGCGGTCGGCATGGGAGAGGAAGCCGATCTTCGGGTCGGCCGAGAAGATCTTCTGCCAGCCCGCCGTCAGCGTGCAGATGCAGAGCCACACGGTGGGGACGATCGTCACGAAGGCGTAGCGCTCGCGCTTCATCTTGAAGATCACCACGGTGGCGAGCGTCAGGGCCACGGCGGCCAGCATCTGGTTCGAGATGCCGAAGAGCGGCCACAGGGTGTAGATGCCGCCGAGCGGATCGGTGACGCCCTGATAGAGGAAATAGCCCCAGGCGCCGACGCATAGCGCGGTGGCCAGGATGCTGGGCGCCCAGGCGGTGGTGTCCTTGAATGTCGGCGAGACGAGACCGAGCAGGTCCTGCAGCATGAAGCGGCCGGCACGCGTCCCCGCATCCACCGCGGTCAGGATGAACAGAGCCTCGAACAGGATGGCAAAGTGGTACCAGAACGCCATCATCGCCTTGCCGCCGATGGCCGAGGAGATGATGTGGGCCATGCCGACTGCGAGCGTCGGCGCGCCGCCGGCGCGGGAGATGATCGAGTGCTCGCCGACATCCACGGCGGTCTGCGCGATCTCCGCGGCCGTGATCGTGAAGGCCGGGTCGAGTTTCGTCACCGCCGCGGCAGCGCTCTCGGGCGTGGTGCCCACGAGGCCGGCCGGCGAGTTCATGGTGAAGTAGATGCCCGGCTCGATCACGCTGGCCGAGACCAGCGCCATCACGGCGACGAAGCTCTCCATGAGCATGCCGCCGTAGCCGATGAAGCGGGCATCCGACTCACGGTCGATCAGCTTCGGCGAGGTGCCGGAGGAGATCAGGGCGTGGAAGCCCGAGACCGCGCCGCAGGCGATGGTGATGAACAGGAACGGGAACAGCGTTCCGGCCCAGACCGGGCCGCTGCCGTCGACGAACTTGGTCACCGCCGGCATTTTCATGTGCGGGGCGACGTAGGCGATGCCCAGCGCCAAGCCGACGATGGTACCGATCTTGAGGAAGGTCGAGAGGTAGTCGCGCGGGGCGAGCAGGAGCCAGACCGGCAGGATCGAGGCGACGAAGCCGTAGCCGATCAGCATCCAGCACAGCTGCGTGCCGGTGAAGGTGAAGAACGGGCCCCAATAGGGATCGGCCGCGACGTTGCCGCCGTAGACGATGGCGAGCATCAGCAGGACGAAGCCGATGATCGAGACTTCGCCGACCTTTCCGGGGCGGATGTAGCGGGCATAGAGGCCCATTAGCATCGCGATCGGGATCGTCGCCGCGACGGTGAACGTGCCCCACGGGCTCTCGGCGAGCGCCTTCACGACAATCATCGCCAGCACCGCCAGCAGGATCACCATGATCATGAAGGTGCCGAACAGGGCGATCACGCCCGGGATGGTGCCGAGTTCGGCGCGGATCAGCTCGCCGAGCGAGCGGCCGTCGCGGCGCATGGAGATGAAGAGGACCATGAAGTCCTGCACGGCGCCCGCGAGCACCACGCCGGCCAGGATCCAGAGCAGGCCCGGCAGGTAGCCCATCTGCGCGGCAAGCACGGGCCCGACCAGGGGGCCGGCGCCGGCGATGGCGGCGAAGTGGTGGCCGAACAGCACGTTGCGGTTGGTCGGGACGTAATCCAGCCCGTCATTGTGCACGTGGGCCGGGGTCTTGCGGCCGTCATCGAGCCGCATCACCTTCTCGGAGATGAAGAGCGAGTAGTAGCGGTAGGCGATCAGGTAGACGCAGACCGCCGCCACGACGATCCAGAGAGCATTCACGTTCTCGCCGCGGCTCGTTGCGACGATGGCGAGGGCGGCTGCCCCCAAGGCTCCGACCAGGGCCCATGGCCCGTGCTTCGATACCGCGCTCATGACGTCTCGCTCCAGCGACCCGTCCTTGCTAGCGGATCGTCAAGCCCCTTCTCGCGCAAAATTCACGACAGAGCCAGAGGCGAAAAATACAATCCGGTGGGCGCTGTCAGTCGTGCCTGGTATCGGTCCAGAGCGGCGGCAATCTCGCCCGCTATCCGCCGTGGATCGTCTCACTCGGTGATGATCACCCGGTTCGGCAACTCGTCAACATCTCCGGGCTGACGTGGCAATTCCCGCGCAAGGATGGAGCCCATCGTCTGGACTGCAGCGACGAGTCCTTCGGATGCTTCGCCTCTTCTGAGCGAGGATAGCAGCGCATTGATGGTCGACGACCAGGCCGCCGGTGACACGCGCGACGCGATGCCCGAATCGGCGACGATCTCCGCATGGCCCTCCGCCACGGCGAGGTAGATGAGGATGCCCGTGCGCCGGCGCGTCCCGGCCAATCCGCGCGCGACGAATTCCCGCGATGCCGCTTCGTGCGCCCGTGCCCGGCGGATCGCGCGCGGAACCAGGGCGAGCCGCACCCCCGGATGCGTCGCGGCGGCGAGTGCGGCGAGCACGATCGCCGCCTGAGTGAGAGCGATCGCGGCGGCACTCAACTGCGTGAAAAGGATGAGCGGCCAGGGAATCGCGAGGCCAAGGGCCAAAGCTGGAACGAGGGCCGCCGATCGGTAGAGGCCGGCGCGCGCGGCCACGAGAACGACGATCTCCGCGGATGTCGTCGTCTCCGCTGCGGCGATCGCCTGGGCGATCCGCGTCCTGCCGGTCTCGGTCAGCATCCTACCAATCCCCGGAGGCGCCGCCTCCCCCAGACGAGCCGCCTCCACCGGAGAAGCCACCGCCGCCACCGCCGAAGCCGCCCGATACGCCGCCGCTCCATCCGCCCGAGGACGGACCGGGCAGGACGATGAAGCGGCCGCCACGCCGACCGCGGTTCATCCGGTACACGACGAACAGGATGACCAGGAACAGGATGATGAACCCGATGACATGGGTCGGCTCGGCCTCGTCGCCGCGCACCTTGCCCTTGCGCTGCCACTCGTCCGCATCGCCGGAAAGGATCGACAGCATGGCGTCGATGCCGGCCTTGATGCCGCCGCCGTAGTCGCCCGCCTTGAAGCGCGGGGCGATGGCGGTGGTGATAATGACCTTCGAGAGGGCGTCGGTCAGCGCTCCTTCGAAGCCGTAGCCCACTTCGATCCGCACCTTGCGGTCGTTGGGTGCCACGATGAGGAGCGCGCCGTTATTGGTCTTGGCCTGGCCGATGGCCCAGGACCGGAACAGCCGGTTGCCGTAATCCTCGATGGTCAGACCCTGAAGGCTCGGCACGGTCGCGACCACGACCTGATCCGACGTCTTGTCCTCATAGGCCTTCAGCTGCGCCTCGAGCCCGGATTTCTCCTCCGGCTTCAGGATGCCGGCGGCGTCGACCACCCGGCCGCTGAGGGCCGGAAACACCGGCTCGGCGGCCAGGGAGACCCCGGCGAGAAACAGGGCGCTCCCCGCCACGATGACGACGAGCGCCAGCAGCGGCGCGAGTCCACTCCGTCGCAAGGCTTCGGCCCCGGTCACCGGCCTAGAACTTCACGGTCGGCGGCCTGTCCGAGTTGGGCGTCGCGGAGAACGTCTCCATCGGCTTGGCTTCGGGGTAGAACCATGCGGCGATCCAGCGGCCCGGAATGGTGCGGACCTCGGTGTTGTAGGCCTGGACCGCCCCGATATAGTCGCGCCGCGCCACAGCGATCCGGTTCTCGGTGCCTTCGAGCTGTGATTGCAGGGCGAGGAAGTTCTGGTTCGACTTGAGATCGGGATACCGTTCCACGGTCACGAGGAGGCGGCCGAGGGCACCGGACAGGTTGTTCTGCGCGTCCTGGAATTCCTTGAACTTCTGCGGATCGGTGACGGTGGAGGCATCGACCTTCACGCTCGATGCCTTGGCGCGTGCCTCCGTGACGCCGACGAGAACGTCCTTCTCCTGCTGCGCATAGCCTTTCACCGTCTCGACGAGGTTCGGGATCAGGTCGGCGCGGCGCTGGTACTGGTTTTGCACCTCGCTCCACGAGGATTTGGCACTCTCCTCGAGCGTCGGTACCCGGTTGATCGCGCCGCAGCCCGAGAGCGTCGTGGCCAGGGCCACGGCCACGAGGGCGGACCGCATCCGGCGGAACACCGAGGAGCGGGGTGCCCGCTCGAACGTTTCGGTGGCGTCGGGACGCAGGACAGTCAACATCGGGATCTCCTTGTAACCGGACACGACGTGGTCGACGGGCGCGGCATCGCCGCACGATCGGTCCGGCAGCCTTCGGGCAGATAGGGTCGCGATCCCTCGCCAGAAAGGCCATTGTGCCGCTCCACCGCGACAAAACCCCGCTCGCATCCGACGGCATTCTAAAGCGGGACGCTCCCGGCGTGCAGGTTGACAAGCAACCGTGCTTGGGTCGCTGTGCCGGCCATGGATGACGATGCACCTGCCCCACAGGTCGAGAAGCCCAGAGTTTCCATCACCTACTGCACGCAGTGCCAGTGGCTCCTGCGTGCCGGCTGGATGGCGCAGGAGCTCCTTTCCACCTTCCGCGACGAAATCGGCGAGGTCGCCCTCGTGCCCGGTACCGGCGGCGTCTTCGTGATCGCGTGCGGAGCCGAAACGATCTGGGATCGGACGCGGGACGGGGGTTTCCCCGACGTGAAAACCTTGAAGCAGCGCGTCCGCGATCGGCTCGCGCCGTCCCGGGACCTCGGTCACATCGACAGGTCATGAGCGTCGACACGAAGAGCGAGACGGAGCCGACTTCCGGCGCGAAGACCGGCGGCGGATGGCAGGCGACGAGGCTGGGACGCCTGGTCGCGCGCATCCGGCAGCGCGGCTTCTCGACCCAGGTCTACCTGATCGCCCTGGTCGTGGCGCTGATCGGGCCCGGGCTGCTGTTCACGGCGATTCTGCTCGTTCGTTACGCCGGAACCGAACGGGCTCGGTTCGAGCAGGATGCGCGCGAAAACGTTCGCGGCGTCGCCCTCTCGATCGACCGCGACACGGCGGGGCTCGTCTCCGTCCTGCAGACCCTGGCGACCTCGCCCCGGCTGAAGGACGCCGAGTTCGAGAATTTCGACGCGCAGGCCCGGCTCGTCCGCGAAACCGTCGGCCTCGACATCCTGTTGCGCCGCCCCGACGGGCAGCAATTGGTGAACACGTCGGTACCGCGCGGGGCACCGATGCCGAAGACCACCCTCCCCTTCGATCGCGAGATCGCCTCGGGCACGCAGCGCGCGATGATCTCCGGCATCCTCTCGGGGAGCATGCCCGACCGCGCGACCTATGCCATCGCTGTTCCGGTCCTGAACGAGGGCGAGGTCGTCTACCTCCTGAGCTTCATGGCGCCGGTGAACCGACTCCAGGGAATCCTCGGGCGCGAATACGTGCCGGGCTGGACGACGGGCGTTTCGGACCGTGACGGGATCGCCCTCGCCCGCATTCCCGACCCGGCATCGATCGTGGGACGCCCCCGGCTGGCGACGCTTCGCCAGCGCCAGACCGAGACGCCGGGGGTCTGGGAGGGCAAGGACTTCAACATGCGGCCCGTCACGGTGGTCGAGGCGCGCTCGCGCCTCACCGGCTGGACGGTGAGTGCCGTGATCCCGAAAGCGCTCGTGGAGGCACGGCTGCGCGGCTGGATCTGGGCCTTCACCGGATTCGGGTTCCTCGTCCTCGCCACCTCGTCGATCCTCGCGATCAATCTCTGGTCCAAGGTCTCGCAGCCGCTTCGCCGGCTCGTGGCCACCGGGCCGGCCCTCGCCCGGGGAGAGGCGATCCCGCGCATCACCTCGCCGATCCACGAGATCCGTCGCCTCGGAGACGTTCTGGCGGATGCGTCCCTGCGCCTGCGCACCCGAAGCGAGGAGCGCGACAAGGCCCTCGCCGAGACGGAACGCGGCCTCTCGGCCCTGCGCGAGAGCGAGGCCAGGTTCCGGCACATGGCGGATTCCGCCCCCGCCTTGATCTGGATGACCGATGAGACGTCCGAGATCAGTTTCGCCAACATGCATTTCGACCACCTGTTCGGAAAGCCGGCGACCGCGCTCGCGGCCGGCGGATGGCAGACGATCGTCCATCCCGACGACCTGCCGGCCTTCTCGGCCAAGCTCTCCGAGGCTTTCGCCGACCGGGTCTCGGTCAGGGCGGAGGTGCGGGTGGTGGATCGCGAGGGCGAGGTGCGGTGGCTACGCTGCGAGGGCGTGCCCCGGCTCGACGATACCGGGACCTTCCTCGGCTATACCGGCTGCAACGTCGACATCACCGATGCCAAGCGCGCGGAGGAGCACCTGCTGCTGCTCATCCATGAGCTCAACCACCGGGTGAAGAACACCCTTGCCACCGTCCAATCCATCGCGATCCAGTCTCTGCGCGGCCTCGACACGGCGGAAGCCGCCGCGGCGAAGGCGGCGTTCGAGGCGAGGCTCCTAGCGCTGGCGCGGGTCCATGACGTTCTGACGCGCGAGAGTTGGGACGGTGCGGAACTCGGAAACGTAGTGGCCGACGCCATCGCCCCACTCGACTCCGCCGGTGCGAGTTCCTCACGCTTCATCGTGTCTGGGCCGCATCTTCGTCTGCCGCCCCGGCTCGCCCTCTCCATCGCCATGGCTCTTCACGAACTCGGCACCAATGCGGTCAAGTACGGCTCGCTCTCGCGGGAGGGGGGCACGGTGACGATCGCCTGGACGGTCGAGAGAGGAGAGGAGACGCGGCTGCTTCTGCGCTGGAGTGAGAGCGGCGGCCCCCCGGTGACGCAGCCGACCCGAACCGGCTTCGGCTCCCGCCTCATCGAACGCAGTCTCGCCCGCGAACTCGCCGGCGAGGTCCAGCTCCTGTTCGTGGCGAGCGGCGTGGTCTGCTCGATCGAGGCGCCCGTGCCTCCCCCGACATTGCTCGAACGTATGGCCAGCCTGGCCCCGCCTCAGACCGCCCGGCCCCTTCCGCGCTCGGCCTGACGAGGAAGCCCACTGACCAGCGGCGCTTGCTTCCGCGAGCGTTCCGACGAAGCACTATCGTGGGCGGCGTCTCGCCGAATGGGACAATCGCCCGGACTGAAGAGCATGAGACCTTTCTCACGCCAGGATTGAGTCCTGCGGTCTATTCGCAATGTCAGTATCTCATTTCGAAATATCGAGGGCTCGAGTGCCGTGGCGGGAGCGGTTTTGCTGAGTTGTATTGCGCTGGTACGTTGATTTCTGCGAATTTTACTTCGATGTCTCTAGAGTAAGATTTTGCAGGCTAATCAATATATCGAATCTGCTGAATTTTATGTAAGTCGTGGCTCGTAGCGATGTCTGATCAAAAATGGTCATATTATTCATGTTCGAAATTGCGATATCTCGATCGCAGCGCAGCATGAATATTTGCTTCCTTCCGCGCTTTTCGCTGAAGAAAAGCTGAGTGCTAAGGTGCTATTAAGCAATTGGCCTTAAAGCTTTCTGGATCGACGGTTCCAGGATCCTATTTCGATGATCGGCTTTTCCCGCAAGCGTCACGTGACTGAACAGCCTGCAATGCCTGACGCGGCTTCGCAGGCCTTGGCCGAAGACGCTCGCCTGTGCATTGCCGTCGAGGCACTGATGTCGAGCCAGGGGCTCGCCGCGGTCGACCTGCCGGAAGGTAAGCTCAAAGCGTCCCTCGAGCGGCTACATCATCGTGGGGCGGAGGACAATCATCGCAATCTGTCGTCCATCGCCTCCATGTCGAAGGAAGCGTCCGAAGCGGCCATCAATATCGGCTGGATGACCTACGACGTCGGCGAAGTCGCCCGTTCCACGCAGACCATCGCCGGTGCCACCGAAGAGATGGCGGCATCCATCGCCGAAGTCTCCCAGACCTCCGATACGGTCGTCACCGTCGCCCAGGACGCCCTGACCGCCATGAGCGCCTGTATCGGCGACGGGCGCGAGGCGAAATCCGCCATGCAGGAGATCGCTGCCCGGACCTCGCTGATCTCCGACCGCGTCGTGGTACTGGAGCGGGCCATCGCTCAGATCGAAATCATGGCCACCGCCATCGCGTCGATTTCTGCCCAGACCAACCTGCTCGCGCTGAACGCGACCATCGAGGCGGCACGGGCAGGCGAGGCCGGGCGCGGCTTCTCCGTCGTCGCGGCGGAGGTCAAATCGCTCTCCGCGCAGACCGCGAAGTCGACGGGCGAAATCCGCGGCCTTCTCAGCACCCTGACGGCCGAGATGGGAGCGATCTCGATCGCCGTCGACGAGAGCCGCAGCGCCGTGAACTCCGGCCGCGCCATCGTCGAGCAGCTGGAAATGCGCGTCGAGCAGACCAACGAGCGGATCTCCCAGGCGAGCGACCTGAACCAGGCGATCTCGCAGATGCTGGGTCAGCAGCGCTCCGCCACGGCCGAGATTTCCACCAGCGTCCAGAGCATCGCCGGCAAGGCCGCCAAGACCCATGAGGAGATCGACAAGATCACGACCCGCCTCGTGAAGGCGGAGAGCTTCGGGCGCAGCGCGCTCGCGGCGGAAAGCCACCGCGTCGCCGCCTATGGCCTCGTCACCCTGCCGGCCGATATCGGCATGTGGAAGCGCAAGCTCGCGCGCATCCTCGTCGGCCTCGCTCCGGCGGATGCCGCCGACGCGACGATGCTCGGCCGGCCCGATCACAGCGTCTGCACCGAGCTGAAGAGCGGCCCGCTGCGCGACCATCCGTCCCTCGGCCGCCTGGCGGCCGCGGAGAGGACGGCGCTCGAGGAGGCGGCCAAGATGGTCGCCGCCGTCGCCGCGAACAACTGGGACATCGGCACCCCGGCCTACCAAGCCGCCACCGCCGCCATGAAGGACATGCTCGGCGCCGCCAACGAGACGCGCGGCATCAAATAGGCCGGGATTTCCGCTCGTCGCGGGCGGTCTCTCTTCGAAACCTTCGGCAGTCGCACGGTCGGCCCCTTGTTGCCGACCGTGCGTTTCGTCATGGCTTGGGCTCGACGCCACGATAGAGCCCGAGCCGTCTCCATGACCCGACCGGACGCCTCTCCACCGTCCCGCTTCAACGCCGCCCGTCACTGCCTTGCGGACAATGCACGCCTGAGGCCCGACAAGGTCGCGCTGATCATGGCCGGATCGGGCGACGAGGCGCTGAGCCTGACCTTCGCCGAGGCCGACCGTGCCGTGCGCGGCATCGCCGCCGGGCTCCTCGCCCTGGGTCTGCGCGCGGGCGACCGCGTGATGATCCGGATGGGCAACGAGGCGGATTATGTCCTCGTCTATTTCGGCGCGCTCGCCGCCGGCCTCGTGGCTCTGCCCTCCTCGCCACAGCTAACGCCGGCGGAGGCGGCCTTCCTGATGGACGATTCCGGTGCCGCCGCATTGGTCACCGGCGCCGGCAACCGGCTTGATGCGGCTCAAGCCGCTGGCCGGATCGTCCTCGGCCCCTCCGAGATCGCCGCGATGAAGCGCGCCGAGCCGATCGCGGATTATGCCGACACTGCGGCCGACGATCCCGCGACCCTTGTCTACACGTCCGGCACGACCAGCCGCCCGAAGGGCGTGCTCCACGCCCATCGGGCGATCCGGGGGCGGCAGCCGATGCATGCCCATTGGCTCGGGCTGACGGAAGCGGACGTGATGCTGCATGCCGGCACCATGAACTGGACCTACACGCTCGGCGTCGGCATCACCGATCCGTGGTCCTGCGGAGCGACCAGCGTGCTCTATGACGGCCCCCGCGACCCTTCCGTCTGGCCCGCCCTCATCGCCCGCCACGGCGCGACGCTGTTCGCCGCCGTGCCGAGCCTCTACCGCCAAATCCTGAAATACGCCGACCTCGCAGGCTGCGACCTGTCCCGGCTGCGCCACGGCTGTACCGCCGGGGAGGCCCTGCCGCCCGACTTGCTGGAGGCCTGGACGAGGGCGACCGGAAAACCGATCTATGAAGCCCTCGGCATGAGCGAGATCTCGACCTACGTCTCCAGTGGCCCGACCATTCCCGTGAGGCCTGGTTCACCGGGCAAGCCCCAGCCCGGCCGTCGTGTGGCGATCCTGCCGCTGGAGGGAGCTGACGCTCCCCTGCCGGCGGGCGAGGTCGGGCTTCTCGCGGTCCATCGCACCGAGCCTGGCCTGATGCTCGGCTACTGGAACCGGCCCGAGGAGGAAGCCTCCGTGATGCGCGGCGAATGGTTCGCGGGCGGCGATCTCGCGAGCCTAGACGAGGACGGATACCTCTGGTTCCAGGGCCGCAACGACGACCTGATGAATGCTCTCGGCTACCGTGTGTCGCCCAATGAGGTCGAGGGCGTGGTGAGCTTGCATCCGTCGGTGGCCGAGGTCGGCGTCGCCGAATTGTCCGTCCGGGCCGATCTCAAAGTCATCGCCGCTTTCGTCGTCCTGAAACCGGGCGCCGAGGCGGATGGTGCGGCGATCCTGGCCTGGTGCGGCGAGCGGCTGGCCGCCTACAAATGCCCGCGCGAGATCCGCTTCCTTGAAGCCCTGCCGCGTACCGCCAATGGGAAGGTGCAGCGCAAGCGCCTGGCCGAGCAGCCGGCCGTGGCGTGACGGGAGCGCCGATCGGACATCGCTCCGGCTGCGCGCAAAGCCTCTGTCGCGAATCGTCTTTTTCGAGAAGGGACTATCGGCCTGCCGGGGCTTTGCCTTAGAGGCCTCAGCATGTCCGCGTTGCCGCTCTCGATCTTCCTCATCGCCTTCAACGAGGCCGACCGGATCGGCGCGACCATCCGTGCCGTGCGCGACCTGACGGACGACCTCGTCGTCGTCGATTCCGGCTCCACCGACGGAACCCAGGCCCTGGCGGCTTCCCTCGGCGCCCGGGTGATCCACAACGACTGGCCCGGCTACGGCCCGCAGAAGCGCTTCGCCGAGGCCGAGTGCCGCCACGACTGGCTCCTGAATCTCGACGCGGACGAGGTCGTGCCGCAGGATCTGTCGGATGCCATCCGTGACCTGTTCGCCGCTGGCGAGCCCCCGCAGCCGGCCTATCGCATCGCCATCGCGGAAATCTTTCCCGGCGAGCGCAGACCGCATCCCTGGGCCTATGCCCTTCACCCCGTGCGCCTCTACCGCAAGGATCGGGGCCGCTACTCGCCCTCCCCGGTCCACGACCGGGTGGAGCTCAATCCCGGTGCCGGGGTAGGCCGGGTGAAGGGCGTCATTCACCATTTCTCGGTGCGCTCCCTCGGCGACCAGCTCGACAAGCTCAATCGCTATTCCGACCAGCAGGCGCGGGATCTGGAGACCCGCGGCGTCACGATCCCGACCTGGCGCATCTTCGTCGAGCTGCCGCTGAACTTCCTCAAAGCCTATGTCGGCCGGCGCCATTTCGTGCGCGGCGTCTACGGCTTCCTCACCGCCATGAACTACGCGATCTCCCGCCACCTCCGGGTGGCCAAGCATTACGAACGCCGCGCGGCGCTGATTTCCCCACCCTTGCCACCCATCGAGCCGGCGAAGCGGGTTGACCCGTCCGACGCGAAATTCTAGAGCCACCCCTACGGAGACGTGGCCGAGCGGCTGAAGGCACTCGTTTGCTAAATGAGCATACCCCGAAAGGGGTATCGAGGGTTCGAATCCCTCCGTCTCCGCCATTGCACCATTCCAAACCGTTCCATACGGTATCCGGGCCGTTGAAAGCATTGAGCTTGTCACCCTGGTGGGGTTGACCCTGTTCCTATCCAACCCACCCGCTGCTCCGCTTCGTGCTGGGAGTTGGGCGGACACATGGCGGGAGACGTCAACAAGCTCACTGTGCGGACGGTGCAAACTGTGCAGCTTGCAAACCAGGTGCAGCGGCGCATTCAGGAAGCTATGAACTGGCTGGCTCAGGACCGGAACTTCAACGCGGCATGACGGCAAACGGCACGGCCGCTTTATCGGCTGCCGCGCTTACATCCTCGCTTTGAATCAGAGGCGGTTTCTGTCGCAGGACAAGCGCTTAGACGTGTTCCGTGAATGTTACCTCCACGAAGTTGCCCGTGGTGTGGTCTACTACGAGTTCGGTATGACCAAGCGATTGACCCTGAAACGTTTCCTCAAGTGTCTCTTTTCGTCTAAGGATATCGATTCTTTGTGCTCTAGAGGATCGAGTTATCGCTTTTGTAAAATCTCTAACGATCTTGAAGTCATTATTAACGGACATTATTGAATATATCTCTCCACCTACCTTGGTTAGCGGGTATGCGTTGAATTTATAGTCAATACCCCATTCCGTCTGTAGGCATAATGTATAGAATTTATTTTGTATAAGAGACATCTTGTTGTCGTATGTCTTGGTCCAGCTAATGGCATTTCCAAGCAATCCTACGTCGTTCAGTCGTCTGACCCTATCAAATGACTCCCCATCCGCCCCGACGAAAACGTGAAACAGGAGGCGATCCTCGAATATGACATCCGCGATGTCTCCAAAGTCCTTCGCAATCTCACTGTCCAGTGTCGATATGAACTGTATGGTCCTCAGCGAAAACGTTCCCGGCTTCCTGATTTCACCCGCCAAAACACGCGCCCACGTATCTTGTAGTTTCTCAGACGTCGCCTTCTCCGCAAACGAACTGTAGAAGTTCATCCAGTCATCATCAGGAGGTGGTGTCTCAGTGCGAAGCGACTCGCCGTCCGACAAGTGCTCTGCCGTCTTGTATGCGATTGACTCGCGGTTTTGCTGGAAGCCAAACTGCTCGCCAGTCCATCTATCGATTAGTCTACTTACTCGGTCAGTATCTTTGATACCTTGCTTGGCCGCCTCTTTCGCCAATGCCTTCGTGAGTACGCTTCTAGCTGCGGTGTCATCTCGTATTCTTTGCTGCCACTGTTCGCCCTGAGCCTTTCCGACTAGGAGGATGGACGCGATGCTTTCAGCGCCCGCGCCGATGAGGCGTGCGATTGCTTTCGTCGCACCGGGAATGTCCCCGTCGATAAGCTACTGGACCCATCCCGGAGGATGATACCGTTCGGGGAGGTTCTCGGTCATCGCGCATGCTTTCAAACGGGCATCGGTTGTATAAGTTGTCCCGCATTCGCTGTTCGGTTGCTACAGTCAGAGCAGGCTTTACCACCGCGAATTCACAAAGCATGCGCCGCGAGTCGTGGCGGAGTAGTTTTTGCCAAATAAATCAGCAGCTTGTCGGCGAGAGGTTTCCCGGTTCTCCCGAGTACCCGACCTGCGACAAATGTGCATGTCGCGTTGTCCGGCGTTGCGATAGGCTGCTGGGGTATGTGCTGGGGTTGGACGGCGTTAACGATAAAAATATCTCTGTAAAACAGAGGCTTAGTGCCAAAGTTGTCCGAACTTGGTCTCCGCCACTCCTCTATCAGTGAAATCCTTGATCATTCCGGGTCGCCCCGACGCGGCACGTGGTCAAGCACTACATCGCGCTCCGTCGAGCGCGGATCGAAATCGTGCCTCCGCACAGGTTCGAGGGTCGTCACCCAGCCAGCTTTGGCCGTCCAGCCTCTGCGATTGCGGAGCGCCGAAGCCGCGCGGGCAGGGATCGTGGCGGCACCGCCTCTTCCCCGATCCGTGCCGGCAGCTTAGATCCTCACCATGAGCCGCCCACCCTCGAAAGACCTGCCTTCGCAGCGAGACCTGCCGCCCGACACGTTCGACGAGCGCGAGGATGCGGAGGAGACCCTCGAGCAGATCGAGGACGGACCCGAGATCGACTTCGATTTCGAGGAAGGTGCGGTCAAGGCCGGCACCGAGATCATCCGCCGCTTCTGGAGTACCCTCCCCTCCGGTCCGGGCGTCTACCGGATGTTCGACGAGAAGGGCGACGTCCTCTACGTCGGCAAGGCGAAGAACCTGAAGGCCCGCGTCGGCTCGTATGCCCGTGGGCAGGCGCATTCGAACCGGATCGCCCGGATGATCTCGCAGACGGCGGCGATGGAATTCGTCACCACCGCCACCGAGACGGAGGCGCTGCTGCTGGAATCCAACCTCATCAAGCAGTTGAAGCCGCGCTTCAACGTGCTGATGCGGGACGACAAGTCGTTCCCCTACATTCTGGTCACAGCGGATTCCGAAGCGCCGCAGATCGTCAAGCATCGTGGCGCCCGCCGGCGCAAGGGCAGCTATTACGGCCCCTTCGCCACGGTCTGGGCGGTGAACCGCACGGTAAACGCGCTGCAGCGCGCCTTCCTGCTGCGGACCTGTACCGACAGCTATTACGAGAACCGCACGCGACCCTGCCTGCTCTATCAGATCAAACGCTGCGCCGGTCCCTGTACCGGCGAGATCGGCCTGCCCGAGTACCAGGCGCTGGCCGAGAACGCGAAGGGCTTCCTCGCCGGCAAGTCCAACGCCGTAAAGGACCGCATGCGCGAGGAGATGCAGGACGCATCCGAGAAACTCGAATTCGAGCGGGCCGCACGGTTCCGCGACCGGATCAGCGCGCTCTCGGCGATCCAGGGAACTCAAGGGGTCAATACCCAGGGGATCGAGGAGGCGGACGTGTTCGCCCTCGACGAGCAGGCGGGCCAGTTCTGCATCGAGGTGTTCTTCTTCCGCAACTTCCAGAACTGGGGAAACCGCGCCTACTTTCCCAAGGCCGATCGCTCGATGACGCCGGACGAGGTGCTGGGCTCGTTCATCGGCCAGTTCTACGACGACAAGCCGGCGCCCCGGATCGTCCTCGTCTCCCATGCCATCGAGGACGCCGAGCTGGTGGCGGCCGCCCTGTCGAGTCGTGCCGAGAACCGCGTCGAGGTCCACCAGCCTCAGCGCGGCGAGCGCAAGGCGCTGGTCGAATACGCCCAGCGCAATGCCAAGGAGGCGCTGGCGCGGCGCCTCGCCGACACCGCGTCGCAGGCCAAGCTCCTCGTCGCCCTGGGTCAGTCCTTCGGGCTGCCCTCCGCGCCGCGCAGGATCGAGGTCTACGACAACTCCCACATCATGGGCACGAACGCGGTGGGCGGAATGATCGTCGCCGGCCCCTCGGGCTTCGCGAAGACGCATTACCGCACCTTCAACATCAAGTCGGAGGAACTGACGCCGGGCGACGATTACGGGATGATGAAGGAGGTGCTGCAGCGCCGCTTCAAGCGTCTGGTGAAGGAGAATCCGCGCAACCCGATGGAGGCCGATGCCGCGGCGGATGGCGGCGGAGCGCCCGAACCGGTGGCCGAGGCGGATGCCGAGAGCATGCCGGCTTGGCCCGATCTGGTCCTCATCGACGGCGGCAAGGGCCAGCTCGATGCCGCGCGCACGGCGCTCGACGAGATCGGCGTCACCGGCGTCTCCCTCGTCGGCATCGCCAAGGGGCGCGATCGCGATGCCGGGCGCGAGACCTTCTTCGTGCCCGGCAAGCCGCCGTTCAAGCTGCCGCCGCGCGACCCGACCCTGTATTTCGTCCAGCGTCTGCGCGACGAGGCCCACCGCTTCGCGATCGGCACGCACCGGGCCAAGCGCAAGCGTGAGATGATCAAGAATCCCCTCGACGAGATCGCCGGCATCGGCCCGACCCGCAAGCGCGCGCTCCTCCACCATTTCGGGACGGTGAAGGCAATCGGACGCGCGTCCCTGGAGGATCTGGCGACGGCCCCCGGCGTCAACGCCGCGACGGCACGGGCAGTGTACGACTTCTTCCATGCCGGCGGGTGAGCTTCGGCAGCCGGGACGGTTCTAGGAGCTGGGCGTCTCATTCGAGAGGCGGCATATCCGAGAACGGCGTGAGCATTGCGGTCGAG
Organism: Methylobacterium marchantiae; assembly: GCF_022179405.1. Classification (GTDB taxonomy): domain Bacteria; phylum Pseudomonadota; class Alphaproteobacteria; order Rhizobiales; family Beijerinckiaceae; genus Methylobacterium; species Methylobacterium marchantiae. The sequence continues at coordinate 178,193 of NZ_BPQT01000015.1, forward strand.
ATGCTCGGTCGTTTTTGCTGAGCGCCTGCCCTATAGGTCGATGCTCCCTGAAAAGCGGCGGGGCCTGACCGCCCTCGCCCCATCATCGCAGTTGACCCCTCCCCCGGCCCATGGTTTCACCGCGCGGATGACTGTCCTTCCCCTCCGACGCCGGTCGCCGGCCTGGACGCTGGCGAACTGCCTGACCTATGGGCGTCTGGTGGCCGTGCCGGTCGTGGTGGCGCTGCTGTACTGGCCCGAAGAGCATGCGGCACGCTTCGCGGCTCTGGGCGTGTTCATCGCCGCCGCCATCACCGACTATCTCGACGGCTACGTCGCCCGAACCTATGACCAGAGCTCCGCGCTCGGCCGGATGCTCGATCCGATCGCCGACAAGCTCCTCGTCGCCGCCTGCCTTTTGATGCTGGTTCCGGACAAGACGATCCATGGCTGGACGCTCTGGGCCGCCATCGTGATCCTGTGCCGGGAGATCCTCGTCTCCGGCCTGCGGGAATATCTGGCGGAATTGAAAGTCGGCGTTCCGGTGAGCCGCGTCGCCAAGTGGAAGACCACCCTGCAGCTCGTCGCCATCGGCTTCCTCGTTGCCGGACCGGCGGGTGAGACCATCCTGCCGGGTACGATCTGGACCGGGACCGCCCTGCTCTGGATCGCCGCGGCCCTGACGCTCTATACCGGCTACGACTATATGAGAGCCGGCATCCGGCACGTGATCGACGATCCGCGCTGACCCGCCGACCTCGTATGCGGAAAGGCAGACGATGAAGCTCGTGTATTTCGCCTGGGTGCGCGAGCGCATCGGCAAGGCAGAAGAGATCGTGAGCCTGCCGACCGGGATCGACACGGTGTCGGATCTCGTCGGCTGGCTGCGCGGACGCGGGGAGGAATATGCCTACGCGTTCGAGAACGCCGGAATCGTACGGGCGGCCATCGATCGGGTCCATGCAAAGCCGGACGCGGCGATCGCCGGAGCGACGGAAATTGCGTTCTTTCCACCTATGACTGGCGGCTGATGACTGGGGGCTGAGCGTCGAGCTTCGACGACCCTGGTGAGGACCTGATGTCCATCGAGACCGTGAACCGCGCGCTTCGCGACGACGATATCGGTCAGGTCGTGGCCCTGTGGCACGCGGCCGGGGTCTCGCGGCCGTGGAACGATCCGGCCAGGGATATCGCCTTCGCCCGCCGCGATCCGCACTCGACCGTGCTGGTGGCGGACCGTGACGGTCTGATCGTCGCCACGGCCATGGTCGGCGAAGATGGGCATCGAGGCTGGGTCTACTACGTCGCCGTCGATCCGCGGCTTCGCAATCTCGGCCTTGGACGGGGAATCATGGATGCCGCCGAGCGATGGCTGATCGACCGCGGCGTCTGGAAGATGCAGCTCCTCGTGCGCGAGGAGAACGACGCGGTCCGGCATTTCTACGAGCATCTCGGCTATCGCGACACGCGGACGATCTGCTTCCAGAAGGTCATCGGCGACGCGGCCGAGTGACCCTGTCTGGCCGGAACCGTTTGCCCGGATATCCGCAGCCTCGACGGACGGTGGTGCGCGGGAACACCTGCCGCCACGCGATCATCCAGCACCGATGCGACGTCGCCCCTATCGCTTCCCAAGGGCGGCGGCGAAGGCGGCGATATTGCTGCGCATCATCGCCACATAGGTCGCGGCCGGACCATCGGGGCCGGAAAGGGCATCGGAATAGACCTTGCCGCCGACTGTCGCGCCGCTTTCCCGCGAGATCTGCTGCATCAGGCGTGGGTCGGCCACGTTCTCGAGGAAGACCGCCGGGATCTTGTCGCGGCGGATCTGGCGGATGATCCGGGCCACGTCCTTCGGGCTCGCCTCGCTGTCGGTGGAGACCCCCTGCGGCGCGATGAAGTCGAGGCCGTAGGCGGCGGTGAAATAACCGAATGCATCGTGCGTGGTGATGATCCTGCGGTGCTCGGGCGGGATCGCCGCGATGGCGGCGCGGATGTCGCTCTCCAACCCGTCGAGCTTGGCGAGATAGGCTTCGGTGTTGGCAGCATAAACGGCGGCGTGGTCGGAATCTGCCTTCGTCAGGCCGTCCCGGATATTGGCGACGTAGATCCGTACGTTGGCGATGCTCTGCCAGGCATGAGGATCGTCATGGTGGGAATGGCCCGCATGTCCGCCCGCGTGATCGTCGTCGCCCTCGATCGTCTTCACCCCCCTTGCTGCGACGACGATAGGCGCCTTCGTGCCGGAGGCCTTGATCAGCCGGTCGAGCCATCCTTCGAGGCCGAGGCCGTTGACCACGACGATGCCGGCGGCAGAAAGCCTGCGCGCATCCCCCGGTGCCGGATTGTAGCCATGCGCGTCGGCATCGGGCCCGACGAGGGCCGAGACCTCGACGCGGTCGCCGCCCACCTGTTTCACGAGGTCGCCGAGAATCGAGAACGTCGCCACGGCCTGCAGCGGCTCCGCCGCGTCCACCGACTTCCCCGGTGTGACGAGGGCAATGGCGATGCTGAAGCATGCCATCACCACGGACCGGATGATCTGCTTCCTGGCCCGCATGGTCGTGTCTTTCTCTTTCATCTCTCGCATTCCCGACGGCACCCTACCCGACCGCGTCATCCTGAGACGTCCACTCAGCGGGCCTCGAAGCAGGCTTACGCCTCGCTTCTGCACTCGGCACGAGGCGGCAAGCTTGAGAGAACCGGGAGAACGGGAGCAGATCGCCACCCCAAACGCTCATTTAATGTAACAATATCACATTTCCAAGGTCGGCCTGTTTCCTGCCGTCGCTTGATCTTCCCGTCACCGACCGGCAAACCCCCGGACCGAAGCCGGGAGCCGCCCCGCGCGACAGACAACGGATGATCATGGCCCGTCGGCCGCTTCTGAGGGGTGACACCCTCCCCCTCCTCGGCCGGGTCTGGCGCGAGTGGCTGCGGCCGCACCGCGCCACGCTTGCCGTTGTCCTGGTCCTGATCGCCATCGTCGGTGCCGCCACCGGTCTCTATCCCGCCCTGATCAAGGGGGCCTTCGACGCGTTCGACAGCAAGGACCCGTCCGCCCTGACCTACGGGCCCGTCATCGTCATCGCCATCACCTCGATCCGGGGCTTCGCCCTGTTCGGGCAGACGGTGCTCACCAACCGGGTGGTCACCCGTGTCGAGGCCGACATGCAGGCGGCGCTCTACGGCCACCTCATCGATTCCGACCTCGCCCAGCTCGGACGGGAGAGCCCGGCGGCCTTCACCCAGCGTTTCACCACGGATTTTGCTTTCATCAAGGAAGCGCTGACCCGCATCTCCACCGTGTTGCTGCGCGATCTCGCCATGCTGATCGCCCTCGTCATCGCGCTGATCTGGATGGACCCGGTGCTCACCCTCGTGGCGGGCGTTGTCGTCCCCTTCGTCGCCGGTCCGATCGGTCGCGTCGGCAAGAAGCTGCGCCGGGTCTCGACCACCACGCAGGAGCAGATGGGCCTCACTGCGAGCCTCATCACCGAGAGCCTGCAGGGCGCGCGAATCGCCAAGACCTACTCCCTCGAATCCTATCTCAAGGGCCGCGCCTCGGGCGCCTTCGACGACGTCCGCCGCCTGAAGATGAAGGCGGCCAATGCGCGTGGACGCCTCGATCCGCTGATGGAGATCGGCGGCGGCTTTGCCGTGGCGGCGGTTCTGGTGCTCGTCGGCCAGCGCGTCATGTCCGGCGACCGCACCGTGGGCGATTTCACCGGCTACGTGGCGGCCCTGCTCCTGGCGGCGCAGCCCGCCCGCGCGCTCGGCACCCTCAACGCCATCCTTCAGGAGGCCGGCGCCGCCCTCCACCGCTACTTCACCCTGATGGACGAGGCGCCGCGCATCCGCCAGAAGCCCGATGCCGTGCCGCTGGTCGTCCGAGGTGGCGAAATCCGGTTCGAGGACGTGCGCTTTCGCTACCGCGAGGATGCACCGGCCCTGGAGGGGATAGACCTCATCGTCCCAGCCGGCGCCACCGTCGCATTGGTCGGACGCTCGGGCTCCGGGAAGTCCTCGCTGCTCAACCTTGTTCCACGTCTCTACGACGTCACCGGCGGACGCGTGCTCATCGACGGTGCCGATCTTCGCGACGTGACGATCCCGTCCCTGCGTGCGGCCGTGGCCGTGGTCTCTCAGGACGTGGTACTGTTCGACGACACCATCGCCGCCAATATCGGTTTCGGCCGTCCCGGCGCGACCCGCACCGAGATCGAGGCTGCTGCGGAGGCAGCGGCGGCGCATGGTTTCATCACTCGGCTCACGGAGGGCTACGAATTCCGCGTCGGCCCGTCCGGCGGGCGCCTGTCAGGGGGGGAGCGCCAGCGCATCTCCCTGGCCCGTGCCTTCCTGAAGGACGCACCGATCCTGCTCCTCGACGAGGCGACGAGTGCCCTCGATTCCGAATCCGAGCGGCTGGTACAGGGAGCCTTGCTGCGACTGATGCAGGGACGGACCACGCTCGTCATCGCGCACCGCCTTTCCACCGTGCGCGACGCCGACATGATCGTGGTCATGGAAGCCGGCCGGATCGTCGAGACCGGAACGCACGACGCACTGATGGTCTCGCAGGGCGGTTATGCGCGCCTCCACCGGATGCAGCTCTCGGGTGATGCTGAAACGCCGACCTCCGCCCCCTGATCCGCATCCCGCGCGTTGAGGCCGGAGACGACCTCCGGGGCGAAACGGGCGAGATCATGGCAGCGACTTCCTTCGGGCGGACGAAGGACGGACGGGAGGTGTCCCGTTACGCCCTCTCGCGGCCGCGCCTGCGCGTGCAGATCCTCGATTACGGCGGTGTCGTCAGCCGGATCGAGACGCCGGATCGCGACGGATCCTGGGCCAATGTCGTCCTCGGTGCTCGAGATGTCGCGGGCTACGAGGCGAGCGACGCGCATTTCGGCGCCCTCATCGGCCGCTACGCGAACCGCATCGCCAAGGGACGCTTCAGCCTGGACGGACGCGACTACCAACTGCCGCGCAATGCCGGCGCCAACACCATGCATGGTGGCAGGAGCGGGTTCGATCGGCGCATCTGGCGGGTGATCCGGGCGGACGACGCGTCCCTGACCCTCTCCTATCGCTCCTGCGACGGCGAGGAGGGCTTTCCCGGCAATCTCGACGTCGAAGTCGTCTATTCCCTGAGCGACGACGAGACCCTGCGGATCGACTATGCGGCCTGGACCGACCGGCCGACCGTCGTCAATCTCACCAATCACAGCTATTTCAATCTCGTCGGCGAGGGCTCGGGCGACGTGATGCAGCATCGCATCGCCATCGCGGCGGACCACTACCTCCCCACCGATGCCGAGCAGATTCCCACGGGGGAGATCAGGCCCGTGGCTGGCACGGCCTTCGATTTCCGCGAGTCCGAAGCTTTGGGCGCGCGCATCCGCGACGCGGATATGCAGCTCGCCCTGGCGCATGGCTACGACCACACATTCGTGCTGCGCGACCCCGGTGCGTTGCGGCAAGTGGCCAGCGCCCACGATCCGTCCAGCGGGCGACGACTCGACATCGCCACCACCCAGCCCGGCTTGCAGCTCTATACGGCCAACATGCTCGACGGCGCGGTGGTCGGGTCCGGCGGGCGGCTGTACCGCTCCGGCGATGCAGTCTGTTTCGAGGCGCAGGGGTTTCCCGATGCACCGAACCAGGAAAGCTTTCCCGCGACGGTGCTTCGTCCCGGCGAGCGGTTCACGGCGACGACGGCTTATCGTTTCAGCACGGACTGAGCGCCCCTCCCCAATCGCACAGATCGCTTGACCTGAGATCGTTTGTGTCTGTAATTTCTGTTATGACAGAAATTACAGACAGTACTGATAGGCTCCCTGTCGCGGTGGAGCGCTTCATCCTCCACTGGGGCGATCTCGGCGGCCAATGGGGTGTCAACCGCTCCGTCGCCCAGATCCACGCGCTGCTCTATCTCTCGGAGAAGCCGCTGGCGGCGGAGGAGATCGCGGCGACGCTCGGCATCGCCCGCTCCAACGTCTCGACCTCGCTGAAGGAACTCTCCGGCTGGAACCTGATCCGGCGGGTTCCGGTGCTGGGCGAGCGTCGCGATCACTTCGTGGCCGAGACCGACCTGTGGGAGGTGATCACCCGCATCGCCGCCGGTCGCAAGGAGCGCGAGATCGATCCGGCGATCGCGGCCCTGCGCACCTGCGTCGCGCAGGCTGAGGGCGATCCAACCATCGGTGCCGTCGCCTCACGCCGCCTCAAGGCCATGCTCGAATTCACCGAGACCATGGATCGCTGGCACAGCCAGATGCTCGGCGTTCCGCACGCGACCCTGGCCAAGCTGATCCGCCTGGGCAGCCGGATCGTGCGCTTCCTGCCCTCCAAGCCCGAAGGTTGAACCGGGGAGCCGTGATCATGGCCACGATGGCAATGACAGTTCAGTCCGCCACGGGCGAGGCGACGCCGCACATCGGTAAGGATACGGTGGGCCGTGCGAGGGAGGCCGACCTCCTCGATCTGCGCTTCCGCAGCCTGATCGCGGACGAGGACTGGAACAGCCTGTCGCCCGCGATCCGCAGACGCTTCACCAAGCGTCTCCATCCCGGCACCAGCGCCGTCTATGTCGGCTCCGTGGTCGAGACGCGCATGAGCCGTCTCGGCTGGGCGCTGGCACAAGTGGCCCGCATCGTCGGCGCGCCGCTACCGACCTCGCGGGCGGCCGGTCTCGCCAGCATCGTCTCCGTCACGGAGGATCGGGCGGGCGACGGACAGGTCTGGACGCGGCTCTACGCACGACCCGCAGGCTTTCCCCAGACGATCAACTCGGCCAAGCGCTTCGCCGGGCCGACCGGCCTCGAAGAGCATGTGGCCGGCGGCCTCGGCATGAGCCTCGATATCACCGTCATCGAGGGCCGTCCGGTCTTCGAGAGCCGCCGTTACTTCCTGCGGCTCCTCCGATGGCGCGTGCCTCTCCCCGGCTTCCTGACGCCGGGCGCCCTCACCGTGACCCACGGCGAGACTGGGGCGAACCGCTTCGCCTTCACCCTCACCATCCGCCATCCCTGGTTCGGCACGCTGATCCGCCAGGAGGCGGAGTTCCGCGACGTCGTCGACGCCTGATCCCTCACGCGGGAGACCCGACATCATGACCTCGACACTGCTCTGGTCGTTGATCGCCGTACAGATCGCCATGGGGGCCTTCGACACGCTCTATCACCACGAACTGACCGAGCGCCTCGCCTGGCGCCCGTCCCAGCGCGGGGAACTGCGCCTGCACGCTGTGCGCAACTGGCTCTATGCACTGCTCTTCCTCACCCTCGGTTTCGTCGAACCCAAGGGGTTTCTCGCCTGGATCGTCATGGGCGTGCTCATCGTGGAGGTGATCATCACCCTGATGGACTTCGTGGAGGAGGATCTGAGCCGCCGCCTGCCGGCCACGGAACGCGTGAACCACACGCTCCTGGCACTGAACTACGGTGCGATCCTCGTCCTCATCCTGCCGGTGCTGCTCGGCTGGGCCGGCGAGGCCACGGGCATGGCCTGGGTCAGCCACGGCGCCTGGAGCCTCCTCGCCCTCATCGCCTCCCTCTCGGTGGCGGTCTTCGGCCTGCGCGACTGGTTCGCGGCCGAGAGGTCCGAGCGACTCGGTCTGGCTTCCGCCGCCGGTCTCGCGGATGCGCTCGCTCCGGCGCAAAAAATCCTCGTCACGGGGGGCACCGGGTTCGTCGGCCAACGCCTCGTCGCGAGTCTCGCGGCGGCCGGCCACGAAGTCACGGTCCTGACCCGCGACGGCGCGAAGGCGGCCGCGTTGCCTGCGCCGTTGCGGGTCGTGACTTCCCTCGATCAGTTGCCGGGCGACACGCGGCTCGATGCCATCGTGAACCTCGCGGGCGAACCGATCGCCGATGGGCTGTGGACGCGCGCCAAGCGCCGCGCGATCCTCGCATCGCGGCTGAGGACGACTCGCAGGCTCGCCAAGCTGGTGGCTCGCCTCGACCGGCCACCGTCCGTCGTCGTCAGCGGCTCGGCCGTGGGGTGGTACGGCTCACGCGGGGACGAAGGCCTTGTCGAATCGAGCCCGGCGGCTCCGGCATTCACCCACAGGGTCTGCGAGGCCTGGGAGCGGGAGGCGATGGACATCGCCGCCTTCGGCCCACGGATCGTCGTTCTTCGTACCGGGCTTGTACTCGGTGTCGAGGGCGGCCTCCTCGCGCGGCTCCTCATGCCGTTCGAGTTCGGTCTTGGCGGACGGATCGGCTCCGGGCGGCAATGGATGTCGTGGATCTCGCGCGACGATCTCGTCCGCCTGATCTGCCACGCCGTGGCGACGCCATCCCCGTCGGGGCCGGTGAATGCGACCGCGCCGGAGCCCGTGCGCAATGCCGACTTCTCCGCATTCCTGGCGCGGCAACTCCGGCGGCCCGTCCTCCTTCCTCTTCCGGCTCGGCTGTTGCACGGACTCGGCCGTGACTTCGCCGACGAGATGCTGCTCGGAGGACAGAGAGTCCTGCCGCAGAAAGCCCTCGCCAGCGGGTTCAGGTTCCGGCATGTCCGCCTCGATACGGCGCTCGCATCCATCCTGGGACAGGATGAAGGACAGGAGGCGCCGGTCCATTCGGCGGCAATGGTGGCAGCGGGAAAATGATCGGCATCAGACGTGGATCCACGACCGTCCTTCGCGACGAAAGGCTGCGATGACCACAGCCCTCGTCTATGCCGGCGCAGCCCTTGCCGAGATCGCCGGCTGCTTCGCTTTCTGGGCGTGGCTCAGGCTCGACCGCTCGGCCTGGTGGGCGCTCCCGGGCGTGGCGTCCCTTGTTCTCTTCGCCGTGCTGCTCACGAAGGTGGAGAGCGACGCGGCGGGCCGCGCCTATGCGGCCTATGGTGGCGTCTACATCGCCGCATCGATCCTGTGGCTCTGGATCGCCGAGAGCCATAGGCCGGATCGTTGGGACCTGACAGGCGCCGCGATCTGCCTCGTCGGCACCGGCATCATCCTGATGGCGCCTCGCGCCTGACGGCCCGCGTCACATCTCGTGCGGATCGGGCTCCGTCAGGATATCGCGCTTGCCGGCGTGGTTCGCCGGTCCAACGATGCCCTCGACCTCCATCCGCTCCATCAGCGAGGCAGCGCGGTTGTAGCCGATCTGCAGGCGGCGCTGGATGTAGCTAGTGGAGGCCTTCTTGTCCCGCATGACCACTTGGACGGCCTGGGCGTAGAGGTCACCGCCGCTGTCGCCGAAGCTGCCCTGGTCGAAGACCGCGCCGTCGACCTCGATCTCGTCGATTGAGCCCTTGGCCGATTTCCCGCTGCCTTTGCCGCCCTTGTCGTCATCTTCACCGTCATCGGCGGTGACCGCCTCGAGATAGGACGGCCGGCCCTGGCGCTTGAGGTGGGCGACTACGCTCTCGACCTCCGAATCCGAGCAGAACGGGCCGTGGACGCGGGTGGTGCGCCCGCCGCCGGCCATGAACAGCATGTCGCCCTGCCCGAGCAGCTGCTCGGCGCCCATCTCGCCCAGGATCGTGCGAGAATCGATCTTCGAGGTCACCTGGAAGCTGATCCGGGTCGGGAAATTCGCCTTGATCGTGCCGGTGATGACGTCCACCGAGGGGCGCTGCGTCGCCATGATCAGGTGGATGCCCGCCGCGCGCGCCATCTGGGCGAGACGCTGGATCGCCCCCTCGATGTCCTTGCCCGCCACCATCATCAGGTCGGCCATCTCATCGACCACGATCACGATGTAGGGGAGCGGATTGAGATCCATCTCCTCGGTCTCGTAGACCGCCTCGCCGGTCTCGCGATCGAATCCGGTCTGGACGGTACGAGTGAGGATCTCGCCACGTCTGCGGGCTTCGGCAAGGCGCGCATTGAATCCGTCGATGTTGCGCACACCGACCTTCGACATCTTCTTGTAGCGCTCCTCCATCTCGCGCACCGCCCATTTGAGGGCGATGACCGCCTTCTTCGGGTCGGTGACGACGGGGGAGAGCAGATGCGGGATGCCGTCGTAGACGGAGAGTTCCAGCATCTTCGGGTCGACCATGATCAGGCGGCACTCTTCCGGCTTCATCCGGTAGAGCAGCGACAGGATCATGGTGTTGATGGCCACCGACTTGCCCGAGCCCGTGGTGCCGGCCACCAGCAGGTGGGGCATCTTGGCGAGATCGGCGATGATCGGCTCGCCGCCGATGTTCTTGCCGAGGCACAGGGCGAGACTCTGTTTCGTCTCGGCGAAATCCGCCGAGGCGAGGAGTTCGCGTAGGTACACGGTCTCGCGCTTGGCATTGGGCAGTTCGATGCCGATAGCGTTGCGGCCGGGAACCACGGCGACGCGGGCGGAAACGGCCGACATCGAGCGAGCGATATCGTCGGAGAGCGAGATCACGCGGCTCGACTTGGTGCCCGGCGCCGGCTCGAGTTCGTAGAGCGTGACCACCGGGCCGGGGCGCACAGCGAGGATGTCGCCGCGCACGCCGAAATCGCTCAGCGTCGCTTCGAGAAGGGTCGCGTTCTGCTCCAGGGCTTCCGTGGAGATCTGGCTCGCCAGGGACTGGCCCGGCGCTTCCGCGAGCAGTTCGAGGGCGGGATGTGCGTAGCTCTCCGAACCGTAATTCTGGGGTATCGGCGCGCGTCTGGCGGGTGCCGGAGCGGGGGACGGTGCCGGCGGCGTGACACGGGAGCGCGGCGCCGGCACGGCTTCGACCGGCGCGTCGAAAGCGTGGAATTCCTCGCCACCGTCGTCGGGCTCGTCGTCGTGCAGGATCGGCTCGGGCGGCGCCCGGCGCGGTGCAGGCCGGGGCTCTGCGACGCTGAGCGGCTCGAAGACCGGTTCACGGCGGCCCGGGGCTGGATCGTGTCCGCCATGCCCGGCGGTGTTGCCACGCCCGGCGGTGTTTCTGCCATGGCCCGCGGAATCCTGCGGGACATGGGTCGACCAGGGGATGTCGTCGCCGTCGGAGAATGCGCGGCGTGCGGCCAGCGCCGGCGATGCGCCGGCATAGGCGAGGTCAGTAGCGGCCGAGGCCCTGTCAGTACGCCAATCGGCGATCTTCCTGGCGATGGCTGTACGTCCGCCCATGAGAAGATGGGCTAGGGTCCCGAGGGAGACGATGCCGAGGCTCGGCTCGTCTTCCTCGTAGCGGCCGTCGTTCCGTGCGGACGATGGCGGACGCTGGTGCGAGGCGGACGGGAGCGGCTGGTCGTACGCCTCCTCTTCTGGCTCCGCACCGGCTCGGCAGGCGCCGGTGAGGCAGAGAATCGCGATCGCCGCGAAGGCGAAGCCGACGAGGGACGCGGCCGGGGATGCGACGGCGCCGACGATGAGACGCGCGGTGTGGATCAGGGCATCACCGGCGACGCCGCCGAGCCCGGTGGGCAGGGGCCAGCGTGCCGTGGGCGGAAGCGCGCTCGCCACCGCGCTAGCCGCGAAGAAGCCGATGATCCAGAGGGTCAGTCGCAGGCCGCCGCGCGGCAATTCGCGGGACCGCATCAGCTGGATGCCCCAGAAGGCGGGCGGCAGTGCGAAGGCGAGGGAGCCGAGACCGAGAAGCTGCATCGCGAGATCGGAGACCACGGCACCGCCTGTGCCAAGCACGTTGTGCGCGGCATGGTCGGTTGCGTGGTTGATGCTCGGATCGTCGATGGACCACGTCGCCAGGGCGACCGTCAGTGCGGTCGCCCCGGCAAACAGGATGAGACCGCCCAATTCCGTCATCCGCTTGGCCATGAAAGGCCTGAAGCTGTCGACGAAGGTGTCGTAAGGCGATGCAGAACGGCGGAGCGAGCGCATGCGGGACCAGACGCAGGGAGAAACGATCCGGTAACGCTAAGTCGACCGAGTTAACGGCCGTTTAAGGCTTAGAGATCGTTAGCGGCCCCCACAGACATGTTCGCGCTCGTCGTTGCGGCGAGTGAGAGACCGCACTGCATATTCTTCCCGCATCTTGCCGGTCCCGATGTCCATCGCCAACGAAGAAAGGCCCCGGAGTGATCCGGGGCCTTTCTTCGTCCGTCGCCTTGTGTCGTGCTCAGCGGAACAAGTTCATGAGACCGCCCGGCTCGGCGTAGATGCCCGGAGCCGCGGTGGAGGTCTGGAAGGTGATCGAGCCGATGACGGCGTCGCCGCACCAACGCGAGGTCCCGCCATTGACGAAGCCGCGGAAGTCGCCGGTGAGGGCGAAGCATTCCTGCTTGCTCAAGTCGGTGTTGTGATAACGGACGTCGAGAACGATGTTCTTGTAGGTGTAGGATAGACCGACGTTGCCATACAGGTAGCTCGGCAGGTTGAATGCTGTCTGCAGAGTGGCCGAGGTCTTGGCGGCGGTGAGGAAGTAGTAGCCGAGCTCTGACGAGATCGAGAAGCCGCCGGCATAGGACTCGGGCAGGAACGAGAACCAGGTCGCCGGCAGGGTGTAGGCGGCGGTACCGGACGTGTAGGTGCCGTTGGCGTGCTGGCCGAGATAGTTCGGCGAGAAGAATACGTTGAGGCCGAGGGTCAGCGAATCGGTCGCAGTCCAGGTGCCTTTGGCGGCGTATTCGAGGAAGTCGGTGTTTGCGGTCGTCAGCGGCACGTTGAACCGGCCGAAACCGTTGGGTCCGAACAGTCGCTGCTCGTTCGGGTAGAAATAGTAGATCACGCCGAGATCGAGGGCGAACTTGTCGTAGGTCGGACGAATACCGGCCGTGAGATCGAATTCCATGTCCGGCTTGGTCGGCAGCCGGGTCTGGTAGGTGGCAAAGCCGGTATAGGCGAATCCGCCGAAATACTGGGCTTCGAAGAAGGACTGGTAGCTGCCGTCACGGTTGGACTGCGATACGCCGCGGAAGTTGTAGTCCGTCTGGTAGCGCGAGCCGAACGAGAAGCCAATGAGCGGATCGGGGGCCTTGGCCTCGACCGGCATGACTTTAGGAGCCGGCATGTCGGCAGCGTTGACACCTCCAACGCTCAGGAAAGCAGCGAGGGAAGCGGCGGTCCCCAGCGCGGTCAGCTTCAGTGTCATTTCAGTTCAGCCCCAGTTATTCTGTGATTTGCAGGTTGCCCAATCCGCCTGTTCTTCGCAAAACCAACTTTGATGCAATTGCCTAGTAAATAGGCAAATTCGACCTATCCGAGGACTTGCCCTGGGGATGTTGCTTTTGCATCACATTCTCGCCGTACTCCGCGGCTGCGGCCGAGCGCCGGAAAAACGCTATCTCGGAGAGAGGATCTCGAGATTTGCGACGGATCCCGGATCCAGATGTGAAAAAGGCCCCGGTCGACGAGCGACCGGGGCCCCCTGCCGAAGCAGGACCGCGTTTGAGGCGATCTCAGTAGTTGTAGGCACGCTCGCCGTGGTCGGCGATGTCGAGGCCTTCGCGCTCTTCGTCCTGGGTTACGCGCAGACCGATGGTCAGGTCGACGAGCTTGTACAGGATGGCCGAGCCGATACCCGACCACAGGATGGTGAAGCCCACCGCCTTGGCCTGGGCCAGCATCTGCGTGGCCATATCGTACGTACCGACGGCGAGCTCACCGGGCTTGCTGGTGTAGTCGGGCAGGCCGACGCCGCCGAAATCCTGGCTGACCAGAAGGCCGGTGGCCAGGGCGCCGAGAATGCCGCCGATGCAGTGCACGCCGAACACATCAAGGGAGTCGTCGTAGCCGAGCGCGTTCTTCACCGTGGAGCACATGATGAAGCAGACGGCGCCAGCGACGAGGCCGAGGACGATCGAACCCATCGGACCGGCGAAACCGGCGGCGGGCGTGACGGCGACGAGGCCGGCAATGGCGCCCGAGAGCATACCGAGGAGCGAGGGCTTGCCCTTCAGCATCCACTCGACGAACAGCCAGGAGACGGCGGCCGCGGCGGTGGCGACGAAGGTGTTGATCATGGCCAGACCCGCGGAGCCGTTGGCCTCGAGGTTCGAACCGGCGTTGAAGCCGAACCAGCCGACCCAGAGAAGCGAGGCGCCGATGGTGGTCATGGTCAGCGAGTGCGGGGCGAGCAGGTCACGGCCGTAGCCGATGCGCTTGCCGAGCATCAGGCAGCCGACGAAGCCGGCGATGCCCGCATTGATGTGCACGACGGTACCGCCGGCGAAGTCGAGTGCGCCCCACTTGAAGATCATGCCGGCATCGGCATTGACCGCATCGAGCGCTGCCTGTGCCGTCGCCTTGGACGCATCGTCCGTGGCCGCTGCGAGCGCCTTGGCGGCGTCGCCGACGAGATCTGGGCCACCCCAGTACCAGACCATGTGGGCCATCGGGAAGTAGATCAGCGTGACCCACAGCACCGAGAACACAAGCAGGGCCGAGAACTTCATACGCTCGGCGAAGGCACCGACGATCAGGCCGGGGGTGATCATCGCGAACGTCATCTGGAAGCAGATGTAGACGTATTCGGGAATGACGACGCCGTTGGAGAAGGTCGCCACGGTGGTGGACGGATCGACGCCCTTCAGGAACACCTTGGAGAAGCCGCCGACGAAGTCGTTGAGACCGCCGCCATTGGTGAAGGCCATGCTATAGCCGAAGGCGACCCACAGCAGGCAGACGATGGACGCGATGGCGAAGACCTGCGTCAGGACCGAGAGCATGTTCTTGGTGCGGACGAGTCCGCCATAGAAGAGTGCGAGGCCGGGCACGGTCATCAGCAGCACGAGGACAGCAGAGACCATCATCCAGGCGGTGTCGCCCTTGTTGGGAACCGGTGCGGCAGCGGCCGGGGCCGCGACGACTTCTGGGGTCGGCGACTGTGCGAGGGATGGCTCGATGAACAGGAGCGCCAGCGCGGCGCCTCCCATTCCGAGCGCCAGGGCATTGCGAAGTTTCATGGAAACGGAACTCCCGGTCGCGGTGCGATGGTGATGTGATGGAGGGAAGAGGATGCGGGCCGGAGCATCGTCCAGCCGAGGCGGTTGATCAGAGCGCGTCGACGTCGGTCTCGCCGGTGCGGATACGGACAGCCTTTTCCAGCGGCACGACGAAGATCTTTCCGTCACCGATCTGGCCCGTGCGGGCGGCGGCGGCGATGGCGTCGATGACGCTGCTGGTGAGATCGGCCGCGACGGCGACTTCGATCTTCAGCTTGGGCAGAAAGCTCACGGCATATTCGGCGCCGCGGTAGATCTCGGTATGGCCCTTCTGACGACCGTAACCCTTGACCTCGGTCACCGTGAGGCCGTGGACGCCAATACCGGTCAGGGCGTCCCTGACCTCCTCGAGCTTGAACGGCTTGATGATAGCCATCACGATTTTCATGGGCGGCGCCCCCTTTGTTCTGGATGCCCCGGTCACTGGCCCGATCTGCGTCGCGGCACGGCTATCCGGAATTTTTCGCACCGGTCGGAATGACCAAGCGATCGCCACCCATCATTCAAGGACTATGCCAACGGGAACTTTTTCTCCTCCGGCTTTCTGCACACAAAGTGATCGATCACTGATGCGTGATCAGGCGAGTTTCCTGCCAAGTTTGCACAATAAGTAGTCATTCAGACGATATTGTGAGCATTTTGGTAGAGCTTAAAGCAAAGCTCATCGAGCCGGTGTGGCGATTTCTTCAATTGGGCGGATCAGCCCTTCCTGGGCGACCGAAGCCACGAGCCGTCCGTCCTGCGTGAAGATCGATCCCCTGGCGAATCCGCGTGCTCCGGAGGCAGTCGGGCTCTCCTGAGCGTAGAGCAGCCATTCGTCGGCCCGGAAGGCTCGATGGAACCAGAGGGCGTGATCGAGGCTGGCGGATTGAATCGTTGGATCGAACACGGTCCTGCCGTGGGGGATCAGCGTCGCGTCAAGGAGCATCAGGTCGGAAGCATAGGCGAGGACGGCACGATGTACGGCGGGATCGTTCGGCAAGCGTGATCCTGCCCGAAACCAGACATGGAAACGGGGCTCGCGCGGTTCTCGCGACATGTATCGCTGCACCTCGACCGGCCGCAGCTCGATCGGCGTCTTGCGTCCGAGATAGGCCCGCATGGCGACGGGGATTGACGGCCCTGCTTCCGCGGCGAGCGTCGGTGCATCCGATAAGGCTTCCGGTGGCGGGACTTCGGGCATGGCGACCTGATGAAAGACCCCCTCCTCCTCGTCGTGGAAGGAAGCCGACATGGCGAAGATCGCCCGCCCGTGCTGGTGGGCCACCACCCGCCGCGTCGCGAAGCTGCGTCCGTCGCGGATGCGTTCGACCGCGTAATCGATCGGCCCGGTCGGATCACCGCCGAAAATGAAATAGGCATGAAGGGAATGGGGTGGCCGGCTGCCGTCCACCGTCCGCGATGCAGCGACCAGCGCCTGTCCCAGGACCTGACCTCCGAAGACCCGGAACCACCCGGTCTGGATGCTCTGCCCCCGAAACAGGTCGTCGTCGAGCGGGGCGAGGTCGAGGCAGGCGAGGAGTTCGTCGACGGATCCGGTCATGCGGGCCTTTCGCCGGTCAGGTGCATCATGCGTTTCGGACAACGGCATCGCCATAGCGCGATGGATCACGCAAGGCACCCTTGTCGGGACCGGCCGCGCCGAATCCGAGCATGCGTGCCGATTTGTGCATTCATGCGTTGCCTATGGCGGTTCCTGATGCCACGTCGAATCCCGAGCGACCGCAGCCGACACAGAGTGGCGTGGGATGAAGAGGTGATGGGGTGAAGAGCACGAGCCGATCGACTGAGGGGTTGGCGCGCCGCAAAATTGTGGTCGCCGGCGGCGGTATTCCCGGCCTCAGTCTGGCGCTGGCGTTGCGGCAGGCCCACGGCGACGCCCTCGACGTCACCGTCTGCGACCCGGGACTTGGTATGTCCGCTCTGCGCCACAGGGGCCGGGCCTTCGCGGTGGCGGCTGGCGGCCGACGGATGCTGACGCGTTTGGGAGTGTGGAGCGAGATCTCCCATGCGGCCGGGCCGATCCTGGACATGGCGATCAGCGACAGCCGGCTGAGAGATCCGGTCCGGCCCGTCTTCCTCACTTTCGGGCCGGATGGGGCGAGCGAAGGACAGGTTGCGGGCGAACCTTTCGGCCACATGGTCGAGGCTGAGTTCCTGGTGGAAGCCTTGTTGGCGGCGGCGGGAGCCTGCGGCGTCGTGCTGGAGCAGGTTGGTATCCGCCATGCGCTACCGGAGACCCGTAGCATCGCCATTGCTCTGTCCGATGGGCGCGCGGCGAGCGCATCCCTGCTCGTGGCTGCGGATGGCGCGAAGTCCCGCCTGCGCGAGGCCGCGGGGATCGGCTGGGTCGGCCGTTCCTATCCGCAGATGGGGATCGTCGCGACCCTCGGGCACGAGCGACCGCATGGTGGCCGCGCCTATGAGCATTTCCTGCCGAGTGGTCCGTTCGCGACGCTGCCCCTGGTCGATGGCGGCGCGCTGGGTCACCGCTCCTCCATCGTCTGGACGGAAAAGGCGGCGGATGTCGATGCACTGATCGGCGGGAGCCGGGACGAAACCCTCGCCGAGATCGAGCGCCGGTTCGGGCTCAATCTCGGACGTCTCGTCATCGAGGATGGGCCGAGCGCTCATCCGCTCTCCCTCGGTATCGCGCGAAGCTTCCGGGCCGAGCGTCTCGCGCTGCTTGGGGATGCCGCGCACGTCATCCATCCCATTGCCGGCCAGGGGCTCAATCTCGGTCTTGCCGACGCCGCCGCCCTGGCGGAGGAAATCACGGAGGCGCTGCGGCTCGGCCTCGATCCGGGGTCGAACGAGGTCTTGCAGCGTTACGAACGTAGTCGCCGCTTCGACACCTTCGCCATGGCGACCGTCACCGACGGCCTCAACCGATTGTTCTCGAACGACGTCCTGCCGGTACGCCTCGCCCGCGATCTCGGTCTCGGGCTGGTCGACCGACTACCCGGATTGAAGACGTTCTTCATCGGTGAGGCCTCGGCGTCGCGGAGAGCCTCACCCCGGCTGTTGCGGGGAGAAGCCCTGTAGGGGGTCCGTAGAAGACCGGCTTTAAGCTTTCTCTGCCTTGGCCCGCTCGATCCCCTCGAGGATCAGGCGGTGCGCCTCGGCCTTGTCGCCCCAGCGCTTGATCTTCACCCACTTGCCGGGCTCGAGATCCTTGTAATGCTCGAAGAAGTGCTGGATCTGCTGGATCGTGATCTCCGGCAGATCGGTATAGTTCTCGATCCGGTTGTAGCGCATCGTCAGGTGACGGGACGGCACCGCGATGATCTTCTCGTCCTCGCCAGCATTGTCCTCCATCACCAGGACGCCGACCGGACGAACGCTGATGATCGCACCCGGAGCGATGGCGCGGGTGTTGGCGACGAGGACGTCGCAAGGGTCGCCGTCGCCCGACAGGGTATGGGGGATGAAGCCGTAATTTCCCGGATAATGCATCGCGGTGTAGAGAAAGCGGTCGACGACCAGGGCGCCGGATTCCTTGTCCATCTCGTACTTGATCGGATCACCGCCGATCGGCACCTCGATGATGACGTTGACGTCCTCTGGCGGGTTCTTTCCGATCGAGACAGAATCGATGATCATGGGGTCCTCTCCCAGCCTGCAGCAACCTTGAGCGCTGTTTCCGCGTCTCTTAAATCCCTTCCGACATAAAGGAAATCGGCCGCGGTATGATGCGTTGAGCTTTTGCCGGAAACGTAACATGGAGGCGGCGGTACCGAAACGACAACGCCGTTCTGGCGGCCATATCCGCCGTCGACAACGCTCCGCCCCGCGTCAGGATTTCTCGTTACGTGAGCCGAACCAGCGGTTCCAGATCCTCTCGCACCAGCGAGCGGCGCGTTCGAGCGGGATCTTCAGGAAAGGGACGTCCTGACTGAGGAGAGCCAGACCCACCGGCAGCATCCATAGCCCGAGCACGGGCAGGATAGAGAAGATCCCGCCGAGAATGAACAGGATCGCCGCGCCGATGCGCAGCCAGCGGCGGGACGGCACCCGAAGCCACTCGATCCCGCGCCGTATCCTGTCAGGAAGTTTCTCGGTGAGGCGGGTGACCCGTTCGTCCCAATCCTCCGCCGTACAATCCTGACGGGATGCATCATGCGGGCTGGCGGTCATTCTAGTCCTTGATCCAATTCGTGAAGCGGCGCGTTCCCGGCATATGGGGACGCGCCGCACCGAGATCAGGTCGTCAGACGTTGGTAATCCCCGAGGTGGTCGCAGAGCGCGACCTGCCAGGCCTCACTCGAAACGGTACGCCACTTTGGGAAGGACAGCGCCGGCCATGCGGTCGACCGCTTCTGCGACGCGCTTGCCGCCGAGGCCGGCATAGAAACCGCAGGCGCGCTCGTTGCCCGAAAGCGTCCAGACTCCGACCCGCGTCAGGCCGTGATCGGCGAGATCGTTGCGGATCGCGCGGAACAGCCGCCGGCCGAGGCCCAGCCCCTGATGGGCCGGCAGGATGTAGAGTTCGTCGACCTCTCCCGAAGCCTTGAGGGCACTCCCCCTCGCCTGCCCGTAGATCGCGTATCCCACCACTTCGTCAGCAGTCTCGACGACGACCAGGGGGCGGTTACGCTGCGCCGCGCCGAGCCACCATTGCGAGGAGCGCTGGGAGATCATCCGTTCCAGGGAGATGCCGGGGATGATGCCCCGATAGGCCTCCCGCCACGCTTCGTCGAACACGTCACTCAACCGATCGGCGTCTCCCGAGCGGGCGCGGCGAATGCTGGTGGTACTCGTTCTCATGACTGTCCCTGCGCGCGTTGGAAACGGGAACGATCTCGCATCGAAATGGACGATGCGGGCATGATGAAGGCAAGCCGGATGCCGAGTTGTAAAAGGCGACTTCCAAAGGCTTGCGCGGGCCAATCGGGCCCCACGCGTTTGCCCGGCGCTCCCTCGGCTGTTAGAGCCGCGTCATTCCCCTCTCGACCGGTCCTTGCCGCCACCCGTGTTCAACAGATTCATCAAGCCCGAGATCCGCTACGCACGGCGTATGGCGCGGATCGCCCGGTTCGAGCAGCCGATCGCCGGTCGCGGCGCGCGCATGCGGGCCTGGGCGAACATGCTGCTCGTGGATCACGGCGTGTTCCGATTGGCCTATCTCAACCGGCACAAGGTCGGCACCGGCAAGATCTGGCGCTCGGCCCAGCCGACGCCGCACCAACTGGCGTGGTTCCGACGCCAGGGCGTTCGCACGGTGATCTCCCTGCGCGGCGGACGCGAGCACGGCTCCTGGCCGCTTCAGCGCGAAGCTTGCGTACAGCAAGGGTTGGAACTGGTGGAATTCGTGCTGCGCTCGCGCGAAGCGCCATCGAAGGAGACCATCCTCGGCGCCAAGGCCTTCTTCGACGGCGTGCAGTATCCGGCGGTGATGCATTGCAAATCAGGAGCGGATCGGGCGGGTCTCGGCGCCGCTCTCTTCCTCATCCTGCACGAGGGCATGCCCGTCTCCGAGGCGAGGGGGCAACTCTCGGCTCGCTACGGCCATTTCCGCTTCGCCAAGACCGGGATCCTCGACGCGTTCTTCGATCTCTACCTACGCGAGGGAGAGGCCAGGGGCATGGACTTCCTGACCTGGGTCGAGACCGTCTACGACCCGGAGGCGCTGAAACGCGACTTCAGGCCGGGCTTCTGGTCCGACCTTGTCGTCGATCGGGTGATCAAGCGGGAATAGTGCGCTATTCCGCCGCCAGCCGCGTCATCTCGCGGAACGGATGAGCCGGGTAGGTGCCGATGATCCGCAATTCGCGCGAGAAATAGGCAAGCTCGTCCAAGGCACGGGCGAGGCCTGGATCCTTTGGATGTCCGTCCACCTCGGCATAGAACTGCGTGGCCGAGAACTGGCCCTCCACCATGTAGCTCTCGAGCTTCGACATGTTAACGCCGTTGGTGGCAAAGCCTCCGAGCGCCTTGTAGAGCGCGGCTGGAATGTTGCGCACGCGGAAAATGAAGCTCGTCACCGTCGGCCCGAGATCCGGCGGGATCGGTACGGCATCGGGCGAGAACACTACGAAACGGGTGGTGTTGTGGCTCTCGTCCTCGACATCGCGCGCTAGGATGTCGAGCCCGTACACGCCGGCCGCCATGGCCGGGGCCAGGGCGCCGCGACTCGGATCGCCGGCCTCTGCCGCCTCGCGGGCCGCGCCCGCCGTATCGCCGGCCACCACCGCCTTGAGGCCGAGGCGCCGGATGATCTTTCGGCACTGGCCCAGGGCGTGGACATGGCTGTGCACCGTCCTGAGCGCCTCGATCGGCGTTCCGGGAAGCGCCATCAGTTGAAAATGGATCGGCAGAAAATGCTCGGCCACGATATGCAGGCCCGAGGTCGGAATGAGATGGTGGATGTCGGCGACGCGGCCGGCGATGGAATTCTCGATCGGGATCATCGCCAGGGCGGCGCGGCCGTCATTCACCGCGGCGAAAGCTTCCTCGAACGAGGCGCAGGGCAGCGTCGTCCAGTCTGGATAGGCCTGGGCGCAGATGATGTGCGAATTCGCGCCGGGCTCTCCCTGATAGGAGATCGTGGTGCTGGACATGGATTGAGGCCCGGTTCGTCAGTTGAGGCGCCGGGCCAGGAGCACGGCCCGCGCCCGCTCAAGGTCGGCCGGTGTGTCGACGCCGAGCGGCAGGTCGTCGACGATGATGGCGTCGATCCGCATGCCGGCTTCCAGCGCCCGCAATTGTTCCAGCTTCTCGCGGGTCTCGAGTTCGCCGGGCGGCAGCGACATGAAGCGGGCGAGCGCCCGGCGGCGATAGGCATAGAGGCCAATATGATGAAATAGCGGCCCCTCGCCCCAAGGGGCCTGCGCCCTGGTGAAGTAGAGCGCACGCAGGCGGTTCGGCCCGACATGATGGCCGACGAGCTTGACCACGTTGGGGTCATGCCGCTCCTCGTCGCGGGTGATGACGGCGCATAGCGTGGCGATATCCACCGCGCGATCGGCGAGCGGCGTGATCGCGGCACCGATGACGGCCGGGTCGATCGTCGGCAGATCTCCCTGCAGGTTCACCACGACGTCGTGATTACCCTGTGGATCGATGATCTCGAGGGCCTCGGCCAGTCGGTCGGATCCCGATGGGTGGTCCGGCCGGGTGAGAACCGCGAGGCCACCCACCCGCTCGATCGCATCGACGATCTCGTTGGTGTCGGTGGCGACGACCACGGGGCCGATGCCGGCCTCTACGGCGCGGCGCCAGACATGCACGATCATCGGCTCGCCGGCGATGTCGGCGATCGGTTTGCCGGGCAGCCGGGTGGCCGCCATGCGTGCGGGGATCAGGACGAGGGGATCTGACATCGACCGGCGGATTTATCCAGCAAGCGGGCGGATTAGCAGGGGCGATGCAGGTTGTCATCGTCGCCCGGATGCCACGCCGCGTGACAGCTTTGCCTCTGCGACTACGCGACCGACGACTCCGCCATTGTCAAGGTCGGTCCAGTACCGCTATTCACCCTCGAACATTTCCAGAGTCCGGGGCACCTGCTCGCCGGGCCTCGCCTGCCGCCGAAACCGGCGGACGCCCCCGGAGTTGTCGAGAATGGACTCTTTCGAGCTGAACAAGGTCGCGGGCGCCGTACTCGGCACCCTCCTTCTGGCCCTGGGTTCCGGGTTCGTCGCAGAACTGATCTACTCTCCGAAGCCGGCGGGAAGTGCCGGTTACGCGCTGCCCGAGCCACAGCCGGAAGCGGCCGGCGGGGCGGCTCCCGCCGCCGCCAAAGCGGAGCCTCTTCCGATTCGCCTTGCGAGCGCCAGCGTCGAGAAGGGTACGAGCGCCGCCAAGAAATGCGCAGCCTGTCACAGTTTCGAGAAGGGCGGTCCTAACAAGGTCGGTCCTCACCTGTGGGGCGTCGTCGATCGTCAGCGCGCCCATGAGGGTGGTTTCGAATATTCCGCGGCCCTGAAGGAGAAGGGCGGCACCTGGACCTATGACGAGCTCGACCACTTCCTCGCCAATCCGAAAGGTTATGTGCCTGGCACCAAGATGGCCTTCGCTGGGATACAGGCCCCGCAGGAACGCGCCGACGTGATCGCCTATCTGCGTTCGCTCGCGGATGCACCCGCTCCCCTCCCGACTGTGGAGAAGGCTGCGGCGGCCGAGGACAAACCTGCGGACGCCAAACCTGCTGAGCAGAAGCCTGCGGATCAGAAGGCTTCCGACGGGAAGCCCGCCGAGGCACCGGCAGAGAAGCCAGCGCAATAGTCGCTGCGCGCAGTCGGAGTCTGCCCTTTCACGAATCCTCGAACAGGCCGGGCATCGCCCGGCCTTCTTCGTTTCAAACGCTGCTTTTCTCGGAGGTGTCGCGACTGGCCGTACGACCATGTTGCGGTGCCGCAACAAGTTCCAACTCGCATCTCTGCTGTGACGGGATGTCAGCGTACATCGCGCCATCGTGAACCAATGGCGAACCATCCATCCCGCAAACCAATCCTTCGGGCGGCAGCCTAAGGGCGCAATTCGATAATAATACTGCACGAATCGGATGTTTCACGCGACTACTGTGAAATTTCGCCCCTGAAATAAGAATTATACCAGTTATTGCAATGCACAATGAAAATGGTGCAGGAAGGCGTACCTTTTCAAAGCAATTAAGAGCAGAACGAATGTCTAACGGGGTCGCTGGAAGGTACGGAATGGACGAACAGACGTCGATCCACCGCCGGAAACTGTTGGAGTTCTTTTCCGCCAGTCCCCTACTGGCCCCGAGCGCAGCCCGGGCTTTGGCCGGTATCGCGGCCTTTGGAACGACCGAGGCGGTGGCACAAAGCTACGATGTGCTTCGAGCGGCGCCCGTGATGAACGGCGATCTCATCGCCTCTCCGGCACAGGCCCTCAACGTATTCGACTTCGAGCCCGTAGCGAAGAAGGAATTGCCGCCGGCGCATTACGGCTATCTCGCCAGCGGCGTCGACGCCGACAAGACGCTGAAGGCCAACCGCGACGATTTCGACAAGATCCATGTCCGTGCCCGTCGCCTGATCGACGTCCGCAAGATCGACACGACCGTGAAGATATTCGGAGAGACCTGGGCGAGCCCGATCGCGCTGGCGCCCGTCAGCAGCGTGGGTGCCTTCCACCCCGAGGCCGAGGCTGCTGCCGCCCGCGCCTGCAAGGTGAAGGGCCACCAGATGATCCTGTCCACGGTGGGCAGCACCTCCATCGAGGATGTCATCAAGGAGCGTGGGGCCCCCGTCTGGTACATGCTCTACCCCACCGACGACTGGGCCGTGACCGAGAAGCTGGTGAAGCGGGCCGAGGCGGCGGGCGCCCCGGCCATCGTCCTGACCGTCGACCGGCAGGGCGGCCGCAACACCGAGACGCTTTTCCGCGAGCGCCGTTCCGACACCCGCACCTGTACCGATTGCCACACGCCGGGCTTCAAGAACGAAGTCAGCCGCAAGCCGATGTTCGACGACATCGACGTGTCGAAGGTGACGAACCTCTACGGCACCGGCATGACCTGGGATTACGTGAAGCGCCTGCGCGGCATCGTGAAGGGCAAGCTCGTGCTCAAGGGGATCATGACCCAAGAGGACGCCAAGATCGCCCTGACCCACGGCGTCGATGCGCTCATCGTCTCGAATCATGGCGGCCGCGCCGAGGAAAGCCTTCAATCGACCATCGGCGCGCTTCCGGAGGTGGTCGGAGCGGTGAACGGCAAGATCCCTGTCCTGATCGACGGCGGCTTCCGTCGTGGTACCGACGTGCTGAAGGCCCTGGCACTCGGCGCGACCGCCGTCTGTGTCGGCCGTCCCTACGTCTGGGGCCTCGCCGCATTCGGCCAGCCCGGCGTCGAGATGGTGCTCACCCTAATGCAGCGCGAGTTCGAGACGATCATGCGACAGGTCGGAGCCACGAAGCTCTCCGAGATCACGTCGAAGAGCGTCCGGATCGTCTGAGATCCTTCACCTGACGGATCCTCCGGTGCGTTCGACCGACGCGCCGGAGGGTTGTCCGCTTGGCGTGGCCTGTCCCGACGTCCTAGAAGGATATCCCGCCCGCGTCCTCGACGGCACGGGCAACGGAATTCGGGAGACAGCCGCCTCGTGATGCGAACAGCCCTGATCGGACGCTTTCTCGCTGCCTCCCTTGCGGTGGCCACCTTCGTCGGTGACGCGCGGGCCGCCGCCCAAGACGGAGGATGGGCGCACGCCCTCACGCTCATGGGTGAGCCGAAATACCCGGCGGGTTTCAAGCAGTTCGACTACGCGGATCCGAAGGCCCCCAAGGGCGGCCTCGTCCGCCTCGGCGCCCAGGGCGGCTTCGACAATTTCAACCTCGTCGTATCGGGCCTGAAGGGCGATCTCGAAGGCGGGGTCGCGCAGATCTACGATACGCTGATGACGGAATCCCTCGACGAGCCGTTCACCTCCTACGGGCTCCTCGCCGAAGGGGTGAAGCTCGCCGACGACTTTTCCTCGGTCACCTACCGCCTGCGCGAGAACGCCCGCTGGCACGATGGCAAGCCGATCACGCCTGAGGACGTGGTCTGGTCCTTCGAGACCCTGAAGGCCAACAGCCCGTTCTACGGCGCCTATTACCAGACCGTGACGAAGGGCGAGGTCTCGGGTCCACGCGAAGTGACCTTCACTTTCGCCGAGAAGGGCAATCGCGAACTGCCCCAGGTCCTCGGCCAGCTCCGCGTGCTGCCCAAGCACTGGTGGACGGGCAAGGATGCGGAAGGGCGCCAGCGCGACGCTACGCAGACCACACTCGAGATCCCCCTCGGCTCGGGCCCTTACCGCCTCGCCAAGTTCGAACCGGGCCGCAGCGTCACCTACGAGCGCGTGCCTGATTACTGGGGCGCCGACCTGCCGGTGAATGTCGGCCGCAACAACTTCGGCACGATGCGCAACGAGTACTTTCGCGATTCCACCGTGCTGATCGAGGCGCTGAAGGGTGACCTGTTCGACTTCCGAGCCGAGAACATCGCCCGCAATTGGGCCACGGCCTATGACGACTTCCCCGCCGTGAAGGAAGGCCGCCTGATCAAGGAGGAGTTTCCCGATCGCGGCAACGGCAACATGCAGGCCTTCGTCTTCAACACCCGCAAGGGCAAGTTCGCCGACGAGCGTGTCCGGCGCGCCTTCAATCTCGCCATGAACTTCGAGGAGATGAACCGGTCCCTGTTCTATGGACTCTACAAGCGGATCGATTCCTACTATTTCGGCTCCGAGCTCGCTTCCTCCGCCCTGCCCCAGGGTGAGGAGTTGGCGATCCTCGAAGGCGTGAAGGACAAGGTCCCGCCCTCCGTCTTCACCACTCCTTACGTGAACCCGATCAACGGCACGCCGGATGCCGTGCGCGCCAACCTGCGCGAGGCGGTGCGCCTGCTGAAGGAGGCCGGCTACGAGCTGCGCGACGGCCGGATGACCAACATCAAGAGCGGCGAACCGCTCACCGCTGAGTTTCTTGAGTTCCAGAGCGTGTTCGAGCGGGTGATCCTCCCGTTCTCGGCCCAGCTCAAGCTCATCGGCATTCAGACGTCACTGCGCGTCATCGATCAGGCGCAATACCAGAACCGGCTGCGCGCTTTCGATTTCGACATGACCACGAGTTCATGGCCCCAATCCCTCTCGCCCGGCAACGAGCAGCGTGAGTATTGGGGCTCGGCCACCGCCGACAAGCAGGGCTCGCGTAACCTGATCGGGATCAAGGACCCGGCCATCGACACGCTGATCGAGCAGGTGATCTACGCCAAGGACCGCCCCGGCGTGCTGGCTGCGACTCATGCCCTCGACCGGGTGTTGCTCGCCCATAACTACGTCGTACCGCAATGGGCGGCGAATGTGTCGAGGACCCTGCGCTGGAACCGGTTCGGGCACCCGGCGACCCTGCCGCTCTACGGCTCGTCCGGATTCCCGGCCACGTGGTGGTACGACGAGGCGCTGGCCGCCAAGACCGGGGCGCCCCGGTGACCGGCGCGCCGACCCGCCGGGACTTCGTCGTCGGGGCCGGCGCCCTCGGCATCGCCACAGCCCTGCCGAGGGCGGCTCACGCCGTCCTCGCCGGCCCGAGTCATGGAATGTCGAGCTTCGGCGAACTGAAATACGCGGCGGACTTCCCGCATTTCGCCTATGTCGACCCGACTGCCCCGCGCGGCGGCCGCTTCTCGGCGCAGCTTTCCTCAACCCTCGGCAATCAGGCAAGCGATACGTTCAACACGTTGAATGTCTACGTCCTGCGCGGCGACGGCGCGGCCGGAATGAACCTGACCTTCGATTCGCTGATGGTGCGGGCGCTGGACGAGCCTGACGCACTCTATGGCCTCGTCGCCCGCAACGTCGAGGCGAGCGAAGACGGTCTCACCTATCGCTTCGCCCTGCGCCCACAGGCGCGATTCCATGATGGTTCGCGTCTTACTGCCGCCGATGTCGCCTTCTCGCTGAACCTGTTGAAAGAGAAGGGGCATCCCGAGATCGCGCAGGTGATCCGAGACATGACGGAGGCCGTCGCAGAGGGCGACGAGATCGTCATCGTGCGTTTCGAGAAGGGCCGCAGCCGCGACCTGCCGCTCTTCGTTGCGACCCTGCCGATCTTCTCGAAGGCCTATTACGCCAATCGGGATTTTGAGGCTTCCACGCTTGAGCCGCCGAGAGGATCCGGCCCCTACAAGGTCGGTCGCCTCGAAGCGGGCCGCTTCATCGAGCTGGAGCGAGTGGCCGATTACTGGGCTGCGGAATTGCCGGTCACGGTCGGCCACAACAATTTCGACCAAATCCGCTACGAGTATTTTCGCGACCGCCAAGTGGCGTTCGAGGCATTCAAGAGCGGCATCTTCACCTTCCGCGAGGAATTCACCGCTCGCGTCTGGGCCACCGGTTACGACTTCCCCGCCTTTCGCGAGGGTCGCGTGCGCCAGGAAGTCGTGCCGGATGCGCGCCCCTCCGGCACGCAGGGCTGGTGGATGAACACCCGTCGGGAGGCCTTCCGCGACCGTCGCGTCCGCGAGGCTATCGGCTTGTGTTTCGATTTCCCCTGGGCGAACAGAAATCTGATGTTCAGCGCCTATATCCGAACGGCCTCGTTCTTCGAGAATTCGAACCTCAAAGCCACCGGCAAACCCTCGTCGGAAGAACTCGCCCTTCTCGAGCCCATGCGTGCCGACCTGCCCGACGAGGTCTTCGGCGAGGCTTGGCAACCGGCCCAATCGGACGGGTCTGGCCAGGATCGGGCGCTCCTCAGCCGCGCCGTGGCGCTCTTGCGCGAGGCGGGCTGCACCCGCGACGGCGGCACCATCAAGCTGCCGAACGGCAAACCCTTGGAGATCGAGTTCCTGGATGCCGACCCGGCCCTCGAGCCGCATACGCAATCCTTCATCCGCAATCTCGGCCTGATCGGGATCAGAGCGAGCATCCGGCGGGTGGACACGTCCCAATATCAATCACGCCTCAAGGATTTCGACTTCGACATCACCTCGCGCCGCTACGGCAGCGGCCCGACCCCCGGCCCTGAGCTGCGGCAGGTCTACGGCTCGGGCAGCGCGGCGACGCCGGGTTCGGACAACCTCGCCGGCGTATCGAGCCCTTCGGTGGATGCGCTGATCGGCCGGGTGCTCGATGCCTCGTCACGGGCCGACCTCATCGTCGCCGCTCGCGCCCTCGACCGCGTGCTGCGCTCGGGGCGCTACTGGATACCGATGTGGTACAAAGCGGATCACCGGCTCGCCCTGTGGGACGTCTACGGCCACCCTGCCCCGGGCCCGGCCTACGATCTCGGCGCGCCCGCGATCTGGTGGCACGATTCCGACAAGGCCCGGCGCATCGGCAGGAACTGAGGACCACACGTGCTCGCCTACATCCTGCGCCGCATCGCCCTCATGGTCCCGACGATCTTCGGGATCATGCTCATCACCTTCGTCATCGTGCAGTTCGCCCCCGGCGGCCCAGTGGAGCGCGTGCTGGCGCAGTTGCAGGGGCAGAGCGAAGGCAGCCTGTCCCGCGTCACCGGCGGTGCGGGCGATCTCGGTGGTGGCGGACGCAGCGCCGGCGGCGGTTCTGAGGCCAATTCGCGCTATCGTGGCGCGCAAGGTCTGGACCCGGCCTTCATCAAGAAGCTCGAACAGCAATTCGGCTTCGACAAGCCGGCGCCCGAGCGCTTCGCCAAGATGCTGTGGGACTACGCCACCTTCGATTTCGGCAAGAGCTACTTTCGCGATGTCTCGGTTCTGCAACTGATCCGCGAGCGCCTGCCGGTCTCGATCTCCCTCGGCCTCTGGATGACGCTCCTGTCCTACGCGATCTCGATTCCGCTCGGCATCCGCAAGGCGGTGAGGGACGGGTCGCGCTTCGACCTTTGGACATCGACCGTCGTCATCATCGGCTACGCCATCCCGAGCTTCCTGTTCGGCATCGCGCTCATCATTTTGTTCGCCGGCGGCTCGTTCCTGCAGGTCTTCCCGATCCGCGGGCTCACCAGCGAAGGCTGGGAGAGCTTCACACTTTGGGGCAAGATCGTCGATTACGCTTGGCACATGACGCTGCCGCTCACCGCCCTGGTGCTCGGCGCCTTTGCCACCTCGACGCTGCTCACCAAGAACTCGTTCCTCGACGAGATCCGCAAACAGTACGTGCTGACGGCGCGGATGAAGGGACTCACCGAGCGGCGCGTCCTCTACGGGCACGTCTTCCGCAACGCCATGCTGATCGTGGTGGCGGGCTTTCCCGGCGCCTTCATCTCGGCCTTCTTCGCCGGCTCCCTGCTGATCGAGACGATCTTCTCCCTGGACGGGCTCGGGCTCCTGTCCTTCACCTCCATCGTTGGGCGCGACTATCCGATCGTCTTCGCCACGCTCTACATCTTCTCGCTGATGGGGCTGGCGGTGAACCTACTCTCCGACCTGATCTACACCTGGATCGATCCGCGCATCGACTTCTCGGCGCGGGCGACATGACCAGCCTACCCCTGGTCATCCGGCCCGAGAGGCCGGGCGACATCGACGCCATCGACCGCCTCCATGCTCGCGCCTTTGGGCCGGGACGCTTCGCCCGCACCGCGTATCGCCTGCGCGAGGGCACTTTGCCGCTCGTCGAGCTCTGCTTCACTGCGCTGGTCGGCACCTACCTCGTCGGCTCCGTCCGTGTCGGCCCGGCCCAGGCGGGTGGTCTTCTCCTTGTTCTGGGACCGCTCACCGTCGACCCGAGTTTCGAGAAGCGCGGCATAGGCGGATCGCTGATGCAGGCGAGCCTCGATGCGGCGCGGGCCGGCGGCCACGGGCTCGTCGTGCTGGTGGGCGACGCGCCGTATTACCGGCGCTTCGGCTTCGTGCCGGTACCGCCCGGCCGCCTGTCGACTCCCGGTCCGGTGGATCCCTCGCGTTTTCTCTGGCTCGAACTCCGCCAGGGCGCCCTCGACACCGTATCGGGAAACGTCAGCGCTGTCCGTCCGCGTTGACCTCTCTGGCGCCAATCGGCGCCGCGGGAGCGATGAATGACGGGATCGAACCACTCCATCACACACCGGACGATCGGGGTGAACGGCGTCACGCTGCATGTGGCATCCGCCGGCAAGGGGCCGGCCCTCGTCCTGCTCCATGGCTGGCCGGAATTCTGGCTCACTTGGGAGCCGGTCATGCAGCGCCTCGCCGATCGGTTCGAACTGATCGTTCCCGATCTCAGGGGGTTCGGCGCCAGTGAGAAGCCGACTATCGAGCCATCGGACGAGGCCAGGGCGAAGGTTCATGCTGCGGATGTGGCGGGGCTTCTCGACGCCCTTGGGATCGAGCGCGCCGGGTTCGTCGGCCACGATGTCGGCGCTTATGTCGGGCAGGCGTTGGGGCGTCGCATACCGGAGCGTCTCACTGGGCTATTCTTCTTCGATTGCCCCTATCCTGGCATCGGCTCCCGCCTCGCGGCCCCGGAGATGCTGAGCGAGATCTGGTACCAGTCGTTCCACCTCAAGCCGTTCGCCGCCGCCACGGTCGGCGCATCGCGCGACTCCTGCCGATTGTATATCGGCCACTTCCTACGTCATTGGGCCGGCGGTAACCCAGCCGCTTTCGACGATGTGCTAGAAGAGTTCGTCGACAATTTCCTGGTCGCCGGTAACCTGCAGGGTGGCTTCAACTGGTATGTCAGCGCACAGGCCGGGCGGCTCGCCATGATCCGTGGCGAAGCGCCCGCATTGCCGACAATCTCCGTGCCGACCTGCATCCGCTGGGGCACGCGCGACCCCCTCTTCCCCTCTTTCCCTATGCCCGGACCGATCGTCTCGGCGAGACATTTTCGAATCTCGACCTCGCACCCTTCGAGGGCGTCGGTCACTTTCCGCACCGAGAGGCGCCGGATGATGCGGCGGCGGAGATAGCGCGATTCTTCGGGCGATTGATCGGGCGGACACCCGTTAATCGTCACATTCGTTGTCCCGGGTCCGCGTAGCGGAGCGCAAGATCCTGATCCGCCAACGGATTAGGATGAGGTGCATCGGCGGCTCTGGATTCCGGGTTCCGCTATGCGGCCCCGGACCGACGGTGCTCAGCTATCCAATCAGGATTGACGTCCGCGAACTTACGCGGCTCGCCCGCGCCGCCCTTCCACGAGCCACATCGCCAGCACTGCCCCGGCAAGAGCCACGAGCGCCCACAGCCCAAGCGCGAGGGGATAGACCTCGACACCGCGGATAACGGCGCTGTCGCTCGGGCGGAAGCCGATCCAGTCGGCTCCGGCGAGCCGCCCGCTGCGCAGGGATTGCAGGCGGGGCACGACGGTTCCGCCGCCGGCATCGGCCAAGCGACGGATCGAGCCACCCGTCCCTTCGGCCAGGGCCTTGAGGCGTTCCGTGTCGCTGAAGACGTCGGTGAGTTCACGCGGATTCGGTGGTCCGACGCTGACGAAGGCGATGAGCGAGCCCGAGCGCAGGGTATGCAGGCCGAGTTCCGTCGCCTCGAATGTCGTCGTGAACAGGCCGGGCTCGGCCGGGCTGAGACTCAGTGTCCGCTCCGGCCCGGTGGGCCCTTTCACGGTAACGGGTTCGGCGGTCTCCGCCATGGTCTGCCGCTCGACACGGACCTCCCGGCCATGCCCCGTCATCTGAGCCCGCAGGGTCTCCTCTTCGAGCGCCGGCTCCTTCATCAGCCAGTGACCCAGCCGGCGCAGGAGGTCGAGATAGGGGCCGCCTTCCTGGTAGCCACGCGCCCAGAGCCAAGCATGATCGGACAGAAGCAGGGCGACGCGGCCTTTTTCCTCCCGTGAAAGAGCCAGGAGCGGCAGGGCGTTCGGCCCCTGCAGGATCGGCTGCACACCGGCTTTTGTCTGGGCGGAGACGATACGGAGCCAGTCGCCCCAGGCCGGGGGCGACGCGTCGGAACCGGGTAGTGCGCGGGTAACGGGATGCCGCGTTCCAGTGCTCGTCAGAGTCGCCTTGTAAGGCTGTTCAACGACGCGCCCGTTGGGCTCGCCCGGCAGGATCTGCGAGAGCCGGGTACGCGACAGGCTCGCCGACGAGGCGAATTCCGGACCCGCCGCGATGAGGAGTGCGCCGCCATCCCTGACATAGCGGACGATGTTGTCAAAATAGGCCGAGGGCAGCACGCTCTGGTTGGCGTAGCGGTCGAAGATGATGAGGTCGAAATCCTTGATCTTCTGGACGAACAGTTCGCGCGTCGGGAAGGCGATGAGCGAGAGTTCGGAAATCGGCGTTCCATCCTGCTTCTCGGGCGGCCGCAGGATCGTGAAATGAACGAGATCGACGTTCGCGTCGGATTTCAGGAGGTTTCGCCAAGTGCGCTCGCCCTGGTGGGGCTCGCCCGAGACCAGCAGCACGCGCAGTTTCTCGCGTATACCCTCGATGGGCAGCACGGCGCGGTTATTGATGGTGGTCAGCTCGCCCGGCAAGGGCTCGACCTCGATCTCGACCACGTTGGGCCCGCCATGCTCGATCTTCGTCGTCAGGGAGAAGGGCTGGCCGGTGGGGAAGGTGCGGCGCCCGATCTCTTCGCCGTCCCGCCGCACCGTGACGGTGGCGCTCCCGGTGCCGCCTCGCTCCATCACCTCGGCACGGATGGTGAGATCGCGCCCGACGATGCCGAAGCGCGGCGCTTCGATCAGCTTGATCTGTCTGTCGCGCTCGTCCGGATGCCCGGTGACGAGGACATGGAGCGGCGCCTTGATGCCGAGTGCCGCGACGGAGGCGGGGATGTCGTGCACGACGCCGTCGGTGAGCATGACCACGCCTGCGAGCCGGTCGGGCGGCACGTCGGCCAGCGCCTGGGACAGGGCAGTGAACAGTTTCGTGCCGTCATCGCCGTCCTTGGCGTCGGGCACGTCGATGAAGCGCGGCTCGATATTGGTGAGTGCTCCGAAGCGCCGCTGCAATTCGGCGCGGACCGCATCGGTCATGGCAGGACGATCGCCGAGGGTCTGTGAGCCCGAGCGATCGACCACGATGGCGGCGATATCTTTGACCGGCTCCCGGTCCTCGCGCACCAGCGATGGGTTGGCGATGGCCAGCAGCACGAGCCCGAGAGCTACTGCCCGCAGGATCGCCGTGCGACCGCGAGCAGCGAAGGCGAGGACGATGAAGACGGCCACCAGCACACCGAAGCCGGTGATGACTGGCCACGGTATCAGGGGGGTGAAGCTCAGGCTCAGCATGGGCTGGCGACTTCCGAGTTTCGCATTCCAACGTTCTGCTGCCAGGTCACCTCATCTCGAGATGCCCGCTTGGCGGGCCTCGGAGAAGCCTTCCAAACCCCGCCGATCGGACTGGAGGGCTCCTTCGAGGCCTCCGCTGCACTCCGGCGCCTCAGGATGAAGTCCAAGGAGAGGATGCCGCGCTTAATGTGACCCATCACTGTCCCAACCGCTCCAGCAGGGCCGGCACGTGGACCTGATCCGCCTTGTAATTGCCGGTGAGCGTGTAGATCACGAGATTGATCCCGCCGCGGAAGGACATCTCTCGCTGACGCTGATCACCGCCGACGATTGGGTAGAGAGCTTCGCCGCGCTTGCCCACCGCCCAGGCTGCGGCGAGATCGTTTCCGGTGATGACGATGGGAGAGACGCCATCGCCGGCTCTTGCCGGTCGACGCTCCGCTCCGTCTCCGGCCGGCGGCAGAGTTTCGACCCAGGTCTGGCCGGTGGCATAGCGACCCGGGAAACTGTCGACGAGGTAGAACGCCTTCGTCAGCACGTGGTCCGCGGGAACGGGCTCGAGTTCCGGCACTTCCAGCGTCGAGAGCATCTTGCGCAGATAGGCCGCCTCCGGCGTCGGCGGACCGCCCGGGCGCGCTGTCAATGCATCGCGAGTGTCGAACAGGACAGTGCCGCCGTTGCGCATGAAGGCGTCGATCCGGCGGATCGCGGCTTCGCTCGGTTGTGGGCGGCTGGCCACGATGGGCCAGTAGATGATCGGGTAGAAGGCGAGCTCATCCTTGCCCGGATCGATGCCGATCGGGTTGCCCGGCTCCAGCGCCGTGCGGCTCGCGAGCATCTGAGTCAGGCCGTTGAGCCCGGCCCGGCTCGCCGTATCGGTCGCCTCGTCTCCGGTGACGATGTAGGCGAGGCGCGTGGCAAGGGCGGATTCGAAGGCGTTGGATCGCGCGGGTTCTTGCGCATGCGTGCCATGCGACGAGGCCGTTATGCCGATGCCGGCCAGGAGAAGCACTGCCGCCGACCGACCGGCGAGGCGACCGAGCAGCCCTCCGCGCGATCGGTTGAAGAGGCCGCCCAGCCACAGGCCGGCGAGGGTATCGAGGATCAGGAGCATCAGCGCCAGCGTAAACAGCGCGGCGCGCAAGTCGAGGGTATCTCCGCCGGCGAGCGACCCGGTGCGCGCGTCGGTGAGAGCCGAGAAGTCCAGGGGCTTCAACCGATCGTCGGGTCTCAGCGCGTTCACGGCCACGCCGCCATCGGCCGGCCCATAGAATCCGGCCGGGTGTTCGAGGTTGGCGCGCTCGCCGTAATCGGCCGGAACCGCCGTGGCTCCCGCAGGCGGGCTGCCGAGCGCACCGAACCCGTCGAGGGTCAGGCGCGGTGCCAGGACGGCGGCAGCAGGCCGTGCCGTCCCATCGCTGCCATTCGGTGATGTGCTGCCCGACAGGGCGACGACCCGGCGCAGCATGTCGATGAAGAGGCCCGAGAGGGGCAGGTTCGACCAGGTCGTGTCAGCGGTCACGTGGAACAGGATCACTCGGCCCTGACCGCGTTTCTCGGCGGTGACGATCGGTGTACCGTCCTGGAGCGACGCCCAGGTCCGTCCCGGCAAGTCCCCATCGGGCTCGGCGAGGATCTGGCGGCGCACGCCGATATCGGCCGGCGGCACTAGCCCGGCGAAGGGACTCTCGGGCGCAAAAGCCGCGAGGGTCTTGGGGCTGTCCCAAGAAAGGGTGCCTCCCAGCGTCCGGCCGCCCCGGCGCAGGCGGACTGGCACGAGCGTGTCGTTGCCTGCAGCGAGGCGGGGCCCGGCGAAGCGCACAAGCAACCCGCCTTCGTCCACGAACTTCGCCACGCGGCGCATCGTCTGTTCGTCGAGGGCGCCGACATCGGCGAGCACCAATACGGAAACCTGGTTGTCGAGGAGCTGAGCCACCGAGTCGGCGACACCCTTGGCCCCGCGTGCCTCCTGAACATCCGCGAAGGGTGTGAGCGCGCGTGATAGGTAGTAGGTGGGCGCCAGGAGTGGCTGAGCCTGATCGCTGGTGCCGCCGAAGACGAGGCCGACACGGCGCCGCTTGCCGCGCTCGTCCATCAAAGTCACGGCGCCTGCCGAACGTTCGGCAGCGATTTCGAGGCGACTGATGCCGTTGCGAAGCTCAACCGGAAGCTCGAACATGATCTCCGCGTCGGTGGCACCGTCTCGGAAGGCGAAATCATGCTCGGCCAAGGGCAAGCCCTTCTGGTCGAGGGCGCGGACAAGCCCGGTATCACGTCCGTTGGGCGAGGCGCGCAGCACGTGCGCCGTCAGCTTGCCGGCGGTCTCGGCAGCGGATAAGGCCAGCGCCGGCGGCTGATCGGCTCGAAGGATCGTCAGCCGGCCGCCCGCCTTCTTCACGGTGTCGGACAAGTTTTTCCCGAATTCGTTGGCGCCGATCCCGGCGATCCCGTCGCTGATCCAGACCACGGCCGCTCCTGGGACACGGTCGAGAAAGGTGCCGATCGCGGACAGATGCCCGTCGCGATCGGCCAGATGTGAGCGTGGTGCGATCGCCCGGATCCTATCGAGAGCGGCGGCCGGCGTCTTCGCCTCGAAGGCAGCTGGAGCATCGGCAAGAGCGATCACCGCCACAGGACGGCCATCGCGAGAGGCCGCTTCGATTTCATCGGTGGCGACGCGCATGCGCTCTCGCCAATCGTGCGCAGCGGAAAATCCGTTGTCGAGCATCACGAGGAGCGGCGTCCGCCCCGACGCCGCGCCGATGCCGGCCGGATTCCAGACCGGACCGGAGACCGCGAGGATCAGGCAGGCGGCCGCGATCATCCTCAAGATCAGCAGCCAGGGCGGGGTCCGCGCCGGTGTCTCGCGAGTGCCGATTAGGTCGGCCATTATCCGCAGGGGCGGAAACTCGATCCGCTGAGGACGCGGCGGCGTCACGCGAAGCAGATACCATAGAGCCGGTAGCGCGATCAGCGCCGAGAGGGCCAGGGGGGCGGCGAAGGTCAGAGGCAAACCGAACACGCGAGGCTCCTCAACCCGTGCCGCGGGCTGCGGCGACCAGGGTGAGGAGGCGCAAGGCCGCCTCGCTCGCAGGTCGATCGGTGCGATGGATCGTCAGGGTCCAGCCCTGGACACGGGCGATGTCGGCGAGACCTTCGCGATGTGCGGCGATGCGCATGCGGTAGGCCGCTCCCCAGGATGCGGCATCGCCGATATCGAGGCTCAGTCTGGTCTCGGGATCGTGCAGCACGGCCTGTCCGGCGAAAGGGAAGGTCTCCTCCACCGGGTCCACCACCATGACGAGATGGCCGCGCGTGCCGGCTCCGGCGATGGAGCCCACAGCTTCTCGCATCGTGTCCAGAGGGGAGAGGAAATCGCTGATCAGGACCGCCTCGTCGAAGCGGCCGGGCGCTGCACGCGGCGGCGTGTCTTGGTCGAGACCGGCTTTGTCCGCCACGAGGGCATGGGCCATGGTCTCGACGATGCGACGCGAGGCGGTGGCGCGGGTGAGGCCGAGCAGCCCCGCGCGTTCGCCGCCATCGACGAGGGCGTCGGCCACCGCGAGGCCAAGCACCAAGGCGCGCTCCACCTTCGGCCCTTGCCCGAGATTCGAGGCAAATCCCATCGAGGCGGAGCGGTCGATCCAGAACCAGATATTGTGGGTCGCCTCCCATTCGCGCTCACGCACGTAGAGCCGGTCATCGCGGGCCGAGCGGCGCCAATCCACCCGCGCCGCCGCCTCGCCGGCGACGAAGGGTCGGAACTGCCAGAAGCTTTCCCCTTGGCCGGCTCGGCGGCGACCGTGCAGGCCGTGAGCGAGAGTGGATGAGACTCGTCGCGATTCTAGGATCAGGCGAGGCATTCGCTCGGCGAGAGAGAGCGCGCCTTCGGTCTCGTGCCGTCCAGGAATGCGCTGGGTCGCTTCGAGAACCCGGGTCGCGATCATCCAGTTAAAGCTTCGCGGCCAGTTGAGCGATCAGGCCGGGGATGGTCTCGCCATCGGCGCGGGCCGCGAAGCTGAGAGCCATGCGGTGCTTGAGCACGGGCTCGGCGAGCGCCTTCACATCGGCAATGGAGGGCGCGACGCGGCCTTCGATCAGGGCCCGGGCACGCACCGCGAGCGTCAGTGCCTGGCTCGCACGAGGGCCGGGTCCCCAGAGCAACTTGCCCTTCAGAGATGGGTCGCCCCCCTCGGGACGGGCCGAGCGGACAAGGTCGAGAATCGCGTCCACCACCGCGTCACCCACCGGCAGGCGGCGCACGAGGCGCTGGGCGGTGAGGAGGGCGTCGGTGGACATCACCGCCTGCGGGGTATGGTCGCCGATGCCCGTGGTTTCGATGAGGATACGGCGCTCGGCGGCGCGGTCGGGATATCCGACATCGATCTCGAGGAGGAAACGATCGAGTTGCGCCTCGGGCAGTGGATAGGTGCCCTCTTGCTCGATCGGATTCTGTGTCGCCAGCACGTGGAACGGGCGCGGCAGGTCATGACGCTCGCCCGCCACCGAGACGAAATTCTCCTGCATCGCCTGCAGCAGTGCCGATTGCGTGCGCGGGCTGGCGCGGTTGATCTCGTCGGCCATCAGCAATTGCGTGAAGACCGGGCCACGCACGAAACGGAATGAGCGGCGCCGATCCTGGTCCTCGTCGAGGATCTCGGTGCCGAGGATGTCGGACGGCATCAGGTCGGGAGTGAATTGCACCCGGCGGGCGTCGAGACCGAGCACCGTGCCGAGCGTCTCCACGAGCTTGGTCTTGGCGAGGCCGGGTAGGCCGACGAGAAGACCGTGACCGCCGGCGAGGATGGTAATGAGGGCAAGGTCGACCACCATCTCCTGGCCGAAGATGACTTTGTAAATCGCCTCTCGCGCCTGTCCCACCTGACCGAGACACGCTTCTGCGGTGGCAACGATGCCGTCGTCGAGGGAAGTCGTCACTGCCGGCGTGGAGGCTGAAGTCATGCGTTCGATCCCGGTTCCACCGGCGCCTGAAGGACGGGCCGGTGCGGTAAGGCAGTCCACCCTAACGGTCGCCTTTGGAGAGAGTGTGGCGTCCTTTGAGGCACGCTGGCAAGGTCGGCGCGACGACGCAGGCATTTTGCCAGCTTGTCCTTGAAGGACACACCGTTTTCCGAACGCGCGAAATCGGTGGAGCCAAACGGCGTCTTCCCGCCCACGGGATCAAGAGCAAGGAGTGTGGCGGCCGAAGATGATTGGAAGCCGTACCGAGGCTCGAATGTCGCACGGCTCCAACCGCGGGGTTGTCCAAGGCAAGGCTGCTCAGGGCTGCCAGTGTACCTAAAGCCTGCGTACTTGCATGAGATGCAAGGCGTAATTGTAGCCAAGATTATCCAGATGCGCGTCTGGATGTGATGTCGTCCGCGACCCTGCCAGTCGTTTCCGGGCGTTTTTGCGCACATGGATGCATCATTTAATTGATTATACCATTATAATGCGAAATAAAACTTCTTATCTACTCTCATACAGAAGAATTTTGGTGAATTCTCATGAAAAAATTATTATAGTCATTGGCATTTATCTCAGAGAGAACTGGTGTCCGGACGATGAGCAACCAACACAAGGCCGCGTCAGCCATCGTCGCACAGGTGCTCTTCGACCAGATGGCTGCGAATGAGCAGGCGGTGGTCCGAGCCGAAGCTGTCAGCAAGGGCGTCAGCGCGGTCGAGATCGTGCGCCGGTCGCTCGACATCCTGATCGCTGAGGCCGGCTCGCCGGCTGCAAAAGGGAGAAATATCGAAACGTAGACGAACCGAGCCGAAGAAGACCCTTCGGTCGTCGCAGGGTCGGTTTCCCGTCAGGCAAATCTGGACCTCCGCCTATGAGCCAAGACATTCGAGCGACGATGCTTCGCAAAAGAGCGAAGGTTCTCCTTTTTGCGTTCTGCATCTCTTTCGGGACAGTCGATGCCAATGCGCAGACCGTCGAAGACGGGTCCGATGCCGTCGTCGGAAAAGCGGTCGCCAGCACGGTTCTCGACCTGATCGGCCAGCGGTTCAAAGAATTGGACCCGAGAGTCAGTGGCCTCCGCCGGGCCAAGGGGTCGTGGATATGCGGGTCCGTCAACGTCAAGAACCGAGACGGGCTCTACATCGGTGAGCGCGGCTTCGTGGTCGATCTTTCGAACGCATTCTTCGGCCGCGTTCCGGAAGGGCCGGAACTCCTCAACCCGCGGGCGGCGGGATTCGCTTCCCTGGAAAGGATCAGGCAGCTCTATTTCGACATGTGCCTCGATTGATTGCGCAGCATCCGCCGATAACGGCGCGGACCATGGTGCGATGTGGGATCGGCGGTCTCGGTGACGGCATCGACTTACCGTGATGCAAGGCTCAGAAGTGGCTGAAGGACCGCACGGCGAAAATGTGCTCGCTGCCGTCCTGACAGCGAAAGATTGGAGGGCCATGTCCGGCTATGACGACGCCGATCGGCGTCAGGGAGATGCCGGCCGTCCGAGCCTCGGAGATGCATGCCTCCGCTCGATCGGGCGGAATCGCGCAGAGGATCTCGTAGTCGTCGCCGCCGGTAAACGCCGTGTCGGCGAGTGCTGGCTCCAGCGTAATGGCGGCACGAACTGCTACGGAGATGGGCACGTCGGAGAGCGTGATTTCGGCGCTTCGGTCACCGCCCACCAACATCTTCGTCAAATCGCCGACCAGCCCGTCCGAGACATCCATGGCGGCCCGCGCCTCACGGAGGAGAATTGGCGCAAGGGCGAGGCGCGGGCGGGGATGGCGATAGCGGTCGATGAGGAAATCGCGCGCCGCTGGTCCGATGCCCTCGCCCCATACCGGCGATTGGCCGGTCAGGAGCGGTAGGCCAAGGGCTGCGTCGCCGATCGTGCCGCTCACGCATAGGAGGTCGCCGATCCGCGCGTTCATGCGCCTGACCATGCCACCGCTGGGCACCTCGCCGAGGGCCGTCACGCCGATCAGCATCGGTCCTGCGGCGCGGACGGTATCGCCCCCGAGCAGCTGGCATCCGAAATCGGTCGCGGCCGTTCTAAGGCCTGCAGTGAAGCCGGCGAGCCAGTCTTCGGTCCAATCATCCGGCAGGGCGAGCGTCAGGAGAAAGCCACGCGGGGTTGCCCCCTTTGCCGCGAGATCGGATAGGTTCACAGCGAGCGCCTTGCGGGCGATCGAGGCTGGAGGATCGTCGGTCAGGTAATGGACGCCCGCGACGATGGCGTCGGCTGTGAGGACGAGATCGCAGCCGGGGCTCGGCGTCAGCGTGGCAGCATCGTCCCGCAATCCGTCGGCGCCCTGCCCCGCCAGCGGCGCGAAATAGCGAGCGATGAGTTCGTCTTCGCTGGAACGGGCGCCGGACGTCGATGTGGTCACGCGCGACCGGAGCCGGGAAGCCCGGCGAATTCCGATCCGCGCATCTCGCGGGCGACCTTATCGAGCACGGCGTTGACCATGCCCGGTTCGTCGCCGGCGTAGAAACTATGGGCGACGTCGACATATTCCGAGATCGCCGCTCGGGCGGGCACGTCCTTGCGGAACATGATCTCATAGGCACCCGCCCGCAGGATCGCGCGCAGGACCGCCTCTATTCGCTTGAGCGGCCATCCCTGGGACAGGGCCTTGTCGAGTTGCGGATCGATCGCGCGCTGTTCCTCGACCACGCCGCGCAGGAGATCACGGAAGAACGCGATCTCGGCTGGGGGCTGCTCGATTCCCTCCACCTCCCGGCCGATCCAGAAGGTTTCGAATTCTGCGAGCGCCTCGATGACGCCCTTCTCGGAAATTTCCATCTCGTAAAGGGCCTGCACCACGGTGAGGCGTGCGCCGCTGCGCTCGATCGTTTTGGCCATGGGTTCTCAGTCCTCTCCCACCGGCGCGGCGGCTGCGGCGCGTTTCAGCGCCAGGACGGACAGGGCCGCCTCCGCGGCGCCCGCGCCCTTGTTCATCTCGGAAACGCGGGCACGGGCGAGTGCCTGCTCCATCGTCTCCACTGTCAGGATCCCGTTGCCGAGGGGCAGGCGACCGAGCACGGAAAGGTCCATGAGCGCACGCGCGCTCTCGCCCGCGACGATGTCGTAATGACCGGTCTCGCCGCGGATGACGCAGCCCAGTGCCACGGCGGCATCGTAGGGTTGTCCGGCTCTGGCGGCTTCCTCCACGAGGATGGCGATGGCAGCGGGTATTTCGAGGGCGCCGGGCACCGTCACGACCACGCCTTCCGCCTCCGCCGCCTCGATCGCCTCCGTCGCACCGGCGAGGAGTTCATCGGCGATGTCGTCGTAATAGCGCGCTTCGACCACGAGGACGCGCGCGCCCTTCACGTTTACTGGGGCGGCCGATCGGGCAGCGGGTGGGGGCGAAACCATCGTGGGCCTTGTCTGCGGTGGCGGAGGACGACATCGGCACGGACCGTGACGATGAGCTCCGCGCGAAGTGTTGGCGTCGCCACCCTGTACGACCGGGTTAGCCCGGCTCCGATTCTCGTGACCGAGCGCATAGAGGACGTAGTTGGGCTGCCCCTCGTTCGATGGGCGAGCGATAGACCGAAGGGGGCCGCATCACAAGACGGCCGCTCAGGAGGTCCGACTCTCGGAAAGGCGTGCCGCGTAGCGGGCGATCAGGTCGACCTCGATGTTCAGCCTGTCACCCTCTCGGCGTTCCCCCCAGGTGGTGACCGCCAAGGTGTGGGGGATCAGCAGGACCGAGAAAAGATCGCCGTCGACGGAGTTCACGGTGAGCGATGTGCCGTCGAGGCAGACCGAACCCTTCTCCGCGATGAAACGGGAGACCGAAGACGGTGCGCGAAGGAGGAACCGGTCGCTCGGCGCCCATTGTGGATCGCCTGCTCCACCGGTGACGCTTTCGCGAGCGACGATCTCGGCCACCCCGTCCACATGCCCGGTGACGAGATGGCCGCCGAGTTCGTCGCCGATCCTCAGCGAGCGTTCGAGGTTGAGCCGGGTGCCCTCGGCCCATGTACCGACGCTGGTCCGCGCCAGGGTCTCGGCAGCCGCATCGACGGAGAAGATGCAGCCCTCGCTCGCAGGCTCGACCGCCACCGCGGTGAGGCAAGGGCCGGAACAGGCGATGGAGGCGCCGAGTGCGATGGTCGCAGGATCGTAGGAGGAGCGGATGCGGATGCGACGCAGGCGATCGTCGCCCTGCACGCCGAGAACCGATCCCACATCGCTGACGAGGCCGGTGAACATCTAGACGCTCCGTTCGTAGGTGACGGACAGGTCGGATCCGAAAGCGCGGGCTTCGGTCACACTGAAGCCGGCCCCGCGGAGACGCCCGTTCAGGGCCTCGCCCACGGCAGGCAGCCCGCCTGCGCCGATGGCACGTGGGCCGGTGATGAGGGTGCAGACGTCGACGAGATCGGAGGCTGCCAGAGCCTCGGCAAGGTGGGGCCCGCCTTCGCAGCAAAGCCGCGTGAGGCCGCGTTCGGCTAGCTGCGACAAGGCCGAGGACAGGTCGATCCGGCCATGCGGACAAGCATCGACCTGGATCGTCTCGACGCCGAAGGACCCCAGCATCCGTTTTGCATGGATGGGCGCGGAGCGCGTCGTCACAACCAGGGTCGGAATATCACGGGCGCTGCGCACGAGGTGAGAAGCGGGAGACAGCCGCAGGTTCGAATCGAGGACGATGCGCAGCGGTGAACGTTGCCACAGGCCCGGGAGCCGCACCGTCAAAGAAGGATCGTCCGCGCGCGCGGTACCGATCCCGACCAGGATCGCGTCGGCATGGGCGCGCCAGAGATGAACCGCGCCATCGGCTATGGGACCGGTGATGCGCAGGCGCTCATCGGGCGCACCGGCCGCGAAGCCATCCTTCGTGCGAGCGAGCTTCAGGTGAAGACTCGGACGCCCCTGCGTCACGCGGGTGATGTGCCCGCGATGATCGCGAGCCGCCTCGTCCGCCAGGATACCGCTTGCCACGGCGAGGCCGGCCTCGGCGATGCGGGCATGTCCTCTTCCCGCAACGCGTGGGTCCGGATCGTCGATCGCCGTGACGACGCGCGTGATCCCGGCGGCGATGATGGCGTCGA
Organism: Methylobacterium marchantiae; assembly: GCF_022179405.1. Taxonomy (GTDB): domain Bacteria; phylum Pseudomonadota; class Alphaproteobacteria; order Rhizobiales; family Beijerinckiaceae; genus Methylobacterium; species Methylobacterium marchantiae. The sequence continues at coordinate 221,642 of NZ_BPQT01000015.1, forward strand.
CGCAAGGGGGTGTCGCACCGTAATGCGAGCAGGGCTCGAGAGTGACGTAGAGCGTCGCGCCTCGGGCTGCGTCCCCCGCCATCTCCAGGGCGAGAGGTTCGGCATGGGGGCGCCCGCCGGGCGCCGTCACACCTTGCCCGACGATCCGCTCTTGACCCTTCGCGCCAGCGACCACCACCGCGCCCACTGAAGGGTTCGGCCAGGTCCGTCCGAGATTGCGCCGGCCCAGCGCCAGGGCCAGGCGCATGAAGCGGTCATCCACGGTGCCGCCCTCTGACGTACTCATGAACGCACCCGCGACGCGCGCTTCGTCGGCGGTTTCGGCGGCTCGTCGCCGGGCAGGTCGTCATTGCGCGGCAAGTCGCCGGCCAAGCCGTCGTCGGGTCTCGCTCCGGCGACTTCCGTGGATTCTCCGAGCGTGCCGAGGAGTGCCTTGAAGTCGCTCGCTTCGCGAAAATTCTTGTAGACCGAAGCGAAGCGCACATAGGCCACATCGTCGAGACCCTTCAGCCCTTCCATCACGAGCTCGCCGATCGTTTCGCTGGCAATCTCGGCCTCGCCTCCGCTCTCCAGTTGGCGGGTGATGCCGCTGACCAGCCGCTCGATCCGCTCCGGGTCCACCGGGCGCTTGCGCAATGCGACGCCGATGGAGCGCTGGAGCTTGTCGCGGTCGAACGGCACGCGTTTGCCGGAGCGCTTCAGTACGATGAGTTCACGCAACTGCACCCGTTCGAAAGTGGTGAAGCGGCCCCCGCAATCCGGGCACACCCTGCGGCGCCGGATCGCCGCCGAATCGTCGCTGGGGCGGGAATCCTTCACCTGAGTGTCGGGGCCGCCGCAATAGGGACACCGCATCGGGCCGGCACCTGCGCTGGGGATCGGGGAAAACGAGAACGGCCGCGGATCATCGATCCGCGGCCGTTCTCTATCATGACGTGACCCGCGGATGCACCCGCAGATGAAGGCTTCAGCCGTAGATCGGGAAGCGGTGGGTCAGGGCGTGAACCTTGTCCTTCACCGCGGCCTCGATGGCCGGATCACCGCCTTCGCCCTTGGCCACCAGACCATCGAGCACCTCGATGATGAGGCTGCCGATCTGCTTGAACTCGGCGACGCCGAAGCCGCGCGAGGTTCCGGCCGGAGTACCGAGGCGGATGCCCGAGGTAATCGTCGGCTTGGCCGGGTCGAAGGGCACTCCGTTCTTGTTGCAGGTGATGTGAGCGCGCGACAGAGCGGCTTCCGCCGCCTTGCCGGTGAGGCCCTTCTTCTGCAAGTCGACCAGCATGAGGTGGTTGTCCGTGCCGCCCGAAGTGATGTCGTACCCGCCGGTGATCAGAGTGTCGGCGAGCGCCTTGGCGTTCTCGATCACCTGCTTGGCGTAGATCTTGAACTCGGGCTTCAGCGCCTCGCCGAAGGCGACCGCCTTGCCGGCGATGACGTGCATGAGCGGACCGCCCTGGAGACCAGGGAAGATCGCGGAGTTGAACTTCTTGGCGAGTGCCTCGTCGTTCGTCAGGATCATGCCGCCGCGCGGGCCGCGCAGGGTCTTGTGGGTCGTCGTCGTCGCGACATGCGCGTGGGGGAACGGCGACGGGTGGACGCCGGCGGCGACCAGACCCGCGAAATGCGCCATGTCGACGAAGAAGTAGGCGCCGACGGCGTCGGCGATCTCACGGAACTTGGCGAAGTCCCAGTGGCGCGGATAGCCGGAGCCGCCGGCGATGATCACCTTTGGCTTGTGCTCGTGGGCGAGGCGCTCGACCTGCTCCATGTCGATGCGCTGGTCGTCGCGGCGCACGGTGTACGAGACCGGCTTGAACCACTTGCCCGAGACGTTCGGCGGGGCGCCGTGGGTGAGATGGCCGCCGGCGGCGAGGTCGAGACCGAGGAAGGTATCGCCCGGCTGCATCAGGGCCATGAACACGCCCTGGTTAGCCTGGGAGCCCGAATTCGGCTGCACGTTCGCGAAGCCGCAATCGAACAGGCGCTTGGCACGCTCGATGGCGAGGTTCTCGGCGATGTCGACGAATTCACATCCGCCATAATAGCGACGGCCGGGATAGCCTTCGGCATACTTGTTGGTGAGGACGGAGCCCTGTGCTTCGAGCACCGCCCTGGAGACGATATTCTCCGACGCGATCAGCTCGATCTCGTGCTGCTGCCGGCCGAGTTCCTGGCTGACCGCCTTCGCCACTTCCGGATCCGCATCGGCCAGGGAAGCGCTGAAGAAGGAATTCGAAAAATGCTTGTCGCTTGCGGTGCCGGCGCTCATGGAAAGCCTCGATTGTTGAACGGGCGAGGGCGTCCGTTATCCGCTGGCGTTAGGGCGGGCGGGCGCTCGAAGCGCAATTTACTACACGGGCGGGCAGGCGAGGCCAAGCGCAGCTAATTTATAGTCCGGACCAAAAAAAATTCCGTGCGTCAGGTCTTTGCAACGTCTCGACCTTGGTTGAGCGAGTCTTGGTCGACATTGCCGCAGCGTGGGCGACCCTTTGTCACGACCTTGGTGCCATCTGAAGCGGGAAAGCGGTCCGCGTCTTCCGAGCCAGACCTGTGGCAAACGCTGCGTCGTCCGAAAAGGCCGTAGCGGTTCCTGGCGGCGAGATCGTAAAGGGCGTCCTGACAGCCTTCCGGCAGGGATCTCAGTACCTTTGCCAGGGATCAGGGAAAGCCGAGGATCGCGGCCATCCCCACCGATCCCTCGAGCCTGAACAGGGCACGCCCGTCGGTCGGCAGGATGTTCGTCTCGAAACTCGTCGTATCCAGGCCGCAACGCGCGCAGATCGCTCACCCGAGCGCCGATTGCGCCGGCAGGAACCGAAACCGCCTGTCGCGATCGCACCGCATGACGAAGCGGATCCGGCCGACGCAGAGCGCGCAGTGGCCGTCGAAGACGACAATCGGCCTGTCCTCAGCGAAAGGCGGGACCATCTCGTCCGACCGGGAACTATAGGGCGGCAATTCCGATCGCACGGACGACAAGATGGCGCGATGGCGAGCGCGCGTCGGCCACGAAGGTCACGACCTCCGGGGATCTGCCGCGAGCGCGATCTTCGACCGGGACCGACTGCGCTGAAAATCCAGGATGAAACAAGATCCTTTCGGCTTGACAAATTAAGAACATATCGGGAACATACTTCTGGTTGCGCCGACGATTCTGGACACGTGGCGCGCCCGTCAGGCCTCGCTATCCCGCGGGACCCCGCGACTCGATCTGACCCATCGATACGGAGATCGCCCGAATGAGCATGAGTTGTTTCGTATTCAGCAACCGGCACCTCGCGACCTTGGGGGAATGGCAGGCCGCCATCGATGCCCTCGGGTTCGACCTCAAACTCGACGGGACCGCTGACGACCTGGTGGAGGAACTGCTCGGCCATCTGCCGGCAGCCTGGCGGGAAGTCGAAGCGGGGTTCGAATGCTATGTGAACGGCGAGGAAGGGACCCTGGACCTCGTCGAGTCGAACGACGGGTTCGATTTCGGCGGGCCTTGGACATGTTCGCTTGAGATGTCCTATGCGCAGGAGCCGAGCATCGCCGGCACCATGATGGCCGGTGCAGCTTATGCGCAGGCCACCGGCGGCATCCTCTGGGAGGCAGAAGGTGGCGAGATCCTGACGGCGGACGCCGCTGTTGCGATGGCACACCGAACCGCGATCGATATCGCACACTCTCTGACCGGGACCGACGCCTGAGACCGCCCGGCGCCATCGGACGATACGATGGACATGCGGAAGGGACGGACGATGGCTCGCCCGCCCCTTCCGGCATTCGCAGAATGGCCGCGGCCGGAGACCGTAGATATGATCCGTGCCGCTGTCTCAGTTTTCTTCGTCGCCAGGCTCGAAGGTCTGGACCTGCTCGGCGCTCGCGACCGGAGTCGGCCCCGACAGTGTCGAAGGCACGTTGACACCGTCGCGCTTGTAGATGTCGTCGCGGAATTGCACGAGGCCATCCGGGGTCGCCCAGGCGGTGATATAGGTCCAGTAGACCGGTACCGGGGTGCTCAAGGTGGCGTCGACGCGCTTGCCGCTCTCGATGGCCTGCTCGACTTGGTCGCGGCCCCAGCCGGGCGTGTCTTTGAGGAGCCAGGTGATATACTCGCGCACGTTCTGCACGCGGACGCAGCCCGAGGAGATGAAGCGGAAGTCGTCGCCGTACACGCCCTTCGAGTTGGTGTCGTGCATGAACACGCCGTGCGGGTTCGGGATGTTGATGCGCACGATGCCCATCGAATTGAAATCGGCGCCCGAATCCTGACGGTAGCGATAGCGCGTGCCCTCGTCCGAGTTCCAGTTCACCGAGGCCGGGGAGATCTCGGTCTCACCGGTGAAGATGCGGATCTTGTTCTCGGTGAGGTAGTTTGGATCCTTCTGCATCTTGGGGATGAGGTCCTTCTTCACGATGGAAGCCGGGACCGTCCAGAACGGGTTGAAATTGATCTGCGTCGCCTTGGTATTCATGATCGGCGACTGGCGATCGATCTTGCCGACGCCGGCAGCGTGCAGGGTGACGACCTGACCGTTCTCCACCGTCTGGACCAGGGCGGCGGGAATGTTGGTGATGACGAAGCGGTTGCCGAGATTGCCCGAGTACGAGCGCAGGCGGACGGCGTTCACTTCGAGTTGCTTCAGGCGGATGTCGGCCGATACGTTCATCGCCTGTTGGGTCGCCGGGCTCATGGAGCCGGTCTGACTCAGCCCGTGACGGGCCTGGAAGCGCTTCACACCGGCGGCCACGTAGGAATCATACACACTCGATCCGCCGGATGCGGAATCCAGGTCGCCGGTCACCGCGAGGCGCTGGCGCAGGGCGGCCACGGCAGGTCCCTTGCTGCCGATGCGCAGGCGGTCGGCGCCGGAAACCGGCCTCCAGCCGCCGCGTGCCACGATGTCCTTGTAGCGCTCGACCATCTGCTCCGTGGTCGCGATCGTCTGCGGAGACAGGATCGGCGTCGAGGAGCGCTGCACCTGCATGGCGGACGGCGCGGCGTAATCCTGTGCCCATTCCGCCTGGGCGAAACCGGCCTGTTCACGCGCCGAGGCCGTCTGAACGAAGGCAGCGGCGCCGGCGAGGAGCGCGAGGCTCAGCGAGCGGATGGGATAAGCCTGTTTCAGCATCGGACGGAAAACTCTGATCTGACCTGTGGAGCGGCACGAGGCCGTCGGGGCATGGCCGGAATGGTTACCGGCCACCGAAAGTCCTGTGCCGCGAACGTGTCGGGGCACGGTTAAGAAGTCATGCAGTCCGGGCTAGAATGTGGCACGGCCACGTCAAATCACGGCTTGTCCTGTACTGCAGCGCACATGCAACAGAATCCCGCGGCGGCTGAGGAAAGAGATGGCGGGATTATGTCCGTTGGGCTAAGCCCAAGGACATGATGTCGGGAGACTCAGCGGCGGCCGTTTGGCGCGCGATCACGTCGGTGATCGCGCTCTACGCGTTCGTGCTCCAGGTCTTTCTCGGAACGCTGATGCCGCTGCCCATGTCGGGCCACGCAGATCCTCTCTGCTCCGGGCTGCTCGACGGCATGGATGTCGATCGGGTACCGGTCGATGAGACGCCCGCTCATGGCGCGCACAAGCTGTGCTGCCCCCCCGCCGCAGCGATGGCCGGGATGGATCAACTGGGAGGCCCTGCCTCGATCGCCATCGCATGGTCGGCAGCGTCCGTCGTCCGATTTGCTTGGCGGGACGAGGACCGCCCCGGTGCCCGAGGGCCGCCGGGATCGATCCCGCATCCGAGAGGGCCGCCCATCGTCTGAAGCGATTCGATCATCGTTTCCTTCAGCAATGGACACCCATCATGAACCGGATTTCTCGGCCCACGATTGCCGCCGCCGTCATCGTCACGCTCTCCGTCACCGCCGCCCTCTCGCATGCGGTGCTCGATCGCCGGGAAGCCAGCCCGAATGCCAGCTATCGCGGCGTGGTCCAGATCACGCATGGATGCGACGGCGAGCCGACCAATCGCGTCAGCGTCACCATCCCCGAGGGTGTGATCGGCGCCAAGCCGATGCCGAAGCCCGGCTGGACCCTTGCCACGCAGAAGGGCCCCTACGCCCGCGCCTATCCCTCTTATCACGGCGACGTTTCCGAGGGCGTGAAGACCATCACCTGGAGCGGCGGTTCGTTGCCCGACGATCAGGTGGACGAATTCACCTTCCTGGCGCGCGTGTCGGATGCCTTCGCCCCCGGCGCCACGATCCACTTTCCGGTGGAGCAGGATTGCGCGAGCAAGACCACCCGCTGGAGCGAGATCCCGGCGGCGGGCCAGGATGCGCACGCCCTGAAATTCCCGGCCCCCGCCGTGATGATCGTCGCCGCACAGGGCAAAGCCTCCTCGAAAGCGCCCGTTGCGGCATCGAGCACGGTCAAGGCCGGCGATCTCACCATCGACACGCCATGGATGCGCGCGACCCCCGGCGGCGCCACGGTGGCGGGCGGCTATGTCCGCATCGGCAATGAGGGCCGGCAGGCGGACAGACTGCTCTCCGCCTCGATTCCCATCGCCGCGTCCGGCTCGATCCATTCCATGACCATGGAGGGCGGGGTGATGAAGATGGCGGCGGTGGACGGTGGCCTCGTCATCAGGCCCGGCGAGACCGTGGAACTCAAACCCGGCAGCTATCACCTGATGTTCGAAGGGCTGAAGACGGCCCCCAAGGTGGGCGAGCCGATCTCGGGCAGCCTCACCTTCGAGCGTGCTGGCACCGTGGCGGTCACCTTCGGGGTCGCCCCGATCGGGGCCAGGGCGCCGAACGCACCTGCCGCGCCGGAGCCGGCCGCGGGCAGTCACCAGCACTGATCGCCCGCCCGGGATCGCCCGTGAGGCGTGACCCCGTAGGATCGGACGATTCCCCCTTCTCTTTCGGGACCCGCTGCTCCTCCGCCTCGATCGGGTGGAGTGATCCAGGGCGCGCGGTCCGGAGTCTTTCGACATGCCGTCTTCCCTCTTCCGGGGTGCGCTCGCGCTCCTGCTGCTCTCCTCGACCTCCGCTTTCGCCCAGAGCGTGGCGAATGCCGAACTGCCCGAACTCAGCGTCCAGGGGGCGTCGGCCGGATCGCTGACGGTGCCGAGCGTCGCCGAACAGCGGGCGGCGGTGAACGCCACCGTGGGCTCGGTGGCCTTCGTCGATGCGAAGGAGTTCCAGAACCGCTACGCCAACACCCTGCGCGACGTCCTGAAGGACACGCCCGGCGTGTTCGTGCAGCAGCGCTACGGACAGGAAATGCGGCTGTCGGTGCGCGGGTCAGGCATTTCGCGAGGGTTCCACCTGCGGGGGCTGGAGCTTCTGCAAGACGGCATCCCGGTGAACGCGGCCGATGGAAGCGGCGACTTCTACCAGATCGATCCGCTCGCCCTGCGATCGGTCGAGGTCTACAAGGGCGGCAACGCCCTGACCTTCGGCGCGACGACGCTGGGCGGGGCGATCAACTTCGTGACGCCGACGGCGCAGACGGCCTTCGCGCCCAACGTCCTGCGCGTCGATGGCGGCAGCTTCGGTACGATCCGCGAGCATTTCCAGTTCTCGCGCATCTCCGGCCCGGCCGATTTCCTGATCAGCGGCACGGTCACCAATTCGGACGGCTTCCGCGATCACGAGACCCAGCGGACCCAGAATTTCAACGCCAATCTCGGCTACCGGCTCGCTCCCGGAATCGAGACGCGGTTCTATGTCGGCATCTATCTCACCGACCAGAAGTTGCCCGGAACGTTGAGCCTTTTCAATGCGCTAGCCAATCCGACCATGGCCAATCCGAGCGCCGTCTCGGGCAACCAGTCGCGCAAGGTCGAGACCGAGCGGGTGGCCAACCGCACCTCCTTCGCGCTGGATGTGGGCAAGCTCGACATCGACACCTGGGCGATCCACAAGTCGCTTTATCACCCGATCTTCCAGGTGATCGACGAGGATGGCTGGACCTACGGGATCTCGCCGCACTGGGCCGGCACGTTCGACGTCGCGGGCTACCGCAACGACACGATCCTCGGCTTGCGCGCCTTCGCCGGCCAGAACTCGTCCCTGCGCTTCCTCAACCAGGCGGGACAGCGCGGCGCGCAGACCCTGAACGCGTTGCAGAGCGCCTCCAACTACGAGGCCTATGGCGAGAACCGCTTCTGGTTCCTGCCAGATGTCGCGCTGATGACCGGAGCAAAAGCCTTCTCCTCGAACCGTACCTACAGCGACAAGGGCGGGTTCGGTGCCAGTCCCAGCGCCAAGTTCGGCAACCAGACCTATCAGGGCATCAACCCGAAACTCGGCCTGATCTGGCAGCCGCTTCCCGACATCCAGGTCTTCGCCGACATCACCCGCTCGCGCGACGTGCCGGACTTCACGGATCTTACCCAGACGATCGGCATGAACGCGCAATTCGTGCCGCTGCAGGCCCAGCGCGCCTGGACCTACGAGGCGGGAACGCGCGGTCGCCTCGACCGGCTGGCCTGGGATGTGACGCTCTACCGGTCCGAGATTCGGGACGAGCTCATCAATTTCAGCGTCAATCCCGGGCTGAACATCCCGGCCGCGACCTTCAACGCGCCGCGCACCATCCACCAGGGCGTGGAGGCGGCGGTCTCCCTCGACATCGTCCGCGACCTGACCGGGATCGGCGACCGGGTCTCGGCCTCGCAGGTCTGGACGCACAACGATTTCCGCTTCGTCGGCGACCCGCAATTCGGCGACAACCGCATCGCCGGCATCCCGCGCGACGTGCTGCGCAGCGTCGTCACCTATACCCACCCGAGCGGATTTTATCTAAGCCCATCAGTGGATTGGATACCGCAGGGCGCTTTCGCCGACCATGCCAACACCCTGCGGGTTCCGGGCTACACCCTGGTCAATATCCAGACCGGAATCGACTTTTCCAACGGCGTGTCGCTGTTCCTCGATGCGCGCAATCTCGGCGATCGGCGCTACGTCTCGGACGTCTCGGTGGTGAGCAACGCCGCGGCGATGGGCGGCAACCCGGTGGCGTTCTATCCGGGCGTCGGCCGCAGTGTCTTCGGCGGCGTGCGGGCGTCGTTCTGAGGCGCGGCGCTCCATCGCTCGCACGAAAATCGCCCGATCGGAGGGGCTTTGAACCCCGGATTCGAAGAGGGTTCAAAGCCGGATCGGAGAGGGTTTGAACCCGGATCGGGAAGCCGATCGTACCGGATCGCGACGCTCTCGCGTTTTCCGGCGCGATGCACCCATCTCCGGGCCGACGAGCCGGCCGACGGCTGCCCGCCTCCTCATCGATTCGTGCGGCACCGGCGAGCGGGATTCCGGCACGATCCCGTCAAGGAGATTCGAGCCGCTGCCATGCCAAATATTCGGGCCGGGGGTCGCTCACCATCCCCACGGAAACCGGTGGATGAGCCTGCGACATTCCGAAAGCTCCTCGAAACTCCCGGCTATGCCTTCCTCCTCGGTATCGAGGGGGCTCACCGTGTTGTCCAAACGTTTCGCACAAGTGGCCATCGGCGCCGCCGCTCTCCTGATGCTGGCCGGCGGGCCGGCCCTGGCGAAGAAGGTCAAGGTCGTCCCCGGCGACCCGCCGATCACCGTCGACATCCCCGCCACCTGGGAGGTCTCGGACAGTAAGCGCGGCATCGAGGCCAAGACGGCGGATGAAGAAGTCTACATCTGGTTCGAGAGCTACAAGTCGACGCAATACGACAAGCTGATAATCGAGCACGAAAAGTATTTCGAGGAACAGGGTGTCACGATCACCGCCAAGCCCAAGCAGGAAGAAAAAGAACATCCCAATTTCGTCATCAAGAAATCGGACTTTCCCGCGCCATACGAGGGCAAGCCCACCGTCCTGCGCTACCCCTCGGTGGTGCCGCGGTCGGAGGAGAAGCGGAACCGTCTCGTCACCTACTGGACCTCGCCCGACGGCGACAAGGAATATGCCGACGAGCTGACCAAGATCATGAAAAGCCTCGGAGCCTCGATCGACGAGCAGTGATCCCGGCGATCGTTCGTCGCCGAACACTTTATTCGACTCTGGCAGAGCCTGTTTGATCGGCTGTCTCAGCGGATGCTAATGTCGAGGTCGATCATCCGATCAGTCCACCTCATCCTGAGGTGCCGTTTGCGAAAGCAAAGGGCCTCGAAGGAGCCCTCCAGACACCAGAGCGATCCCTGGAAGGCTCCTTCGAGGCCGCTGCGCGGCACCTCAGGATGAGGTAAAGCCTTGGAAAAACAGCTCGAATAGGCTTTAGGCGTCAGATTTCCACTACTACGGTTGGCTCCTTACCCCAACCTGTACGTTCGTAGTGGATATCGCGCGTCAGATGTCGACCACTGCCGGGACAGAGAATAAGACCGGGTCCGGTAGAAATTTCCCCGCTGGCTTCCTCACCAGTTTCGCAGAAAATTACCGGCGGAAATCCCGGTGCGATGCCCCGAATTGAATCGAAGACTTTGCATGGTCGGTCCATATGCTTCGGCCGATTGAAAACTTTTTTTGCAATCGGCCGTGATCAAATAAACCTCTGTCGAGAGGCATCCATGAGCGCTCTGGGCGACTTATCGGGCGTCGGGTTCTCTTCCGATGGACCTTCAAGCCGATTTGCTGGAGCGCGCGTGTTTTGGCCGACCCGTCCGACGTCAAGACGCTTGTCCAAAGCACGGCCGAGATCGAACCCGTCCGGGCCTTCGAGTTCTGGCGGGATTCCATTTCGGCGCTGAGCGGTGTCGACATCCACAGGACGAAGAAGGTGCGATCCTTCGCGGCCGATCGCTTCGTCGCCAACGCCACGCACAGCGTCCTGCTGCACACGAAGAGCGATCCGGTCGATGCCACGCGTTTGGCACATCACGTCCGACGGGACGACGTCGATGTGGTGACCATCGCGGTGTTCCTGCGGGGTGACGGGTATTTCGAGCAGGGCAATCGCGGGGCGCGGATGGACCCCGGCGACATCAGCATCGTCGACACCAGCCGCCCCTTCCAGGCCGGCGGATACGAAGCCTACGAGGAGATGCGGCTCCGCGTGTCACGCTCGGTCTTCCGGACCCATGTCGGCGAACCGGACGCCTTCGCCGGGCGCATCATCCGCAGCGGTCCCCACTCCGCCCTCTTCGCGAACTATCTGCAGACCTATGCCGGTCTGGTCGGACAGATGTCCGATGACGAGGCCAGGATCGCCACCGAGGGGGCCCTGCATCTGCTTCGGAGCTTCGTCGACACATCCGAAGGAATCGTCTCGACGGAGGCATTGCGGTCCCTGGCCATGGTCCATATCGCGCGCAGCCTGCACGATCCGGATTTCGGGCCGGACGCGATGTGCAAGAGCCTGTGCGTCTCCCGAACCCGGCTCTACGCCGCTTTTGCAGACGGCGAAGGGGTCGCGGCGACCATCCGCGACGCGCGACTGGACCGCGCCCGTGAATACCTGTCCGACCCGGCGCTGGCGACGGAGAGTATCGCGATCATCATGATCCGGTGCGGCTTCACCGATCCGTCGCTGTTCAGCAGGGCATTCCGACGACGTTTCGGGATGTCGGCGCGCGACGTCAGGCCTCGCTGACCCGAGGATGCGCTCGGAGGGCCCCATGGCCGGATGGCGCTTTCCACCATGCACCGCGCCGCCCGTGGCGGTGGTGCCCGTCATCTGCGTGCTGGACGGGTGCGGCGCCGCATCGTAGGCGTCCGCGGCGGCGGCGGAATCGCCGCATCAGACGAGGTTGGCCCCTTGAACGAGCATCGAGAGGCGGGATCGCCGACGATCTATCTCGACGTCGACGGCGTCGTGACGACGGTCGGCTATCAGCGGCGGTTCGGCAAGGACAGGCTCGACCCGGCCCAGGTCGCCCTTGTCGCCGGTCTGGTGCGGGAGTTCGACGCCAGAGTGGTCGTGTCGTCCACATGGCGCATCGACGATTGCCGCCCGACCCTGATCGAGGCCGGCCTTCCGGAGACCTGCTTCCACCTCGACTGGCGGACCGCCATCCTGCCGACCAGCCGGGATGCGGAAACGGGCGGCATGCTCGCCGCCGAGCGAGCCGGGCGTGGCGACGAGATCACCGAGCATGCGACGCGGAACCGCATCACGCATTACCTCGTCCTCGACGATGTCGAGGTCGGCCCCGACCACGTGAACCGGCACGTCCGGCCGGTCGCGGAATTCGGCCTTAGCGAAGCGGACGGGGTCCTGGCCCGGAGGCTGCTCGCCGGGATGGGCGACGTCCGCCACACGATGGATCGGAATGGCGCATGTGCCACGCCCGCCGATTTACATTTCTGCAGGGATTGAACTTTCCCGAGGCTCGGGTCATTCCATGACAGCGGTGTGACAGGCGCGTCACGCTGCCCCCGATATCGACACGGTCACCTCGACCTTCGCCGGACCTGCCCGTCCGGTCCCGCCTCGACGCCGCACCCGTGCGGCTCGCGAGCGCGCGTCGCGTCGGATCATCGAGTGGCAGGAAGGAGTGGCGGCGATGTTCGGTTTTGGAAAACGGGAAACGACATCGGGTCCCTCGCTCGCCGCCATGGGTATCGTCGAACGGTCGGCCGCAGGAGCCTATGCCGCGCTGATCGCCGGAGGATGGTCCGAGATCGGTTTCGGGTACCATGGCACCGTCCATGCCCATCCGGATCACCCGGACGTCGTCGTGCGCTTCGCGCGCAAGGCCGATGGGTTCGGCGACTATGCGGCACTCCTCCGCAAGGGGTTCGCAGGCTCGGATGGACCGCATGCGCCGCGTATCCACGACATCCATGTCAGCCGCTGCGGTGCGCTGATGACCGTGGGGTCGCGACTGACCGATCCGGCGCGCGACGCGTGGTGGCTGGCCTACGCCCATGCCGTCATCGCGGACCATCCGGGCGTCGCCATGGATGACGGCGTGCGCGATCGGTTCAAGGTGGAATGGCCGGCGCACGAACCCCGTGTCGATCATGCGAGCTTCGACGGCATCCGCGAGGCGTTCAGGACCGCCTGGCCCGGATACGAGGCCTATGTCGCCGGATTGCGGGCCGTGTCGCCGCAGGGGCTCGACCCGAACATCGGCAACGTCCTCGTCGGCGACGACGGCAGTCCCGTGGTGAACGATCCCCTGTGCGACGACGGACACGGGCTGTGGCGCTCGCCCCTCTCACGGGCCCTGGCCCGCTACGCGGATCTGCTGCGTCGGCGGCTGAGCGACGCATCCGGCAGGGCGCCGGTCCCCGCCTGACCGCCGCCATGGACGCAGGTCCATCGGTCCGGCTTGCCGCGCTTCGCCGCCGTTAGGTGCGCAAGACGAGGAGCGGAAATCCTCCACCCCGAACGCCCGGCGATAGGCCGGGCGTTCGTCTGTGCCGCGCTAGTACAATCCGCCGGCCTGGGCCGCGCGGTCCGCGTCCGCCGGGACCGCGGCGGGGGCGGCGGACGGCGCGGCGACGTAGGCGTCCGGCGGGGCGGTGCCCGGCTTGAAGGCTTCGAGGATCGTGCCGGCGCCCTCGCCCGAGCCGGCGCGCATGCCGGAGGCGACGTTGACGCGGATCAGCTTGATGCCGGGGGGCACGCGGAACGGCGTCGGCGGCTTGTCCTTGAGGGCCTGTTTCAGGAAGTCGAGGGCGATGGGCGCCGAGAGGCCGCCGCCGGTGGCGCGATCACCGAGGGAGCGCGGCTTGTCGAAGCCGAGATAGACGCCCACCGCGAGGTCGGGGGAGAAGCCGACGAACCACGCGTCCTTGGCGTCGTTGGTGGTGCCGGTCTTGCCGGCGAGCGGCTTGCCGATCTGCTTCAGGATCGTGGCGGTGCCGCGCTGGACCACGCCTTCCATGATCGAGGTCATCTGGTAGGCGGTGAGCGGGTCGAGGACCTGCTCGGAATCGTCGACCAGCTTCGGCTCGTCCTGGCCCGACCATTTCTCGGCGTCGCAGCCGAGGCATTTGCGGTTGTCGTGCTTGTAGATGGTCTCGCCGACCCGGTCCTGGATGCGGTCGATCAGGGTCGGGCGGATGCGCCGGCCGCCATTGGCGAGCATCGAATAGGCGGTGACCATGCGCATGACCGTGGTCTCGCCGGCACCCAGCGACATCGGCAGGACGGGGAGCATGTCGTCGTAGACGCCGAAGCGGCGGGCATATTCGGCGATGAGCGGCATGCCGACATCCTTGGCCAGCCGCACCGTCATCAGGTTCTTCGAATGCTCGATGCCGTAGCGGAGCGTGTGCGGGCCGCCGGACTTGCCGTCGTAGTTCGAGGGCGTCCAGGCCTCCTGGCCGGGTCCGGCCTCGATGGTGATCGGCGAATCCTGCACGATCGAGGACGGGGTGTAGCCGTTGTCCAGCGCCGCCGAGTAGACGATCGGCTTGAACGACGAGCCCGGCTGGCGCTGGGCCTGGGTCGCGCGGTTGAACTGGCTCTCGTCATAGGAGAAGCCGCCGACCATGGCGTGGACGCGGCCCGTATAGGGATCCATGGCGACGATGGCGCCGGAGATCTCGGGGCGCTGGCGCAGGCGGTACTGGCCGCGGCCGCCGTCGATGGCCTCGACATAGACCACGTCGCCGGGATTGAGCGCGGCGGCGGGCGAGCGCCCGGTCCAGCGGGTGCCGTCGGCGGCGATGGTGCCGGTCTCGCGATCCTTGGAGACCTGGCCGGACGCCTCGCGGCGGGGCTGGAGGCCGATCTGGGCCGCGCCGCCCGTGGTGCTCAGCACCACGGCGAGGCGCCAGGGCTGGACGTCGCCGAGACCGGGGACTTCGGCGACGGCGAGACCCCAGTCGCGGCCGACGAGATCGACCTTGGCCTGCGCTCCGCGCCAGCCATGGGACTGGTCGTAGCGGATCAGGCCGTCGACCAGGGCCTTGCGCGCCCAGGCCTGCATCTTCGGGTCGAGGGTGGCGCGCACGGAGAGGCCGCCCTCGTAGAGCTTCTTCTCGCCGTAGCGCTCGGTGATCTCGCGGCGGACTTCCTCGGTGAAGTAATTGGCGTTGGCGGCGTTGGCGAAGGCGACGCGCGGGTTCACGCCCAGCGGCATCTTGCGGGCGCCCTCACCCTCTTCCTTGGTGATGTAGCCGTTCTGCGCCATCAGGCCGATGATCTCGTTGCGGCGGTCGAGGGCCTTCTGGGTCTGGCGATAGGGGTGGTAGTTGTTCGGGCCCTTCGGCAGCGCGGCGAGATAGGCCGCCTCGTTGATCGTCAGCTCGTGGACGGACTTGCCGAAATAATCGAGCGCGGCGGCGGCGACCCCGTGCAGGTTGCGGCCGGGCACGATGGTGCCGAGGAAGATCTCGTTGAGGTAGAGTTCGAGGATCTTGTCCTTCGAGTAGGTCGATTCGATCCGGAGTGCGATCAGCGCCTCCTTGATCTTGCGGTCGAAGGTCTGCTCGTTGGTGAGGAGGAAGTTCTTCGCCACCTGCTGGGTGATGGTCGAGGCGCCCTGCTTCTTGCCGCTCTTGGCGTTGGTCAGGATGGCGCGCACGACGCCCTCGGGGTCGATGCCGCCGTGCTTGTAGAAGTTCTTGTCCTCGGCCGAGAGGAAGGCGGCGACGACGATCTTCGGCATCGCCTGGATCGGCAGGTAGAGCCGGCGCTCGTTGGCGTATTCGGCGAGCAGGCTGCCGTCGGCGGCATGGACGCGGCTCATCACCGGCGGCTCGTAATTGGCGAGGGCCGCGTGGTCGGGCAGATCCTGGCTGTAGGTGTAGTAGAAATACGCGCCTGCCGCGGACAGCAGCACGAACAGCATCGCACCGACGCTGAACAGGAAGCCGAAGAAACGAAGGATGAAGCGCATCCGGGTCCCGTCCGTCGATGATCTGCCGCTGCCGGTCCGGCCGAGAGGCGAGGATGACCGAGACCGCGAATGTCCCGGAAAGGCAAGAGTGATGCGACGACCCGCGATCATCCGGAAGACGAAGAACGCCTGTTCCGGGCCGGGGCGCCGTGAGCCCCGGTTTCACACCGTATCTATGGTGAAACTGGGGCGATTGCCGCGGAGCGGCGCGGCGGCATCGGCCGGGTCAGGGAGGTGCGGTTGGCGAAGAACGCGTCGATGGCCTTCGCCATCCCGCCGGTGACGTCGGCCCGCCAGGCTTCGGACTGGAGCAGGTCGAGGTCGCGCTTGCTCGACAGGTAGCCGAGTTCCACCAGCACCGAGGGCACGTCGGGCGAGCGCAGGACGACGAAGCCGGCCTCGCGATGCGGCTTGTTGCTCATCTCCATGACGGGGCCGAGATAGGACATCAGCCCCTTGGCGAAACCCGACGAGAAGGTGCGGGTCTCGCGCAGGGTGAGTTCCTGCAGGATGTCGGCGATGTGGCCGGGCCCCTCGCTGGATTCGGTGCCGGCGGCGGCATCGGCCTTGTTCTCGCGCTCGGCGAGCTTGGCGGATTCGGCGTCGGTGGCCTTCTCTGACCCGGTATAGATGGTGGCGCCGCGCACCTGCGGTGCCGACGAGATCGAATCGGCGTGGATCGAGACGAACAGGTCGGCGCTGGCCTCGCGGGCGATCCGCACGCGCTCGGAGAGCGGCACGAAGACGTCGCGGTCGCGGGTCATCCGGACCCGATAGCGGCCGGAGGCCTCGAGCTTGCCGGCGAGCGCCTGGGCGAAGCCGAAGACGATGTCCTTCTCGAAGATGCCGGTGGCGGCGATGGCGCCCGGATCGATGCCGCCATGGCCGGCATCGATCATGATCAGCGGCCGGGAATCCGTCGGCTCGGCGGCGGTGACCTTGCGGCTCGGCGGGGCCGGGTCGTTCGAGACGGCGGCGCGGCGGAAGGCCTCGCGATCCGCCTTCTGGAATTCGACGGAGAGGAGGACGGCGCCGTCGCGCGCGCGCGTCGTCGTCTCGATGCGCCCCACATTCGCCGGCTGCGCGAGATCGACGACGATGCGGGAGCGGCCGGGGGCGAACAGGCCGTAGCGGAAGGAGGAGACCAGCCCTTCGCGGCGGCGCCCGGTCTCGGGGCCGAGCTGGAAGTTCACCTCCGCCAGGTCGATGACCACCCGGTCGGGCCGCTCCATCACGAAGGCGCGAGCCTCGATCGGCTTCGACAGGGTCAGGGTGAGCTTGGTCGAGCCGCCGGCACCGGCGGACAGATCCGCCGCGATGGCGACGGCCGATTGCTGGCCGGAGACCGCATGACTCGTGCCCGCATTCGTGCCCGTGCGCGATCCGTCCTGCGCGGCGACCGGAACGGCCATCAGGGCGGCGGCGAGGAAGAGTGCGGGGCGGAGCAGGCGAGCGCGAGGCGGCATCGATCCGTCAGTCGTTGTCCCGAAACCGTATGGTCTTTGGAAGCGAGGGCGTTCGTGAGCGTTCGTAAGGGATACGGCCGGGATGGTTAACCGTTCCTCTCGGTCGGCGGGCCGATGCGGGCTCGTTGTTGCCGCCGCGCGACAGGACCCGAGCGAAACTGCGGGCCGGACTGCCGCATCCGCGCGACGTCGGCAAAGTTGCGGCGGCGCGAGCGTTGCTGCTTGCCAAGCGCCCGCGACGATCTGTAATGGTAATGTCCCCTTCCCGGGTGCCGTGCGGTCTCATCCGCGGCCCGCGAATGCGTCCTGGCTCATCGCCGTGTCGTCTTCGCAGTCGGCTCTCCGCGTCAAGTTCGTCGGCGTTTTCACGTCCGGGTGGGTATCGGTTCATGCGGCGGTTTCTCGCCGACGCGCCGTTCTTGAAATCAGTGGCCGGCGTTTCGACCGGCCTCGAAATCTTCGTGAGGTCAGGGAGAGGATGGACGGACGCACAGCATCGGTTGCCGTTGCTCGTGTTCACAGCGTACGCGGTTCGCGTGGCGCCGGTTCGCCGTCGGCCCTGGCCAGGTTCAACCCCACGCGCGCCGATCGCCGGCGCCCAGCGGCGGTTGACGGCAATCCCTTCCCCAAAGCCCCCCTGGCCCGCGTCTTCGGGCCTTGGCGCGCGCTCCCCCCGACGGCCGATGGGCCAGGACCGGGCAGCGCTTCGCCGGGACAGTTCGGCTCCAGAAGGACGACGTCGACCGCCATGAAAGCTTGTCATGGCCAACAACAACAAGATGCTCATCGATGCGATGCACCCGGAAGAGACCCGGGTCGTCACGGTCCACGGGTCTAGGGTCGAAGAATTCGACTTCGAGGCGGCCAACCGGCGCCAGCTTCGCGGCAACATCTACCTCGCCAAGGTGACCCGGGTGGAGCCCTCGCTCCAGGCGGCCTTCATCGAATACGGCGGCAACCGCCACGGCTTCCTCGCCTTCAGCGAGATCCACCCCGATTATTACCAGATCCCCCTGGCCGATCGTCAGGCGCTGCTGGAGGACGAGGCGCGCGACGCCGAGGAGCACCGCGAGCGCGAGGAGCGCAAGCCGCGCCGCCGTTCGCGCGGCCGCCGCGCCGAGGCCGCCTCCGCCAAGACCGGCGAGACGGTGAGCGCGGAGGACGTGTCCGACGTCGTCGAGGCGCGCCGCCCCGACGAGGACGCGCCGCAGGATCAGGCTTCGCAGAATCAGGACCAAGCTTCGCAGAATCAGGACCGGGCTTCGCAGAACAACGAATCGGGCGAGCACGCCTTCGCGCCCGAGGCCTTCGGTGAGGCTCCCTCCGCCGAGCACGATTCCGATGCGGCCGCGACAGACGATGCCGTACCGGCGGAAACGGCGACCGCCGAATCAGCTCCCATCGAGCCCGGTTCGGACGCGTCGTCCGACCTGCCGCCGGCCGCTCTCGAAGGCGAGACGGTCGAGGCGACCGCGCCCGTGTCCGAGGATGCCGCCCCGGCCGAGACATCCGCCGCCGAGCCGGTGGCCGAGGGCCATCCCGAGGCACCGTCGGCGGTCTCCCCCGACGAGTCGGATGAGGACGAGGAATCCGACGAGGACGATTCGGACGAGGACGACGATTCGGACGACGAGGACGAGGACGAATCCGACGACGAGGATTCGGACGAGGATCATGAAGGCGAGGACGGCGAGCACAAGGTCTCGCAGGTCGGCGGCAGCGGCGATGCGCTGGCCGAGATCCCCGAGCGTCCCCGCACCTACCGCCGTCACTACAAGATCCAGGAAGTGATCAAGCGCCGCCAGATCATCCTGGTGCAGGTCGTCAAGGAGGAGCGCGGCACCAAGGGCGCGGCGCTCACCACCTACCTGTCGCTGGCCGGCCGCTACTCGGTGCTGATGCCCAATACCGGCCGTGGCGGCGGCATCTCCCGCAAGATCACCTCGGCCGCTGACCGCAAGCGCCTCAAGGAAGTCGCCCAGGACCTGGAGGTGCCCGAGGGGATGGGCGTCATCCTGCGCACGGCCGGCGCGTCCCGCACCAAGCCCGAGATCAAGCGCGACTTCGAATACCTGATGCGCCTGTGGGAGAGCGTGCGCGAGCTGACCCTGTCCTCCTCCGCGCCCGCCCTCGTCTACGAGGAAGGCTCGCTCATCAAGCGCGCCATCCGCGACCTCTACAACAAGGACATCGACGACATCCTGGTGGCGGGCGACGAGGCCTACCGCGAGGCGCGCGACTTCATGCGCATGCTGATGCCGGGCCAATCCAAGGTGGTGCAGCCCTACCGCGACCCGACGCCGATCTTCGCGCGCCACGGGGTCGAGCAGCAGCTCGACGCGATGTTCTCGACGCATGTCACGCTGAAATCCGGCGGCTACCTCGTCATCAACCCGACCGAGGCCCTGGTCTCCATCGACGTGAACTCGGGTCGCTCGACCCGCGAGCACGATATCGAGGACACGGCTCTGCGCACCAACATGGAGGCGGCCGAGGAGGTCGCCCGCCAGCTCCGCCTGCGCGATCTCGCCGGGCTTGTCGTCATCGACTTCATCGACATGGAGGAGAAGCGCAACAACCGCGCGGTGGAGAAGAAGCTCAACGACTGCCTGAAGAACGACCGCGCCCGCATCCAGGTCGGCCGGATCTCGCCCTTCGGCCTGCTCGAGATGAGCCGCCAGCGCATCCGCACCGGCATGCTGGAGAGCTCGTCGCTCCCCTGCATCCATTGCGGCGGCTCGGGCTATGTCCGCGCCACGGCGTCGGTGGCCCTGCAGATCCTGCGCGCCATCGAGGAATCGCTGCTCAAGAGCACGACCCACAACCTCATCCTGCGCACCCGCACCGAGACGGCGCTCTACATCCTCAACCAGAAGCGCGCGCATCTGCGCGAGCTGGAGATCCGCTTCGGCGTCAGCGTCACCATCGCCGCCGACGAGCGGCTGGCCGCCACCTCGGCGTTCCAGCTCGATCGCGGCGAGCTCGCGATCCGGAACGAGGGTCCGGTGACGGGGGTCCGCGCCGTGGCGATCTCGCCCCTGCACGAGGCCGACGACGAGATCGAGGGCGACGAGGAAGAAGAGGCGATCGTCGAGGCCGAGGTGGCGGAGCCGGAGGCCGAGGCGTCGCGCGAGAAATCGGCCGAGGGCAACGGCGAGGGCCGTTCCGGCGGTGGCCGCCGTCGTCGCCGTCGCCGTCGCGGCGGCCGTCACGAGACCGGTGAATCGACGGGCGAGCACGCCGCGAACGATGACGACCAGTCCGGCGACGACGATGCGGATGGCGACGGCCAGGATGGCGAAGGTCGCGACATCGAAGGTCGGGACAACGAGGGTCGGGACAACGACAACGACGAGGCCGAGCGGCCCGTCGCGGCCGAGGCCCAGGACGGCGAGACGGTCTCCGCGCCGCGCTCGGATGCGTCCGACGACGAGGGCGCCGGCCGTCGCCGCCGCCGCGGACGTCGCGGTGGACGTGGCCGCGAGCGCAACGAGAGCCGCCCGCGCGACGACGCGCGAGAAGACGCCGGAGAGGACCAGCGCGAGCCGGTCTCCGCCGAGGCGGCCGCTCCGGTCCTGTCCGATCCGCCGCGCGGGGCCGAGCCCGAGGCCGTCTCGGTGGACCTGCCGGTCTCCGAAGAGCCGTCGTTCCGGGCTCCCGGCATCGACCTTGAGGACGTCGCCCGGGAAGACCTCACCCAGCAAGACGTCGCCCGGGAGCCGGAGACCGCCGGCACCGTCCAGCCCGACGCCGAGACGGCGATCGAGCCGGCACCGGTCGCCTCTGCGCCGGCTCCCGCGCCCGAGCCCGTCGCCGTGGTGCTGACGCCGGCCGATCCCGATCGTCCCAAGCGCGCCGGATGGTGGTCGCGCACCAAGGCCGCCCTCACCGGCGAGTAGCTTCCCACTCCAGCGCAATCGTCGACGACGTGGCCGGGCCGCACCCCAACAGGGTGCGGCCCGTCGCGTTTCGCGCTCCCGCGCCGCCTGGAGGTGCCGGGGCGGAGGCCGGGATGGCCGGGCCGCTCTCGCCCATCGCGAAAATCAGCTATTTATTGTGCACGTCCAGTATCAATATTGTGCAACTTGCCGGTGATCGGCACGATTAAATCGGTTTTCAAGCAAGACGGCCGGATTGATTGGAACTGTTGCAGCAATGTCCTTTTGCTCACGTCCATCGTCCCATACGGTCAAGCCTGAGTTGGAGGCTAGGGTTCCGGCGCCGGAGACGGCGCGACTGGTCCGAGAGCCTCCACCGGCACGCGAAGACCGCCGTGCCGGCACGGCGGGACAAAAGCCCGGGAGATCTCACGGAACGGGGATTGGCGCAGCCACGCCCTCACGTCTTTCACGAAAAGGACCGGGCCATGCGCCGCTTGACCACCTCGATACTGGCCCTCGGCACGCTCGCCGGCCTCGCAGTTTCTCCGGCCTCTTCGGCCGATCTCGCCATTCCGAAGGCCATGCCGGTGGAGGCCAAGGCGGCCGATCCGCTCATCGGCTTCTCCTTCGGCTCGCGCTACCAGACGGACTACAATTTCCGCGGCGTGTCGCAGTCGAACCTGCAGGGCAGCTACCAGACCTTCTTCGAGGCCCAGTTCTTCAACAACTTCGCCTATGCGGGCTTCGCGACCTATCAGGTCCGCCTGCCGACCAAGCCGGACATGGAGTTCGATCTCGTCGCCGGTATCCGCCCGACCTTCGACAAGTTCGCCTTCGACCTCGGCATCCTCTACTATTTCTACCCGAACGAGCAGCAGCTGTTCAACAATAACGGCAGCCCGTTCACGACGCGCAACACCGACTATTACGAAGCCGCCGGCAAGATGCTCTACACCGCGACGGACGCGCTCACCGTCGGCACCAACGTGTTCTTCTCGCCGAACTTCCTCGGCACGCACGCCAACAGCACCTACGCTTCGGGCACCCTGGCCTACACGCTGCCGGCGACGTTCTTCCCGTTCCTGCCGGAGGCCTATGCCGGCGGCTTCTCGCTGTCCTCGGAACTCGGCTACTTCTTCCTCGGCTCGGCCAAGAGCTCGGCCACCGGCTTCGATGCCGGCATCGGGCGCTTCACCTCGTTCAACCTGCCGAGCTACCTCTACGGCAATGTCGGCCTGTCCTACACCTACAAGAACATCGTCCTCGACGTCCGCTACCACAACACCGACCTGACCAAGACCGAATGCGCCGCCTTCACCGGCGACTTCCGCCAGATCACCAATGGCGGGACCTCGAAATGGTGTGGCGATGCGGTGATCGGCTCGATCACCTTCCAGACCTCCACCGCGGCTCCGGGCATCTATGCCGAGCCGGGCGGCTTCCTGAACCTGTTCCGCTGAGCGTCGAGCACGGCAGCGACGAAAAAGGCCCCGGAGCGATCCGGGGCCTTTTTCGCGTCGGGGCCCGGCGCGGCCTTCGACGGGGCGATGCTGCACGGGCAGGCACCACGCGCGGTCTCGCGGAACCGACACCGACGTGGATCAGTGCGCCAGCTTCAGGGTCGCCACCCCGGCGACGATCAGAGCCACACCCGCGTAGCGCGCCAGGGACGTCGGATCGCCGTAGATCATGATGCCGACCATGAACGTCCCCGCCGCACCGATGCCGGTCCAGATGGCGTAAGCCGTTCCGATCGGGATATCACGCTGCGCAAGCCAGAGCAGGAATCCGCTCGCCGCCATGAAGGCGACCGCCATGGCGGTGCCGGTCCAGCGGGTCTCGGACGTCTGAGCCATCTTCAGACCGACGGGCCATCCGATTTCCAGCAGCCCCGCCCCTACCAGATAGAGCCACGCCATGACGCATTCCTTCCTTCGTTCGTGGTCACCGAACCGGCAGGGCCCCTGCTCCACCGTCCGGCTCACTTGTCCGAATTGAAATACGCACGTATTTTAATTTTTCAAGGAGGACCTGCGAGCGATGGGGCGACGCCAGACGATAGACCGTGACCATGTGCTCGCCGTCGCGGAGGACATCGTCGCGCAGCGTGGCGCGGCGGCCCTGACGATCGACGCGGTGGCGAAGGCGGCCGGGATCACCAAGGGCGGGGTGCAATCGTCCTTCGGCACCAAGGAGGCGCTGATCGCGGCCATGCTACGCCGCTGGATGCAGGATTATGCCGACCGTGCCGGTGCGCTCGCCGGAGGCGATCCCTCCCTTCTCGCGCGGGTCGCAGCGCATGTGGAGGTGACCCGCCGGGACGACGAAGACACCCAGCGTCGGGCCGCCAGTCTGCTCGCCCTCCTCCTTCAGACGCCGGAGCATCTCGTCGACCTGCGCCAGTGGTATCGGGACCATGCCGTCGGGCTGCATGCCGACGACCCTGCCGCGCGGCGTGCCCGGCTGGCCTTTCTCGCCACCGAGGGGGCCTTCTTTCTGCGGTTCTTCGGCTTGATGCCGATTCCGGCAACCGAGTGGGACGCGACCTTCGCGGACATCCAGGGCTTGATGACGTCTCAGGAAGCCAGGTGAACCGGGTGGCGAGGCGCGACGGCCGCCCGTCGAACCCGCTCGCCGGGCGAAACGCGATCACGGACGCCGATTCAGCCGACGCGCCGCGGGCCGGGATTACGGGCAGTCTCGCGGAACCGACATTGTGAGACCGCGATACAAGGCGCGGCAGCCCTGGCGCGGCCGAGGCGAGCGGCGATGTGGAAATCGCCTGGCGTCAGCCGACGTTTGGTGGCTGCTTCGAACGATCGAGTTGGGTGGTGAGCGGACGTTGGCTTCCTGCCCGCATTCAGACCTTTGGGACGTGGACGGTTTAGATTGAGCATGGGCTGAAACAAGAGCTGTGCATCTGAAGCCTTCCTGAAGCAGACAATCTTCGTCCACCTCTTCGTCGGAGGAGAATTGATGTGTAAACGCCACAGTGAAAAAATTTCACACTACAATCTTGTTGATCGATTGTAGTGTGTTCAAGCCCATGCCTGAATGCTCACATTGATTGCAGACAAGGCTAATGACATGAAGTGGCCCGCCCCGTGCGCGATTTTTGCTTTGCTATTGTCCGCCTGCGGGACTACCCCGCCTCGCTTCGATCTTTCGGACAAGGGCTGGACTGACGAAGCACCATTCGTTCAAGCGGTAACCTCGCACATCCATTGTGAAATGAGAAATGCAGTTCTTGACACCTATGACAATTTGACAAACAATCACAATGATGCGGAATGGATGAAGACGTGGTCGGCAAAAATTTCGCTAACTCTGAATGTAAACGAGATGACAGCGCTCAATCCGAGCGTGACAGTTGCAATGCCCAGCACCCTGGCGCTTGGTCTTGCCGGCTCACTTTCATCCGAGGCTTCGCGTGAGCTTGAGATAGACTGGTTCGCAGTGTTCAGCGAATATTTCAACGAGCGCCAGTTTCAGAATGTGCCCTGCGATACCGGAAGAGAACTTTATCCAATCGCGGGGACGCTGGGTTTGAAAGAAACACTTTTCTCGGCGGCGTTTCCCGCTAGTCTGAACAATAATATTTCTAATCCTTTTAAAAGTGGAGGGCGTCTCCAAGTAATTCAGCAAACAACGTACTTTTACATAAAGGCGGACGGAAATATAAACCCGGCGTGGAAATTTACTGAGGTATCTGCAAATCAGGGCGGCAAATTTTTCGACGTTTCGCGAAACCGCAAAGATACCCTCCTCGTGACCATGGGGCCGACTCAACTAAAGGCCGCAGGTCGTCCGCTCAGGATTCCAGCACAGCCCGAGCCGATTGGCGCGGTTACTGAGTCACATTTTGCAAAGCAGATCGGCAATGCAGTTGCCAATGGAATTAATAACTTAAGGTGAAGTTTGACCATGACGATTCTGCCATTCATGATGACCTACGAAGAAGCATTACAAGTTGACGGGTTCGAAGTCTTTTCAGCCGAAGATAAAGGTAAGCTGATACCGTCAACGAAAATGCAAGCTCTTATGATCAATTGTAATCTGAAAAAAAACTTTCATAAGGTTTGTGGGCAGTACACAGATTCTAGCACAGGGAAAACGGTCTATTCATACTGCGATGAGCGTGGACTATGTGGTGATCTGTTCCTGTCAGCGCCATAAGATTATAGTTGGCATTTAATCACTCATGACGCAAAATTGCTTAATTTACTGGCTTATAGGGTAATAATTGACTACGAACCGAATCTAGCTTGCGAACAAGTGGGCATTTGTAACCATCTTTGATGGATCGAAACCCGACCCTGAGCACGGGTGCCACCCATCCGACCTCGACCACTGGCCTGCTCCGGCGCCGATGCCTCGGCGGTGGGTGACCTGCTCTTCCGGGTTCGCGGAGAGGCAGGTGGCTTTTGGGATCAGGGCTTGGGCGTCTTCGCTTTCCCGGCCTCTGCCGCGCGGCTTTCCACCGAGGCCATGAAATCCTCCGGCGTCTTGTCGATGACGTCCCGGACGCTCCGCTGCAGCTTCGGGGCGTCTGGTGCCGGCGGGCAGCGGGGTTCCGGGCGCTTGGGTTCCGGGCGCTTGTCGAGGCCGGCCTGCAGCTCGGCCTCGAGGGAACCCCTCTTCTTGCACAGGATTCCGAGCTTCTCCCCGAAGGCGGCGTGCCTGTTCGGCACGACGTGACGCGGGAACGACCGTCTCTCACCATGAGTCACGGGCAGGTGCCGCCGGACGCCGCAGCGAGGGACAGGAAGCGCCCTCCGGTCCCGATCTCGCCGCTCGACCGATCCCGCCTGAGCCGCGCTGTCGGAGGGATGGATCAACCCGTGAGGGAGACCGGGCGGCCTGTCGGCGAAGGGCGAGCCGGCGATGCGCGTCGAGCCGGGTGATCCGGTCATTTTCCCCGTGACGCGATCGTGGGCTCGGAAGCCGCCCCGCCTGGTCTCCTCGACGCGCTTGACCGGCCTATCAGGGTGTTGAAGAAG